>JAEXXM010000007.1 GCA_023405815.1 Pseudomonadota bacterium | reverse complement strand
ATGCTTCGCATAGATCGCCGTGAGCGGCTTGATCCGCAGCGTCACCTCGACGAGAACGCCGAGCAGCCCGTAGCTCGATCGCAGAAGGCGCATCTCTTGCGGGTGCTCGATCTCGTTGTAGCTCGCGACGCTGCCATCAGGCCGCACGATCTTCACGCCCGAGACGAATGAGCTGATCTGCCCCCAGTGCGACGTCCCGATCAGCGAAGAATCCTTCGTTGCTGCGCACGCGACGGCGCCCAGAGTGACATTGCCAATCTCTGTATTGATGTGAAATTGCTTGCCGTGCCGGGCCAGATCCTCCGCCACGTCGATATAGAGGGCACCGGCCTCGGCCGTCACGAAGTCGTGGCCTATCTCAATGATGCGCGTCATGCCCGTCATGTCGAGCATCGTGCCGCCGACGTCGGCGGAGCACGGCGCCGGCGAATGCAGCCTCCCGACCGCACGCACCGGCGAGGGATAGCTCACCGCATCCGCGACGACGCGCACCACGTCGTCGATTGTCTGCGGGCGAACGACCACGGCGGGCCGGTACGTGACGCCACCTTCCCAGTTGGTGATTTCGGCTGCAGGTTCAGTGGGAACAGGCGCGCGTTGTGCGACGACGGCGGCATGAACCGCAAGCTTGAGCAAGGCTCCGACCTGCGGACCCGCGATCAACTCTGGCAACAACTTCATGCGCGCCCCCGTTCCCATTCCAAATGAATGGGACTTCGGGAGCAAGCTAGCGCGCGCTTGATCGCATGCCCATCGGCCTGCGCTTCGATACTTAATCAGAAGCGCTACCGCTTGAAGCAATTTGTGCCTGGCCTATTTGGCCATCCGCTGGCCAATGATGATCAGCCGCGCAGCGCGCTCTGCAGCATCCTGCAGATATTGACGCGATTTCTTGATTGCCACGTCGAGGGGCATGGCGTTCGGCGTTGCCGTCTCAAGGCCGTCGATACCGTGCGCAAACACGCCGCCCGCATCGTCGGCGAGACCGCCACCGATGGCGACCACAGGTACGCCATGCTTGCGTGCTGCCGCCGCAACGCCCGATGGCGTCTTGCCGAAGGCCGTCTGGAAGTCGACGCGACCCTCGCCCGTGACGGCGAGCGCAGCACCCCGCATGTGGTCCTCAAGGCGGGTCGCCGCCACGACGAGCTCGACGCCGCGCTTCAGCTCCGCGTTGGTGAATGCCATCAGACCGGCGCCGATGCCGCCACCCGCGCCAGCGCCCGGGCGGTCGATGACGTCGGCCCCGATGCTGCGTTTGATGACGTGGGCAAAGTGGGCGAGATTCTTGTCCAGCCGCTCGACCATCTCCGGCGTTGCACCCTTCTGAGGGCCATAGACGCGCGAGGCACCCTTCTCCCCGCACAGCGGATTGGTGACGTCGCACGCGACGCTGATATGGACCTTCGCAAGGCCCGGATTGACCGTGGACATATCGACCGCCTGTACGTCGTCGAGATCGCCGCCGGCAATCAGGTCGCGGATAGGCGCGCCGCCGAAGTTCAGGAAGCGGACACCCAGTGCCTGCGCCAGTCCCGCGCCCGCGTCATTTGTCGCCGAGCCGCCGATGCCGAGGATGATCTCGGTGACGCCGCGCTTGATCGCATCCCCGATCAGCTCGCCGGTGCCGTAGGTCGTCGCCACGAGCGGATTGCGCTGCTCCTTGGGGACGAGCGGCAGGCCCGAGGCCTCCGCCATCTCGATCACCGCCGTCTTGCCGTCACCCAGCAAGCCGTAGGAGGCCAGCACGCGGGCCCCCATGGGCCCCGAGACCTCGACCTTCACGATCTGGCCGCCGGTCGCATCGACTAGCGACTGCACGGTCCCCTCACCGCCATCGGCCATGGGGACC
The DNA here is from genome assembly GCA_023405815.1 of Pseudomonadota bacterium. Lineage (GTDB taxonomy): Bacteria > Pseudomonadota > Alphaproteobacteria > Rhizobiales > Hyphomicrobiaceae > Hyphomicrobium_A. The sequence goes on along the minus strand of JAEXXM010000007.1, from coordinate 39,433 downwards.
TTTACGTAGGTGGCATCCGGCCAGACCCGCTTCAGGCCCGTCTCGATCTCAGTCGCCACTTCCAGGGAGGTAAGGTTTTCTTTGAAGGAATCGGGGGCGATGACGATCTTCATTGGGCACTTCTTCTCACGGACGCTCTCGCGCCAACGGCTAGTCGGCTGCAGGATACGGGGAAAGACTGCACTGTGTCGCGCGCTTGATTAAAGTTGCTTTCTTCCCTGGGGGTGGCCGGAAAGCCATCCTCCTGCATGGTTAAGGATACCCGAGAAATAGTTCGCAGCAGGGCGCCTAGGGCTCCCCTCCGAGCCCCTGGATGACGTCGGACTCGACGATATGCACCCCGGGAGCGGCCTGCGCAGCACAGGCGAGCATCGCCTTCGCAACGGTTTTTGTGTTTACTGCCCTATACTTGCGCGCGGGGCCCACCATCAGCGGACCGATGACAGAGAGCACCCGGTTGCCGACCCGTTCGGCCAGACGGTACTCGTCGCGCTCGCCCGCGAGCAGCGACGGCCGCAACAGGTAGGTCGAGCGCAGGCCCGCTCCTGCAACCCCGGCCTCCATCTGCCCCTTGGTCCTCAGGTAGATGCTGCGCGACCCCGAGTTGGCATCGACCGAGCTGATACCAACGAACGTCGTGGCATTGTTTTCGGCAGCCCACCGGGCGAGCGCAATCGGCAGGTCGCGATCGACCGCCTGGAACACCTCTGTCGATCCCGCCTTCGTCTGCGTCGTACCGACACAGCAGAAAATAGCTTCGAGGTCCTCCCCGGATTGCAGGCCAGGCAAATGGGCGAAGTCGACGATCCGCTCGTCGATATTTGGCAGCCTGCCATATGGCGTCGGCCGGTGATGCAGGACAATCAGCTTATCGAACTGTCGTGAGGCGACGGCAAGCGGCACCAATTGGCGCCCGATTGCACCGGTGGACCCGACGATAACGGCCGCGCGTTTCGACATGCCTCGCCTCCCGTGCCCGCCGCGCGAAGCTACCCTTTGCATCCGACGTCGTCCACGCCGCCCCTGGACATGTCATTATGCGCTGCTGCAGAGGCCAGAAGATATTGAGAGGTCACCAGTGGGCACGTTCACAGTTCGCCGCGGACGACGCTACCGCGCTACGATTTCTTTGGGCCTGATCGAGAGCTTCGCTGGGAACGAGCTCATCGCCGACAAGCTGCGTGGGGCAGGCTTCGAGGAGGTCAGCGTGTCGGGCTCCGGCACGATGCGAACCGCCGAAGGTCTCTGGCCCAACGAGGATGCAACAGCCCAGATGCCCGAACAGATAACTGCGGTAACAGAAATTGAAGCTGTCTAAGGTCAGTATCCCCTGACTAGATAGTGGGCATTTCTCATCCCTACCGACAGGACAAAAAGGGCGGGTTTGGCCGCTCCATTTTTCGCAGCCTTAGCAATTGCGGTCTTTTCCGCTCGCCATCGGAATTTGCGCTCGAATTTCATCGCGGCGTAGTTGCCTGAGAGAAAAAACAATCGCCTGACATTCAAATAGCGCAGGACTAATGCAGGACTTGCTTTGCTTGTTTGAGCTGGCAGAATAATTGGACCGAGCAGGAAGCATCACGTTCGCATGCCATCCTTCAAGCGCACTCCCATCGATATCGGAGCTTTAGGCGATTGGGCGCAGCGGCCGGCTGCTGGATCACCGGTTTCCAATTGGGATCTATGGTTCGACCGCTGAGGGGAAGGATTCTGGAAAATGGATCTCGACGAGCATAGAGCCCGCATGATTCTCGAGGCGACTCACGCCGCCTGGAGCAACGGGGACGTCGACGGCCTGGTGCACCATTTCACCGACGATCTCACCTACTTCTGCAACACGGGAGGACCCGACGGCGGCCCCCTCACGATCGTCGGCAAGAAAGCCTATCGCGAAACGCTGCAGCAAATCCTCGACGTGGCGGAAAGCGTGTGCGTCTCCGAGTATTTTCGCTTCAGTGACGGTGTCGGGCGCGCCAAGATCGAGTGCTACATCCGTCACAAGACCACCCGCCACACCCTCGTCGGGTCATATCGCCAGCTCGTCACCTATCAAGGCGACAAGATTCTCCGCCTCGAAGAATTTCATGACGCGGCCAAGATGATTGCCTTCTGGCAGATGATTTCTGGCGAAGCCGCAATTCAAAAAGCGCTGCTCGCCGAGTAGCTCAAAGCCGCTCTCGAAAGGACTGCAACGGGCAGCGCCGCGAACGTGACGCTGCCCGTTTGCGCATTACCAGCGGCGCCAGCGCCACCACCAATTGCGATGCCAGCGCCAGCGGCGCCAGCCCGCCTGATCGACGATTGATGCCGCATGCGCGCTGTCGCCGGAGACGGCACTCAGTCCGGCAACCGGGGCGGCCTGAGCCGGCGAGCCGAGCGCCACCGCGCTAAAAACGAGCGCGGCAGCCAAGGCGCCGATGGGAAGATGGCGATGCATGAGAGCCCTCCTTGAACAACCTTCAAAGAGGTACTCGAGCCGAGCCAAGATCGGCTTATCGGCGACGATCTAAGTTGCTTCAAAACCCCGCTACCGCAGGACCTACTTGCAGGCCATGCGGCGCGCTGTGCAGGTCGTCGTCAGCGTGTCGTCCGTGCACTTGAGCTGCACCGGTCCGGCCGGACGCTCGCCATGATCGGCGATCGAGTTCTTCAGCGCCGCATTGGCCATGAAGACGGCGAGATCCTTGGTGACCATCGTCGCGACGCCGCCCGCACGCCGGCAGCCGGCCTCGGCGGTCGAGATTGTGGCCACACTGAGCACAGCGACCGCGAGCGGCAATGCGACAAAGCTCGTACGCATCATGAAGTGTCCTCCTATTCGTCCTGAGTGGGAGACACTTTCCTAGCCCATGGCCAAGGCGGCCGCAGTCACGCGCAAGGCACAGGCACCACTGAACAGTCTTACGGCAGCTTTACGCACGGCTTACGAGCTTAACCACGTCGAGCAACGCGGGCCCCGCGGTTGCCCTGCGGTCACGTCGATGCCGCTTTTCCCCGACGAACTCGGGCCATGAAACCCAAGGGGGAACAAGCGATGAAAATTCGCCTCAGCGCCGATATGTGGGATGCGCTTTTCAAGCTGATGTCCATTGTGCTCGTGCCGCTCACGGTTGCCGGCATGGGCTGGTATTGGACGCGCTGGCAGCAGAACGTGAACGACCTCAAAAGCATGATCGACCTTGTCACCGACAAGTCGCCGGAAAAGCAGAAGTACGGGATCGCTATGTTCGAGTACCTCGCCAAGAACGGCAAGGTGCCGGTCGAATTCCTTTCGGCGCAGATTGACTACGCAACGACAGCCGAAAACCCCGAGCTGCTGCCCATGCTCGAGGTCGCCATTCAGAGCGCGGCCAAGGAGAACTCCGACGTAGCGGCCGCCTACAGCATCGCCCTGCAGCGGCGCCCGGCACGCGTCTTCATCCATGTCCCCAACGATGACACCTACAATTGCCTCGTGCGTCTGCGCGAAGCGTTCAAGGACGCCGACAAGGCGGCCGTGCGCTTCCCCGCTGTTCGCAAGTTCGAAGGCTATGCGACGTCGAATCAGGAGCTGCGCTTCTTCCACGCGGAGGACGAGCAGCGCGCCAATCAGATTGCGACGATGTTTGGCACGCTCGGGCTGCAGCTCAACGTGAAAGACATATCCAAGACGTCGTGGGCGCGCACGAATGCACCCAACAGCTACGAGCTTTGGTTCAACGGCAAGCCATTGCCGCGCATCTGCGAGCACGCGGCCAGCGGCTGAGCGAGGTCAAAAGGCAAAAAAAGAGGCGCCGTCCATTCATCGGATCTGGCGCCTCTAATTTCACCACACGGCCCCGGGGTTGGGATGGGGGGGGAAGGGCCTGCTCCTTGGGGGGAAGGAGATGTTGTGGCTGTAGGCACCATGCGCTTCGCAGCCCTCCAGGGAATTGACTTCGGTCAACACAGATTGCCGCAGGGCCAACGCAGCGAAATGGGCCGCCGTGATCTCCGGCGGCCCATCATTCTCTCGACGATTTGGCCCCAAGGCCTCGGGCTAGGCCTCAGCCAGCCTCGCGGTCCCGGCGCGGCGGACGGCGGTCACGCCCGCCACCCTCGCGCTCGCGCCGCGGCGGGCGCTCGGAGCGCATCTCCGGCTCGGGCTCGTCACCCTCCGCACGTGGGATCTCCTGGCCAGTCGTCTGGTCGACGATCTTCATCGACAGGCGCGTCTTGCCGCGCTCGTCGAAGCCGAGGAGCTTCACGTAGACTTCTTGGCCTTCCTTCACGACCTCGCCGACCGTCGCCGGGCGACCCGGCGCGAGCTGCGAGATGTGCACGAGACCGTCCTTGGCGCCGAAGAAGTTCACGAACGCGCCGAAGTCCATGATCTTCACGACCTTGCCTCTGTAGATCGTACCGACTTCCGGCTCCGAGGCGATCTCCTTGATGCGCTTCAGCGCCGCCTCGATCGACTCGCGCTTGGCGGCGGCGACCTTCACCGTGCCGTCGTCGTCGATATCGATCTTGGCGCCGGATTCGGCGACGATCTCGCGAATGACAGAGCCGCCCGAGCCGATGACCTCGCGGATCTTGTCGGTCGGGATCTTGATCGTCTCGATGCGCGGCGCATGCTCGCCGAGCTCGGTGCGAGCCCCCGACAGCGCTTTCGCCATCTCGCCGAGGATGTGCATGCGGCCTTCGCGCGCCTGCTCGAGCGCGACGCGCATGATCTCCTCGGTGATGCCGGTGATCTTGATGTCCATCTGCAGCGACGTGACGCCCTTCTCGGTGCCAGCCACCTTGAAGTCCATGTCGCCGAGATGGTCCTCGTCACCAAGGATGTCGGAGAGCACGGCAAAGTCGTTGCCCTCCTTGATGAGGCCCATGGCGATGCCCGCCACCGGCGACTTGATCGGCACGCCGGCATCCATGAGTGCGAGCGAGGTGCCACACACCGTCGCCATCGACGAGGAGCCGTTCGACTCGGTGATCTCCGACACGACGCGGATCGTGTAGGGGAACGCCTCCTGCTCCGGCATCACCGGATGGATAGCGCGCCAGGCGAGCTTGCCGTGGCCGATCTCGCGACGGCCGGGCGAGCCCATGCGGCCCGTCTCGCCCACGGAGAATGGCGGGAAGTTGTAGTGCAGCAGGAAGCGCTCCTTGCGGGTGCCTTCCAGCGCGTCGACGAACTGCTCGTCCTCGCCGGTGCCGAGGGTCGCCACGACCAGCGCCTGCGTCTCACCGCGCGTGAACAGCGCCGAGCCGTGCGTGCGCGGCAGCACGTGCACGTCGGAGACGATGGGGCGAACCGTCTTCAGGTCGCGGCCGTCGATGCGGCGGCCGGTCTTGACGATGTCGCCGCGCACGATCTCGCTTTCCAGTGCCTTGAAGGTATCGGAAAGCAGCACTTGCTCGCTCGGATCGTCGGGAATCTCGACGCCGGCCTTCACCTTCGCCTTGGCCTGATCCTTCAGCTCGTAGCGCTTCTGCTTCTCCTTGGTGGAGAATGCGGCGCGCAGGTCCGCCTCGGCGAGCTCCCTCACCTTGGCAGCGTACTTCTGCGCGTCGGGGATCTGGATGTCCCACGGCTCCTTGGCGGCCTTCTCGGCGAGCTTGATGATCGCCTGGATGACCGGCTGGAAATGCTTGTGGCCGAACATCACGGCCTCAAGCATCTGCATCTCCGGAAGCTCCTTGGCCTCCGATTCGACCATCATCACGGCGTCGGTCGTACCGGCGACGACGAGGTCGAGCGTCGATTCCGCCATCTCGTCGATCATCGGGTTCAAGACGAACTCGCCGCCGATGAGACCGACGCGCGCCGCGCCGATGGGGCCGAGGAACGGCAGACCGGAGAGCGTCAGCGCCGCCGAAGCAGCGACCACCGCGAGAATGTCGGGGTCGTTCTCCATGTCGTGCGAGAGCACGTTGACGACGACCTGCGTCTCGTTCTTGAAGCCTTCGACGAACAGCGGACGGATGGGACGGTCGATGAGACGCGACGTCAGCGTCTCCTTCTCGGTCGGGCGCCCCTCGCGCTTGAAGTAGCCGCCCGGGATCTTGCCCGCGGCGTAGGTCTTTTCCTGGTAGTTGACGGTGAGGGGGAAGAAATCGATGCCGGGCTTAACGGACTTGGCGCCGACGACGGTGGCGAGCACGCTCGTCTCACCATACTGGGCATAGACGGCAGCGTCGGCCTGGCGTGCAAGGCGCCCTGTCTCGAGCGACAGCTTGCGGCCGCCCCAGTCAATTTCGACACGATGGATATCAAACATGTGCGTTCTTTCTTTCTCTCATCTCGGTGCATTGCGCGGCCAGCCGGAATGCCGGCGACGCCACCTTCGGCTCCAGGCCGAGGTGCGAGGCTCACTGCCTCTAGAGTTTGCGGGCGGATGGCCGTGCGCGCTGCGCTCCGGCCTTCCGCGCGCGTGTCGTGATCAGCGGCGGATGCCGAGCTTGTCGATGATGGTCTGGTAGCGCTGCTCGTTCTTGCGCTTCACGTAGTCGAGGAGCTGACGGCGCTGGCTCACCATCTTGAGGAGGCCGCGACGCGAGTGGTTGTCCTTCTTGTGCGTCTTGAAGTGCTCGGTCAGGTCGTTGATGCGCTCGGTGAGAATGGCGATCTGGACCTCCGGCGAGCCGGTATCGTTGGTCTTGGTGGCGTTTTCTTTGATGAGCGCGCTCTTGCGCTCTGGCGACAGCGACATCGGGCATCCTTTCTGTTGAGGTGAAGGAGAGGGCATTGCCCTCCGGGTGCGGCCACAGCCGGGATGTCGTCCAGCAGGGTCGCAAGTGGTGGCCGTCTTATACACGAGCCCGCCGCGGCCGCGAGCACAAATCGCCGCCGGCAAGGCCTCTCGGGCGTTAACGATTCGCCTTCATGCCCTGTGGAGCGAATTTTCAGCCGAAATTGAAGACGCGCGTGGGCCGGAAGGCGCCTTTTTCCAGCTCGCCGAGGGCCAGAATCCGGCCCTTGAAGTGGGCATAGGCCGCCCCGCTGAGGATCGGCGCGTCACGCCCGCGCACCAGCACCGCCTGCCCCCGCGAAAGGCTTGCCGCATCGTTCGGCCCGACGCTGAGACCCGGAATGTCGCCCAGCGCCGCCTCGACCGGCTGCAGGAACTGCTCGATATCGCCGGCCTCCAGCATCGGAAGTTGTACGGACATTTCCTCGTGGAACGGGCCGACTCTGGTGCGGCGCAGGGCGATGACATGCGCCGCGCTGCCGAGAGTACGACCGATATCGCGCGCTAGCGCACGGACGTAGGTACCTTTGCCGCACTCGGCCTCCAGCACCGCCGTCGATGCATCGGGCATGTCGACGAGCCGCAGGTCCTCGACCACGATCCAGCGCGGCTCGAGCTCAACGGTCTCCCCCGCGCGGGCGAGGTCGTAGGCGCGGTTGCCGTCGATCTTGATGGCCGAGAAAGCCGGCGGCACCTGGCTGATCTCGCCGGTGAAATCTGGAAGGACGTTCTCGATGTCTTCGAGCGTCGGCAGCACGCCCGACGTGCGCACGACCTTCCCTTCGGCATCGTCGGTGTCGGTTTCCGCCCCGAAGCGAACCGTGAACCGATAGGCTTTCTCGCCGTCGACGGCGAACGGTACCGTCTTTGTAGCCTCGCCGAGCGCAATCGGCAGGATGCCGGTGGCGAGCGGATCGAGCGTCCCGGCATGTCCGGCTTTCTGCGCCTCGAACAGCCGGCGCACGGCGCCGACCGCCTGCGTCGACGTCATGCCGATCGGCTTGTCGAGCACCACCCACCCGTGAACCGGGTTTCCCTTCTTGCGACGAGCCATTTGGGTCAGTCCTTCTCCACGTCCTGGCGGACTTTGGGGCTCGCCAGCAGCGCATCGATGCGGCTCGCCTCCTCGAAGGTCTCGTCGCGGCGGAAGCGGATGTCGGGTGCGAACTTGAGGTTCACGGCATGCGCGAGCTCGCCGCGGATGTAGCGCTTGTTGCGGTTCAGCGCTTCGATCACCGTCTCCGTATCGGCGCCGCCGAGCGGCACGATATAGGCCGTTGCCAGTTTCAAGTCCGGCGATAGCCGCACCTCGGGAACGGTGATCACGTGCGAGGCGATCACGTCGTCGTGGATTTCGCCGCGCGCCAGCATCTCTGCCAGCTTGTGCCGTATCAGCTCGCCGACGCGAAGCTGACGCTGCGATGGAGGCGCCGAGCCCCCGGATTTCTTTGATCTGGTCACTTGAGTCTAGCCCATTTGCCACGGCGGGATCGGACCGCCCTTGGCATCGCGATTTAAATAGACGCCTGGCCCGCAGGGCCAGGGGAGCAAGGCGACCCGGCGCGAGCGCCGCCCCACGGAGCGCGCCCGTTCGCCCATACGAGCGAACGGACTAGCGCGCGTGAGCGATCAGAGCGAGCGGGTCACCGTCTCGATGTTGAAGCACTCGATATGGTCACCCTGACGGATGTCCTGGTAGTTGGCGAAGGCCATGCCGCATTCCTGTCCGGCGGGTACTTCCTTCACCTCGTCCTTGAAGCGCTTCAAGGTCGACAGCGTGCCCTCGTGGATCACCACGTCGTCGCGCAGCAGGCGCACCTTCGCGCCACGCTCGACCTTGCCCTCGGTGACGCGGCAGCCAGCGACCTTGCCGGTCTTCGAGATGTTGAACACCTCGAGGATTTCCGCCTTGCCGAGGTAGATTTCGCGGATGGTCGGAGCAAGCAGACCCGACATCGCTGCTTTCACGTCGTCTACGAGATCGTAGATGATGCTGTAGTAGCGGATTTGCACGCCGTCGCGCTCGGCCAGAGCCTTCGCCTGCGCATTGGCGCGCACGTTGAAGCCGACGATGACCGCCTTCGACGCGCTGGCCAGCGCCACGTCGGATTCGGTGATGCCGCCGACGCCCGAATGCACGATCTGCGCCGCAACCTCGTCGGTGCCGAGTTTGCGCAGCGAGCCGGCGATGGCTTCGACAGAGCCCTGCACATCGCCCTTGACGAGCAGCGTGAAGTCTTTGCGGCCCGTCTCCTTCAGCGACTGCATCATCTGCTCGAGCGTACGCGGTGTACCGGCCGAGCCCATGGTGTCGCGGCGCTTGCGCACGCGGTAGTCGGTGATCTCGCGGGCACGAGCCTCGCTCTCGACGACGGCGAACTGGTCGCCTGCTTCGGGCGCCGAGTCAAAGCCCAGGATTTCCACCGGAATCGACGGACCCGCCTCCGGAACGTTGGCGCCGAGCTCGTCGATGAGGGCGCGGACGCGTCCCCAGGCCTTGCCTGCGACGACGATGTCGCCGACCTTGAGCGTGCCGCGCTGAACAAGCACCGTACCTACCGGGCCACGACCGCGCTCCAGCTTTGCCTCGACGACGATGCCTTCGGCTGAACGGTTCGGATTAGCCTTGAGGTCGAGGATTTCCGCCTGCAGTTGGATCGCCTCGAGCAGCTTGTCGAGGTTGGTCCTCTTGAGCGCCGACACCGGCACATCAAGCGTCTCGCCCGACATGCTCTCGACCACGATCTCGTGCTGCAGGAGTTCCGTGCGCACGCGATTTGGATCGGCCTGCGGCTTGTCGATCTTGTTGATGGCAACGATGATCGGAACGCCTGCCGCCTTGGCGTGGTTTATCGCCTCGACCGTTTGCGGCATGACGCCGTCGTCTGCAGCGACGACGAGCACCACGATGTCCGTCACCTTGGCGCCGCGTGCGCGCATGGCGGTGAACGCCTCGTGGCCCGGAGTGTCGATAAACGTCACCTTCGCGCCACTCGGCGTCTTCACCTGGTAGGCACCGATATGCTGAGTGATGCCGCCCGCTTCGCCGGCGACGACGTTCGTCTGCCGGATGGCGTCGAGCAACGACGTCTTGCCGTGATCGACGTGACCCATGATGGTGACGATCGGAGCGCGCGGCTCGAGCGCGCCCTCCTCATCCTTTTCACCAATGAATCCAGTCTCGACGTCGGCCTCGGAAACGCGCTTCGGCGTATGCCCGAACTCCTGAACGATGAGCTCCGCCGTGTCGGCGTCGACCACATCGTTGATCTTGTGCATCGCGCCTTCTTTCATCAGGTATTTGATGACGTCGACGGCGCGTTCGGTCATGCGGTTGGCGAGCTCTTGGATGGTGATGACCTCGGGAATCACCACCTCGCGCACGATCTTCTCGCGCGCCTGGGAGATACCCATCGCCTTGAGCTTCTCGCGCTCGCGCTTGCGCTTCAGCGAGGCCAACGAGCGCTCGCGCTGCTTCTCGTCGAAAGCGTTGTTGATCGTCAGCTTGATGCGCTCGCGCTTTTCGTCCGGCTTCGGCGTCGGTGCGCGGGTAGCTCCGGGCTTGCGCAGCCCCTTGGGGCCGCCGCGATCGTCCTCGTCGCCCATCTCGGGGCCACGGACGATCCGCTTGGGCGCCTCGGCCTCCGGCTTTGCGCGCGTCGGGACGGGAATGTCGATTTCGCGCGGGCGGCCACCTTCGCGCGGCTGCAGCGCAGGATTGTAGGATGTGCGCGGGCCGCGCGGGCCGCCGTCACCACCGGGCCGCGGACCACGTGGGCCGCTGTCGCCGCCAGGCCGCGGGCCACGCGGACCTCCCGGTCCGGGACCACGGGAGTCGGGGCCACGATGCTCGCGATGATGCTGCGGCGCGCGTGCCTCTGGAGCACGCTGCGGCTCGGGCTGACGCGCGGTGACTGGCGCCTGAGGTGCAACCTCCGCGACGGGAGCAGGCGTCGGCGCTACTTCTGCCGGTGGCGGCGGAGGCGCCGCTGCGGCGGCAGCCGCAGCAAGCTCTGCGCGCACGCGCTCTTCCTGACGCTCGACGTCATCGCGCTGGCGCGCTGCAGCCAGCGCCCGGGCGCGTGCATCGCGCTCTTCATCGGAAAGGCCGCGGCCAACGGCGGGAGCCGCTGCGCTCTGCGCTGGCGCTGCCGGCTCGGGACGCAACGGCTTGCGCGCGACGGGAGCTTCGACGACCGGCGCAGGGCTCGCCACCTCGTTCTCCGTCCCGCCAGGCCCGGCGAGCTTGCGCGTCTTGCGCTTCTCGACGACCACCGACTTGGAACGGCCGTGGCTGAAGTTCTGCCGGACGTGGCCACTCTCGACCGTCCGCTGCAGCGACAGCGGCTTGCGCGCGCCTCCGCGGAGAGTCTTGTCGGTGGTGTCCTTGGTCTCTGTCATGCTCTTCTCGTTCAAACTCCGAAATCCCGCTTTTCGGCCCTTAGGATGCGCTCAAGCCGCACCGGTAGCGCCTTAAGCGCTCGGCCTCGCTCAGTAACCGTTCCGTGGCTCCGCCTTGTATGAGGCCAGCATGTACCACATTTGACCGCCCCATGGCCAAGCTCAATTGTTCGATGGTGAGCCAATCAACAATGGGGGCTGACCGGCCTTTATCCCGTTGAATCGCCGTGAACTTGGCGTTCAGCTTGCGGCGTCCCTCGGCCGTCCCGTCGGCGCCATGCACAAGCGCCGCGGCCTTGCCGCTGTCGAGCAGCTTGTCGACCTTCTCCGCTCCGGTGGAGACAAGACCGGCCTTATTGGCCAGCGACAGCGCTTTGAGGATGCGCTCTAGAAATAGTGTGTCGATCCGCTGGGACAAGTCTGCAGGCACGCTGACTTGGCGCTTGAGGCTCTTGGCGAAGGCGTTGGTTTTCACCGCCGCCTCGACCGCGGTACGTTCGCACTTCACCCATACGCCGCGACCGGGCAGCTTGCGCGTCAGGTCGGGAACGATCGTGCCGGAAGGGTCGGCGACGAAGCGGATCAATTCCTCGGGCTGAAGCTCTTGGCGCGTGACGGCGCAGCGGCGGAGCGAGCCCCGCACGTCGCCGTCCTCTGCGTCTTCGATGAGCTCAGCGCCCAAGCAAATGCTCCTCTCGCCGACATCTCTTGCTAGCCTTCGACGGCGGCGTCGTCACCGCCTTCGACCGCAGCCTCGTCCTCGGCACCCTCTGCGGCCGGTGCCGCGAGATCCTCCGGCTTGATCCAGCCGGCCAACACGCGCGCCGACATGATCATCTCCTCGGCCTCCTTGCGGCCGATCTCGAAGCCCTCCAGCACGCCCTTGTGCCGCACCGGCTCGGAGTCCTTTTCCTTCTTGCGCTCGGTCCAGCCGACGAGGTCGTCGGTGGCACAGTCGGCAAGGTCTTCGAGCGTCTTGATGCCGTTCTCGCCCATCGCGACCATCATCGCGGTGGTGACACCCTGGACCTTCGCGATCTCATCGGCGACGCCGAGCTCGCGCCGCTTGGCGTCGCGATCGGCCTCCTGCTTCTCGAGGTACTCGCGTGCACGCGTCTGGATCTCGTTCGCCGTGTGCTCGTCGAAGCCCTCGATATGGGCAATTTCGCCGATGTCGACGTAGGCGACCTCCTCAATGGAGGCAAAGCCTTCGGTAACGAGAAGCTGCGCGATGACCTCGTCGACGTCGAGCGCTTCCATGAGCAGGTTCGAGCGCTCCGAGAACTCCTTCTGGCGCCGCTCCGACTCTTCCTGCTCGGTGAGAATGTCGATGTCCCAGCCGGTGAGCTGCGATGCGAGGCGCACGTTCTGGCCGCGGCGGCCGATGGCCAGCGAAAGCTGGCTCTCCGGCACCACCACTTCGATGCGGTTCGAGTCTTCGTCGAGCACGACCTTCGTCACCTCGGCCGGGGCTAGAGCGTTCACAATGAAGCTCGCCGCGTCCGGGTTCCACTGGATGATATCGACCTTCTCGCCCTGCAGCTCGTTGACGACGGCCTGAACTCGGCTGCCGCGCATACCCACGCACGCGCCGACCGGATCGATGGAGGAATCCTTGGAAATGACAGCAATCTTGGCCCTGGAGCCCGGATCACGCGCCACCGACTTGATCTCGACGACGCCGTCATAGATCTCCGGAACTTCCTGCGCGAACAGCTTCGACATGAACTCCGGGCGCGCGCGCGACAGGAAAATCTGCGGGCCGCGCGGCTCGCGGCGAACGTCGTAGATGTAGGCGCGGATACGGTCGCCGTAGCGCACGTTCTCGCGCGGGATCATCTCGTCGCGGCGCACGATGCCTTCGGCTCGTCCAAGGTCGACGATGACGTTGCCGTACTCGACGCGCTTCACCGTGCCGTTGACGATCTCGCCGATGCGATCCTTGTATTCATTGAAGTGCCGCTCGCGCTCGGCCTCGCGCACCTTCTGCACGATGACCTGCTTGGCGTTCTGCGCCGCGACGCGTCCGAAATCCAACGGCGGCAGCGGCTCGGCGATGAGATCGCCGATCTTGGCGTCCTTGTTGCGGCGCTGAGCATCGTCGAGCGTTATCTGCGTCGCATCGTTCTCGACGTTCTCGACCACCGCCAGGACCCGCGACAGTCGCGCCTCGCCCGTCTTCGGGTCGATCTCGCAGCGGATGTCGTTCTCCGCACCGTAGCGCGACTTGGCCGCCTTCTGGATGGCGTCCTCCATCGCCTCGATGACGATCTTGCGATCGATCGACTTCTCGCGCGCGACCGCGTCTGCGATCTGCAGGAGCTCCAGCCTGTTGGCGCTGATGCCGGCCATTGCCATGGTCTTATTCCTCCTCGGCGTCCGTCAGCGGCGCTTCGGCGCCGTCGGACAGTGCTTTGCCCTTCTTTGCGCGGCTCAAGGCCTCGCGTATCAATTCGTCGGTCAGCACCAGGCGAGCGTCTCCGATGAGACCCACCGGTATGCCGATCACGTTCTTTCCCGCCTCACCGAGATCGACCTCGATGCGCACTTCCCCATCCTCGAAGCCCTCGAGGATGCCGCGAAAGCGTCGACGCCCGTCGATCAGCTCCTTGACCTCGATCTTCGCCTCGTGCCCGGCCCAGTCTTCGAAATCGGAGGGCCGTACCAACGGCCGGTCGATGCCTGGCGAGGAAACCTCGAGCCGGTAGGCCCCGGCGATCGGGTCGTGCACATCGAGCAGCGGCGAGATTTCCTTTGATATGGCCTCGCAGTCGTCGATCGTCATCGTCCCGTCGGCGCGTTCGGCCATGATCTGCAGCGTCTTGGTGTCGCCTCCCGACACGGCGACGCGCACGAGCCGGAAGCCGCGGTCGGCGAGTGCCGGCTCGATGAGTTCGGCGACACGCGCCGCTGCACCGCTTTCGACGATGAAACGATCACTCGAGGCACTTTCGCCGGCGTGCATATGCGCAGTTTCTACGGCCAGTTCGCCGATCCCCTGTGGCAATTCAGGCTGCCAATACAAAAAGAGCGGACCCGTAGGGCCCACTCCTGACAGTTGAGATGATCATGAGCGAACAAATATTACGGGATCATGACCCCTGTTGCAAGGGGATGGGGGCTGCTCACGCCGGATCGACCCTTAGAAACCGCAAATAATACCGCCTCCGGCCCTCGCGGACAGCCTTGGCCTCATAGCGCGTTTGTGGCCAGTCGGCGCCCCGCTCCCGCCAGTCGGAGGGCCCCTCGGCCCGCCACAGGAACCCGGGGTGCCCCCGAAACGCGAGCAGGATTGTCCGCAGGTAGTCGCCGATATCAGTCGCGATGCGAAGTTGCCCGCCTGGGACCATGACGCGGGCAAGCTCGTCGAGGAGCGCGCGGTTGATGAGCCGGCGCTTCACGTGCCGCTTTTTCGGCCACGGATCAGGAAAGAGAATGAACGCCCGGTCGATGGCCCCGGAAGGTAGCCAGCGCAACACGGCGCGCGCGTCCTCGGCGCTGACCCTGACGTTGCGGGCCCCGTCCGACTCGATGCCGGATAGCACCTTGACGATCCCGTCCTCGAACACCTCGCAGCCGATGAGGCCGACGTCGGTGTTCGCACGCGCTTGCCAAAGGAGGTGCTCGCCGCCGCCAAAGCCGATCTCGAGCCAGACCCGAGATACCGGCAACGCGAAAAGCCCAGCGAGTGCTGACGGCGCCGCCTCCGAAAGCGGCAGAGAAAAGCGCGGCAGCACCTCGTCGAGAAGGTGCTGCTGGCGCGCGCTCAGCTTGCGCCCGCGCCGCCTTCCGAACGATCGCAGCTCGTGCTGAGGCGCCTCGTCGTGCTGTAGCGCCTCCACGCCGGGATTAGCCGGCAGCCTTTTTGATGGCATCGGCAAGGTCGGTCTTCTCCCACGAGAAGCCACCCTCCGCATCCGGCGTGCGGCCGAAATGGCCGTAGGCCGAGGTGCGCGCGTAGATCGGCTTGTTGAGATCGAGGTGCTTGCGGATGCCGCGTGGCGACAGGTCCATCACCTCGCCCAGCGCCTTTTCGAGCTTCGCCTCGTCGACCTTTCCGGAGCCGTACGTGTCGACGTAGATCGACAGCGGTTTGGCGACGCCGATCGCATAGGAGAGCTGGATGGTGCAGCGGTCCGCAAGACCTGCTGCGACGACGTTCTTGGCGAGGTAGCGCGCCGCGTAGGCGGCCGAGCGGTCGACCTTTGTCGGGTCCTTGCCCGAGAAAGCACCGCCGCCATGCGCAGCTGCGCCGCCGTAGGTATCGACGATGATCTTGCGGCCGGTGAGCCCGCAGTCGCCGTCCGGACCGCCGATGAAGAACTTGCCCGTCGGATTGATGTGCCAGACGGTGTCCTTGCTGATCCAGCCGTCAGGCAGCGCCTTGCGCACATAGGGCTCGACAATGGAGCGGATCTGGGACGAGGACAGATCCTCCTGGATATGCTGGTGCGAGACGACGATCTGCGTCACGCCGACGGCCTTGCCGTTCTCGTACTGCACCGTAACCTGACTCTTGGCGTCGGGCCCGAGCAGCGCCGCACCGTTCTCCTTTTTGTGGCGGGCCGTCGCGAGGTCGCGCAGAATCTTGTGTGCGTAGTAGATCGGTGCCGGCATCAGCTCCGGCGTCTCGGTGCAGGCGTATCCGAACATGATGCCCTGATCGCCCGCGCCCTCTTCCTTGTTGGCGCCGGGCTGCAGCGCATCGACGCCGGCAGCGATGTCGGCCGACTGCGGATGCAGCAGAACCTCGATGTCGGCCTTATCCCAGTGGAAGCCCTCCTGCTCGTAGCCGATGTCGCGAATGGCCATGCGCGCAACGTGCGCGATCCAGTCCTTCGTCACCGTCTCAGGGCCGCGAGTCTCCCCCGCGATGACGACCTTATTGGTCGTAGCCAGGGTCTCGCACGCCGCGCGAATGGCCCACGGATCGATGCCCGCCTTGGGACCCTCGCGGTAGAAAAGATCGACGATCTCGTCGGAAATCCGGTCGCAAACTTTATCCGGGTGTCCCTCGGAGACCGATTCGCTGGTGAACAGATAGGATTTGCGTGCCACTCGGGTTCCCCGCCTTCTGGCGTTTGGCTAAAATCGCGGGCGTTTTCTCAAGCTTTGCATGCGGGGTCAAGGACACCCGTAGCTGGGCATGTGCGCACGGCTTCTCTGCCGCAGGCCGCAGGCCGCGCCCTTAGCACCTGTGCCGATTTGCTTATTCGCTCGAGGGCTGCTCTCCGGCGAACGCCCTTACCAGGTCGACGATCGAGCGCCGAACGCGCGGATCGGTAATCCGGGCAAACGCCTTGTTGAGCTCCAACCCTTCACGGCTCCCGAGGAATTCTGCGGCATAGCTCTCGGCTGGCCGTTCGCCGAAGCCCGATGCTCCGCCGGCAGCTCCGGTGGCGAGTTCCTCGTAGAAGAACTGTACCGGGACGCTCAGCACTTGCGAGAGGTCGAACAGCCGGCTCGCGCCGATCCTGTTGATACCCTTCTCGTACTTCTGGATCTGCTGGAAGGTCAGGCCGAGATGCTCGCCAAGCTTCTCTTGGCTCATCCCGAGCAGCATGCGGCGTAACCGCACGCGGCCTCCGACATGGACATCAATGGGATTTGCACGTCGCGAGCCGCCACGCTCTTCGAGCTCGACACCCGTTTCTTCCAACGCATTCTCTTTAGGCATGCCGCTTACCTTAATCCCGCCACTGGTTGTTCTGCACGTTTTGCTTGCGGGTCGCCACCCCTCGAGGGAGCCGAAGGCACCCCGAATTGCCGCGGGGCGCTCCGATCACAGATTTATGACGGCCGATTAAGTCTAGAACAACCGCCAAATTGTCTCTAGACACGCGAACGCCTTCTGAGCACAGCCGCCACTCCAAGGAAGACCAAGGCGAGAGCTGCGAAAGTACAGTCACCCAACTTAGCGTAAACAGTCGGGCCGATAGACGTGGGAATGCCGCTGTCCAACACGCCACGCGCGTTAAGGATAAGCATCGCAACCACGCGACCTTGAGAGTCTACGACTGCCGACACGCCATTGTTGGCGGCGCGGATGATCGGCAATCCCTCCTCGACGGCGCGCACGCGCGCCTGGTGGAAGTGCTGCCACGGGCCCGTCGTATCGCCGAACCAGCCATCGTTGGTCACGTTGATGAGCAGCCCCGGGCGCTCGTCCCCCTGCACGACCGCGGCTGGAAAGATGGCCTCATAGCAGATGAGCGCCGCGACCGGCGGCAGGCCTGGAATCGACAGCAGCGGGCGCGGCATTGCGCCGATGGAAAACCCGCCACGCCACCGCGTCAGCTGCTCGAGCCCGATGCTCTCGAGGAGCGCCTGCATCGGCAGATACTCTCCGAACGGGACGAGATGGATCTTGTCGTAGGTCTGTTCGAGATTGCCTTGGTCCCCGAACACCATGAGGCTGTTGTACCCCTGCCGGGGCGCCCCGGGCGTCGTTGCGGGCGAGTGCTTGAGGCGTAATGCCCCCGAAAGCAGTTGCGTCCCTTCGGGTAGCAGCGCCCCGATCGCCTGCAGCGCCTCCGGGTGCTCGAGCGGCAGGAACGGCATGGCTGCTTCCGGCCAGATCAAGTGCGTTATGCCGTTAAGGTCGTCCCGTCTGCCGCTTTGATCGTGACGCGAGAGCGAAAGCTGATCCTCGAAGATCTCCCGCTGCTTCTCGGGGCGCCACTTGTCGCGCTGCGCAACGCTCGCCTGCACCACCCGCACGCGCACGCTGTCCAACATGGGCGCCGGGCCGCCCGACAGCCTCCAGATGCCGAAAGCGTAGAGTGCAAGCACCGGCACGGTCGCCAGCACCAGCGCATTCCGCAACGCCGTGAGGCGCGCATCGGATTTGGCATCCGCGATGAGCACCAGCGGGCCGGCGAACACGGCCACGCAGACGAGCGTCAGCCCGTAGATGCCGAGCACGGAGGCTGCTTGCATGAGTGGCAAGGGCGCGGTCAACGCGTAGCCGAGGACGCTCCAGGGGAAGCCCGTAAGGATGTGGCCGCGCATCCATTCCGCGACCGACAGCGTGATCGCGAGCACGAGGACGCGGGCGAGACCCGGCCACCACGCAAGGCGCGCCACTCCGGCCGCAGCCGCAGTGAACAGCGCCAGTCCCGCCGGCAGGATCAACACGGCGAACGGCATCAGCCAGGCGAACTTGTCAGCCTCGACGAGAAAGGCCTCTCCGACCCAGAACAAGCCAAGAAGGAAGTACCCGAAGCCGAACCACCAGCCAGCCTTGGCCGCGCTGAAGAAACTGGCGCGCCGCGAGGAGGCAGTCGATCCATCGATGAGCCAGACGAGCACTGCCAACGTGACGAACAGCACCGGCGAAGCGAAGAACGGCGCCATCGCCAACGCCGACAGCGCCCCGGCGCAGAAGGCGACGGCGGCACGCCGCCAGCCGGAAGCACCACGCACCCGTTCACATATTGGAACCAGCGTCCCGGCTAGGCGTGAGGCGATCGCCGCTACGGGGCGCGCCTGCCGCGCCGATGCCGCCGCGACGCTCACGCCTTGCCTGCATCGGGCGCCGGCGCCTCGATTTCGCTCGGCCGATGAATCTTCACCTTCTTGAGGCGGCGCGCGTCTGCGTCCAGCACCTCGAGCTCGATGCCGCTTGGATGGCGCACGAGCTCGCCCCGCACGGGCACGCGGCCGAGCAGCGAGAACATCAGCCCGCCAAGCGTATCGATGTCCTCCTCCTCCTCGGGCTTCAAGAGCTTGACGCCGAGATGCTCCTCGAGCTGGTTGATGGGCGTCCGCGCCAACGCGATGAGCCCGAGCTTGGGATCGTCAACGATGTAGGCCGCCTCCGCGACGTCGTGCTCGTCCTCGATGTCGCCGACGATTTGCTCGACGAGATCTTCG
The DNA here is from genome assembly GCA_023405815.1 of Pseudomonadota bacterium. Classification (GTDB taxonomy): domain Bacteria; phylum Pseudomonadota; class Alphaproteobacteria; order Rhizobiales; family Hyphomicrobiaceae; genus Hyphomicrobium_A. The sequence goes on along the minus strand of JAEXXM010000007.1, from coordinate 20,444 downwards.
ATGGTGATGAGCCCGTCGGTGCCGCCGTACTCGTCGACCACCAGCGCCATGTGGATGCGCGTCGACTGCATGCGGATGAGGAGGTTCGTCGCCGGCATCGATGGCGGAACGTAAAGCACGGGCCGGCGCAACTTCGCCGAGGTGATGGGCCGCGACAGGTCGACATGACCGAAATCGAGCAATGTCGATTGCGGCTCCGGCGTCGCATCGGCCTTCTTGTGGCCGTTGCCGTCCTCTGCAGCGACAGCAATGCGCGTGCTGACGGCCTCGCTGGCCGCCTCGCGCGTCAGCCACCCGAACAGATCCTTTACGTGGATCATTCCGCGCGGATCATCGAGCGTTTCGCTGTAAAGCGGAATACGTGACACGCCCGCCTCGCCGAACGTGCGCAACAGCTCGGCAAGCGAGTCGCTCTCTTCGAGCGCGATGATGTCGGCACGCGGCACCATGATGTCGTCGACGCGCAGCCCCCCGAAGCGCAACAGCCTGCGCAGCATCTCGCGTTCTTCGGTCGAGAATGCGGCGGCGTCGGCCTCCGCCTCGCTTTTGAGATCCGCCTCCAGAAGTTCGCGCACGCTCGGCGAGCGCAATCCTATGCGGCTCAGCAGAGCATTGAGCAGGCTTTGCGGGCTGCTGGACGTTTCGACCGGCGCGGTAGCCGCCGCCAGTGCTTGGTCCTTGGAGATCGGTAACTGTGTGTCGCTCATGGTTAATCGTGTTCACTGTCCGGGCGCATCGGCTCGCCCGCAGCCGCATAGGGATCGGCGACGCCGAGGCGAGAGAGCACCCGCACTTCGAGACCCTCCATTTCTCGGGCCTCATCTTCCGTCTGGTGATCATACCCGAGGAGATGCAGCAATCCGTGCACGACGAGGTGTTGCATGTGATGTGCTAACGGCACACCAAGGTCCGCCGCCTCCCGCTGCAGTGTTTCGAGGGCAAGGACGATATCGCCGAGAAATCGCGGCTCGCCTTCAACCGGCAGCATCGGAACGGCCGGGAACGACAGCACGTTGGTCGGCTTCGGCTTGCCTCGGTAGCTTCCGTTGAGCTCGGCGACCTGCTCGTCGTTCGACAGCGCCACGCAGACCTCGGCATGGGAAATCGCCAGCTCGCCGGCAAGCGCCTCGGCTGCCGCGCGCACGAGCTGCTCGGCGCCGGCGACCTGATCCCAGTCGCCGCCGTCGAGCACGACATCGATGTCGAGACTTAGGTCCGGGTCGTCGTCTGGCGGAGCACTGTCGTCGCCATCGTCGGGCGCGGCTCCGGTTGCTGAGGATATGTGAGGCATTGGCGTAAACTACTTCTGACGGTCGTATGCATCAACAATGCGCGCCACGAGGTCGCGGCGCACCACATCGGCGCCGGTGAAACGGATCGCCTCGATTCCCTTGACGTCGGCGAGCAGCGCCGTCGCTTCCACCAGCCCCGACTTCATGCCGAACGGCAGGTCGATCTGGCTCGGATCGCCTGTGACAGCCATTTTCGAGTTCTCGCCGAGGCGGGTGAGGAACATCTTCATCTGCATGCTGGTGGTATTCTGCGCCTCGTCGAGGATGACGTAGGCGTTCGCCAGCGTGCGACCGCGCATGAATGCCAGCGGCGCGATCTCGATAACGCCCGTTTCGAGGTCCTTTTCGACCTTCTCGGGCGGCAGCACATCGTAGAGAGCATCGTAGAGCGGGCGCAGGTACGGATCGACCTTCTCGCGCATGTCGCCGGGCAGGAACCCGAGCCGCTCGCCCGCCTCGACGGCCGGCCGCGAGAGAATGATGCGCTCGACGATGCCGCGTTCGAGGCAATGCGCGGCATAGGCGACCGCGATATACGTCTTGCCGGTGCCCGCCGGTCCGATGCCGAACACGAGATCCGACTTCTCCAGCGCGCGGATGTAGGTGCTCTGCATCGGCGTGCGCGCCTTGATGACACGGCGGCGCGTGGTGATCTGCGCCTGCCCGTCGCCAGGGACGCTGGCTTCGCGTGCGTGGCGGATCAGCCCGTCGAAGTCGCCCGCGCCGATCGCCTCGCCCGATGCCACCCGGCTGTACAGCTCCTCGAGGACGAAGCGCGCGAGATCGCAGGACGGCTCTGGCCCGTTGAGCGTGACGACGTTGCCATGCGCATGCGCCTCGATGCCGAGGCGATCCTCGATCAATGCGAGATGGCTATCGTATTCACCGAGTAGCCGCGTCAGATTGCGGTTGTCCTCGAACGGCACCACCAGACGCTTGTTTGCGGCCTGGGTCTTAGGCGATCTTCCCGGTCCAGCGACCGGATTCCCGCGAAATGCTGCCAATCGGCGCTCCAGATATGGGTTCGCTGCGAATCGTCACTTCGAGATGGTTAACCTAGCACACGGCTCTACCGGGCCGCAGCGCCCGCGCGGGTAAAGCCGCCATAGCGTTACCGGATCATCACTCCGGCCGTATGACACCCGCTAGACTATTGGGCCCAAAGCCAGAAATTTCAACAGGCACGATTTTGCCGAGCAGCTCTGGCGCGGCGTCTGCATGCACGCCCTGCAGGAACGGCGACCGCCCGATGAGCTGGCCAGGGTGGCGTCCAGGCCGCTCGAACAGCACCGGCAGGGTGCGTCCGACGCATCGCGCACTGAAATTGGTCTGGTGCCGCTTGATCAGCTCCTCGAGCCTGGCGAGACGTTCCGTCTTGACCTCGTCGGGAACCTGATCGCTGAGTTTTTCCGCCGGCGTTCCCGGGCGCGGGCTGTACTTGAACGAGTACGCCGCGGCGAACCCGATTTCCGAGAACAGCGCCAGCGTCTCCGCAAATTCCGCTTCCGTCTCGCCCGGGAACCCGACGATGACGTCGGTCGACAGCGCGAGGTCCGGCTGTGCGGCGCGGATGCGCGCCACGAGCTCGGTGTACTCGCGCGCCGTGTGCTTGCGGTTCATCGCCGCCAGGATGCGATCCGACCCCGCCTGGAACGGCAGGTGCAGGTAGGGCATCAGCTTCGGCTCCTCCGCGTGCGCGGCAATGAGATCGTCGCTCATGTCGCGCGGATGGCTTGTCGTGTAGCGCAGTCGCTCCAGCCCCTCGATGCGCGCGAGATGCCGGACAAGATCGGCCAGCGAATAGGTGCGCCCGCCCGGCCCGACTCCGTGGTAACCGTTGACGTTCTGCCCGAGGAGCGTCAGCTCGCGCACGCCGGCATCGACGAGCGCTCGCGCCTCGCGCTCTATATCTGCGACGGCACGCGAATATTCCATGCCCCGCGTATACGGCACCACGCAGAACGTGCAGAATTTATCGCACCCCTCCTGCACGGTGAGGAACGCCGTCACGCCGCGCGACGGCGCCCGCTTCGGCAGGTGCGCGAATTTCTCTTCCTCCGGAAACTCCGTCTCGACCAGCGAACGGTTTTCGCTGCGCGACCGCCCAATGAGATCGGGCAAACGATGATAGCTCTGCGGGCCGACGACGAGATCGACGACAGGCGCACGCCTCACGATCTCGGCACCCTCCGCCTGCGCGACGCAGCCGACCACCGCGACGACCGTGTCGCTTCCTGCTGCCGCCCGCTCTTCCTTCACGACGCGGATGCGCCCGAGATCCGAATAGACCTTCTCCGCTGCCTTCTCGCGAATGTGGCAGGTATTGAGGATGACGAGATCGGCGTCCTCGAGGCTTCCGGTCTCGGCGTACCCCTGCGACGCGAGCGCCTCGGTCATGCGCTCGGAATCATAGACGTTCATCTGGCAGCCGAAGGTGCGCACGAAGACCTTGCGACCGCCCATCGGGCCGTCCAAAGCCAGCGCGGATGTGGCCTCGGCCACGTCCTCTTCAATTTCCGTCAGGCGATCGTCCATGGTCTTTGCGTGCCTGCATGTGGAAGCGCCGCCTTCCGGCGCTCAGCTTTTTCTCTCTATATAGCGGAGAACTTTACGTCCACTTTTGCCCTGGATCTGCGCTAACGCGCGATCTCACGGCCGCCGGGGCAGGCTCCGGATGCGCGACATCGAGTCTCTCCCCGACCGGGCGCCACCTCAGCGTGCGCACGACCTGCTCGCGCACCTGCGCCTCGCTGTGCCGGGCCAGCTGCTTGCGGTCGGCAAAGCTCGAAAGCGGCACGGGATCGCCGATGCGGATCTCGACATCGAGCGGCCCGGCCTTCAGCAGCTCCCAGGCGTGGCCGCGCATCTCCATGTCGCCGTACCAGGAGACGCGAGGCCGATCGGCTCGCCCGAGCGGCAGGCCGTGCAGCCGCGTATATACGGCCGACAACGGCTGCACCACCGCGTCGGGCGCCGCATCAGCCTCTCCGGTTGAAGGCTTTGCTGCAGCGAACAGTGAGGTCATGAACGGCAGCACGCGATTGCCGTCGCTCGACGTGCCCTCGGCGAATAGGACGATGGTATCTCCGCATGCCAGACGGCCCATGATCTCGCCTGCCGTCTCGCCGACTGCCGTGCGTCGCGTGCGGTCGACGAACACGGTCCGCTGCAGACGCGCCAGCGTCGACACGAACGGCCACGAGCCGACCTCCTTCTTGGCGACGAACGAGACCGGTGTCACTGCCGAAAGCACGGGAATGTCGAGCCACGTCGTGTGATTGGCGACGAGCAGCACCGGACGGTCGCGCACCACCTCTCCCACCACGTTGATGCGAATGCCCAGCAGGCGGCAGACTTGGCGATGGTACCAGTGAGGAAACGTGCGCGCGCGTCGCGATCCTGTCCGGAGCAGCAACGCCTGCACCGGCATCAACGGCACGGTGAGTGCGAAAAAGCTCGCGAGAACCGCACTACCTCGGAACGCACCCATGATCGCTCCTCGCGATTGGCATCACGGCTTCTTCGACGCTTTGACGCGCACGCCGTACAGCTCCAGCCTGTGGCCGACGAGCTTGAATCCCAGCTCTCGCGCTATTCTCTCCTGGAGCGCCTCGATCGCCTCGTTGCGAAACTCAATCACCCTTCCGCTCTCCACGTCGATCAGGTGATCGTGGTGATCGCGCGAGGCCTCCTCGTAGCGGCCCCGCTTGTGCCCGAAGTCGTGCCGTTCGAGGATCCCCTTCTCGGCAAACAGCTTCAGCGTGCGATAGACCGTCGAAAGCGAGATGCCGCGATCTATCTCGTGGGCACGCTGGTAGACCTCCTCGACGTCAGGGTGATCCTTGGCGCTCGAAAGGACGCGCGCGATCACCCGCCGCTGCCCGGTCATGCGCAAGCCTTGCTCTGCGCAAAGCAGCTCTATACGGCTCAGGTTGGAAGTTGCAGAATCGGCCATGCGGCGGCGATTTCTCCGCTCTCGCTCGATCACCGCTTTATAGGTAAGCGTCTGCAGGCCGTCCACATCCGTGGCGCCAGGTGCAAGGCCGTCCGCCCTACAAGTCGAGAGCGAGTATCACCGCGTCCGCGGTGCTGCCGTCGGCGCGCCGGTAGTAGTTCTTGCGGCCCCCGGCGGGCACGAAGCCGATGCCGGTGTAGAGCGCCCCCGCGGCCAAGTTGTCCGTGGCGACCTCCAGGAACACGCGCTTGACCTCGGCCCGGCGCGCCGCACGCACCAATCCCTCGACCATGCGCCGTCCAACCCCGCGCCTCTGCCATTCCGGCGCCACCCCGATCGAGATGATCTCCGCCTCGTCGGCTGCAATGCGGCCGATGACGAACCCCGCGAGCACCGGCGGCTCGCGCACCTGGGCGATGAACGAAGCCGAGGCCGGATGCTCGATCGAGCTCGCGATGCTGGCAGCGTCCCAGGGCGGATCGAAAAGACGTGCATGCAGAGCGGCGATCTCCTCTGACCGCTCGGGGCTCGCCCACAGCAGGCTTAGGTTCCTTGGATCGAGTGGGATCACTGCCTGGCTCATGCTCTCGCTATGGCCTTTCCGTCCTGGGGCTTGGCATCGGGCGGACGCAGGTACAGCGGTGTTAGCGGTGCATCGGAGACGGGAAGCGCTCCGGCAAGCTGCGCCAGCGCCGCCGCGTCGGGCACGAGATCGACCAACAGGGCCACTGCGTGCCGGCCCTCGCGCGCTGCGATATCTGCGACCGCCGCGGCGCCGGAGCCGACGAACGCTATCCCGCGATCCCCGGCGACCCGCGCTGCGTCCTCATGCATGAGCAATTGCGGAGGCGTGAGCGCATTTGTGCCGTCGCCCGCGGCAAATACCTGAGCGTAGACCTCGCCACGCCGCGCATCGACGACCACAGCAAGAAGCTCGTCGCGGACTTCGGCCCGGGCAGCCTCGGCCATCACCGCGAGGCTCGAGACCGCGACAGTCTTCGCCCCCGTCGCCAGAGCGAGCGAGCGCGCCGCGGCGATGCCGATGCGCGTTCCCGTGAAGGTGCCGGGACCCGTCGTCACGGCGATGCGGCATATCTGGTCGAAGGTGACGTGCGCCTCGCGCATCACCTCTCCGATCATCGGGACGAGGCGCTCGGCGTGGCCCGTCTCGAAGCGCTCGAACTCGGCACTGAGAATGGAGACGGCGCCGCCCTGCAGCTCGGCGACACATGCCGAGCAGCCATCGAAGCATGTGTCGAAGGCCAAGATATGCATGCGCCGCACCCTATACGCAGAGCACGGGCAATTCACCACCCCAAAATTCGGACCTAGATCAGGCGATCTTCGCAACTTCCTCGTATGCGAGACGCGGCAGCCGGCCCCTGAGGACAGACGGCTCCCCGTATCCGAGGTTGCAGAGGAAATTCGATCTTATGGTCGTGCCCGCGAAAAAGGCCTCGTCGACCGCGGCATTGTTGAAGCCCGACATAGGCCCGCAATCGAGGCCGAGCAGGCGCGCGGCGACAATGAGGTAGGCACCCTGCAATGTGCCGTTGCGGAACGCATTCTCCTGCGCCGACTGAGGATTTCCGGCATAGGACGCCTTCAGATCCTTGTGCGGGAACGTCCGCGGGAGGTGCTCATAGAACGCCGTGTCATAGCCGATGATCGCGCATACCGGGGCCTGCATGGTCTTGGCGCGATTGCCTTCGCTCAGTAGCGGCCTGAGCTTCTCTTTCGCCTCCGCCGACTTCACGAACACGAACCGCGCTGGCTGGCTGTTGACTGCGGTCGGGCCGAGCTGCGCCATCTCGACGAGTTCCCGCAGCAGGCTGTCGGGCACCTCCTTCGGCAGCCATGCATTGTACGTGCGCGCCTCGAGAAATGCCTGGCGGAGCACGCCGGCGTCGAGTCTCGACATGGTCGACTTCTCCTAATGTGTCGGATTCAAAAGCAAAAACCCCGCCGATGGGCGGGGTTTTGGTCTCACCGGGAAGCCGCCTCAGACGGCCTGAACCTCTTGGACTTCCGGGCAGAAGTGCCGCAGCAGGTTCTCGATGCCATGGCGTAGCGTCGCCGTGGAGCTCGGGCAACCCGAGCAGGCGCCGCGCATGTGCAGGTAGACGACGCCGTCGCGGAAAGCGGAGAACGTGATGTCGCCGCCATCCTGGGCGACCGCCGGGCGAACCCGGGTCTCGAGCAGCTCCTTGATCGTGGCGACGACCGCCTCGTCCTTTGGATCGTACTGGGCCGCGCCCGCTTCGTCGTTCGCGGTCTCCGCGACGACGGGCGCACCCGACATGTAGTGCTCCATGATGGCGCCGAGGATCATGGGCTTCAAATGCTGCCACTCCTCCTCGCCCTTGGTCACCGAGATGAAGTCGGAGCCGAGGAACACGCCGCGCACGCCCTTGATGTCGAACAGGCGCGAGGCGAGCGGCGATGCGAGCGCCTCGCCCTTGTCGGTGAAGTCGGCGGTGCCCTCTGCGAGCACGGACTTGCCCGGGATGAACTTAAGCGTCGCCGGGTTCGGGGTTGCTTCGGTCTGGATGAACATGCCCTAGCCTTTCAGCATTGGCGGCGCCGGAACTCGCCGGCCTCCGGAACCTAGTTTAGAACTTCTCTAAAGATAGAGCATCCCGAACGAGATTTCGAGTACCTCGCTGAGCCTTCTAGTCCAAGGAGCGGACTTCCTCCAGCTCCAGCGTTCCCGGCACTATGGTGATCGGGATTGGAAATTTGCCCATGGCGCTGCCCGCCGCCAGCGACGAGACCAAGGGGCCGGGCCCCGCCGGGTCCGCCGAGGCGCCCAGCACCAGCACCGCGATGTCTTTGTCCTCGTCGATCAATTTGCGAATTTCTTCGCCCTTGGAGCCCTCGCGGATGATCTCCTCGCAGGCGACATTCTCGTATCCGGCGAGGTTCAGCTTCCGGCGCATGAGCCGGAACAGGGCCTTGGCCTTGGCCGTCTCCTCTTCGATTTGCTGCTGGCGAACGTTGATCCAGTGCTGAAATTCCTGCGGCACGATGATGTACAGCAGGACCAGAGACCCGGACGATCGCTGCATGCGGCTCGCGGCGTAATAGAGCGCCGTCTCGACCTCCGGGCTTTCGTCGACGATGACGAGAAACTTCCGGAACTGGTCGGCCTCGAACGAACGGCGCTTTTTGCTATTGCTCATCGCGTCATGCTGCCACGTGCCCCGGCCGCGAACAACAGCACCGGTCAAGAACGGACGAAGCCGACGATATCTTTAACCTGACTCATGATCGGCGCGGCGATGGCTCGTGCACGCGCCGAGCCGTCGGCGAGAATGCGGTCGATCTCCGGGGGATCGCTCATGAGCCGCACGATCTCGGCCCGAATAGGCCCCAGCCTTTCGACTGCCACCTCGGTCAATGCGCGCTTGAGGCCCGTGAAGATGCTGGGGCCTTCCTTTGCGGTGTCGATCAGCACCTGGAGCGCCTGCTCTTTGCTAATGCCGGCGAGCGCCGCATAGATTCCGACGAGGTTGTCCACCTCCGGCCGCGCCTTCAGCTCTTCCAGGTTGCCGGGCGGAGCCGGCTCCATGTCCGTCTTGGCGCGCTTGATCTTGTCGGCGATGGCGTCGGTGTCGTCCATCAGGTTGATGCGCGACATGTCCGACGGCTCGGACTTCGACATCTTCTTCGTCCCGTCGCGCAGGCTCATGACGCGCGTTGCCGGCCCGGTGATGACCGGCTCGGGCTGCGGGAAGAAGATGCCGTCCTGATATCCGGCGGCGACGATCTGGTCGCGGAAGTCGTTGTTGAACTTCTGAGCGATGTCGCGCGCAAGCTCGAGGTGCTGCTTCTGGTCCTCGCCCACGGGAACGTGGGTCGCCTGGTAGGCGAGGATGTCCGCCGCCATGAGATTCGGATAGGCGTAAAGGCCGACCGACGCGTTCTCGCGGTCCTTGCCCGCCTTCTCCTTGAATTGCGTCATGCGGTTGAGCCAGCCGAGGCGGGCGACGCAATTGAACACCCACGCCAGCTCGGCGTGCTCGGCGACCTGGCTCTGGTTGAAGAGGATGCTCTTCTTCGGGTCGAGTCCCGACGCGATATAGGCGGCAGTCACCTGCCGGATTGCGTTCTTCAGCTCCTTGGGGTCCTGCCACACCGTGATCGCGTGCATATCGACGACGCAGTAGATGCACTCGTGCGTCTTCTGCATCTCGATCCACTGCACCATGGCGCCGAGATAGTTGCCGAGGTGCAGGCTGCCGGTCGGCTGCATGCCGGAGAAGACGCGCTCTTTGAATGCCATGGGAACCCCTTGAGAATAGGCGCGCGTTATGGCCCGCCCCGCACGGGTTCGCAAGACGCCCAGCTCACTTCAGCATGGCAAGCGAAGCGTGCCATGCTCAGGCTCCAAGGGCGCCCGGCGCGAGCGCCGGACATCCGCTCGCGCAACGCCAGCCGTACACAAAGCCTCTCTCCACTCGCGTCACACCAGAAGAAGCGCCGCCGAAGGCGGCAAGGGCGCAAGGCGCCCCGGCGCGAGCGCCGGTCATCAGCTTGCGCGACGAATGCCGCACACCAAGCTTCCATCCCCTCGTGTCAGTCCTGAATCAAGTCGGCCCGGGGGGCGGCGTGCGACGGGAAAGGAAGCGGCGCAACTGCTTGCGGTCCAGCGCCCCGGTCGCGAACACGGCAACCGCATAGGTGAGGAAGCCGGCGCCGCATAGGACGATGAGCGCGACTGCCCGCTCCAGCTCCGGCGTCGGCGGCTTGAACTTGCCTTCCAGCGCCGTGGCGACGCCCCACAACACCGCGCCCATGACGGCGCTCGACACGACGATGCGCGGCAGCGTCCGCTTCAGCCGCGCATCGGCCACGAAGTGCCCGTTCCTGGCCAGCGTCATGTAGAGCAGGCCGGCATTGAGAAAGCCGCCCAGTGTCGTCGCGACGGCAATGCCAAGGTGCGGCATCCAGCCGAGGCTCCGGAACACGAAGAACAGCACAATCGAGCCGATCGTATTCGCCGTCAGGCTGATGGTCGCGTAGATCATCGGCGTGCGGGTGTCCTCGCGAGCGAAGTAGGCTGGCGAGAACACCTTGATGAGCACGAAGCTCGGCAGACCGACCGCGAAGATCGCCAGCGCCCATGCCGTCGCCGGCGTGTCCGACGCCGTGAAGGCCCCCCGCTCGAACAGCGCCGCGACGATGGCGGTCGGCACCACGGCGAGGGCTACGGCCGCCGGCAGCGTCAGCAGCATCGCGAACTCGAAGGAGCGGTTCTGGCTATCCATGACCGCTTCGTGGTTCTCGGCCCGGAGGTGCCGCGCCACGTCGGGCAGCAGCACCACGCCGATGGCAATGCCGACGATGGCGAGCGGCAGCTCATAGAGCCTGTCCGCATAGTAGAGATATGACACGGCGCCGTTCTGCATCGAGGCGATGACGGTGCCGATGACGATGTTGAGCTGCGTGACCCCGCCCGCGATCACGCCCGGGATGCCGAGCCGGATGAGGCGCCGCATGCCTTCCGTCATCCGCGGCCGGCGCAGCTTGAGCCAGATTCCGTTGCGCCTGAGCCCGTCCAGCAGCACCGCAAGCTGCAGTATGCCCGCCGCGAACACGCCCCAGGCCTGGATCACGCCCGCCATCGGATCGTTCTGATAGCCGAGCCACATGCCGATCAGGGTTGCGGCCATCATCGCGCCATTGAGCACGATCGACACTGAAGAGCTCTCGACGAACTTGCCGAACGAGTTGAGCACCCCCGACATCAACGCCACGAGAGACATGCAGATGAGGTACGGCATCGTGATGCGCGTGAGCAGCACTGCGAGATCGAACTTCTCCGGGTTCTCGCTGAACCCTGGCGCCAGGCCGTACATCAGCAACGGCATGGCAATCTCGGCGACGATCGTGAGGATGAGAAGGATGAAGACGAGGCCCGCCATCGCCTCCTCGGCGAAGGCGCGTGCGACCTCCTTCCCTTCCCCTTCGAGGCGCTTGGCAAACAGCGGCACGAACGCCGCATTGAATGCGCCCTCGCCGAACAGCCTGCGGAAAAGATTGGGAAAACGGAAGGCGACGAAAAACGCGTCGGCCACCATTCCCGAGCCGAGGATGGCCGCGATGAGAATATCGCGCAGGAAGCCGAAGACGCGGCTCAACAGGGTGAGGCCGCCGACGGTTGCGAAGGAGCGATAGAGCTTCATGGGCGCTGAGCGGTACCGGAGCCTTGGGCCGAGAGCAAGCGGCCAGATGCTGCAGCGCCCGGCATCCGCGCCAACGTTGACATTGACGCCGCAGGTGCGTGACAAGTCTGCATCGAAGCTGGAGGGCCGCGCCAATGTTCCCGCTTGGTGATGACGATTCCGGGCGGCGCACGACGCCGTTCGTGACCTACGCCCTCATTGCCATCAACGTCGCCGTCTTCCTGCTGGAGCTGCAGAACGGCGATACGTTCATCCAGCAGTGGTCATTCGTCCCCGCCCGCTTTGCAGCGGACCCCACGGGCAACCTGGTGACCATCTTCACTGCCATGTTCATGCATGGCAGCTGGATGCACCTTGGCGGCAACATGCTCTATCTCTGGATCTTCGGCGACAACGTCGAGGACAACTTTGGGCACGCCAAGTATCTGCTCTTCTATCTGCTGGCCGGCATCGCCGCGACCTTCGCGCAGTATTTCATCATGCCGACGGCAAACATCCCGAACCTCGGCGCGTCCGGCGCTATTGCCGGCGTGCTCGGCGCCTACCTGCTGATGTTCCCGCACGGCCGCGTCAACGTGCTGATGCGCGGCGGGATCGTCGCCGTGCCCGCCATCCTCGTCCTCGGCCTGTGGTTCGTATTGCAGCTGTTCTCGAGCGTCGGAACCATCGCCGATGCCAGCAGCCAAGACACCGGCGGCGTCGCCTTCATGGCCCACGTCGGCGGCTTCGTCGCCGGCTTCCTAATGGCCTTCCTCTTCCGCGGCAGCGGCAGCAACCCGCGAATTTCCACCTGAATCCGGGCTTTACGATCGCCATCCCAGGGCCTTGAACGTCGGCTTCAATTGGCCGAAGATTATCTAGTGCCGCAAAGGCTGGGGGGCCTAAAGCACGGGACCTAACTCGATGCTGCGCCTCGCATTTACATTCATCCTTTTGTTGCTGATGCTTTTCGGCGGAGCCGTTTGGCTTCTCGACATGACGCCGGACACGCTCCTTCCCGAGCAGCAGGCCAAATCTGGCAGCGGCTCCAAGACCGGAGGACCCCAGAGCGATGTCGGCGACCTGCAGGACGCGCTGAAGCCGGGATCGGCGGGCGGCGTGCCGACCTTTGATATCGCTCGCATAGAGCCGAACGGCGTTTCCGTGTTCGCCGGCCGCGCCGAGCCTCGCTCGCTGGTGACGATCACCATCGACGGTAAGGAGATCGGTACCGCACAGGCGGACGACAACGGCGAGTGGGCCCTCGCCACCGACGCCAAGATCGCCAACCCGGACGGGAAGCTTGCGCTCTTTAAGGCGCCACCTGGGGCCGTTCCCCGAGTCGTCGGCCAAGAGCCACAGGCCAAGGCCCTCGCCGCAACCGACCAGCCAAAGCAAAAGACGGCGAGTGCCGTTGCCTCCAATATGCTGAAGAGCCTCGAGGGCATGGTCGCCGCGGCGCGTGAGGACCAGAAGCCGGGGACACCCATTGCGGCGGCGCCGACGCTCCCTCCTGCGACAACGTCCGGGATGACCCAACTAGGCGCAAATCTGCCGACCGCCGCAGCGACCGCACCCGCACCCGGCGCCTCGGCCACGCAAAGCACTACCGTGCCCGTGCCCATCACATTCGTCTTCAACGAGGCGACGCTCACTGGCGACGGCCGCCGAGCAGCGGGGCTGCTGCTCGAGTACCTGCAGCTGAAGCGCTTTCCGAAGATAACGCTGACTGGCCACGCCGACGAGCGCGGCAGCGACGAGCTCAACCTCGCCCTATCGCGCGAGCGCCTCGATACAGTCGCCAACTTCCTGCGTGAAGGCGGCTACGCCGGCCAGCTCGAGCTGATCCCCAAAGGCAAATCCGAGCCGTACACGGGCGTCGTCCGCGGCGACTTCAGCCAGGAGGATCTCTGGCAGCTCGACCGCCGCGTGGAGCTCGTCGTTTCGCGCTGACGCCGGCCGGCCACCATCAAGCGGAAGACGCTCGTCCCGCCTTCTCGCCCCTGCCGTCGAGCACCTCGATGAGGCGCTTCCGGATCGCCTCCTGACGCTGCTCGCTGTCGATCTTCTTGCCCGTCAGATCGGTCACATAGAACACGTCGACCGCCTTCTCGCCGAAGGTGGTGATGTGCGCCGACGTGATGTCGAGCAATAGGTTGGAGAGCGTGCTGGTCAGCTCGTAGAGCAGGCCCGGCCGGTCGCGGCCCGCCACCTCGATGACCGTGAACTGATCCGACAGCGCATTGTTGATGATCACGTCCGGCTCGACGGTGAATGCCAAGACGCGGCGCGGCGGCGGTCCACGCTCGGCGAGCAGCGTGTCGAGCCACGCATCGCCCCTCAGCAGACGATGAATGAGATCGCCGATGCGCTTGCCGCGCCGCAGCTCGTCCTCGTCGTCGTTGAAGGCCCGGTTGAGCAGGAACGTATCGAGCGCATAGCCGTCGCGCGTCGTCATGATATGGGCGCCGGCGATGTTGGCGCCGGCCGCGGCACAGGCGCCCGCGAACAGCGAAAGCAGCCGCGGGTGGTTCGGCGCCACGACGGTCAGCTCAGTGATGGCGGTGAAGGCGTCCGTGCGCGTGTCTGTGGCAACGTGCAGGCCTTCGTGCTCCGCACGCCGCAACAGCCGCGCATGCTCGACGCGCCGGTCGGCATCCGTGCGCAGCCAGTAATCCGGATAGTGGCGGTCGACGTAGCGGTCGACCTCCGCCGCCGGCCAATCGCGCAGTGCCTGCCGTAGCGCCACCTGGGCCTCCGCCGTGCGCTGGCTGCGCTGCACCTGCGTATGCCCGCCGGCGACCAACGGCTCCGTCTCGTAGTAGAGCGTGCGCAGGAGCTGCCCCTTCCAGCCGTTCCACACGCCGGGCCCGACGGCGCGAATATCCGCTACCGTCAGCAACAGCAGGAGCTTGAGTCGCTCCGGGCTCTGCACGACGTCGGCGAAATCGCGGATCGTCTTCGGGTCGGACAGGTCGCGGCTCTGCGCGATGTTGCTCATCGTCAGGTGCTGCTCGATGAGCCACGCGGCCGTCTCGGTCTCTGCCGGTGTCAGCCCGAATCGTGGCCCGAGCTTGCGGGCGACGCGCGCGCCGACGATCGAGTGATCCTCGACGTAGCCCTTGCCGACATCGTGCAGGAAGGCCGCGACATAGAGCGCGCGCCGGTTCTTCACCGTGCCGATGATCTCTGTCGACAGCGGCAGCTCGTCGCTCGACCCGCCCCGCTCGATATCGGCCAGCATGCCGACCGTACGCACGAGGTGCTCGTCTATAGTGTAGCTGTGATACATGTTGAACTGCGTCATGCCCACGACGCGGCCGAAATCCGGGACGAAGCGGCCGAGCACGCCGGCTTCGTTCATGCGCCGCAGCGACATCTCGGGATTGGCGTGCCCCGTCAGCAGCTCGATGAAGATCCGGTTTGCCTCCGGATTCTCGCGCAGCTCATCGTCGATGCGCCGCTTCGACTGACGCAGCAGACGAATTGCGTCGGGATGCAGAAATGAGTTCGAAAGATGCGCCTCGGCGAAAAAGCGCACGAGGTTGACCGGATCGCGTTTGAACACGTCGGGGTCGGCGACGTTCAGGCGATCGTTGTCGATGCGGAAGTCCGTACGCACGCGAAGCTGGCGCCGCTGCTTCCAGTTGAGCGGGCGCAGGAACCGGCCGAAGCCCGGCGATGCCTTGAGCTGCTGCATTTCCAGCGCCGAGCAGAGAATCGTCGTCAGGTCGCCCACGTCCTTGGCGATGAGGAAGTAGTGCTTCATGAACCGCTCGACGCCGCGCAGGCCGCCGCGGTCGTTGTAGCCGAGTTGGTTCGCGAGCCAGGGCTGCATGTCGAACGTCAGCATTTCCTCCGACCTGCCGCTGGCGAAGTGCAGGAAACAGCGGATGGTCCAGAGGAAGTCCTCGCACCGCCGGAACGTCGCCACCTCCTCGGGACGGAAGATGCCCGCCGCGACCGTCGCCGCGCCGACCCCTTGCCCATAGAGATACTTCGACAGCCAGTGCAGCGTGTGCAGGTCGCGCAATCCGCCCTTGCCGTCCTTGACATTGGGCTCGACCTTGTAGCGGCTCTCGCCCGCTTGGCGGTGGCGCTGGTCGTATTCCTCCATCTTCGCGTCGATGAAACCGCGTGCCGTGCCGGCGACCACCTCTTTGCGGAATCGGTCTTCGAACTCGCCGTAGAGCTGCCCATCGCCGTGAACGAGCCGCGAATCGAGCATCGATGTGCGCACGGTGACGTCGTGGCTCATCTTGATGCACTGGTCGACTGTGCGTGTCGCGTGCCCGACCTTGAAGCCGAGGTCCCACAGCACGTACAGCATGTGCTCGGCGACGCTCTCGCCCCATGCCGTCTGCTTGTAGGGCAGCAGAAAGAGCAGATCGATATCGGAGCCGGGGGCCAGCAAGCCGCGGCCGTATCCTCCGGTCGCGACGATCGCCATCCGCTCCGCGTCTGATGGATTGGTCGCGCGATATACGTGCGCAACCGTATAATCATAGAGGACGCGGATCAGATCATCCTGGAACTGCGACAAGCCGGCTGCGCAACGCCGCCCGCTGTGGTCCGCTTCAAGCCCCTGGCGCGCCGCAGCGCGCGCGTCGCCGACGAGCACCTTCAAGCGCTCGATCATCGCCGGGCGAACCTTCGCCACGTCGTTGCCGTTGGCACGCAGGTCCTCCGTCAACTCGGCGCGCAACTGGCGTGAATCGAAATAGGGCGCGATCTGATGGATGGCCTTGTCCATTGAACCTGTGCGGCTGTCTTGTGCTGACTGAACCGCGCTTCTCCCAACCTAGCGTTCCGGCTCCGACCGCCCCCGCCGCAACGCCTTGAGCCGGTAGAGCGCCTCCAGTGCCGCACGCGGGCTCAGTTCGTCCGGCTGCAGCTCGTCGACAGCCTTCTCCACTGGCGACGGGCCGGCCGAAGGGGCAGCGGTCACCGTGCGACTTACAGCAAAGAGTGGCAGCTCGTCGAGGCCGCCGTTCTTCGCATTCTTGCGGCTCTCGGTCTTTTCCAGCAACGCCAGGACGTCCCTGGCACGGGCCACCACGTCGCCCGGAAGTCCAGCCAGCTTGGCCACCTGGATGCCGTACGACCGGTCTGCTGCCCCCGGCTTTACCTTATGCAGGAACACGATCTCGTCATGCCATTCGCGCACGTCGATCGTCACGTTGGCGACACCCTCGAGCCGCCGGGACAGCGCCGTCAGCTCGTGATAGTGCGTTGCAAACAGCGATCGCGCCTTGACCACATCGTGCAGGTACTCGACCGTGGCCCAGGCAATCGACAGACCGTCGAACGTTGCGGTGCCGCGGCCGATCTCGTCGAGGATGACCAGCGACCGTTCGCTCGCCTGATTGAGGATGGCCGCGGTCTCGACCATCTCGACCATGAACGTCGAACGCCCGCGGGCGAGATCGTCGGATGCGCCGACGCGGCTGAACAGCCGGTCGACGGCACCGATCGTCGCCTGGCGCGCCGGCACGTACGATCCCATCTGCGCCATCACGGCGATGAGCGCGTTCTGGCGCAGGAAGGTCGACTTGCCCGCCATGTTGGGACCGGTGACGAGCCAGATGCGCCCCGTTGCGGTCTCCTCCTCGCTCCCCGACGCGGTGCTCTCTCCCAGCACGCAATCGTTCTCGATGAAGGCGCCGGCCCTCGCCGCGCGCAGCGCCTGCTCGACCACCGGATGGCGCCCGCCGCGGATGTCGAGCACCTGGCCATCGTCGACGACCGGGCGCGTATATCCCTCGATGCGCGCGAGCTCCGCGAGCGCTGCCGTTGCGTCGAGCTCGGCAAGGGCGGCCGCGACGCGCCCCAGTCCGGGCGCCTCGCGCTCGATGGCGCCGGCAAGCTCGGTGAACACCTCCTGCTCGAGGTTGAGCGCCCGCTCCGTCGCTGAAGCGATGCGGCCCTCGATATCGATCAGCTCGGCGGTTGAAAAACGCACCGCATTCGCCATCGTCTGCCGATGTCGGAACTCGGATGCGAGCGGCCCTTCGAGCAGCGGCTTGGCGTTGCCCTGCGTCACCTCGATATAGAAACCGAGGATGTTGTTGTGGCGAACCTTGAGCGATTTGACGCCGGTTTGCTCGACGTACTTCGCTTCCAACGATGCCATCACGCCGCGCCCGTCGTCCTTCATGCGCCGCGCTTCGTCGAGTTCGGGTCGATATCCTGCGCGCACGAAGGCGCCGTCCCGCTTCAAGTGCGGCGGATCATCGACCAGCGCAGCAGCCAGCTCTTCGCGCAAACCGCCATCGACTGCCTGCAACTCGCCGGCGAGACGGGACAGCTCTGCGGGCAAACCCATGCCGGCCCCAGCGGACGCTAGCAGCTCAGCACAACTCTGCGCCGATGCGAGGCCATCGCGCACACCGGCAAGATCGCGCGGTGACCCTCGTCCGAAGCCGAGCCGCGAAATGGCCCGAGCGATATCTGGCGCCAGCCGCAGTGCCTCGCGCAGGTCGCCCCTCAAGCCCTCTTCATCGACCAGATAGCCGACGGCATCGAGCCGGGCATTGATGCGATCTACGTCGCGCAACGGGCTCGCCAGTCGTGCCGCCAGCTCGCGCGCCCCCGCCCCCGTCAGCGTACGATCGATCGCGGCGAGCAGGCTGCCCTGCTTTTCTCCCGACGCCGAACGCGTGAGCTCGAGGCTGGCGCGGCTCGCGGCATCGATGAACAGGATCGAATCGGAGCCGGACCGCTTCGGCGCGCGTAACACCGGCGCACGCCCCATCTGCGTCAGATCGATGTACTTGAGCGCCGCGCCGACGGCCGCCAGCTCCGGCCGCGAAAAACTGCCGAATGCGCCGAGCTCGGCCACCTTCAACTGCGCCTTGAGGGCAGCTTCGCCGGCGAGACTGTCGAAATAGGCGCCGGGGACGGGAGTGGATGCCGCGCCGATGCGCTCAATCCAGGCGCGGAGCTCGCCATCGGCGAACAGCGGATCGGGCAGGATCACCTCGCTCGGCGCAAGGCGCGCCAGTTCACCCGGCAGATCGACGCCGGAGATCTCTCCCACCTCGACCTCTCCGGTCGAGATGTCGACCGAGGCAAGGGCGAGCGCGGCATCCGATTGGAGCACGCCGCCCACCGCTGCCGGTCCGCCGCCGCGAAAAAGCGCCGTCAGATAGTTTCGCGCCTTGGCATCGAGCAGCGTGTCCTCGGTCAGCGTCCCCGGCGTAACGAGACGCACCACATCGCGCCGCACCACCGCCTTCGACCCGCGCTTCTTCGCTTCCGCCGGATCCTCGAGCTGCTCGGCCACCGCCACGCGATGGCCCGCCCTGATCAGCCGATGGAGGTACTCGTCGGCGCGATGGATCGGCACCCCGCACATCGGAATGTCCTCGCCGAGGTGCTTGCCGCGCTTCGTGAGCACGATTCCGAGCGTCGCCGAGGCAATGACCGCGTCCTCGAAGAACAGCTCGTAGAAGTCGCCCATCCGATACCAGAGCAGGCAGTCCGGGTTGGCGGCTTTGATCTCCAGGAATTGCGCCATCGACGGCGTTGCTTCGACATTAGTCGAATGCGACGACCCTTCGGGTGCGCTCGCCGAGGGAAGACTGTACGCCTCGCTTGTTGCCTGCTCGGGCCGGCGCGCGTCGGCCGGCGGCTCCTCGGCCGCCGGCGGCGTCAATTCCTTGGTTCGCGCGCGCTTTCCCGCCATCGGCGGTCTTCCCCCACTGCAACTCGCCACTCGGCGACGCGCAACGATAGCCACCCCGCCCGTCGGGTCAAACGCCGCGCCCGACTTGTTCACCGGCAACGCAGCTCGTCGAGCTAAGCAATTGTTTCGATGCGCCCGCGAGCATATGGTGCCCCACCTCTTCCATTCGGATCGACGCCATGACCACCTCCCGCAGCCCCAAGGCAGCCAAGGTGCGCTTCACTGATCAGGAAGCGCTGCAGTTCCACGCCCAGGGAAAGCCCGGCAAGCTTGAGATCACGCCGACCAAACCGCTCACCACGCAGCGTGACCTCTCCCTTGCCTATTCGCCCGGGGTAGCGGTTCCGGTGCATGCCATCGCCCAGAACCCCGCCACCGCCTACGACTATACGAACAAAGGCAACCTCGTTGCCGTCGTCTCGAACGGCACGGCGATTTTGGGCCTCGGCAATCTCGGTGCGCTTGCTGCCAAGCCGGTGATGGAAGGCAAGGGCGCGCTCTTCAAGCGATTCGCCGACATCGACGCCATCGACTTGCTCGTCAGCACCGAGGACCCCGACCAGTTCATCAACGCGGTACGTTATCTCGGCCCATCATTCGGCGGCATCAACCTCGAGGACATCAAGGCCCCTGACTGCTTCATCATCGAGCAGCGGCTGAAGGAGCTGCTCGACATCCCCGTTTTCCATGACGATCAACACGGCACGGCCATTATCGCCGCCGCGGGTCTCATCAATGCTGCCGAGCTCACCGGCCGCGCGCTGAAGGATATCAAGCTCGTCGTCAACGGTGCCGGCTCGGCAGGCATCGCCTGTCTCGAGCTCGCCGTCGCCATGGGCATCCCCAAGCAGAACGTCATCCTCTGCGACACCAAGGGCGTCGTCTATCAGGGCCGCAAGGAGGGCATGAACCAGTGGAAGTCGGCCTACGCAGCCAAGACCAAGGCGCGCACCCTTGCCGACGCCCTGGAGGGCGCTGACGCCCTGTTCGGCCTCTCGGCCAAGGGCGCTGTGACCCAGGACATGGTGCGCTCGATGGCGCCAAAGCCGATCATCTTCGCCATGGCCAACCCCGATCCCGAGATCACGCCGGAAGAAGTCGCCGCCGTGCGCGATGACGCCATCGTCGCCACCGGCCGCTCCGACTATCCGAACCAGATCAACAACGTCCTCGGGTTTCCCTTCATATTCCGCGGCGCGCTCGACGTGCAGGCCTCGACCATCAACGAGGCGATGAAGGTCGCCGCCGCCCATGCCCTGGCAGAGCTCGCCCGCGCCGAGGTCCCCGACCAGGTCGCCGCCGCATTCTATGGGCGCCGCGCCATGTTCGGCCCCGAGTACATC
>JAEXXM010000044.1 GCA_023405815.1 Pseudomonadota bacterium | reverse complement strand
CATCAGGACCGCGAGGACGACCTGTTGCTCGGCCTGCGCTCGACCGCGATCCACTTCGGCGACCGCACCATGACGTGGGTCGGCGCATTCTATGCCGGCGCCGTCGTGCTTTGGCTCGCGGCTGGCTTCCTCGCCGGCACGCACCTCATCTATTTCACGGCCGTCGTGCTCGCCTCGCTGCAGATGGCCTGGCAGGTGACGACACTCGACACTAACGATGCCGCCAACTGCCTGCGGCGCTTCCGCTCCAACCGGGACGTCGGTCTCGTGATCTTCCTCGGCCTCGCGGCCGACATGATCCTGTCGCGCATGGCGGGCCTGAGCTAGGGATGCCCCCTCGTCTGCGATGGGACAGGCGTTAAGCAATTCGGCTCGAACCCGTGCCACAGGTTCGAGCCGAAAACCGGGGAGCCTCGCCGTCGTCTTCAGAGCCAGCCGTCTCGCGCGACCGTTTAGGCAGAATGACACATCCGGCTTCCTGCCGGCTTAAAGGATAGCGTAAATTCGCCGTAACTTCGCGGCCAGCTCTGGCCATTCCGAGGATCTACAGGGGACCCGCCGATGACCGACAAGACTCCGAAGCAATTGCTGCACCTTGTTTTCGGAGGTGAGCTGACGTCACTAGAGGGCGTGGAGTTCCGCGACCTCAAAGATCTCGACATCGTCGGCATCTATCCGAGCTACGCAGAGGCTCACGCCGCGTGGAAGGCAGCCGCGCAGCGCACCGTCGACAACGCAATGATGCGTTACTTCGTGGTTCACATTCATCGCCTGCTCGAGCCGGACGATGCGCCCGTGAAGGCTCTGTCGTGAGCCGAGCGCCCTCCGCGCCGCAAAAGGGCGGGTCCAGGAACCTCGTGCTCGACGATCGCAGCCGCGGGCTGCTCCACCGCTTCCTAAAGGAGTGGGTCTATCCGCGCTGGCGCGAGCTGGTCGCGGCGATGGTGTTGACCGGGCTTCTGGCCGCCGTCACCGGCGCCTACCCGATGATCATCAAAGCGTCCTTCGACATGCTGATGAAGGACCAGACAGGAATGCTGCCATACGTGCTGGCAGCGATCGTCGGCGCCACCATGCTGCGCAGCGTTCTGCTATACGCGCAGACCGTGGAGACCAATCGCATCGTCATGCGGCTGACGACCGACATGCAGCGGGTCGGCTTCGCCCACCTGATGACGTCGGATTTCGCGCGCCTGTCGCGCGAGACGCCCGGGCGCCTCGTCTCCAAGCTGACCAACGACATCGGCTTCGTGCAGGGCGCGGCGGCGGCGGCGCTCAACACAGCCATCCGCGATTCGCTGTCCATTGTCGCGCTCGTCGCCTCGATGATCTATCTCGACCCGGTGATGTCGCTGATCGTGCTCGGCATCTATCCGATTGCGGCACTGCCGGTCGCCAAGCTGTCGCAGAAGCTGCGGCGCGTCGCCAAGCAGACCCAGGACGAATTGGGCGGCATGACATCGCTGCTGACGGAGAAGCTCTCCGCGGCACGGCTCATCAAGTCGTTCCGGCTGGAGGACTATGCAGCCGAACGGCTGAACAAGAGCTTCGAGCACGTCTACGACCTGCGCATGAAGGCCGTGCGCAGCCGCGCGCGAATCGATCCTCTGCTCGAGGCGCTCGGCGGCATCGCCGTCGCCGGCGTCATCGCCTTCGCCTACTGGCGCATCGCCAGCGGCATCTCGACGGTCGGCGACTTCATGGGTTTCATCACCGCGCTGCTCATGGCCTCGCAGCCCATCCGGGCGCTCGGCAGCCTCTCGGGCAAGATCAACGAGGGCCTCGCCGCGGCAGAAAGCTTCTATGACCTCATCGACGAGAAGCCGACGATCGTCGACAAGCCGGGCGCCAAGCCGCTTTCGGTCAGCAACGCGACGATCCGCTTCGAGGGCATCGCCTTTGCCTATGACGGCAGCGCGCTGCAGGCGATCTCCG
The DNA here is from genome assembly GCA_023405815.1 of Pseudomonadota bacterium. Classification (GTDB taxonomy): domain Bacteria; phylum Pseudomonadota; class Alphaproteobacteria; order Rhizobiales; family Hyphomicrobiaceae; genus Hyphomicrobium_A. The sequence goes on along the minus strand of JAEXXM010000044.1, from coordinate 56,820 downwards.
ACTTCACACTGACGGTGCCGGGCGGCAAGACGGTTGCGCTGGTCGGGCGGTCGGGTGCGGGCAAGTCGACGGTGCTCAACCTCGTGCCTCGGCTTTTCGACGTCGAAAGAGGGCGCATCACCATCGACGGGCAGGACCTGCGCGACGTGACGCTCGCGTCACTGCGCGATGCCATCTCGATCGTGTCGCAGGACGTAACGCTGTTCGACGACACGATCGGCGGAAACATCGCGCTCGGGCGCCTCGGGGCCCCGCAGTCGGCCATCACAGCGGCGGCCCAGGCAGCGGCGGCACACGAGTTCATCCTGCAGCAGCCGCAAGGCTATGCCACGGAGATTGGCGACCGCGGCCTGCGCCTTTCGGGAGGGCAACGACAGCGCATCGCTCTCGCCCGCGCCATCCTCAAGGATGCGCCGATCCTCCTGCTCGACGAGGCCACCAGCGCACTCGATACCGAGTCTGAGCGGCTGGTGCAGGAGGCCCTGGCGCGCTTCACCAAGAACCGCACGACGCTGGTCATCGCCCATCGTCTGTCGACGGTGCAGAATGCCGATCTCATCTGCGTGATGGACGACGGCACAATTGTCGAGACCGGCACGCATCACGAGCTGCTTGCCATGAACGGGCACTATGCCCGCCTAGTGCGCTCGCAAGCGCTGGCGGGAGCCCACGAAGCGATGCTGACCTAGGGTCCTATTCGCGGCGCAAGATGCCGTCGACAATGCGGTTCGCCCAGCCCTTGGAGCGGAACGTATTGCGCAGCTCGTCGGGGTCGTAGACGTTGTCGACCCACTCGAAGAACGGCATGGGGCGCTCGGCGGCGTCGGCGAGATACCGCTCGAAGAAATAGTCGAGGATGCCGGTGTGAGCCTGGCGGATGTGGCCGTACTTCAGGGAAAGCTCCCTTTTGGCCTGCTCGACGGGGACACCTTCATGCAGGTGGCGATAAAGGACGCTCATAAGTCCGGCCCGGTCGGCACCCGACTTGCAGTGCATCAGCACCGGATATTCGATCTCCTCGAAAAGGTGCTTGGCGCCCCACAGCTCCTCTCGCGTCGGCGCGGCGCGGGAGCGGATCTGGAAGTTGACCAGGGTCAGGCCATACGCCTTGCAGGCGCGGCGCTCGAGCCAGTAGCTCCCGCAGTCGCGCGGTCCGCGCAGATTGACGACAGTGCGCACGCCGGCCCTGGCCAGTCGGCGCAGGTGGTGGGGAGCCGGCTGCGCCGAGCGCCATGCCTTATCCGACATGCGATGGGTATTGGAGTAGATCATGCGGAAGATCCCATGATCCACGAGCAGCATGTCGAGATAGGACGCGGGAGGTAGAGCCCGGCGGCGCAACCAGGAGGGCATCGCGCGCACGAAGCGCTGGCGAGCACTCCTGCCGACGCGCCGCCAGGAGCGTTTTGCCCGCTTCACCAATCCAGCCATCAAAGTCCGCTGATTCAGAGGGTTGGGGGGCGCGGGCCGCAGCACGGGCGGCCACCAAATTTGACGGTGTGTGCCCGAACGTCCCAGTTTGCCATCGCTAAATATTCGCTATAGGAACCACCTGCAAGTGGTTCGCACAGAACCGCTTGATCGATGAGGCGATCTGGCGCCGAGGCACCTAGTGTGATGATCGAGAAATTCGCCATCATAGGAGGGGAGGTGGCGAGTGAATTTCTCGATCTGAATCACACTAGCAAGCATAAAATCCTAGTGTCCCTTATGCTTCCAAAGCTCGCTCCAGACCCCAGCCGCGAACTGTGGCGAGCTTTGGAAGCGGGACACTAGCGGATGGCACGTTCGCCTGACACCACACGTAAGCTCAATCGCCTCGCCGGCAGCGCCCTCGCCGGCCTGATTTCGCTAGTCCAGCGCACATCCAAGGTGGTTTACGAGCCCGAGGACGCCCTAAAGCGTCTCGCCGGCGATCACCCGCTCATCGTTGCCGTCTGGCACGGCCAGTTCATGCTGTCCTCCGGGTTCCGGCCGGGGCCCGAGGTCAAAGTCGCCGCAATGGTCGCCCGCCATGGCGATGCGGAGCTCGTCGGGGCGGCAATGGAGCGATTCGGGGTCGAGCTCATCCGTGGCGCGGGCGCCGGGGGACGGCGCAAAGATCGCGGCGGCGTTCACGCGCTGCGACAAGCTGTTCGCGCCCTCAAGGACGGCTACTCGGTGGTCATGACCGCGGACGTGCCGCCCGGACCGGCCCGACGGGCAGGGATCGGCATCGTGACTATTGCGCGACTATCCGGGCGTCCCATCGTGCCCTGTGCCGCCGCCAGCTCGCGATTTCACTCCCTCGACACCTGGAGCCGGATGACAATCAACCTCCCGGGCTCCAAGATCGCCTATGTCGCAGGCGACCCGATCTGGGTGCCACCGGACGCGGGGGAGGCCGAGTTGGAATTCGCACGGCAACAACTGGAACGGGCGCTCAACGCCGTCACCCGCCGGGCGTACGACATCGTCGGCGCGAACCTTACGCGTGCCACGCCGGCAAGCGTCGCCGATCCCTCCTCGCCGCCTGCCGATCCCGACTTCCGCCTCAAGGCCTATCGCACCACGATGAGCCTACTGCGCCCCTTCGCGCCGCTGATCCTCAAGGTGCGCGAGCGCAGCGGCAAGGAGGATCCGCGGAGGCGCGGCGAGCGGCTCGGGTACGCCAGCATCGCGCGGCCGAAAGGCGTCGTGTGCTGGGTGCATGCGGCGAGCGTGGGCGAGACCAATGCCGTCCTGCCCGTGATCGAAGCGCTAGGGGCAGCGCGGCCCGATCTCCATTTCCTGCTCACGACGGGCACCGTCACCTCGGCAGGCCTTGCGGAGCGACGTCTCGGGCCGAATGCCGTGCATCAGTACGTGCCGCTCGATGCGCCGGAATATGCCGCGCGCTTCCTCGAGCATTGGCAGCCTGATCTCGCCGTGTTCACGGAATCGGAGATCTGGCCGTCGCTGATCCTCGACACGGCGGTGCGCAATATTCCCATCGCGCTCGTCAACGCACGGCTCTCGCACCGAAGCCGACGGCGCTGGCAACGCAACAAGGCGATGGCGGTGCCGCTGTTCAGCCGCTTCAGCATCATCCTCGCCCAGAACGACCGGATGGCGCTCGGCTTCTCCGCCCTCGGGGCACGCAACGTCGTCTCTGTCGGCAACCTGAAAATCGATGCGCCGCCACCGCCAGTCGATCTTCAGGAGCTAGACCGCCTTAAAGCAGCGCTCGGCGAGCGTCCCGTCTTCGCCGCGGCCAGCACGCACGAAGGCGAAGAGGAAAGCATCGCCGTCGCGCATCGGGCGCTCGCACGGCGCTTCGAAGGGCTGTGCACGATCATCGCGCCGCGCCATCCTGAGCGAGGCACGGCGATTGCCGAAATGTTGAAGAACCTCGGGTTCACGGTGGCGCAGCGGTCGCTCGGCGCGCTCCCCGGTCCGCGGACGGAGATCTACATCGCCGACACCATCGGCGAGCTCGGAACGCTCTTCGCGCTCGCGCCTGTCGCCTTCGTCGGCGGCTCGCTCGTCGACCGCGGCGGGCAGAACCCGATCGAAGCGATACGCCATGGCGCTGCCGTTCTGACCGGCCCTCACTGGCACAATTTCCGCGACGCATACCGCGCGCTGCTGCGGCACGGGGGCGCCATCGAGGTTCACTCCTCGACGGATATCGCCGCAGCCGTGTCGAAGATTCTCGATAGCCCGGCGGAGTTGCAGAGCATGCGCGCGGGTGCCGAACAGGCGCTCGATACCCTTTCCGGCGCGCTCGACAAAACCGTCGAGGCGCTGCTGCGCTACCTGCCCGACGAGAGATTGAAGCGTGCGTCTTGACGAGCCGTCCTGGTGGTACGGCGGCGCAGACGACATGCGCCAACGCGCGCTCATGCCGATTTCCTGGCTCTATGGCTGGATCGCGGAGCGGCGCTATCGCCAGGGGACACCATACCGCTCGCGGCTGCCCGTCATCTGCGTCGGCAATTTCACCGCCGGCGGCACGGGAAAGACTCCTCTGTCGATCCACATCGCGCGCCTGTTGATCGCGCGCGGGGAGCGTCCGGTGTTCCTGACGCGCGGATACGGCGGCAGCAGCACCGGGCCGACATGGGTTGAAAACGGCAGCTCGGCGGCGCACCGGTTCGGCGACGAGCCGCTGCTGCTTGCCGGGGTGGCGCCTACGCTCGTCGCACGCGACCGGCGCGCGGGCATCATCGCCATCGAGCGCGGGGGGGCGCCGGCGAGCGTCGTCATCATGGACGACGGGTTGCAGAACGCCGCCGTCGCGAAGGACCTTGCAGTCGCGCTCGTCGACGGCCGGCGGGGCGTCGGCAACGGCGAGGTGATCCCGGCCGGTCCACTTCGTGCGCCGCTCGAATTTCAGCTCGGTCTCGTCGACGCGATCATCGTGCGCGATCCTCCCGACGAGAGCCGCGTGCTCGGAGTGCTGCGTCAGGGCTTCCCAGGGCCCGTGCTCACCGCGAGGGTCGGAGCCACAGGCGATACGTCGTGGATCGCAGAGAAGCCGCTCGTCGCCTTTGCCGGCATTGCCAATCCGCGCCGCTTCTATCGGCTGCTCGAGGCGCTCGGCGGCCGGATTGCCGATGCCGTGTCGTTTCCGGACCATCACTGGTTCAAAGCATCCGACGCCGAGCACCTCTTGAAATCGGCCGAGAAGCACGGCGCACGGCTGGTGACGACGGAGAAGGACTTTGCGCGCCTCAGCGGCGATGCGGCGCTCAAGTCGCTTGCTGCGCAGACGCGCATGCTGCCTATCGAGATGCAAATCGACGCGCGTGAACTCGATCGGCTCAACTCATTGGTCGAGGCGGCAATGAAAGGCGTCTCGCGTCGAAACAGGCCGCCGCCGACCTAGGGCTCCTCGCGCTGCAACTTATCGCGCATCTGGAGAAAGCGCTGCATAGAGGCGTCGGGCGAGGAGTACGCCTCCTGCAGCTCGACGCTCCAATAGCGCAGCTCGGGAAGCATGATCGGCTCGCCGGTGACGGCGCAGCGCACAAAGTCGCCGGGGGAGAGAACCTGAAACTCTCCGTTAAGGAACTTGACCTTCGCCTCGCCGCGGAGGCCGAAGAACCTGTCGATCCTGTTCATGCTTTTCTCTAGCCGATGTCAGCCGACCACAATGCCAATCGCGCGTTGCGCGTCAAGCGCCGGTAATCACCTATATCCTAAAAGAGGGAGCCCTGGCCGCTGCCACCGCGTCCGCGCGACCGCCTTACGCCAGGTGGGGATGGTTGCGCGGGCTGGGGTGGCGCGGCTGACTTTCCGGCATCCGTAGCGTGCACGCCGAGCACCTCGGCGTCGACGCGGCCGTCGCGGAACTCGAGCTCGAGCCGTTCGCCTGCCGAGGTCGCGGATGCCGCCCGCACCGGCCGTCCGCCAGCATCGCGGACGAGGGCAAAGCCGCGCTGCAGCACGCTTTGATAGCTGAGGGTCGACAGCAACATGTCCGCGCTCGCAAGCTGGCGCCGACGCGCGGCCACGCCGTTGCGCAGCGCCTGTGCTGCCCGGGCCTGCAGGGACGCCGCGCGCTCGCTGCAGACGGACATACGGTGCTGGATGGGCATCGGACGCAGGCGAGCGGCGATGCGCGCATAGCGCGTATGATGAGACCGGGCGTTTGCCAGCAGAGCACGGCCGAGGCGCTTCTCGCAGGCGTCGAACCGCTGCCGAGGCATCGCCAGCAGATCCTCGAGGCGGGGTATGCCACGCGTTGCCGCCTTCAGGTGCGCACGCGAGTGCTGAAGAACGCGACGTGCCGCAGTGGCAAGGCGCAACCCGCACTTGTCGGTGCTGTCGGCAAGCTCGGCGAATTTCGGCACCGCCCATTCGGCCGCCTTGGTCGGCGTCGGGGCGCGCGCATCGGCGACGAGGTCGATGAGCGTCCAATCGGTCTCGTGGCCGACAGCGGAGATGATGGGGATGGTGCTCGCGGCCACGGCGCGCACGACGATCTCCTCGTTGAAGCCCCACAAGTCCTCGAGGCTGCCGCCTCCGCGCGCGACGATGAGCACATCGGGGCGCATGAACGGCCCGTCGACGCGGAATGCGTTGAAACCGGCAATCGCCGCGGCTACTTCCATCGCGCACGTCTCGCCCTGCACGCGCACCGGCCAGACGATGACGCGCGTCGGGAAGCGCTCCGAAAAGCCGTGCAGCATGTCGCGAATGACGGCACCGGTCGGTGAGGTGATGATGCCGACGAGGCGCGGCAGGAACGGGCGGGGCCGCTTGCGCTCCTCGGCGAAGAGTCCCTCGGCGGCGAAGCGGCGCTTGCGCTCCTCGAGCAGGGCCATCAGCGCGCCAAGGCCGGCTGGCTCGAGGCTCTCGATGACGATCTGATATTTCGACGAGCCGGGATAGCTCGTGACGCGACCCTGGACGACGACCTCCATGCCCTCCTCGGGCTTAACCTTGAGGCGGCCGTAGTTCATCTTCCAGATGACGGCCTCGATCTTCGCCTTGTCGTCCTTCAAGGCAAAATAGCAGTGACCCGACGCATGGGCACCGCGGAAACCCGATATCTCCCCGCGCAAGCGCACGTACCCGAAGCCTTCCTCCAAGGCGCGCTTGATAGCGCCGGAAAGCTCGGAAACCGTATATTCGGCGACGTTGCCGCCGGCCTGTGCTTGAGGTGCTGCCTGGGTCACGCGCTGCTCGACGTTTGTGGCATTCCGATTCGATGATACATCAGTCCGCGCTCTGCCAAGGCCCGGCCCGGCAGAAGTCCCCTAGGTTTCGAGAGAAGCTCCGCGATGAACGTTCTCCTCATCGGCTCCGGCGGCCGCGAGCATGCGCTCGCCTGGAAGCTGTCGGCCAGCCCGCTGCTGACGAAGCTCTATTGTGCGCCGGGGAACGGCGGAATTGCGGAGGTTGCCGAATGTGTTCCGATCGCCGTCGCCGACCACACGGCAGTGATCCGCTTCTGCAAGGACAGCGCCATCGACCTCGTCGTCGTCGGTCCTGAAGCGCCGTTGGTTGCAGGCCTTGTAGATGATCTTTCCACGGCCGGGATCAAGTGCTTTGGCCCGCGACAGGCGGCAGCGAGGCTCGAAGGCTCCAAGGGCTTCACCAAGGATCTGTGTCGCGAGTTCAATATTCCGACCGCGGCCTATGGCCGCTTTAGCGATGCAGCGAGCGCGAAGGCGTATCTTCAGGGGCAGAAGCTGCCGATCGTCGTCAAGGCGGACGGACTCGCAGCCGGCAAGGGCGTGACGATCGCGCAGTCGCGCGAGGAAGCCGAGGCGGCCATCGATGCCTGCTTTGCCGGCGCCTTCGGCAAGGCGGGAAGCGAGGTGGTGATAGAGGAGTTCCTCGAAGGAGAGGAAGCGAGCTTTTTCGCACTTGTGGACGGCATGCATGCGCTCCCACTCGCCGCGGCGCAGGATCACAAGCGTGTCGGCGACGGTGATACGGGTCCGAACACTGGTGGCATGGGCGCCTATTCGCCGGCGCCGATCATGGACGAGGCAATGATAAAGCGCACCATGCGCGAGATCATCGAGCCGACCGTCGCCGCCATGGCAAAGCGCGGCATCCCGTTCAAGGGCGTGCTGTTCGCGGGCCTCATGATCACTGCCGACGGCCCGAAGCTGATCGAATACAACGTACGTTTCGGCGATCCGGAGACTCAGGTCCTCATGCTTCGCCTCAAGTCCGACCTGCTGCCGGCGCTGCTGGCTTGCGTCGACGGCGTGCTCGGCACATTCGATCTGCGCTGGCACGACGATGCCGCACTGACGGTGGTCATGGCTGCCAATGGATATCCGGGCGCACCCGAGGTCGGAACCGAGATCAAGGGGTTAGAGGCCGCCTCCACCGTGGAGGGCGTCGAAATATTCCATGCCGGAACTCGTCGCGACGGGAATCGCCTTCTGGCACACGGCGGACGCGTGCTGAACATAAGCGCGCGCGGCAAGACCGTCGCCGAGGCGCAGGCGCGCGCCTATGCGGCGGCGGCTCGCATCGACTGGCCGGGAGGGTTCTATCGTCACGACATCGGCTGGCGCGCGGTCGCAAGGGAGAAAGCCAGCGCATGAAGCCTGCGACCGCGGCGACGTGCCGGACTGCTGCAAATCGCGATAAATTTGCCGGCTAGGGTGCCTCATGAATTTGCGACGCAGCACCGAGGGTATCCGATGACCGATACGCCGGTACCGGCCCGACCATCCCCCGTACCCGCGCCGGCCACCGCGGGCCGCAGCATTGCGCTGGCGCTTGGGGGCGGAGGTGCGCGCGGGCTTGCGCATATTCCTATCCTCGAAGCGTTCGACGAGCTCGGGCTCAGACCCAAAGTCATCGCCGGCACCTCGATCGGCGCCATCTTCGCCGCCGCGTATGCGTCGGGTCTCAGCGGCAAGCAGATCCGGGCACATACCTACGAGGTGCTGAAAAAGCGCCTCGACCTCGTGCGCGACCTCTATTCGGCGCGGGTGCGCAACAAGGGTGGCCTGCTCAATGCGTTTGCGCCGCGCCCGGCCTTCCTTTCGGCGGAGAAGCTGCTCGATATCGTCCTGCCGCCGCGCATCGCGCGCGACTTCGCGCACCTGACGATCCCGCTCAAGGTCGTCGCATCCGACTTCTATGCGCAGGAGTCGGTGGTGTTCTCGTCCGGCGCGCTGCGTCCGGCCGTCGCCGCCAGCATGGCGCTGCCGGTGATCTTCCAGCCAATGGTGATCGAGGGGCGGGTGCTGATCGACGGCGGCCTCGTCAATCCGCTCCCCTTCGACCTCATCTCGGACGAGGCCGACCTCACCGTGGCCGTCGATGCGAGCGGTGCGCCGGTGCGCCGCCCGGGCCAGCAAATTCCCAAGGCCTGGGAGACGCTGTTTGCCGCCAACTTCATCTTCGAGCGCTCGATCATCCGCGAGAAGCTGCGCACCATACAGCCGGACCTCTACATCGATGCCGGCACCAGCCGCTTCCAGATCCTCGACTTCCTGAAGATCGACGAGATTCTCGCCGCGGCGGAGCCGGCCAAGGAGCGCGTCAAGGCACAGCTTTCGCGCCTCATAGAAGCGGAGACGCTCCCCGTCGCCGAAGCGATCGATCATCTGCCGCCACCCTCCGCTCCGCGGTCGCGGCTGCGCCTGCGGCGCCCCATCCTGAAACGGCGCCGCCCCGCCAAGGGCTAGGAGCCAAGCGCTTGGACACGATCGCCGTGTGTGCGCACTGTATCGCGATCCATCTTAGCCGGGCATATCGGAGATCTGGGTGACAGCCTCCCCGAGAGGCTGCGGAGAAATGGTTATCTGTCTCTCGTAGGGAGCACCGCGGCCGAACCCTCGCTAGCGTTTGGCCTGGAAGAACGCCTTGAGGATCAGGCTGGCGTCGGCCCCGCCAAGGCCCGGGTAGATTTCCGGCGTGTGGTGGCAAGTGGGCTGGCTGAAGATGCGCGGGCCATGCTCGACGCCGCCCCCCTTGGGGTCGGAGGCGCCATAGTAAAGTCGGCGGACGCGTGCAAATGAAATCGCCGCAGCGCACATCGGGCAGGGCTCGAGGGTCACGTACAGGTCGCAACCGGTGAGGCGCTCCATGCCCAGCAATGCGCAGGCGGCGCGGATGGCGAGGAGCTCGGCGTGCGCGGTCGGGTCGGCGAGCTCGCGGGTGCGATTGCCGGCTGCGGCGATGATGGCGCCATCCGGGCCGGCAATGACGGCACCTATCGGCACCTCGCCGCGCGCGGCTGCCGCCTCGGCTTCGGCCAAGGCACGCAGCATGTGGCTCTGATCGCGCTCCGGTGTCATAAGGGCCCAGCCAGACTGCTTCGACTGCTTCGAAAGCTCCATGCCCGCCGACAAACCAGCAAAGCGCCAAGACCGCAAGCCCGGTCGCAAGCCTGGGCACAAGCCCATCGTCAAGGGCGGAAAGCCGCCCGCCAAGCCGCGCAAGCCGCAGGCCAAGCCTGCCGCCGACCCCAACGAGCCGCTGCGCATCGCCAAGGCGATGGCGCGAGCGGGCCTGTGCTCGCGCCGCGAGGCCGAACGCTGGATCGCCCAAGGGCGCGTCAACGTCAACGGAAAGGTCCTTTCCACGCCCGCCTTCGAGGTGGGTCCCAAAGACAAGGTGCTCGTCGACGGCAAGCTGTTGCCGACCGCCGAGCCGCCGCGCCTGTGGCGCTATTACAAGCCGCGCGGCCTCGTCACGACGCACTCCGATCCGCAGGGGCGCCCGACTGTGTTCCAGTCGCTGCCCGAGGACATGCCCCGCGTCATCTCCGTCGGCCGGCTCGACTTCAACAGCGAGGGCCTGCTGCTGCTGACCAACGACGGCGCGCTCGCTCGCCACATGGAGCTGCCGTCGACCGGCTGGCTGCGCCGCTACCGAGTGCGTGCGCATGGACGCGTGGCGCAGGAGCAGCTCGACAAGCTGAAGGACGGGATCGAGATCGAGGGCATCCGCTACGGGCCGATCGAGGCGACGGTCGACAGCGTGCAGGGTGCCAACGCGTGGCTGACGTTCGCGCTGCGTGAAGGAAAGAATCGCGAAGTGCGGCGCATCCTCGCCCACCTCGGCCTGGAGGTGAACCGGCTGATCCGCATCTCCTACGGGCCGTTCCAGCTCCTGGAGCTGAAGCCGGGCGAGGCCGAGCCGGTGCGGCGACGGGTGCTGGCCGACCAACTCGGGGCGCGCCTCGCCGAGGAGCTGAACCTCTTTGGGGCCGATGACGAGCAGCAGCGAGCGAAGCGCAAGGGATCCGGCAAGAGGCGGGACGACGAAGAATGAGGATCGTCGGCGGTACATTGCGCGGCCGCGCCCTCTCGAGCCCGCAGCACGAGGGATTGCGTCCGACCGCGGACCGCGTGCGCGAGAGCCTGTTCAACATTCTCGCGCACGGCGTCGAGACCTTTTCGCTCGAAGGCGCGCGCGTCGTCGACCTCTTCGCCGGCACAGGCGCGCTCGGTCTCGAAGCGATCTCGCGCGGGGCGGCGTTCTGCCTCTTCGTCGACAACGAGGCCGAGGCGCGGGCGCTGATCCGGACCAACGTCGAGAAATTCGGGCTCACGGGCGTGACGCGCATCTTCCGCCGCGACGCCACGGACCTCGGGCCCGCCGGCACGATGGCGCCGTTCGACGTCGCATTCCTCGATCCTCCCTATGGAGAGGGTCTGGGCGAGCGCGCACTGACCTCGCTGGTGGAGGGCGGTTGGCTCGTTCCCGGGGCGATTATCGTACTGGAGGAACGAGCGGGGATTTCCATGGCGCTGCCGCCGGCCTTTTCCGAAATCGACCGGCGCACCTACGGCGACACTCAGATATTGATAGCTCGCTACGCTCGCAGATGACGCGAGCGGCACGAGACTTTGCGTGCGGCTGGTGACGCGCCAGTTGATAGCCGGTGCTCGCGCCGGGCGCCTTTGGCGCCTGAGCATTGCAAGCTTCGCTTGCCATGCTGGACCGGCTAAGCGGGCTCCTGAGGCATCAATATCCACAGCAGGATGTAGATGATGATGCCGGGAAACCCGACCGATAGCACCGAAAGGATGACGTAGCCGAGGCGCACCAGCGTCGGGTCCCAGCCGAGCCATTTGGCGATGCCGCCGCATACGCCGGCAATCAGCTTGCCCTGGCGCACGCGCATCAGCGGCCGCTGCAGTGGATCGTCGACGGACATGCTCGAGCCTCCTAGCCTCACGTCACGGGATGCTAAGCACGAAACGCTCAACAAGGGCATAAGTTTCAGATTGCTTTCTGGCTGACTCGAGCGGAGCGAAGCTTTGCATGCGGCCAACGTCGCGCGAGCTGTTGACCGCGCCACGGGCGCGGGGGGCCCTTGGCCCCTTACCGCCTTCGGCGGTCAAGACGGCCGGACGGGTCACGGAGACAGGCTATTGATGTAGGCGATGATGGTGTCGACCTCGGCATCGGACAGCTCGAACTTCGGCATCTCGTCGTGCGGGCGGGCGATGCCGCGCGACAGCGGCTCGCGCAACGCCATGATCGGGTGGCGGCCGGCCATGTCGCGCCAGCGCGGTGCGCGCGGGTTGGGGCTCTCTCCCGTCTTGTCGACGGCATGGCACCAGGCGCAGTTCTTCTGCGCCAGTTCCTTGCCGTGCGCGATCAGGCGCTCGCTCTGGGTGGTAACGTCGGTCGGCTGACCCAATCGCTTCAGGCCGCTGGCGGCACCGGTGAGGGCCGGATCGAGCTGCAGCGCGCGGGCGAGGTCGGCCACGGCCGCTAGCTTGTCGCCCTTGGCCTCGTTGAGATAGCCGCGGTTGGCATAGGCCTGGGCGAAGGCGGGATTGAGCTCGATGGCCTTCGAATAGTCGGCGAGCGCCTTCGTCACGTCGCCCTTCTTGCGATAGGCGAGGCCGCGAATGTTGTAGGCGGCGGCGTTCTTTGGCTGCAGGGCGATCACGGCATCGAAGTCGGCGACGGCAGCATCGGGATTTTCCTTCACGAGGTTGGCGTAGCCGCGCGCCATCAACAGGCCGGCGGAGTTGCCGGTCATGCGCATCGCATCAGTCAAATCGGAGATGGCGCCGTCGGCATTGCCGAGCGCGAGCCTGACGTTCGCGCGTCCCGTCAGCGAGCTCGCGACTGCCGGCTCGAGCCTCAGGGCCTCGGTATAGTCGGCTTCCGCCTCAGCATTTGCAGCGCGCTCGGCGTAGGCGGCAGCGCGACGGCGCAGCGCCTCGGCGCGCACCGGTCGATCGACCGTCTTCGAGACGATGATCTCGCTGCAGGCGGCGATCCGCACCTCGCCTGATTTGGCCGACCTGCAGTTGGCCATGACGTCTGCATGCGCAGCCCCGGCCGTGACAGCCGAGACCAACAGAACGCCTGCGGTGATGAAGCTGAGTTGCGCTGCCTTGCCCATGATGCACCCCCGATTGGATTCGTTGTTGCACGGAGCCTAAGGGCGCATGCACGCTATGAGCTTTGCGCGGAATCAATCCGAACGCTGTATAAGCACAGCGCAACAAAAAGGCGGTGCAGGATCCTCCCGCACCGCCAGTTCGCAATCGTTGCAGCGAAAGCCTATTTCGCTGCGGCCGTGGTCTCGCTCATGATGCCCTTGCAGGGGCGCGCAACGATCTCGCAGCGATACATCACCTGGCCCATCGTCTCGCCGATCGACGTGCGACCGCAGCGAGAGACGAAATCCTTGGCATGAGAGAGGTCGAGGAACGACTCGCCATAGTCGTAGCGCACGCGCTCCATCCAATCCTTTTTGGCGGCGTCCATGGCGCCCTCGGTGCCGATCCATTGCGTGCCGAGGCCGCGGACCTTCTCGGCACATTGAACTTCCGGCTTTGCGGCAAGTTCATCGCGCTTTACGTATCCCATGACGCGCGTCGGGTCGTCTTTCTTGATGCGCTTTGCGTGCCGGATGCGCGCTCTCTTTGCTCGCGTCGTGGGGCTGCCGGTGCCGACGCTCCAGTCCCAATAGTCGGACGCGGCGACGGGGCCGACATAGGCGGGCACGGCGATGGCCGCAGCGACGGCGATGATCACGGGTTTCAACATTCCTAGCCTCCCGAGTGCGTTCTTGAAGGGCGCCTTGAGAACGAGAGACGAGAACGCGACACGGGGCGCTTGCGGCATCGGCCGCGCGGTCATTGCGGGTTCAAACGCAGAATCGCTTCACTGAGGCTAACCGAAACGGCGCGCCGCAAGTGGGCCCGCCCGGCTTCTATCCACAACAGCAAGCAGGTTGCCCACCGCAGAGTGCGACGGACAGCGAGCGCGGTCCCGCTCTCTCGCGAGCTTCGGCTCCGAGGCATGTCAAAGAGCAAGGGGCTGCGGGGCGGGGAGCGCCGCGAAGCTTTTGTAGTTTTGAGCGGCGCTCAAGCCGCCCCGCGCAGGATTATGGGCATACCCACGGCATTTCAGGGGTTTCCCCCGTCCTGGACTCTCACCAGGTGGGCGTGGCGAGCCTCAGATAGTCCGCCGCGCGTGACGGCTGGAGTACCCGACCTGCAGCCCGCCCTCGATACAGGAACGCCTCGAGACCGACCCCTTGAGCGGAGCGGGATGGAGGGAAGCATACGCGCGGACAACCTTGCGGGGATTATTCTCCGCGCCATCCCCTCTCCCGATCACGCTTCACTTGCGACGCGGAGTGTCGGCGTCACTGGCATGACTGCGCGGAGCGCCCGGTCGCAGTTTGGCAGCGCTGCTCGCCGCTCTCATCGGTCCAGCAGGCCTGGCTGGTGTAGCGCTGCTCGGAGCAGGCGTAGCTCGGTGCGACGGAGTCTCGATATTCGCGATATTGGCGCTGTTGGTTGGGCGCCTCGTAGCTCTGCCAGTAGTACTGCTTCACGTCGCTGCGAACCTGCGCCTCGGCGGCGCCGGCGGCGATGAGCGGCGCGGCGAGCGCGAGTGCGGCGAATGCGGGCGACGCGCGCGGGGCGGATGGGAACATTTTATCTCTCCTTCCACCGATAGAAGGGGCTGGAGACGATGTAGGCGCCGCCGGGCAAAGGCCGAGGTAAGGCGTCGGATCAACTTGAAACTGAACGCGCGCTACTGGCAGGTCTGCTCGAGGCGCCAGCTTACGACGCGGCAGCGCTCTCTGCCGCGCGCGTCGGTCGAGCACTCGCGGTTGGGGAAGCGCTTGTAGGAGCAGTAGTAGTCGGGGAAGAGGAAGCCCTCGTAGCCGCGCTGCGGGCCGGGCGTCTCGTAGCTTTCCGAGTAATAGGGCTTCACGCCGCGACGGAACTGCGCTTCGGCGGTCGTGGTGGCGAAGAGCGGCGCGGCGAATGCGACGGCGGCGGCCAACAACGTGGCGGCGCGGAGTGAGATCGGCATGGTGCTCTCCTTCGTGGCGGCAGGTTGCGAAGGAAATGTGGGGAGGTGTGCGGCGCGCGGGTAGGTGCCGGGGTGACGTGAACGGCGGTCGCTCGTCCGCATCCTCGCGATGAACTCCTTGCACCCATGCGCACCGACGGCACTCCCAAGCGAAGCTTGGGCCCCTTAGCGGCAGCGCGCCTCTCGGTGCGCGAATGCCGGCGGTGTGCATGGGTGCGGGCAGGGGGCCGATACCTATGATTGATCGGCAGCCGATGCTCGTTTCCCCGACACTTGTTGTGTTTCACCCGCGACCGCGAATTGACCCTGCCCGCACCCGACGGCATTCCAGCGCGCCGCAGGCGCGCGGCGGCTTTAGCCGCGATGCTGCGCATCGGAATGCTGTCGGGTGCGGGCACGTGGAAGCGGATGCCCGCTCAAACGTCATCCCGGCGAAGGCCGGGATCCACGCAAGCTTGCTTAATAACTCTCGGTGCAGAAGGATGCATACATTGGCGTCGCTTCATTCGCGCACATGAAAGAGCCGTGCGTCTACATTCTGGCGAGCAAGCGCGATGGCGTCCTTTACGTCGGCGTCACGAGCGACCTTTACGGCCGCATGGGGGAGCACGACCAGGGACTTATCGAGGGGTTCACCAAACGCTACGGCGTGAAGTTGCTCTTCTACTACGAACTCCACGACGACATGACGGCGGCGATCCGGCGCGAGAAGCAACTGAAAGAATGGCACCGTGCATGGAAGGTGCGGCTCATCGAAAGTTTGAATCCCGAGTGGGCGAACCTTTTCGATCCCGCGACGGGTGAGATCATCGCTGGCCCGGCCGACAATGCGCGACGACGGCCATAGCGCTTGCTGTTTGTCAGCCCATGGGAAACGTCATCGCGGCGGAGGCCGCGATCCACGCCAGCTTCAGCAAGCTATTCCGGTGCAGATAGATTTCAACCTTGGGGTCGGCGCTCATCACTATCGCCGTCTCGTTTGTGGAGACTTGCGTGGGTTCCGGCCTGCGCCGGGATGACGGGTGTGGGGAGGTGACCTCATCATCCGCCGGCAGCGCGCTCGAGGACATAGAACGTCGATCTATCCGTCACCCCGACGAAGGTCGGGGTCTACGCCAGCTTCAGCGCGCTCTTTGGCGAAGGCGCTCGTCAACATAGCCGTCTCATGTGTGGAAACTTGCGTGGGTGCCGGCCTTCGCCGGGATGACGGGGGTGGGGAGGCGACCTCATCAACCGCCGGCAGCGCGATCGAAGACATAGAACCTCGCTCCACCTGTCACCCCGACGAAGGTCGGGGTCTACGCCAGGTTCAGCGCGCTCTTTTGGTGGAGGAACTCGTCACTATCGCCGTCTCATGTGTGGAGACTTGCGTGGGTCCCGGCCTGCGCCGGGATGACGGATGTGGGGAGGCGGGGTTGCGATTAGCTCTTAAGCCGGAGATAGTCATCGAGCCATTCTTGGAGACCCTCGAAGTCTCGGGCTTCCAGTTCCCACGTATGCCTATCAACGAATGCCTTCGCGTCGGCGCTGAAGCCAGTTGTGGTGACGAGAATTGCCTTCGATGCTCCTTCGTCGCCTTTGACACCCCATAGCTGCCGAACTGCGGCGACACCGACGATGTTGCCGGGATCGGGTCGCTTACACTCAATGAGATACTTGAGGTTTACCTCGCGACGCTTGATCGCGATGATGTCCTTGCCACCATCCCGAGTCCGCTTCGTGAGTTCGACTTCGTAGCCGAAGCCATCGAAAACTTCCGCCACCACTTCTTCGAACTTTCGCCTATCAACGTACCGGAGTTCGTCGGGGCATTCACGCAGTCGCTCAATGAGCGCTCTGTCGGCAAACGCGACAATCTTGATGAGCGGCTGCCCCTCGGAAGCCATCTCAAGATCGAACTCTAGAATCGGACTTCCGCCTATGGGTGCGGATCCTATTGCAGCACCGATCAACTCATTACTCCATCATCTCGCCCACTCTTACTTCAACTCGCGGCCGAGGAGCCAGGATTCTTCGTGGACGCGGATGTCGGCGAGGACGCGATCCAAGAGCAGGCACGTGCGCTTGAACAAATCCGAGCCGCGGCGGTAGTCGGCCGGGGCGAAGAAATCGCAGCGGCCGGCCTTGAACAGCTCGACGCATTTCTGGCGCGACTTGCCCGGCGTGTGCACGGCAATCGCATGCCCCCCGTTCTTCCGCATCACCGCCATCGACGGCACGTCGGTATCGCCGTCGCCGAAGTAGATCATGTTTGAGAACGGGATTGGGCGCCTCGCCTCGTCCATGTGCTCGTTGATGCCGTGCCCCAAATCCTCGATGCCCTTGTTGATGCGGAAGAGGTACTGCGTCTTGCCGGTGTCGGTGATGACGCGCTTGGGGTACGGCAGGTCGTAGGCGTCGAACCAGTATTCGGACGCGAAGACGTTGTGGAAGCGCTTGTAGATGCGCGTGCCTTCGATGATCTCGGTGAGGCCGGCGGAGACGACGTAGTGGCGCAGCGTGATGCCCTGCGTCTCGGCGCGCAGTCGCACGTACTCTTCGATCTCGTCGAACCACTGCTCGACGCCGTCGAACAGCTCGACGTGCTTGCCCTGCGCGACGAGGTCGGCGCGGTCGATGCGCACGCCGGCGGCCTTCGCCTTCTGGTACATCAGGCGCATGTAGGAGATGAGGCTGTCGGCGCCTTCGCGGCGGGCGATGGCGTTCGATTCTGCCCAGAACGCGTCGGGGTCGATGCCGATCTGCGGCAGGAAGGCGTAGTCCTGCATCGGGCGCGGGGAGAGCGTGCCGTCGAAATCGTAGACGAGGGCGATGGTCTTCTTGTCGAAGGCGGGCTTGGGCTTGGCGCGCTCGCGGTTGCGCCGGTCGGTATCGACCAGCGCTTCGCCTTCATCATCGCCGTCCGTCACGCGCTCGATCATGGCCATGCCCCGCGCCTAAACTTGTATGCGCGACCATGGCGTGATTCGGGGGGCGGATTGAAGGCGGGTCCCCTCTCCCCGCGCCCACTTGCGTGGGGAGAGGGTTAGGGTGAGGGGCAGAAACTAGCGCTGCGGTTTGAGGCTGCCCCTCACCCCGACCCTCTCCCCGCACGCGGGGAGAGGGGGGAAGCGCGTCAGTGCTTGCAGCCGCAGCCTTCGCCGTGGGCGTGCTCATGGTCGTGGGCATGCTTGTGGCCCTTGCCGCCGCAGCAGCCGCCCTCGTGGTCATGATCATGATCGTGCGAATGGCCATGGGCGTGATCATGGGAATGATCGTGCCCGCAGCCGCAGCCGTCGCCGTGATCATGGTTGTGATGCTCGTTGGGATCGACCAGCGCCGCGTGCAGCCTGCGCTCGATGGCGATCGCGGCTTCGCGCGGGGCGTCCTTGTCCTCGATGCACAGCGCCATGATCTCGGCGCCGAGGCGCACGTCGTCCACGGAGCCGAGGTAGTGGCGGCGCAGGCGCCCCTGGCGGTCGTAGATCAGCAGCGTCGGCGTGCCCTGCATGCCGTAGGCCTCCATGGTCTTCGGCAGACCGGAGGAATCCTGCGCATCGACGGCGACGGGGATCTCGATGTGCTCGTCCTTCAAGAAGGGCTCGAGCAGCGAGGGCGTCATGTCCTTGTGGTTCTCGAACACCATGTGCAGGCCGATGACCTCGACCTCGTCGCGCGAGAAGGCGCGGGCGATGCGCGCGGCCTGCGGCAGCGAATGGCGCAAGGAACCGGGGCAGAGCATCTGGAAGGCGACGAGGACGACGACCTTGCCCTTCAGTGCCTTGAGGCTGAGCGGCTCGGAGTTGAACCACTGGGAGGCGATGAGCTCGGGCGGCTGCTCGGGGTTGAACTGGGTCTCGGCCATGATGGACCTTTCCGGGGTGGGGGGCGAGAGGGGCTTTGCAGCCGGCATAGCGCTTTAGAAAGGGTCTCTCAAGAGCGACACAAGAGGAGAGAAGCTTTGTGTGCGGCGATTGTTGCGCGCGGGGATAGCCGCGCTTAAGGCGCGGGGCCCCTTGGGCCCTTGCGGCCTTCGGCCGCCAAGAGTTCGGAGTGCTCGAAGGCGTCAGCGGCAGCGGGAGGAGGTGTCGGTGGCATTGGGGATCGGGGTCTTGCAGGCGAAGCGCTCGTCGACGCGGCAGCCGGGATCGAGCGCGTCGGGGCCGGTAGCGTAGATCGAGAAATGCAGTGGGCAGCCACGCATGACGTTGAAGGCTTCGACGCAACCGACGCGCGCCGGCGGCTTGGCAGAGCGCGCGGCGAGAGCCTTGGCGAGGTCGGGCTGCCAGCGGTCCTCGACGACGGCGATAGCGTCGTCGCCGCCGGCCATCCAGCCGGCGATGCTCTCGACGTTGGTGTCGGCTCCGTGGCCAAGGACGAAGGTGGTCGATGGCTCGCGGAAGCCGGCGACGCCGACGGGGCCGGTGACGCAGCGGCGCATCGGCGCGACGGCCTCGGCGATGCGCGGGGCGGGCCAAGCGATCTCGATATGTGGCATGAGCACGCCGAACGTGAATGAGACGAACAGCGCAAACCCGGCGATGCTGGAGGTGAGCCAGGCTGCGGCGCGGCCCTCCCGCATGGCGAACGCGGCGAACGTAAACAGCAGCGTGACGAGCGCGGCTCCCAGCACCACGGCAAAGCTCGGCGCGACGCCCGCGATCCAGAGGATGCCGGCGAACAGCGCGAGCGTGCCCGGCAGCACGAGCCACCACGGCAGGCGCAAGGTGAGCGGCGGGATGGCGAAGCGTCCGTCCTTGTCGAGCACCAGAGCCACCGCGGCCGCGGCGGCGGGAAACATCGCCTGCACGGTGTAGAGCGCGGGCTTGGAGGCGATGAGCTCGAGGTAGAGCCAGTAGCCGACGATCCAGGAGAAGAGGAAGCGCTGCAAAGCGCTATCGCGTCCGCGCCACAGGCCGAGCAGCGCAGGGACGATGAGCAGGGCGCCGGGCATGAAACCGAGCAGAAGCGCGGCGGTGAAGGTGAGCGGCGCCGCCTTCCACTTCATGTCCTGAGCGCCGCCGAGGGCGCGAATCAGCTCGCCGAACGACAGTCCCGAGAACGGGACGCCACCGTCGAATTGCGCGCGGACGATGATCCAGGGCGCAGCAATCGCCAGCATCAGCGGGATGCCCCAAAGCGGTCGCAGACGCTTCAGCCAGTCGAGGCGGCGGTCGAAGACATAAAGCGCGATGATCGTCGAGAGCGAGAGGATCGGCACGGCCAGCGCGTTGAGGAGCATGCCGAAGCCCTGCGCGGCCCAAAAGGCGAGCGCGATCCACGAGGCATTGGCGCGGTCGCCTTCCGGCGCGCAGTAGAGGCGCAGCAGCGCGCACTGGGCGACGACGATCGAGAGCAGCAGCGGGCCTTCGGGGATGGACAGGCTCGCCTGCAGCGCGACGATGGGCGTCACGGCATAGAGGCCCGCCGCGATGAGTGCGCGCCGCTCTCCCAGGAGGGGACGCATCAGCCACCACATGGCGAGCACAGCGAGCACGCCGGCGAGGAGCGAGGGCAGGCGATAGGTGCTGATGACATGCTGCGCCTTATGGCCGAGCAGCTTGCCGGCGCCGATCTGCAGCCAATAGATGCCGATGGGGCGGAAGGCGAAACGCTCGCCCTCGAAGGTCGCGTCGATGTAGTCGTGGCGCTTCAGCATGTCGCGCGAGGACTGCGCGTAGACGATCTCGGTACGGTCGACCGGCGGCAGGAGCAGCACGCCGGGCAAGTACGTGAACAGCGCGAGGGCGAAGAGGACAGCTGCGGCGAGACGCGGGCGGGCGGCGAAGCTGTCGAGCAGGTGGAGGCTATCGCTTTCCAGCCGATCCAGCGTCGAGGGAAAAAAGCTCATGCGCACGCGCTCGCAAGCCGTTAGGGCCGAGGGATAATCGCTGCCACGGGGGCGCCGCGGGCTTGACACTGATAGCGCAGTTAAGCGATTGCGCAAGCCAGGAAGGCAAGCGGCGGAGGGCGGCGAAATGTCGGCAGGCAACGGCGAGACAGCGCAGAAGGCGCGCCTCATCGACATCATCAAGACGCGCTCGTTCCAGTCGGGACGCGAGGTGAAGCTCGCGTCGGGGCGGACCTCGACCTACTACTTCAACATGAAGCCGACGATGCTCGACGCCGAGGGCGCGCACCTCATCGCCACGCTGATCCTGAAGGCGATTGCGGACAAAAAGGTCGATCTCGTCGGCGGCCTCGAGATGGGTGCGGTGCCGATCGCCTCGGCGGTCGCCGCGGTGAGCCACGCCAGCGGCAACCCCGTCAATGCCTTCTTCGTGCGCAAGCAGGCGAAGGAGCACGGCACCAAGAGCCTGATCGAGGGACTTCCCGAGGGCGAGAGCCTCAGGGCCAAGCGCGTCGTCATCGTCGAGGATGTGACGACAACGGGGGGCTCGGCCATCAAAGCAGCGGAAATCGTGCGGGCGGAGGGCGCCGAGGTGGTCGGCGTCGTCACCGTGGTCGATCGGCAGGAGGGTGCAGGCGAGGCTTTCGCCGCGGCGGGTCTTACGCTTACGCCGATCCTGACGCTGGAAGATTTCAAGTCCTAATCGGACCGCCGCGCCGCTGACTGCTTCGCGCCACCGGCTCCTGCACCCGGCCGCGGGCCCGGTCGAGTGCAGTTTTGCGGCCCACGCGCTGAGAGCGCCGTGGCAGCACCAGCGTCTTCCGTGCTAGAATTACCGGCATTGTGAGAATTGATAACAGGTCGCGACAAAGGAATAAGAATATGGACCAAAGGGCAATCATAATCCTGCTGGCCGTTCTCGTGGTACTCGGCCTCGTCTGGTACTCGACCCAGACTCCGCCTTCGACAACGGCCACGACACCGGAGCCGGCGCCGGCAACGACGCCCGCCGCGCCGCCGAGCCCGCCGACGCCGTAAGCGCGAGCGCTCGGCGATCCGTCACGATGCAAGGCGCCAGCTTAGTGCTGGCGCCGAGCTTGATGTTAGCAACTTGAACGAAGTGCGGCGAAGCCTTCCTAGATCGCGCTGCGCTCTTGCTCGTTGGATCCCGGGTCTTGCTCGCGGACGCTCGCTGCGCCCGGGATGACAGATGGCCGGGCCGCGCTGAAGCGCGAGGCGGCGTCAGTCTCTGCGCAGATGTCCCTGGTGGCGCCGGCAGGGTCCGCTAGGGTCAGGAGCGGCCTCGCACCAACCGCTTGCGGGCGGCGCCGTTGCAGAGGATTTGCAGCGACGCGAGGCCGCCGCCCGGCCGGAGCCGCAGCCGTCGGCGCCCAGCGCCAACAGTCCAGTCAGTGGTGGGCCGGCTCGAACAGCTCGATGAGATTTCCGGACGGGTCCATCAAGAGGATTTGCGATCCCCCGGGGCCACTGACGACATCATTGCGGAACCTTACGCCGGCGGCGCGCAATCGCGCGACCTCGGAGGCCAGATCATCGACGACGGGGTGAATCCGATTCCAACCTCCGGGTCGCGGTTGTTCGCCATCGGGCATCGCACGTCCTGCGGAGCTGGTCTCCCCGCTCAGCAACAAGCGCAACGACCCGCGCTTCACGTCCGCGAAAGCCGGGGGCGCGGTCGTTGAGAAGCGAGAAACCCAGGTGCCGGGTGTACCACTTGATGGCCGCATCAACGTCGTCGACCATGTAGCGCACGCTCACAAGATCTTCGGACATTCCTACCTCATGTAATTGGCTCATCGTGCGTGATCGCGACCGGCATCGTCGAACCGCTCATCGCATCCGGTCCACGAGCCGCAGCGCGAGCCACGCCCCCAACAGCGGGAAGAGCATCATGCCGGTCAGCGCAACATAATGCAGTAGGCCTCCCGACTCCGCGAGCGACCCTTCAAATCCTATCAGCACGAGTATCGCTCCCATGGCGATGCCGCCTATCTCGGCGGCCACATAGGCACCGACGAGCGCGACTATGATGCTGACTATCCAGCCGAGCACGCCCAGCTTCCGCGACCATGCCTCGTGGATGGCAACGGCGAGCACGGCGATGAAAAGAACCATCGCGATCGTCATCGGTCCCCCGACGCTCGACTGCGGGATTGCGCCAAAGAATTGCAGAAGCAGGATGGTGATCACGGCAACCAGCGCGATGTACTTCATGAGTGCGTGCCTACTGCCCTGTCGGTGGAGCGCGTTTGATGCGCGGGTGCCGTACCCTCCACCAGCCACAATGGAAGCACATCCGAAATTCAGCAATGAGTTTGGTGGATGTTGGAGGTCCGCCGTAGGTTGGGAGTCGACTTGGCGACAGGTTGAGCGTCAGGCCGCCCTGGAGCGGGCCACCCCGACAAGGCGCACGAGCTCCTTGCGCGCTTCCTCCCCGTTGGTGATGCGCGAGGCAAACGGCAGGCGCAACGCGCGGGCACCCAGCACGAGATCGCAGCCTTCGGGGTCGATGCCCGTCATGCGCCAAGCGCCAGACGCGCCGCCAAGCAGCTTCGTCGCGTAGAGCTCGATCGCATCGGCATGATCGGAGTTCATGTGCTCGATGATGCCGGGCTCAGCTTCGATCAGGGCCTCGGTGCCTGAGACGTCGATCAAAAGATCCGAACGCGGCACATCGACGATGCGGCCGAAGCCGCCGATGTAATGCGCGCTCGTGATATCGAACGCGAAAAACGAGAAATCGGGAAAGTCGGCATATCCGGCCGCGGCAGGATGGCGCGCAAGATAGCGGCGACGTGCGGTCGCACTCGTCGTCGGCCGGGCCTCGCCGATGAGCGTTATGCGCGAGCCAGCCATGGGATCGGCATCGGTTCCGGTAGCGTCGATCAACAGGCTGGCGCGCGCGTCCACAGCGAGATTCTTGGTGTGCAGCGCCAGTTTAGAAATGAGCAAAACTGGGCTCCCATCCGGCTCGGTTGCGGTAAGCAGCAGCGAGGCGTAAGGATGACCCGACGGCTGGAGCAAGGTGCCCAGCGAGCCTTTCAGAGCAGCGCGGACCATCGTGCGGGCCAGAGCCGCGGTTTCCTTAACGGGCGAAATTCCAGGCTGTTTCGGAGCCTCTTCAACAGACATGCGGACCTCCCCGCTTCCTCGTTCGATCCTATTCAGATAACGTTCAGACAGAAATCACGAAATTGGCTTCGCCACAATTGATACACCTTGGAGCCATAAAGCGCGGCTGGGTGGTTCTCTGCCGCAGGGTCGGGACATGATGAAAGAAAAAAGCACGATCGCGCTGGTTGACGACGAGCGCAACATTCTCACCTCGCTGCGCATGGCGCTCGAGGCTGAGGGCTACAAGGTGCGCACGTACAATGACGGCGTGTCGGCGCTCGAAGCGCTCACCGAGGATCCCGCCGATCTCGGCATCTTCGACATCAAGATGCCGCGCATGGACGGGATGGAGCTGCTCCGCCGCGTGCGCCAGCGCTCCGACATGCCGGTGATCTTCCTCACCTCCAAGGACGAGGAGATCGACGAGCTGTTCGGCCTCAAGATGGGCGCCGACGATTATGTGGCAAAGCCTTTCTCGCAGCGCCTCGTGGTCGAGCGCGTCAAGGCCGTGCTGCGCCGCTTCCAGCCGAAAGAGCCGGGCGCTGCACCGGAGGTCGAGGCCGCCCGCGTGCTCGAGCGCGGCAAGCTGAAGCTCGATCCGGAGCGCCACAACTGCCACTGGGACAACAAGCCGGTCACGCTGACGGTCACCGAGTTCCTGATCCTGCAGGCGCTCGCGCAGCGACCGGGCGTCGTCAAGACGCGCGATGCGCTGATGGATGCCGCCTATGACGATCAGGTTTATGTCGACGACCGCACCATCGACAGCCACATCAAGCGGCTGCGCAAGAAGTTCAAGCAGGTCGACGACAACTTCGATGTGATCGAGACCCTGTACGGCGTCGGCTACCGCTTCAAGGAAGCTTGAGGCTCGGAGGGGGCATGGCGCTCGGAACCGAGCGATCCGAGCAGCAGCAGCTGCCCGCCGGGTTGGCCGGCCTTAGGGGCTTTGCGACCGACATCCGAGCTGCGGGCGCAAGCGGCGCGAAGCGGCTGGCGCGAAGCGTTCTCACTACGACAGCCAGCACCTCGCAGGCTCTGCGCTCAGCGTTGACACGCGGCATCGCTTCCTTGCGCACCGGCCTGTGGCAGGGCGCCAACGCGATGCGGCGCACAGCGACCGTGATCGCGCTCGGCGCGCAAAATGCCGCGGCGCGGGTTGAACCCGTAGGTGCGGCGGCGCCAAAGGCGCTTGCTCCATTTCAGGCCTGGTTCGCGCGTCTCGGCATTGTCCGCTTTTTCTCCGCCAGCCTGCTGCGCCGCATCCTCCTCTCCAACCTGATGGGGTTCTTCATCCTCGTCGGCGGCATTCTCTATCTCGGTTGGTTTCATACCTGGCTGATCGACGCCAAGCTCGATGCGCTCAAGACGCAAGGCAAGATCATCGCCGACGCAATCGCGGCCAACGCCAAGGTCGTGCGCGAAAGCATCATCATCGACCCCAACGCCATTCCCGACAACGCCGGCGCGGCCGCGAGCAACTCCAACAACTTCCCCTACGACGGCCTCGCCGAATTCGAGCTGTCGATCCATCCGGAGGAAGTGACGCCGATCCTGCGCAAGCTGATCCAGCCGACGAATACACGCGCCCGCATCTATGCGCGTGACGGAACGCTGATCGTCGATACGGCGCAGACGCTGGCGCGATGGTCGGCGATGCGCAACGAGCCACGCGTGAGCGACCGCGAGGCACCGCCGACGCAGAACATCTGGACACGCCTGACGCGCTACTTCTTCCGCGAGCCGATCCCCGTCTATCAGGAGATCGGCACCGGCAACGGCATGGCGTACCGCGAGATCCAAGCCGCGCTCAACGGCGAGGAAAAAAACATGCTGCTGCTCAACCGCAAGGGCGAGCAGATCGTGTCCTTCGCGCTGCCCATCCGCCGCTTCGGCGAGGTGCAGGGCGTGCTCCTGCTTTCGACGCGGCCGGGCCAGATCGACAAGATCCTGAAGGAAGAGCGGATCGTCATCCTGATCCTCGCCGCCATCGCGCTATTGGCGTCGGTGGTGACCTCGCTGCTGCTAGCGCGCACGGTCGCCGGGCCGATCCGGCGTCTTTCGGCCGCTGCCGAGCTCGTCAGCGAGAACATCGAGGCGCGCACGCGGCTGCCGCAGTTCAGCGACCGCAGCGACGAGGTGGCGCAAATGGCCGCCGCCTTCCAGGCGATGACCAGCGCACTCTGCCGGCGCATCGAGGCGAGCGAGAAATTCGCCGCGGACGTCGCGCACGAGCTGAAGAACCCGCTGACGGCTGCCCGCTCGACCGCCGAATCGCTCGGATATGCCAAGACCGAGGAAGAGCGCATGCATCTCGTGGCGCAAATTCAGGGTGAGCTGAAGCGCCTCAACCGCCTCATCACCGACGTCTCCAATGCCTCACGCCTCGATGCCGAGCTCGCCCGCAAAGAAATGCGCCCGATCGACGTGACGACGATGCTGCGCAACGTGGTCGGCATCTTCCGCGACATCATCGGCGACGACAGCCGCAAACTGGTGCTCAACACCGGGAGCGAGCCATTCGCGAATGCGTTCTTCGTCAAGGGCGACGAGGGGCGGCTCGGCCAGGTGATGACCAACCTCATCGACAACGCGATATCGTTCTCGCCGGAGGGCGGCACGGTGAGCGTCAACGCGCGCATTGCGGCGCCGTTCGTCGATATCAGCGTCGAGGACGAGGGACCCGGGATTCCCGAGGATCGCCTCGATATCATCTTCGACCGGTTCTACTCGGATCGGCCTGCGACGGACACGAGCCGCGGCAAGAACTCGGGCCTCGGCCTCTCGATCTCGCGCGAGATCGTGCTGGCGCATGGTGGCCAAATCCATGCCGAGAACCGCTATCCGAGCGACGCGCCGCCGGGCGCGAAGCCATGCGGCGCCCGCTTCACGGTGCGTCTGCCGATGGCGGTGACGGGGCAACGCGGAGGAGCGCCCGTTGGGCGACGCAACTGACACGCACCACGGCACCGCGATCGCGCTCGGCACGGCCGCGGCGTTGATCATCGGACCTTCGGGCTCCGGGAAATCCGACCTCGCGCTACGCTGCATCGCCAGTGCGCCGAGCCTCATCGTTCCAGAGCCTGCCGTGCTCATCGCCGATGACCGGGTTATCATCGAGCGGGTGGGCGCCGGGCTACAAGCCTCGGCGCCGAAAACCATCCTGGGGAAACTCGAGGTGCGCGGAATGGGAATCGTCACGGTGCCATTTCGGCCCAGCGCACACCTCGTCCTCGCCGTCGAACTGGTCGCGCCGGGGCTGGTGGAGCGCCTGCCGGACCCGCCCCTTCTTCGGGATTTCCTGGGCCTGCGGCTGCCTTTAGTGCGGCTTGCCCCGTTCGAAGCCTCAGCCCCCGTCAAGCTCCTCCTGGCGCTTGCGCAGGCCGCCGCCGGGCCCCAAAAAGCGCCTGAAACATGACAGCAAATCCACTTGCACCGTCGCCGAACACTTGTAAATTCTGCCGCGCTGCCAATGGGTCCCCGCTCTCTGGGGAACACCGTAGTCAACGATCCCAATGCTCAAGCCGTGCCCGCGTCGTGGAGCGGGCAAAAGACAGATCGGCTCTAATTCATGATCGGACTTGTCATCGTCACGCATTGCGGGCTGGCGCTGGAATTTCGTTCGGCGCTCGAGCACGTGGTGGGGCCGCAAGCGCAGCTCGAGACGGTTTCCATCGGCCCGGATGACGATGCCGCGGTTCGCCGCGGGCAGATCGTCGATGCCATCCACCGCACCGATACCGGCGACGGCGTGATCGTGCTCACCGACATGTTCGGCGGCACACCCTCGAACCTTGCCATCTCGGTGATGGACGAGGCGAACGTGGAGGTCATCGCCGGAATCAACCTGCCAATCCTGGTCAAGCTTGCGAGCGTGCGCAGCGAGATGCCGCTCGCGGAGGCGGTGGCGAGCGCGAGGGAGGCAGGCCGTAAGTACATCAAGGTCGCCAGCCAGGAGCTGTCGGGCGAGGGCTCAGTCTAGTAATGCCGGAATTGAAGGACAGCTCGCGCCCCGAGGCGATCGTCACCATCCGCAACCGCAAGGGCCTTCACGCGCGCGCGTCGGCGAAGTTCGTCAAGTGCGCGGAGAGCTTCGATGCCATCATCACCGTGACGCGCGACGGGCATGCCGTGGGCGGGACGTCGATCATGGGGCTGATGATGCTGGCGGCGGGGCCGGGCTCGACACTGCACATGTCGGCGACGGGACCGCAGGGACCGGAGGCGCTACAGGCGCTGGTCGCGCTCGTCGAGGACGGCTTCGGCGAAGACTGCATCGAGGACGCGTAGACGCGAAATGGAGCGCTTGCGGCGCTCCCCTCCTCGATTCGGCTGTGCCGCCATCTACTTCGACAGGTAGACTGTCGTCAGCTTCACCGCGATATCGGTGAACGCGTTCTGCAGCTCGTCACCGTCCTCGGCGTTGTAATACTTCGTCTCGTCGGAGGCGCACGTTTTCAGCGTCTGGGCGGCAAGCGAGTACTGTCCGACGGCAAAGCCGACGGTCCATACCTCGATGCCCTCCTCCTTCATCGCCGAGCAGAGCGCCAGCGCCTGTGCGGCGGCGCAGCCGTTGGCCGCCTGGGGGCAGCTCGAGGTGTATCCGTAGTTGGCGAGAATGCCGTGGGAGCTGTACTGGGCGTTGTAGTCGCCGTCGGTCATGAGGATCGCCACTTTCTTGATCGGATCCTTGTCGCCTGCGGTGGCGTAGGGGAGTGCCTGGTTTTCGGCGCTCCACAGCGAGTTCCAATTGGGCGAGAGCGTGTACCACGCCCATGCCGTACCGAGCTGTCCTGCCGTGCCGCCGGAAGCCGAGAGGCCGGAGATCTTGCTCGACAGAACCGCCGTGTCGCTGGTCAAGGGCTGCACCGCTGCGCCCGCCGGAACGGTACATACGCCCTTCTTGTTGCTGCCCGATCCGGTCGATGACGTGGTGTAGTGCGCCATGACGTACTTGTTCGCGCCAGGCGCGGCGTCGGTGTACTTGTCGTTGCCAGTGCGCTCCACCACGCAATCGGAAAGGTAATACATCGTGGTGTTCTTTGCAGTCGTGCAGGTATTGGTGACAGCGCCGCTACTGCTCACGCGCTTACAGGCAGGCAGCCCCGTGCCGCGGGCAGCATTCAAAGCAGCGGTCGTCGGCAGGCGGATGTCCTCGGAGAAGGGCACGATGGCGATGCGCGTCTTGTCCGTCTGACCGTTGTTGGCGGTGGTGACAATGTCGACGAGCTTCTGGGCCGAGTCCTTGAGATCCTGCAGCTTCTGGCCGGCCATGGAGCCGGTCACGTCGAGCATCATCGAGATTTCCGTCTGGCCGCTCTTCATGCCGAGCTGAGCCTTGGACTGCGCGATGTTGACCAGCGGCAGCTTGTCGACACTGGCGAACGCGAGGAACGGCGTATCGATGTAGGCGTTGCCCGAGGCGACGACGCCCATCGGGCTGTCGGAGACCGTGAACTTCACCGTATCCGAGCCCTTGATCACCGGCAGGCGCGATTTGACGTTCTCGGCATAGTAGCTCTCAGCGGCGGCCTGGGCGGCGTCCTTGTCGCCGTTAGTCATTTGCAGGGTGCGGCCGCCAGCGAGAACGGCGGCATCGATGGCAGCGACGGTCTGGTTGCGCGCATTGAGCCAACGGGCGATGTCCACGGCGGCGCCAATGCTGATCATCAGAATGACGATGGTGAGGCCGAGGATGATGGCGATGTTGCCGCCTTCGTCGTCGCGGAACTTGCGCAGATAGCCAGAGAGCTGCGGCGCGCGCCGCTTCAAGCACTGCATGATCGCCTCTCCTGCGAGATAAGTGTTGTTTGTTGAGGCGAATATGCGTCGAGTAATTCTTGAAAGTTCTTAAAAGTACTAAAATTGATTATTATTACTTAAGCGATCGTTACTCTCTGAACTAGTTCGCAACACTTGCGCTGTTGTTGGCTGATCCAGCTAGGCCAGCGGGGTCCCGGCTCCCTGCACGTGAGATATAAGGACTTGTTTATATCTTTGTTGCGTGTCCCTGCGGGGGTCGCTAGAACGGCGCATGCCGAGGCGGCCCCAGCCGCCCGCCCCTTGGCGCCCGCAGGGCGCCCCAGCCGCAAGGAGCCATGCCGATGGGTAAGCCGACCGACTACGTCGTGAAGGACATCAACCTCGCCGACTGGGGCCGCAAGGAGATCGCCATCGCCGAGACGGAGATGCCGGGCCTGATGGCGACCCGCGCAGAGTTCGGCGCGTCGAAGCCTTTGAAGGGCGCGCGCATCGCCGGATCGCTGCACATGACCATCCAAACGGCGGTGCTGATCGAGACCCTCGCCGCCCTCGGCGCCGACATCCGCTGGGCCTCGTGCAACATCTATTCGACCCAGGACCACGCCGCGGCAGCGATCGCCGCTGCCGGCATCCCGGTGTTCGCCTTCAAGGGCGAGACGCTGAAGGAGTACTGGGACTTCACGCGCCGCATCCTCGAGTGGGGCGACGGCGGCACGCCCAACCTGATCCTCGACGACGGCGGCGACGCGACGCTGCTGGTGCACCTCGGCCTCCGGGCCGAGAGGGGCGACACGGCGTTCCTCGACAAGCCGGGCTCCGAGGAGGAGACGGTGCTGTTCGACCTCATCAAGCGCACGCTGGCCGAGAAGCCCGGCTGGTTCGCGGAACTGGCCAAGAACATCAAGGGCGTGTCCGAGGAGACGACGACGGGCGTGCACCGTCTCTACGAGATGCAGAAGCGCGGCGAGCTGCTGTTCCCCGCCATCAACGTCAACGACTCGGTGACCAAGTCGAAGTTCGACAACCTCTACGGCTGCCGAGAATCTCTAGTCGACGGCATCCGCCGCGGCACCGACGTGATGATGGCCGGCAAGGTCGCCATGGTCGCCGGCTTCGGCGATGTCGGCAAAGGCTCGGCCGCCAGCTTGCGCAATGCGGGCTGCCGCGTGCTCGTCTCCGAGATCGATCCGATCTGCGCCCTGCAGGCGGCGATGGAGGGCTACGAGGTGGTGACCATGGAGGACGCGGCGCCGCGCGCCGACATCTTCGTCACCGCCACAGGCAACAAGGACGTCATCAAGACCGAGCACATGCGGGCGATGAAGGACCGCGCCATCGTCGCCAACATCGGTCACTTCGACAACGAGATCGAGGTTGCCGGCCTCAAGAACTTCAAGTGGCACAACATCAAGCCGCAGGTCGACGAGATCGAGTTCCCCGACGGGCACCGCATTATCCTGTTGTCGGAGGGCCGTCTCGTGAACCTCGGCAACGCCATGGGCCATCCCTCGTTCGTCATGTCGGCCTCGTTCACAAACCAGACGCTGGCGCAGATGGAGCTGTGGAACAACGCCGGCAAGTACGAGAAGAAGGTCTACACGTTGCCGAAGCACCTCGACGAGAAGGTCGCGCGGCTTCATCTCGACAAGATCGGCGTGAAGCTCACCAAGCTCTCGCCGGAGCAGGCGGCCTACATCGGCGTCAAGACGGAAGGTCCCTATAAGTCGGACCACTACCGCTACTGAGCCGCAGTGCTTTTCATCCAGGGCGTCCTTCCTATCCCGGAAGGACGCCTTTTTTTGTTTCGAGCCTCTACACCAGGTTCCAAAGTTGCGGCTTGCGGGCAGCACCCCGGCAGCAATTCCACCATGGGTCCGATGCCGAGGCCGGCGCCGCTGGCAACAGCAGGTGCGGCTCCGCATAATCGAAAACGATTCGCCCCTTCCCTGGGGCGATGTCGCCGGGCCTTTGTCCTTGCTCGTTGCGTCTTTGGCCTCGGGTTCCCTCACCTTTTCTACGGACCCCGATGCACGCTGCTGCCACCAGGAGATTGTCGCAAGGAAGGTCGCGCGAGTTGCTCGCGCTCGGCGCCGCAAGCCTTGCGTGCGTGCTCGTCATTGCTGCGAGCATCGCCGCGGGCGGCGTGCCTCCACTATCCTTCAAAGAATCCGGCTCGCTTGCTGCCATCGGCTTCGTCATCGGGGCGGCGCTTTTCCTCGGTGCCCTCCTGACACTAACGGTCGTGCGCGCGAAACGCGAAGAGAAGCGGGCCCTCGCGGAAGCCAGGGGCCTCAAGCGGAGCCTTGCCGCAGCCGATTCGATCATCCGCTCCGAGCCGCAGATCCTATTGTTCTGGGAGCAGAGCCAGCCGCTACGGGTCGCTGCGTTCACGTTGCGGGGCATCCCCGGCCTGCCCGACAGTCCCGAGAAGTTCCTGCGCTTCGGGCAATGGCTCGAGCCTGCCTCGGCGGCGGCGCTCAAGCCGGCCATCGATGCGCTGTTCTCATCCGGGCATCCGTTCAATCTCATCGTCAGGACGATGGGCGGGGGGCACGTCGAGGCGGAAGGGCGCACGGCGGGAGGGCGCGCAGTGCTGCGCTTCCGCGACGTTGCGGGGCACCGCGAGGAGGTGGCGCGCATCCTTGCTCAGCATCAGCGGCTCGCGCGCGAGGTGCGCGCCAGCCGCGCGCTGCTCGACGCCCTGCCGATCCCGGTCTGGCTGCGCGCGAAGGACGGGCGCCTCACCTGGGTCAACAATGCCTACGTGCGCGCCGTCGAGGCACGCAGCCGCGCCGAGGTGCAGGAGCGGCAGATCGAGCTTCTAGAGCAGCGCCAGCGCCGCGCGGCGGCGCGCAACCTGGCGCGCGGGGAGAGCTATCGCGGGCGCATCCCGCTCATCGTCGCCGGCGAGCGGCGGCCGCACGACGTGACCGTCATTCCGTTCGAGGATGCGACAGCGGCTGCCGCGATCGACGTCATGGCAGTTGAGAAGACACAGGGCGAGCTCGAGCGGGCCGCGGTTCCCTATGACCGCACGCTGGACCGGGTTGCAACGGCCGTGGCAATCTTCAACGCGCAGCAGCAGCTCGTGTTCTTCAACGAGGCCTACCGCAGGCTGTGGCAGCTCGACGAGGAATGGCTGAAATCGCGTCCGACGGAGGGCGCCGTCCTCGACCGGCTGCGGGAACTTGGCCGCGTGCCGCAAGTGGTCAACTACGCCGAGTGGAAGGCGAAGATCCTGTCGGCCTACGGCGAGGGCACGGCAGAGGACGACACCTGGCTGCTTCCCGACGGGCGCACTCTGCAGGTGCTGACGGAAAAACGCTCCGACGGCGGGCTCACCTACCTGTTCGTCGACGAGACCGAGCGGCTTGCGCTGGAGCGCGAGTACAACGTGCTCAT
Organism: Pseudomonadota bacterium; assembly: GCA_023405815.1. Taxonomy (GTDB): domain Bacteria; phylum Pseudomonadota; class Alphaproteobacteria; order Rhizobiales; family Hyphomicrobiaceae; genus Hyphomicrobium_A. The sequence goes on along the minus strand of JAEXXM010000044.1, from coordinate 23,942 downwards.
CGGCGTGCAGCGCGAGACGCTCGACGGCCTCAAGGAAGGCGTCGCGGTGTTCGGCACCGACGGGCGGCTGAAGCTGTTCAACTCGGCGTGCGAGGACCTGTGGGACATCTCGCACCGCGCGCTCGCCGAGGAGCCGCACATCGAGGAGTTCATCGCGCTCGCGCGGCCGCTCTACGATGACGCGCAGGCGTGGGCGCGGCTCGGGCGCGCGGTCACGTCGTTCTCCGAGCTGCGCGAGGAGTTCAGCGGGCAAATGGAGCGCACGGACGGGCGCATCATCGAATTCGCCTCGGTGCCGCTGCCCGACGGCAGCACGCTCGTCACCTTCGCCGACGTGACCGACCGGAAGCGCTACGAGCGGGCGCTGGAGGAGCGCAACGACGCGCTCGTCGCCGCCGACCGCATGAAGAGCGCGTTCATCAGCCACGTGTCGTACGAGCTGCGCACACCGCTCACCAACATCATCGGCTTCAGCGACCTGCTTGCCGATCCGCACATCGGCACGCTCAACGCCAAGCAGGAGGAATACCTCGGCGACATCTCCGCGTCGTCAAAGACGCTGCTCTCGATCATCGACGACATCCTGACGCTGGCAACGATGGACGCCGGGACCATGGAGCTGAAGCAGACCGAGGTCGACGTGCCGGCGGTAATCGATGCCGCCATCCTCGGCGTGCGCGAAGCGGCGCAGCGGGCGCGGCTTTCCCTGCACATCGCCGTCGCGGACGATGCCACGCGCTTCATCGCGGACGAGGCGCGCGTGCGGCAGATCCTGTTCAACCTGTTGTCCAATGCCGTGGGCTTCTCCAAACCGGGCGACACCGTCGGCATCACGTGCCGGCGCGACGGCTCCATGATCGAGTTCGTCATCAAGGACCAGGGCGTCGGCATCCCCAAGGACGAGCAGGCGAAGGTTTTCGACCGCTTCGAAAGCCGCAGCCTCGGCTCGGGCCACCGTGGCGCCGGCCTCGGGCTCTCGATCGTCAAGAGCCTCGTCGAGCTGCACGGCGGCAACGTTTCCCTGGAATCGGAGCCCGGACACGGCACGCGCGTCACTGTGCGCCTTCCCGCCGGGGGCCGGCCTGCTAAAGCAGCCCAATTGCCGCTGCCCCAAGAAGGCCCTGAGGGTCCGCTATCGGCCGGGGGCAGCCGAGCCTGAAGTGAACCGTAGATGCCCACCTCCCACGTCATCGAAAGCGTCAATGAACCTGAGCTTCTCCGCCTCGGCGAGGAGCTGGCGTTCATCGCCCGCCGCGGCGACCTTCTAGCGCTGAGCGGCGAGCTGGGGGCCGGAAAGACGACGCTCGCTCGGGCCATCATCCGGGCGCTCGCCGGTGACCAGAACGAAGAGATCCCAAGCCCCACGTTCACGCTGGTGCAGACCTACTCCAGCCCGCGCATGCCGGTGGCGCACTTCGATCTCTATCGGCTCGGGGCGCCCGAGGAGATGGAAGAGCTGGGTCTCGACCTCGCCCTCAGGAACGGCATCGCGATCGTCGAGTGGCCCGAGCGCGCCGGGAAGCTGCTGCCCGACAGCCGCCTCGACGTACGGCTCGACGACGACGGTGCGGGTGCGAGCCGGCGCGTGACGCTGACAGGGCACGGCGAGTGGGCGCAGCGGCTCGACCGCTTCATGGCGATGCGCAAGCTGATCGGCGGTGGCGGCGGCGGTGCGAACGGCAACGGCGGCGGCACGGGCAATCGCGAGCTGCGCTACCTGCAGGGCGATGCGTCCGTGCGGCGCTATGGGCGCCTTCTGCGCCACGGCGTGCCGGACGCGATCTTGATGGACTGGCCGCGCCAACCCGACGGGCCGCCGATCCGCGACGGACTTCCCTACAGCCGCCTCGCGCACCTTGCCGAAGATGTCCGGCCTTTCGTCGCCGTCGCCGATGCGCTGCATGCGGCAGGGCTTACCGTACCGCGCATCCATGCGCAGGACCTCGACAACGGATTTCTGCTGCTCGACGATCTCGGGGACCGCGTGTTCGGGCGCGAGATGATGAACGGAACCGGCCAAGCCACGCTGTGGCAGGCGGCGGTCGAGGCACTGGTCGCGCTTTCAGAGGCACCGGCACCCGAGGCGCTGCCCGTCGCGGGTGGGGGCGTGCACAACGTCTCTACATACGACCCCGGCGCGATGGCCATCGAGACGGAGCTGATCGTCGACTGGTACTGGCCGGCGTTGCGCGGAACACGCGTTGCCGACGAGGAGCGCGCCGAGTTCACGCAACTGTGGAGCCAAGTCTTCGGCGAGCTCGCGAAAATGCCCGCCGCGTGGGTGTTGCGCGACTACCACTCGCCCAATCTTCTCTGGCTGCCGGAGCGGGAAGGGATTGCGCGCGTCGGGGTGATAGACTTTCAGGATGCCATGCGCGGCCCGGCCGCCTACGACCTCGTCTCTCTGCTGCAGGATGCACGTGTCGATGTGGCGCCGGAACTGGAAGCGCATCTGTTCGACCACTACTGCAACGGCGTCGCGGCGCGCGACAGCTTCGACCGCGATGCCTTCGCGTTCGCCTATGCCGCGCTCGGCGCGCAGCGCAACACCAAGATCGTCGGCATCTTCGCGCGGCTCGCCAAGCGCGACGGCAAGCCGCAATACCTGCAGCACGTCCCGCGCTTGTGGCGCTACCTCGATCGCGATCTCGCCCATCCGCAGCTCGCCGGCCTCAAGCGCTGGTATAACCGTCACTTCCCTGCCGACGCGCGCGCCATTCCCGCTGCCTGACCACGGAGCCCTTACATGACGGCCTCATCGAGCTGGCGCCCCAAGGCGGCGATGGTGCTCGCCGGCGGCTATGGCAAGCGGATGATGCCGCTGACGAAGAACATTCCGAAGCCGATGGTGCAGCTCAAGGGGCGGGCGCTGATCGACCACGTCCTCGACCGCATCGCCGCGGCGGGAGTGAAGAAGGCCGTCGTCAACGTGCACTATTGCGCCGACAAGCTCGAGGCGCACGTGAACAAGCGCGATCAGCCGGAAATCGTGATTTCCGATGAGCGCCAAGAGCTTCTCGACACGGGGGGCGGCGTCGTCAGGGCGCTGCCGCTGCTCGGGGACGAGCCGTTCTTGATTCACAACTCCGACTCGGTGTGGATCGAAGGCGTCGGGTCCAACCTCGAGCGGATGTTCTCCGCTTGGGACCCAGAGACTATGGACAGCCTGATGCTGCTCGCATCCGCGGCCACGAGCCTCGGCTACGAGGGTTCGGGCGACTTCGCCATGGACAAGGACGGGCGCCTCAGCCGGCGCGGCGAGCGGCAAATGGTGCCGTTCGTGTTCACGGGCGTATCGATCGCGCACCCGCGCCTGTTCGAGGGCGCGCCGCAGGGCGTCTATTCGCTCAACCGGCTGTGGGACGCAGCGATCGACAACGGACGGCTGTTCGGCATCCGCCTCGATGGACTGTGGATGCACGTCGGAACCCCCGAAGCCTTGGTAGAGGCGGAAAGGTGGATCGAGAGTGAGGACGTCACCTGACAGCGCTGCCGGCGGCTCGGGCCATGCACGAGCCAAGAGCTCGCGCGTCTTCACCGTCCCGACAGGGCGTCCCTTTCTCGCGGGCGTCGCCGCTGCCGTTCTAAGGGGTGACCTGCCGTATGCCGGCGGCACGGCGCCAGACCCGCTCGCCCTTCCCGACATAACACTGCTGCTGCCGACGCGGCGCGCCACGCGCGTCATGCAGGAGGGATTTCTTGCCGCGTCCGGCGGCAAGGCGATGACGCTGCCGCAGATCCGGCCGATCTCGGCGGGCGAAGAAGACCTGACATTGCTCGCCGGGCTCGCGAGCCCGGGAACGCTGGGCAGCGATGCGCTCGACCTTCCTCCGGCCGTGAGCGAGATCGAGCGGCGGCTGGTGCTGACGATGCTGGTGCAGCGCTGGTCTGAGACCATCCGCAAAGGCGGCGGCGAGGCTGCGCATCTCAGCGATGCCGCCGTGGCTGCGGGCGCGAACACGCCAGCGCAGGCGGCGCATCTCGCGGCCGAGCTGGCGCGGCTGATGGACATGGTCGAGACGGAGAACGTGCCGCTCGATGGACTGGCTTCGCTGGTTCCGGACGAATACTCGGCCCACTGGCAGGACACGCTGAAGTTCCTCGAGATCATCACGGCGTTCTGGCCTGCCTACCTTAAGGAGAAGAAGCTGCTGTCGCCGGCAGCACGCCGCAACCGCGCGATCCTCGCCGAGGCAGAACGGCTGGCGAAGTCGCCGCCTTCGGGACCGGTGATCATCGCGGGCGTCACCGGCTCGGTGCCCGCGACCGTGGAGCTGATGCGCGCCGTCGCCGGGCTGCCGCAGGGTGCGATCGTGCTTCCCGGTCTCGACCTCTACCTCGACGAGGAAAGCTGGGCGGCGATCGCTTCGCATCCGGAGCATCCGCAGTTCGGCTTCCACAAGCTGCTGTCAGCGCTCGGTGTTGCGCGCGGCGACGTTTCGATGCTGCCGGGCGCGAGCCTTGAACCGCACCAAGAGGCGCGCGACGTGCTCGTCGCCGAGACCATGCGCCCTTCGGGCATGACCGGGCTCTGGCAGCGCTATATCGGCGACGCTGACGCGAGCGAGGTGCGGGGTGCGCTCGACGGCGTCAGCCTTATCGAGGCTCCTTCGGCCCAGGACGAAGCGGAGGTGGTCGCACTCATCCTGCGCGAGGCGGCGGAGACGCCGGGACGCACGGCGGCGCTCGTCTCGCCCGACCGGCTGCTCGCGCGCCGCGTCGCGGTGCGGCTGGAAGCCTGGGGGATCCGGGTCGACGACTCGGCCGGGCGCCCGTTCGCCAAGACGCCGCCTGGCACGTTCCTCGATCTCGTCATCGCCGCGGCGGCCGAGGACTTCGCGCCGGCGGCGGTGATGGCGCTGCTCAAGCATCCGCTGACTCGGCTCGGGCTCGATGCGTTCGCCGTGCGCCGGGCCGGACGCGCGCTGGAGATCGCGGCCTTCCGCGACGTGTATCTCGGCCGCGGCATCGACGGCGTCGCCGACGCGCTCGATCGTGCCGACAAGAACAAGGATCGGCGTCGCCGCGCTGTACAACGACTGTGGAACGAAGACTGGGCCGGCGCGCACGATCTCGTCGCGCGGCTGAAGGAGGCCTATACGCCCCTGCTTTCGGTGTTCCGCGAACGCGGGCCGCAATCGATGCAGGCAATAGCGTCGGCGCATGTCGCGGTCGCCGAGGCGGTATGCCGGCTCCCGGAGGCCGAAACATCGCCTGACGACGGCTCGCCGCTGTGGCAGGGCGAGGCCGGCGCCGCGGCGTCGAGCTTCTTTGCCGGCCTCGTCGATGCGCAACTTCCAGCGTTGCAGATCGCGGCCGGCGACTACCCCGATCTCTACCGCAGCCTGCTGGTCGGCCAGAACGTGCGTCCGCGCGTTGCCGTGCATCCGCGCCTTTCCATTTGGGGCCCGTTCGAGGCGCGCCTGCAGCAGCCGGATGTGATCATCCTCGGCTCACTCAACGACGGCACGTGGCCGGAAGCGGCCGACCCGGGTCCGTGGCTCAATCGGCCGATGCGCTCGGAGCTGGGCCTGCCGTCCCCCGAGGAGACGATCGGACACGCGGCGCACGACTTCACGTCGCTGCTCGGCGCTAGCCAAGTCTACCTGACGCGGGCAGAGAAAGTCGACGGCGTGCCGACGGTGCCGTCGCGCTGGCTGATGCGCTTGCAGGCGCTGCTCGCGGGCTTTGGCGTCGCCGATGCCTTGCAGCCCGACCAGCCGTGGCTCGGCTGGGCGCGCATGCGCGACGACGTACAGAGGCGACCGCGCATATCGGCGCCAGAGCCGCGTCCGCCGCTGGCGTTGCGCCCGCGCAAGATCAGCGTCACGCGCATCGAAACGTGGCTCGCCAATCCCTATGCGATCTTCGCGCGTGACATCCTGAAGCTCGAGAAGCTGCCGGGCCTCGGCGAGGACCCCAATGCGGCGCTGCGCGGCAACGTGGTGCACGACATCATGAGCCGGTTCGCGGCGAGATTTCCCGACCGACTGCCTGACGATGCCAACGCCGAGCTGATGGACATCGCGCGCGGCGTGCTCGCCGATTACATCGACAATCCGCGCGTTGCCGCTTTCTGGTTGCCGCGGTTCCACCGCTTCGCCGACTGGTTCGCCGACAGCGAGCCGGCACGGAGGACGGATGCGCAGCGGGTCGTCGCCGAGATCACGGGCCAGCGTGTGATTGCTGCAGGGGGAGAGCCGTTCACGCTGTCGGCGCGCGCCGATCGCATCGATATCACGCCGGGCGGTATCATCATCACCGACTACAAGACGGGCACAGTCCCGAACGACAAGCAGATCGCAGCGGGGATGAAGCCACAGCTACCGCTGGAGGCGGCGGTGGCGCTCGGAGAGCCGGGCTTTGCCGGCATCGCCAAGACTCCCGTCATCGGGCTGCGCTATGTGCGGGCCACCGGCGCAGAGCCGCCCGGCGAGGACCGGCGCGTCTCGGCCGGCGACGTCACTGCGCTCGCGGAGGCGGCGCTCGACAATCTCGCGAAGCTCATTGCCCGCTTCGACGACGAGGCGACGCCGTACAAGGCGCTGCGCCGCGCGCGTTTCGACTACGACTATGACGATTACGCGCATCTGGCGCGCGTCGCGGAATGGTCGGTGCCGGGCGAGGACGAGGTGCCGACGCCATGAGCATGCGGCAAGAGAGCGACATCGAGCGCACCAAGCGTCATCAGCGCGATGCCGCCGACCCGACGGCTTCCGTGTGGGTCAGCGCCAATGCCGGCACAGGCAAGACGCACGTGCTGACCCAGCGCGTGCTTCGCCTCATGCTTTCCGGCACCAAGCCAGAGCGCATCCTGTGCCTCACCTACACCAAGGCCGCCGCGGCGGAGATGTCGAAGCGCGTGTTCGATACCCTCGCCAAGTGGGTGACGATGGCGGAGGCCGATCTCGAACGCGAGATCGAGGAGCTGTGCGACCGAAGGCCGTTCGAGGGCGAGACAAGACTGGCACGCACGCTGTTTACGGTGGCAATCGAGACGCCGGGCGGCCTTAAAGTTCAGACGATCCACTCGTTCTGCGAGCGGCTGTTGCAGCGGTTTCCGCTCGAAGCGGGCGTGGCGCCAGGCTTCACCGTGCTCGACGACGTGACGGCAACGGCGCTGCTGCGCGAAGCCATCGATGCGACGCTGCTGGAAGCGACCGACGGCTCATCGTCGGTACAGCGCAAGGCGCTCGATGCGGTCATTCCCTATGCGGCCGAGGAGCGGTTCGACGAGGTGCTGCGGACGGCACTGGCGCAGCGGCGCTGGCTCGACAGTGCCCTGCGCATCGACTTCGGCAACGACGATGACGACGAGCTCGCCGGCCTCGAGCGCGCATTCCGCAGCAGCTTCAACGTTCGGGACGGCGTCACCAGCGACGACATAGACAGCGAGATGGCCGACGTGGTCAGCGATGCGGAGCTTGCGCGACTGCGCGATGCTCTGACTGGCGGCTCGTCTACCGACCAGAAGATGGCGCAGCACATCCTCGCCGCGCTGAGGGCGTCGTCGAGCGCCGCACGCGCGGGGGCGCTGGAGAAATTTTTCTGCACCGACGGCAAGGCGCGGACACGCCTGATGACCAAGAGCGTCGCCGACTCTTTCCCCGACCTGCGGGATGCGCTGGATATAGCGCAAGCGCGTTTCATGGGGCTCGTCGAGGAGCGGCGCGGCGTGCGCGCCATCACGGCGACCATCGCGTTGCTAGGCTCGCGGGTGCCGTGCTGCAGCGCTACACGCTGGCGAAGCAACGCCGGGCCGCGCTTGATTACGACGACCTCATCGCGCGCAGCGTGTACCTGCTCGGCGGGCAGGATCTCGCCGGCTGGGTGATGTTCAAGCTCGACCGCGGCATAGACCACATCCTCGTCGACGAGGCGCAGGATACGAGTCCCGATCAGTGGCAGATCGTCGAAGCGCTGGCGCGGGAGTTCTTCACCGGCAGCGGGCAGCATGACGTCACCCGCACGCTGTTCGCCGTGGGCGACGAGAAGCAGTCGATCTACTCGTTCCAGGGCGCCGCGCCGCACAAGTTCGCCGAGATGGGCCGACGGTTTGAAGCGATGAGCGGAACACAGACGTTTCGGCGCATCCCGCTCAACCTATCGTTCCGCACCGTGGCGCCCGTGCTCGAAGCCGTCGACCGGGTGTTCAGCGATCACATCCGCACGCCAGGGCTCACAGCGGAAGGTGCCATCGTTCGCCACGCGGTGCATCGCCTCGGGCATGGCGGGGTGGTGGAAATCTGGCCGACAGAGACACCGGAGGACGACGGCGATAGCGATCCGTGGTCGCCGCTCGAAGAGGCAGCGGGGCGGGCGCCGGCAGAGCGGCTCGCCGAGCGCATCGCCGCGACGATACGAGGCTGGCTCGATTCCGGCGAGGTTCTCGCCTCGGAAGGGCGGCCAGTGCGGGCCGGCGACATCATCATCCTGGTGCGCAAGCGGCGCCCGTTCGCGGGCCCGATGGTCGCGGCGTTGAAGGCACGCGGCATACAGGTGGCCGGCGCGGACCGGTTGCGTCTTTCCGAGCAGATCGCCGTCGAGGACCTCATGTCCCTCGGCGATTTCCTCACCCTGCCCGAGGACGACCTTGCTCTGGCCGAGGTGCTGAAAAGCCCGCTCATAGGTTTCGACGACGACGATCTGCTCGCCATCGCGCCGGGGCGCGGGGGCACGCTGTGGAAAGCGCTGATCGCACACGCCAACGACAACGAGCGGTTTCGTGCTGCCGTAGAGACGCTGAAGCGCTGGCGCTCGCGCGCCGACTTCGTGCCGCCGTTCGAGTTCTTCGCCTCGATCCTCGACCGCGAGGGTGGACGGGCGAAGCTGCTATCTCGGCTCGGCGCAGAGGCGGCCGACCCGATCGACGAGTTCCTCAACCTGGCGCTGAGCTACGACGATGCGGAAGCGCCATCGCTCACGGGATTCCTCACCTACCTGCGCGAAGCGGACCGCGAGGTGAAGCGCGACATGGAGCACGGGCGCGACGAGGTGCGCGTCATGACCGTGCACGGCGCGAAGGGGCTCGAGGCGCCGATCGTGTTCCTGCCCGACACGTGCTCGACGGCGTCGGGCGGACCGGTGACGTCGCTGCTCGACATCGAAAGCCTTGAGCTGCCGGACGGCGCGGAAGGCACACCGTTCGTCTGGAGCGTCAAGGGTACGAGTGGGCACGCCGCCATTTCCGCTGCCCGGGCGGCGCGCACGCGGCGGGAGACCGAGGAGCGCAACCGGCTGCTCTACGTCGCCATGACGCGCGCACGGGACCGGCTGTACATCGCCGGCTTCGAGGGCAGGAGGGGGCGGACGCCAGGTTGCTGGTACGAGCACATAGCAGAGGGTCTCTCCGGCGACCTCCAGGAGGTGCAGGATGCACTCGGGGTGCGCGTGAAGCGCCGTGTCGAGCCGCAAGCGGTCGCGGCAAAGGCGCGCCCCTCGGACCATAAACAGGAGGCGGCACGCGTTACCCTGCCTGCGTGGGCAGTGAACCCGGCTCCGCGCGAGGCGACGCTGTCCATCCCGCTCGCGCCCTCGCGTCTCGAAGCCTACGCGCCCGATGCCGAGGGCGAGCCGATCGTCGAGGCTCGCCCGCTGCCGCGGTCGGCGGGCGAAGAGCCATCGTCGCTGCCGCCCTCCGCGCAGTCGGCGGACAACCGGTTCCTGCGCGGAACGCTCACGCACGCGCTGCTGCAGTACCTGCCGACACTGCCGCAGGAAGGTTGGGAGAAGGCGGCGGCGGGTTTTCTCGCGGCGCGCGGCAGCGCGCTCACGGCAAGGGCGCGCAGTTCCATCGCGAAGGAGACGCTGGCCATCCTCACGGCGCCCGAGTTCGCGCCCCTGTTCGGTCCCAAGAGCCGCGCGGAGGTGCCGATCGTCGCGCTCATTCCCAGCCCTAAAGGCAAAGGGCCTCCCTTGAAGCTGATGGGGCAGCTCGACCGGGTGGTGGACCTCGGCGATGAGGTGCTCATCGTCGACTACAAGACTAACCGGCCGCCGCCCCTGAAGGTGGAGCAGGTTGCAGGGGCTTACCTATTCCAGCTCGCGGCATACCGCCTCGCCTTGCGCGAAATTTATGCAGGGCGCCCAATCCGGACGGCGCTGCTATGGACCGACGGTCCGCGAATCATGACCATCCCCGACGAAACGCTCGACAGCTATGCCGCCCGGCTCTGGGAACTTGACTTAAGTCACCTTGACGCTCGCGGAGGGCATTCCTAACTTCCGGCTCGAAGAGGTGCCATCCGCGTGTCGCGGGAAGCGCGCCTCAAAAGGAGAACAACATATGGCAAATGCAGTGTCCGACAGCACCTTCGAGCAGGAGGTTTTGAAGTCCACGGAACCGGTTCTCGTGGACTTTTTTGCGGAATGGTGCGGCCCCTGCAAGGCCATGGCCCCGGCGCTGGAACAGGTCGCCAAGGAGATGGAAGGCAAGGTCAAAGTCGTGAAGCTCGACGTCGACCAGAACCCGAACGTCACCGGCAAGTACGGCATCCGCGCCATGCCGACGCTGATCCTGTTCAAGAACGGAAAACCGGCGGCGCAGCACACGGGCGCCCTGGTGCAGAAGAAGAAGCTCGAGGACTGGATCAACTCTTCCGTCGTCTAAAGTCATCCGCCTTAGACTGATGCGAGGCCCTGCCATCCGGCGGGGCCTTTCTTTTTTGGCGCTGGCGATGCCCGGCAGGGGCGGCGCGCTGCATGGCGATTTCACCGGCCGGTGAAAAGCTCTAGTCTCGCAGAGGGCAATCCAGTCGCGAGAAGATCGATGATACGCCCGCTTCGCATCCTGGTGCTCGGCACCGCTGCCTTCGTGCTGTTCGGCGCAAGTGCAGCATGGGCCGAGGGCTCCATCACGCTGGATGAGGTGATGGAGCAGCTCAAGGACGACCAGAAGCTGATCGGCGAGATCAATGCGGAACTGAAGGCGCAGGGGCTTGCGGCCGACAGCATCATCTGCATCGGCGCCCGCTTCGGCGGGCATTGGGCAGAACTCGGTGGGGCGCGCTCGCTGCCCTACGAGTGCGAGATCGGCAAGAAGACGCTCAACATCGACGGCACGGTCCAGCTCTATGACGAGCGCGGCAACGCGATCGACATGAGCGACGAGCAGGCACCCGAGCGCGCGTTCGACTACAAGCAGAGCGATCTCACTTGGACGTGGAAGTGATGCGAGCGTCCCGCACGTTCGCCTCCGCAATACGTCATCCCCACGTAGGTGGGTACCCAGTCACCTATCCTAGTACGTGACAGTCGCCGTGGGGCGCGGTGTCTGGGTTCCCGCCTGCGCGGGAATGACGTCGAGGGTGGGCAGCCGAAGGCCCGCAACCTCGCAAGTCTGCGCTTGCGCGCACACCGACACGATCGATTGCTGGACCTGGCGTGGATGGCCGCCTGCGCGGCCACGACGCTAAAGAGGACTATCTGTTAGTCCTTCTCGCGGGTGAGGGGGACGAAGCGGACGGGCACGATATTCTCGTTGAAGGTCGTGCCATCGGCGTTCTTGGTCACCACCATCAGCGACTGGAAGAGGGTGCCGACGGGGATGACCATGCGGCCGCCCGGCTTCAACTGCTCGATGAGCGCCGGCGGGATATGATCGGGCGCGGCGGTGACGATGATGGCATCGAAGGGTGCGGCCTCGGGCCAGCCCTTGTAACCATCGCCGATGCGTGTCCTCACGCGATATCCGAGCCGGGTGAGCGTTTCCGCAGCCACGCGGGCGAGGGGCTCGACGATCTCGATCGAGTAGACCTCCTGCGCCAGCTCGGCCAGCACGGCTGCCTGATAGCCGCAGCCGGTTCCAATCTCGAGGACCTTATCGCCGGGCTCGATGCGCATCAGGTCGGTCATGAGGGCGACCATATAGGGCTGCGAGATCGTCTGCCCCCCGCCGATGGGAAGCGGGCGGTCGCGGTAGGCGGCGGCGCGTTGCTCAGCGGGGACGAACTCGTGGCGCGGGACGCGACGCATGGCGTCGAGCACGCGCGGGTCGAGCTCGGCACGGCCCGTGTCGGGAACAGCGCGGGCGAGCGCGGCGATCTCATCGACCATGCGGTTGCGCTCGACGGCGCGAAGCTCCTCGGCGTGCGTCATGCCGGCAATCCCCGTGAGGACGAGCGCGTGCACGAGCACTGTGCACACGATGCGCGATGCGTGCTTCGGCCAGGTGCCATGCGAATAGTGCACAGGGCGCTCATTAGCTTGCCGATTCACCATAATTCCACCACGTCGGCGCGGCTTTCTGATCTCGGATCATACGTCGAGGGAGACTGTCATGGTGTTTCAGCGTAAGCACGACCCGAAGACACTCACTGTCGTTCCTGCCGAAGTCACGACCCTGCCGACAACAGCTGCCGGAGGCCGGCTCGACGCAGCGTCGGTCATCGGCAAGGATATGTCCATCGAGGGCCAAGCCATCACCGTGCGCTGCAAGGGTGCCTTGCGCGTCAACGGTGCCATCACGGCCGATTTGCACTGCAACGAGCTGGTCGTCGGCGAGGAGGCGATCGTTAACGGCTCGATCGCCGCCGACACCGTGCGTGTGTTCGGCCGGGTTCAGGGCGCCATTCTCGGTGCCAACGTCACCCTGCATCCCAGCGCTCAGGTCGATGGCGACATCCACGCCCAGTCGCTGACGATCGAGCAGGGAGCTAGCTTCGATGGCCGCTCGCGCAAGGTGGCGAACGCGGCTGAGGTCGCGCCGCAGCTCGAAACCCAGACCATGCAGCACCGCGCCTACGGCTGAAGTTGTTTTCGGCGTCGGCGTGACGCAGCTCCACTGTCATCCTCGGGCTTGTCCCGAGGAACCAGCGTGCGGCGATCTCAGACGCCAATGCGCTTCCGCCAAAGCCGGAACAAGTGGAACGGTGGATCCTCGGCCTAAAGCCGAGGATGACACTCGTTGGCATGCGCCGGAGCGTCAGGCGGCCTCGCGCTTTCCGTTGATCAGATCCCAGGCGATGTTGATCTGGCGGATGCGGTCCTCGCGCAGCAGGCGGTCACTCTCATCGCGGGCATGATCGGGATGCCAGCTCATGCGCAGAGCGTCGACGATCTTCTTGAGAACGCCCTCGCTCACCTCGGCATTGACGCCAAGGACCTCGTAGGCCTCGCTCGTCGTGCGCGGCAACGTCGTTGCCTTGCGCGAATTGGAGAGGCTGGCGGCGGCGCTGTCGACGATGCGGCGGATGCGGTCCAGCTCGCGCACCAGCGCGCGGTATTGCGGGGCGGACCGGTCGGTGGGCAGCTCACCCTTGGCGGAAAGCTTGTCTAGGTTGGCTAGTCGGTGGCGCACTTGGCCGAGCTCGCCCAGCAGCACGTCGCGCAAGGGCCCGGCGCCCTTCAGTCCTTGCGTTGCCTCGTCCGTCTGCTCGAGCAGCGCGGCGACGGCGCCGGAGGCGTTGGCGAGGGTCATGTCCGTCTGCGCCATGCGGAAGGCGCTGGCACCCAGCCAGCGGGCGCGGAGCGCGGGCGCATAGCGGACAGCGAGCAGCAGCACGATGACGGCGGCCGAGGCGATGGCCGCAACCCATGCCCAGATACGCGGGGCGGGCTCTGTGCTGTCGATCGCGGGTTGCGGCTCTGGTCCGGCATGGACGACCGTAATCCAATCGTCGGCCGCAATGTCGGGCTCAAGCACTGTCTCGAAAGTTTCAGTGCGCCCCGCCGGCTGGAGGACAGCATCCGGGTCGGCCTTGGCGATGGACAGCTCGTCGGTGGAGGCGACCTGCGTCAGCGTGAGAGCGCCGTTGCCGGCTGCCGCAGAGGCCTCGTCAGCGGCGGCGCCGATCATAAGCCGGGCTCCGAGCTCGCCGACGGGGGCGAATCCGGCCGGAAGCACGAGATGCTCGAAGGCGGCCTTGCGCGGCCAGGGCAGGCAGTCGCCGCTGAGAACAACCTGGCGCTGCAGATCGCTGCGGTTGCGATTGAGACAGTCGGGCGAGGCCTCGAGGGCCGCGCGGGCCGGCATGACAAGATTGAGCCGGCCATCCTCGATCCAGGTGCGATTTGCGGCGGCGCTGCCGATGGAGGCGGCGACCTCCATCCAGGCGGCTTTCTGGCCGGCGCAGGCGATCTGGAAACGATGGACCATTACGGTCCGGCAGCCCGTTTCAGCACCCGGGGGGCAAGTGGTGACGGTCTGCTCGTCACGTGCCCCGACTATCGGATAGCTGGTCTCACCAGCGGGGGTCAGTCTCACCTCCCCGCCTTCAAAGCCACAATCGAACGGCATCACCAGCCGCTCACGAGCCTCGGCCTGCAAAAACGGCAAAGAACCGAAGGTCAACACCACGAAAAAGCGGGAAACTAGACGCACCGCTATGCCCTCTCATGTTGGTACGCGTAGTTGTGTTCTTATGGTGAACAAGGGCGCGACTGTGGCGAGGAAGTGGTTTATCAACGCAAAGTATTTGTTGCATGTGGCGCTTGAGCATTGCGCCTGACGCGTTGCTGCAGCATGCGTGCCGCATCTTCGCCCAACGAGCCAAAAAATCGCCTGCAGCGAAGAGCATCTCTCGACAATGAAAGCCCTCCCCCCCTAGAACACCATGGGAGTGTGGGTGCAGCATTTTTGAGCACCACGCGGGGAGTGCTGGTCCCGCGTTGCGTATTTTTGGGAGGCCGACATGTCTTCGACCGACGTGCATATTGCGCCGCCGGCCGCTTCATCCCCCCTCTTTGCCGAAACAAACGACGGCGGCGCCAAAGCCGATGCCAAGCCTCAGTCCGCGTTCGACGCGGTGATGCCGGAAAGCGCGCGCGGCCGCGAGCGCTTCATTCCCGTCACCCGCTTTGCACTCCTCGACCGCCTCACCTCGCCGACCGCCTGGCCCGCCGGGGAAGCCAGGGAGGCGCGGCGCTTCTTCCGCTACCTCGATCATTGGCGGCGGCAGCAATACAACGCCGAGCTGCATGAGCTGGAGGAGACTTACGAGCCCTTCAGCCCCGACAGCGACCTACTACTGACCCGCGCCTTCACGCAAGAAGAGCGCGCCGTCATGCAGGCGCGGGTGATCAAGGGGATGACGCGCATCCTCACTCAGGCGAACTACGTCCAGATCGACCATACCGACGTGAAGCAAATTCTGACGCAGGATTCGGCCTACGGCCTCGACCTGCATGTCGATCTCGACGTGTTCGAGGAGGTGCTTCTCTTCTACCGCGGGGCGTCGACCAAGCGCGACCAGCGTCGGCGCTGGCACAAATTCTACCTGCGCGAGCAGTTCGACGTTCCGATCTTTCAGCGTCTGTTCCTGCTGTTCAAGCTGAAGCCCATCGACAAGCACGTGCGCGAGCTGATGGAGAAGAAGCAACTTAACCGGCGCGAAGCGGAGAAGGCTGCAAAGCGGGCGCGGGAGAGCATCTCGTCGGAGGTGAAGGATAGCTGCATCTACATGAAGCTGTTCAAGAACATCCCGCGCAGCGATCTCGAGATGGTGTTCCCCAATACGCGCGTGCGCTTCCGTTTCTACGACAAGCTGCGCCTCGGCGCGACGGCGGGCGGCGGCCTGACGCTCGGCACGGTGAGCGCCGCAGGCAAGGTGGCGCTGCTGGCGACCAACCCGATCGCGGCTGCCGGCGCGCTCGTCGGCATCGGCGGCATCGCCTTCCGGCAGGCCATGAACTTCATGAACCAGAAGCAGCGCTACATGGTGGTGATGGCGCAGAACCTCTATTTCCACGCCATGGCCGACAACCGCGGCGTGATGCTGAAGCTCGCGGCGCGGGCCGCCGAGGAGGACATCAAGGAGGAGATGCTGCTCTACGCCGTGCTCACCAAGGAGGTGTCGCGGCGCCAGGACATCCCCGAGATCGACGCGGCGATCGAGCAGTACCTGGCGGCGAGCTTCGGGGTGAGCGTCGATTTCGACATCACCGATGCGCTGGAGCGGCTGATCGCGGACGGCATCGTCGTCGAGCAGTCGGACGGTGCACTGAAGGCGCTGCCGCCGACGCTGGCTGCGCTGCACATCGACAAAAAGTGGGATCTGTTTCTCGACGAGCTGCCCGATCCGGTCAGCGCCGAGGGGATGGAGTTCGACGGCGAGGAGCCGCCCTTGTCAGCGCCCGCGGCTTGAGGCACAGCTGCGGCCCAGTCGGCGGCAAGGCGCAGCAAGAAGAAAAAGATGGCCAGCATCAAGCTATCCGTGCGCACGCACGATCTTGCCGCCGCGCAAGCCTTCGAGGCCTCGCTGCAAGAGCACGACCCGCCGCTCGATGCGGTGACGATGTTCGAGGACGGTCCCGGCGCGTGGCTGATCGAGGCCTATTCGCAGAGCCGCGAGGACGCGGAGGCTGCGGCGGCGGTGCTCCCCGTGCCGGTGGAGATCGAGGAGCTGCCGGATGAAAACTGGGTGGCGATCTCACAGGCGGCGCTGCCGCCGGTCCATGCGGGGCGTTTCATCGTGCACGGCAGCCACGACAAAGACCGCATCGCACGAGGCCCCGGAGCCATCCTGATCGACGCAGGCGAAGCCTTCGGCACGGCGCATCACGCGACGACGCTCGGCTGCCTCATTGCCATCGACCGGCTGACGCGTCGCGGCCGGTTCAAGCACGTTCTGGACCTCGGGTGCGGCTCGGGCGTGCTGGCGATCGCTGCGGCGCGCGCGCTGCCAACGGCGCGCGTATTCGCTTCCGACAACGATCCGATCGCGGTCGAGGTGGCGCAAGGCAATGCCGTAGCCAACGGCGCGCGCCGCATCACCTTCGTCTGCGCGCTCGGTCTCGATCACCCGATGCTGCGCAAGGCGCCCCCGTTCGATCTCATCATTGCCAACATCCTTGCCGGGCCGCTGCGTGCGCTCTCAGGAGATGTCGCTGCCGCGCTGCGCCGGGGGGGATACCTCGTGCTCTCCGGCATCCTCAACCCGGAGGCGCCGGCGGTCATCGCGGCCTACCGCGCGCACGGGTTCACCCTCGTCGAGCGGCGGCAGATCGGCGAGTGGACGACGCTGACGCTGCGGCGCCGGGCCTGACGGCCCAGACTTCGCAGGGGACGGCACCTGATGCGAATTGCCTGCGGGGCGCGGGGCGCTTAAACAGGCAGCCATGTTCCAGACCTTCGAAAGCCAATCCGAGCGCGGCGCCACGGCGGACCGCATTAAGGAGCTGCGGCACCTGATGGCGGCGCAAAAGCTCGACGCCTACCTCGTGCCGCGCGCGGACGAGCATCAGGGCGAGTACGTGCCGGCGTCGGCTGCGCGGCTGAAGTTCCTCACCGGCTTCACGGGCTCGGCGGGACTTGCCATCGTCGCCAAGAAGACCGCGGTGCTGTTCGTCGACGGCCGCTACACCGTGCAGGCCAAGGCCGAGGTGGAGCCGGGGCTGATCGAGGTCTCATCGGTGCCGCGCGCGAACATCAGCGCGTGGCTCATCGAGCACCTGCCGCGTGGCGGACGCGTCGGCTTCGATCCGCGCCTGCACACGATCGCCGAGATCGAGCGCATCGCGGCGGCGCTGGAGCCGGAAGGCGTCAAGCTCGTGCCAACGGCGCGGAACCTCGTCGACAAGGTTTGGGGACGGGGGCGCCCGGCGCCGCCGGCGGACGCGATCTCGTTGCACCCGCAGAAGTTCGCCGGGCGCTCGGCGCAGGACAAGATCGCCGACGTGCAGAAGCGGCTCAAGGCCGACAAGCAGGACGCGGTGGTGCTGACGCTGAGCGACAGCGTCGCGTGGTTGTTCAACATCCGCGGCTCGGACATCCCGCATACGCCGGTGGCGCTGGCGTTCGCGATCGTCCCGGCAAACGGCAAGCCGGAGCTGTTCATCCTACCGGAGAAACTGGAGCCCACGGTGCGCGCGCACCTCGAATCCTTCGCCAAGATCGCGCCTCCGAAGGCGCTCGACGAGCGATTGAAGGCGCTGCGCGAGGCGGGGAGACGCGTGCGGCTCGATCCCAACACCGCGGGCTTCTCGTTCGCGCGGGCGCTCGGCGGGGCAAAGAAGATCGCGCGCGGACCAGACCCAGTCCTGGCGCTTAAGGCGATCAAGAATTCGACCGAGATCAAGGGTGCGCGCGCGGCGCATCTGCGCGACGGCGTCGCCGTCACGCGCTTTCTCGCCTGGCTCGACGGCGCTGTCGCGACGGGCACGCTAGACGAGATCGAGGCGGTGCGCAGGCTGGAAGGCTTCCGGCGGGCGACGAACCAGCTGCGCGAAATCTCCTTCGACACGATCTCAGGCAGCGGGCCCAACGGCGCCATCGTGCACTACCGCGTGTCGGAGGCGACGAACCGCAAGCTGAAGCCGGGCGAATTGTTCCTGATCGACAGCGGCGCTCAGTATCTCGACGGCACGACGGACATCACGCGCACGGTCGCCGTCGGCAAGCCGACGGCGGAGATGCGCGATCGCTTCACGCGCGTCTTGAAGGGGCATATCGCCATCGCCACGGCGCGGTTTCCGAAGGGCACGCGCGGCATCGACCTCGATCCGTTCGCGCGGCGGGCGCTGTGGCAGGCGGGTCTCGATTTCGACCACGGCACCGGACACGGCATCGGGAGCTATCTCTCGGTGCACGAGGGGCCGCAGTCGATCTCGCGCGCCGGCATGGCGGTGATCGAGCCGGGGATGATCATCTCCAACGAGCCCGGCTACTACAAAGAGGGCGCATACGGCATCCGCATCGAGAACCTCGTTCTCGTTTCCGAGCTGGAAAAGACGCCGGGCGCGGACCGCGAGACGATGGGCTTCGAGACGCTGACGCTGGCGCCGATCGACAAGCGGCTGATCGCCAAGGAGTTGCTCAGCGCGGAGGAGCTCGAATGGCTCAACGACTACCACGCGCGTGTGTTCGCTGCCCTGTCGCCAGAGCTCGATGACGAGACGCGCGCCTGGCTGAAAGCTGCCACGGCGGCGGTGTAGAAATCGAGGCCTGAGCTTGCTGAACCCTGGGTCCTCGGGACAAGCCCGAGGATGACACCTGGGGTGGACGAATGCTCAGCCGCCGGCGGCGGTGCGGAGGGGCGGGCCGGCGAGGCGCTGACGGATGATCTCCGGCGTCAAGCCGAAGTCCTCCAGCGCATAGTTGTGCTTGCCGTGCTTGTCGCTCGGATGATCGGCGAGCCATTGCTGCGCACGCGCCTTGAGGCCGGGATCGGCCGGATAGCCGAGGCGCTCGTAGATCGACACGGCCATGGCGGCCGGATCGCGCACCAGCTCGTTGTAGTCGCTGCTCACGAGCTGGCCCTGGGGCACGAGCTGCATGGCCGCCCGTCCCGCCGCCTCGCAACTCTCGGCGAGATCCATCGCGAACTCGCCGACGTGCTTCAGATCGACGGTGTCCGAGGTCATGCACCAGGTGACGGCGGCGAGGCTGCATAGGGACGGCACGGTCTTCTCGGGGCTGCGATGCGTATAGATGATGCGCGCATCCGGATAGGTCTCGAGAAGGTACTTCAGGCCCCCGAGATGGTTGGGGCACTTCAAGACCCAGTGCTGCTTGGGATTGAGCCACTGCAGGGCCTGGAGCTGGCGCTTGTGCATGCGATAGACGTCGCGATACGCGGTCTCGTCCCACCACTTCCAGTAGCTTGGAACGTAGGCGAAGTCGAAGCCCGGGGAGACCAGGAAGTGGTTGCGGAAGAGATGGTAGCACTCCTCCGGATCATCGACCTCGATGGGGTGGATCTTGTTGAACTCGGGCCCGACCCAGTTCAGCAGCTTGAGGCGATTGTTCGCCTCGCGCCAGCGGCCGTCCTTGCCGCCCTGGTGATTGCCGAGCTTGCGCGGATAGGGCGAGTAGCCCTCCCAGAAGGGCAGGTAACGTGCCCCTTCATGTAGCGACAGCAGGCGCTGCAGCAGAGTGGTGCCGGTGCGTGCGAGGCCGAGCACGAACAGCGGCTTGCGGATCTCCTCGTCGAGGATCTCCGGATGGCGGGCGATGAGATCCTCGAGAGCCATGGCATTGTCCATGCTCTTGAGGAACTGCCCCTGAATAACGAGCGCGCCGAACAGCGACAGGTCGGCGTCCTCGTTGAAGGCCTTGGCGCGCGGCGGCAACGCGCGGCGAAGCTCGGGCCTCCAGTTGTCGCGCCCGTATTTCTTCTCGGTTTTGCGCATCTGGCGCTCGACGTCGATGCTCGGCCAGAGGCCGAGCGCCTTCACCAGAGGGCCGAGCGTGTTGAGGAGACGGAGCGGCAGCGGCGGGCCGAGGCGTACTCCGGAGGATAGGCGGCGTCTCCTCAGCATCGGGCCTCCCGTGGTTTGCGTCCTTCCCCACAAAAGTGGGGAATCAACGTTGTATGTCTACCTGGCAACTAGCCGCGATGAGCCGCGCCGGTCAACCGCAACCATTCCTCCTCGTCGATCACTTGGACCCCCAGCTCGCGCGCCTTGCTGAGCTTTGAGCCCGCGTCCGCGCCTGCGACCACATAGTCGGTCTTCTTGGAGACGGAACCGGCTACTTTCGCACCTAGCCGCTCGGCCTGGGCCTTGGCCTCGCCACGGGTCATGAGCGTCAGCGTGCCGGTGAACACAACGGTCTTTCCGGCGACGGCGGATGTCGTATCGACGGCTTCGAGCGGCTCGGGCGAGACCTCTTTCAGCAGGTCGTCGACCACGCGCACATTGTGCGGCTCGGCGAAGAAGTCGGCGATGGCCTCGGCCACTACCTCGCCGATGCCTTCGATGTTGTCGAGCTCCTTGAATGCCTCGGAATCCTTGCCTTTGGCCGCCTCGATCATGGCGGTGCGGAAATTCTCGATCGACCCGTAGAAGCGGGCGAGCAGCTTGGCCGTCGTCTCGCCGACGTGGCGGATGCCGAGCGCATAGATGAAGCGGTCGAGGGCGATGTTGCGGCGGGCAGCGATGGCATTGAACAGCTTGGTTGCCGATTGCGGCCCCCAACCCTCGCGGTCCTCGAGCTTCTTGACCGAGCGTGCGTCGCGGACGGCGAGAGTGAAGATGTCCTCGGGCGACTGGATGAGGCCGTCGTCGTAGAAAGCCTGGATATTCTTCTCGCCGAGGCCCTCGATGTCGAAGGCGTTGCGGGAGACGAAGTGCTTCAGGCGCTCGACGCGCTGCGCGGGGCAGATGAGGCCGCCGGTGCAACGGCGCACGACATCGACGCGGCCGGTCTTCTCGTTGGTCTCGCGCACGGCGTGGCTGCCGCAGGCCGGGCAGCGGTCGGGGAAGACATATTCCTTCGCGCCCTTCGGGCGCTTACCGGGAACGTAGCCGAGAATCTGCGGAATCACGTCGCCGGCGCGCTGGACAATGACAGTGTCGCCGATGCGCACATCGCGACGCTTGATCTCGTCCTCGTTGTGCAGCGTGGCGTTGGTGACGACGACGCCGCCCACGGTCACTGGCTCCAGACGCGCGACGGGCGTCAATGCACCGGTGCGGCCGACCTGGATGTCGATACCCTTCAGAACGGTCATCGCCTGCTGGGCCGGGAACTTATGGGCGATGGCCCAGCGGGGCGAGCGGGAGACAAAGCCCAAGCGCTCCTGCAGGTCGAGGCGGTTCACCTTGTAGACGACGCCGTCGATGTCATAGGCGAGCTCGGCGCGTTCCTCGGCCAGCTCCTCGTAATAGGCGATCAGCTCCTCGGCGCCGTTGCAAATACGGGCACGGGAGTTGACGGGAAGGCCCCATTTGGCGAACGCCGCATCGACGCCCGACTGCGTATCGGCCGGCAGCTTGGAGGCCTCGCCCCAGGCGTAGGCGAAGAAGCGCAGCGGCCGCGCGGCGGTGATCGAAGCGTCGAGCTGGCGCAGCGATCCAGCGGCGGCATTGCGCGGGTTGGCGAACACCTTGCCGCCGCTTGCGGCCTGCCGCTCGTTGAGGAGCGCGAAATCCTCGCGCGTCATGTAGATCTCGCCGCGCACGTCGATGGTCTCGGGCACGCCACGGCCATGCAGCCGATGCGGGATTTCGGCGATCGTCATCACGTTCCTGGTGACGTTCTCGCCTTCCATGCCGTCGCCGCGCGTCGCCGCCTCGATGAGCTCGCCGTCGACATAGCGAAGCGAGATCGACAGGCCGTCGATCTTCGGCTCGGCCATGAAGGCTAGCGGGGCGTCATCGGGCAGCCTCAGGAAGCGATGCACCCGCTCCACGAAGTCGGTCACGTCGGAAGCCTCGAAGGCATTGCCGAGCGATAGCATGGGCACCTTGTGCCTGATCTTGCCGAAGCCCTCGCCGGCCGGGGCGCCGATGCGCTTTGAAGGGCTGTCGGGACGGACGAGCTTGGGGAAGCGGTCCTCGATCGCGTCGTTGCGCCGGCGCAGGGCGTCGTACTCGGCGTCGGATATCTCGGGCGCGTCCTGACGGTAGTAGAGCTCGTCATGATGGCGGATGAGGGCCGCGAGGCGGCGAAGCTCCGCCTCGGCCCCTGCGCGCGTCAGCTTGTCGACGGCAACGGCGCTGAAGTCGTTCTCGCTCATGGCGTCAGCAATATCGGAAGCCGCCGGCCCAGCAAACAGCGACCGTCAGCAGCCCACAGCCGAGCGGTGCGAGCCATGCCCGTCTTCGGGCGAGATCAGGACTGCGGTCCGCCCAGCGTGGAGGGCGGCGGTGGGCCTTTGGTGGTTGTGCCCCAATCGGGCGTCGCGGCGGGCGGCGGCGTCTTGGCGACAGGCGCGGACGGCGGTGCCGACGGCGCCTTGGCCGGAGCCTTCAGGACATCCGTCATCCAAGAGCCCTGGCTGATCTGAGGCATCAGGCCCTGCTTGTTCAACAGGGCGTAGGATTCCTTGTACCAGGACGAGTTGGGGAAGTTGTAGCCTAGAACGGCGGCGGCATTCTGCGCCTCGGGCGCGATGCCGAGCGACAGGTAGGTGGCCGTCAGGCGGTAGAGCGCTTCCTCGACGTGCGCCGTCGTCTGGTAGTCGGTGACGACGGTCTTGAAACGATTGATGGCGGCGATGTGGTTGCCGTTCTTCAGGTAGTAGCGGCCGACCTCCATCTCCTGCGCGGCAAGCGTGTCCTCGCAGAGCCTGATCTGATTGTCGGCCTTCTGGGCGTAGGTGCTGTCGGGATAGCGCGTCTTGAGCGTCTTGAACTGCGCCAGCGCCTTGCGCGTCGCGTCCTGATCGCGGTTCGGCTGGTTGCGCTGCTCGAAATAGGACTGGGCGATGATGTGGTGCGCGAGCGGCGCCTCTTTGGTGCCGGGGTGCATGGTGGTGTAGCGCTCGGCGGCGGCGATGGCCTCGGGCAGCTTGCCGGCCTTGTAGTAAGCGTAGGCGGCCATGACGATGGCGCGGCGCGCTTCCGGCGAATACGGGTGCTCGCGATCGACGTCCTCGAACTTCTTGGCGGCGTCCTCGAACTTGCCCTTGGACTGCAAGGCGTCGGCGTCGGCGAACATCTTCGAAGGGGGATCGGGATTGAGCATGCGGGCGGCGTCGCCAGAGGACGCGCATCCCGCTATGGCAGCGGCTGCGGCTGCGAGCACCAGGCCCTGCAGGACCCGGCGAGCACGACTAGAAGCTTTGACTGTCCCCACGTGCGGCATCCGCCTGCTTTCGTTGGACGCAGAGCCTAAGCCCAAGCGTCCCTACACCCCTAGCACAACTCTCAAAGCCCGCGAAAGCGCGGGCCCCCCGCTCGTGCACGCCTATTCGGCTAGGCGAGGATTATGGTTGTTGTGGGACCGGCGGCGCGCCTTTAAGGCCACATGAGAGCTGGGAAAAGTGCCCTCCGCGACGAGCGGCCGGTGCCGAAACTGCAACGCGGCCCATTGGGCCGCGCGCAAGGTTCGTTCGAAGGACCGAAGCTCCGGCTCACTCGCCCGCGGCGATAGCGAAGCCCACCATGTCGACCGGCTTGGCCTCCCGAACGCGGGGACCCTGGACGACGGTCCAGGCCTCGGTGTCGGCGAGCAGCGCCTGCACCACCAGCGAGTTGAGGCGGTGGCCACCCTTGAAGGAGCGGTAGGCAGCGAGCAGCGGCTTGCCGGCCAGCGTCAGGTCGCCGACAGCATCAAGCAG
>JAEXXM010000039.1 GCA_023405815.1 Pseudomonadota bacterium | reverse complement strand
CTGCAGAACGTCCCCGGCATCACGCTGGCGACCGGCGAAGGCGGCGGAGGCATGAACGGAGACCAGTTCCGTATTCGCGGCTTCGACGCCAAAGGTGACGTCTATGTGGACGGCCTGCGCGATTTTGGCGCCTACACCCGCGACAGCTTTGTCACCGAAAGCGTCGCCGTCTTCAAAGGACCGTCCTCGGAAAGCTTCGGCAATGGATCGACCGGCGGCATCATCGAATTGCAGAGCAAGACCGCGCATCTGGGCGACGCCAACTCGATCGAAGGCGGCATCGGCACGGGACCGTTGAAGCGCTCGGTCATCGATGTGAACAAGCAGCTCGGCGACACAACAGCCGTTCGGGTCGTCGGCATGCTGCACGACCAGGATATCGTAGACCGCGATCATGTGTACTCCGATCGGTGGGGTGTACTCGGCTCCATCGGATTTGGACTTGGCACCGATCAGACGCTGACGGTGAACTATCTGCACCAGGATGGCGACCGCAGACCCGACATGGGGGTACCTATTCCATATTTACCTGGCGTCGTTACTTCTCCCGTCACCGAGTACGGCGTCCCACGCTCGAACTACTTTGGCAAGGAAAGCGATCGCGACGAAACACAAGTCGACATGCTTACGGTTCGCTACCGCGGCAAAGTCAATGACTGGCTCACCATCTCGAACGACAGCCGGTACGCCGAGTATTCGCGGAAGCTTTCCATGACGACAACAATGTGCGCCTTTGCCTTTCCGCCATTTGGTTTATACTCGAATTGTGGGGCTAGCGTTCTCGCCGGGAACCTTGGCACGCCCTACGATATATGGCTGGTGGGCGGTCCCCGCCAGGATACATCCGGCGGCCAGAACATCACGACAGCGGTTGCCAATTTCCACACCGGGGCGTTCCGCCACCAGGCGGTATTTGGTATCGATACCTGGTATCAGAAAAACGATCGCAATTATCTTTCTGCACAGCCAGGTGCGACGCCGGCCGGGACACTCCTCGATCCCAACTTCGAAAATCCTCCCGGTTTTCGGCTTACAGACGCGTCGCGCTCCAAGGCCGAAGCGTGGGACGTCGGCCTGTTCGCCAGTGACAGACTCTGGCTGACGCCGCAGTTGTCTGTCCTGGGCGGCGTACGCTGGGACAATTACCATGCCGAGATTGCCTCGACGAACGCGGCGGGACAGCTGGGCGAGTCCTTGGGAAGCGAGACGCAGTTTACCAGTCCGAAGCTCTCGGTCATCTGGGAGCCTACCCATGCCGAGACATACTATGTCAGCTACGCCAAATCATTCACGCCGCAGGGCGCGGATGTCGCCACCTCGTTCGCCTTCAGTCCTGCCACGCAACCAAACCTCAAGCCCGATGATAACGAAAGCTACGAGGTCGGCGCCAAGTGGAGTCTTCTCGATGGCAGGCTCGGCGCCACTGCGGCCCTGTTCCAGGTGGAAAAGAACAATGCGAGGTACTCGGACCCACTCACTGGTGATTCCGTGGCGACGGGCGAAACGCAGCGCGTCCGCGGCCTCGAGCTGGGCCTGACGGGCCAGATCACGAAGGCCTGGACGGTGCAGGCCGCCTATACCTACATGGACAGCGAGATCCTGACGTCGGGGCCCCTGACTGCCTTCGACCCTCTGCCGACCGTGGGCAATCGCGTGCCCTACGTCTCCGAGCATGGAGCCTCGCTGTGGACGACCTACGACATCGCCACACTGGTGGCCGGGATGCCGGGTGCCCTGCTGGTCGGCGCAGGCGTGAACTACCGCTCAGACTACTTCGCCGATTCGAGCAACATGTATCTGATCCCCGCCGCGACAACGATCGACGGGTTGGTATCTTACGAAATAGGCGACTACCGCATCGCCCTCAACGGCTACAACCTCACCGATGAACTCGCCTACACCTCGGCGTTCTACTATCGGGCCGAGGTTGCGCCGGGCCGCGCCTTCACGCTCACGGCCAGCAAAAAGTTCTGAAAAAGAAATCGAGCGATGACGGCTCATGCCGTCATCGCTCATTTCCCATACCGCCGCTGCCGGTGACCAATTCTAAATGCCGATTGTCCGTCCCGCGCAATGACGCGTCGACGTACGTCGCTACAGTATTTTTCGACCGATTTGGATCGATCCCCCTTCTCCCTCCCCGAGTCGTGGCCCCCACCCTGGCCCTCCCCCGCGCCCGCGGAAATTGCTCAAGAAAGATAGCGCCATGAAAATCATTCTCGTCGGAGCCAGCGGCACCATCGGTAAGGCCGTTGCGGCGGAGCTGGCCCAGCGGCACGAGATCTTAGCGGCCAATCGGAACAGCGGCGACATTCGCGTCGATATCTGCGACCCGATGTCGATCCAGCGCCTCTATGCCGAAACTGGCGCGTTCGACGCCGTGGTCTGCACGGCGGGGGATGCCCACTTCGGGCCCTTCGATCAATTCACCGACGCGCAGTTCGACTTCGGGCTACGAAGCAAGCTGATGGGCCAGGTCAACCTCGTGATGCTCGGCCACAAGCACATCCGCGACCGCGGCTCGTTCACCCTCACCAGCGGCCTACTGAGTGACGATCCGATCCGCGAAGGGGTTTCCGCCGCCATGGTGAGCGGC
Organism: Pseudomonadota bacterium; assembly: GCA_023405815.1. GTDB lineage: Bacteria > Pseudomonadota > Alphaproteobacteria > Rhizobiales > Hyphomicrobiaceae > Hyphomicrobium_A. Next base: position 103,122 of record JAEXXM010000039.1, on the reverse strand, counting down.
GGCATCGACGGGTTCGTGCGCGCCGCCGCGATCGAGCTGCCGCGCGGCATCCGTATCAATGTCGTTAGTCCAACCGTGATCGAGGAATCGCTGCCGGCCTATGGCTCGTATTTCCGCGGCTTCAAAGGCGTTCCGGCGCGCGAGGCAGCGCTAGGGTACGCCAGAAGTGTCGAGGGGGCGCAGACCGGACGCGTCTACCGCATCGGCTGGACGCGCGAAGACTGAGCGAGCGCTAGCCCTTACAGCAGCGTCTCCTCGGCAGTGCGCACCACCTTGGCGATGAGCGCGGCGTAGACGGCGCTGACGAAGCCCTACGGCACGTTGAAAGCTGACGATAACGCCGATGAGGCGCGGCCACTCCTCGCCCACAACCACCGGCAGCGCCTTGACGATGAACTCGTCAAACGCCTGCTTCAGTTGGAAGAACAGCTCGCTCCCCTGCACGATCGGCGGCTGCGCCGGCCGGTTCACACTCGTGCCGTCACCGCTCATTTCCGATGCCGCCGCTGCCCGCGGCCGATTCTAAATGCAGATTGTCCGTCCCGCGCAATGACGCGTCGACGTTCGTCGCTACAGATTGAGTCCGGGGATCAACTGTGGGGAAGGGCAGATGGAAAAGCTGGCAATCGAATCGTGGGGCGACTTTACCGACGTCGCCCCCGGCACGAACTGGCGAACGGTGCACGGATTGGTCGAGGTGAAGATTGCTTTTTATCTCGGATTGCTCTTGGCCATGACAGGGCCGGCGCTGGCGAGTGAGACTGGCCTGGCGACCACACTTCATGACGTGCGCCGGGAAGGCGGCCGGACGTGCATATCCAATCACTTTCACTATGGCAGTAGCTCCGGGCTGAGCTCTGCCGCCGCGGCCCAACGAGAAGCCGTCAAATCCTGGGCCAACTTTACGGATTTCGAGTATGGCTCCGATTGGGCGAGGTACGGCAAGGCCGCAGGGAAATCCGTGAGCTGCAGTCAATCAGGCAGTGGTTGGGGCTGCGACGTCGCTGCGCGCCCCTGCAAATGACTGGCTAACCGTCGCCTGGGCACAGGGGCGCATCTCGCTCAAGCCGTTTTCCGCTTCTCCAAGAGGTAGCGACTTGGCGGCTTGCCAACCATCTTTCGGAACATGGTCACAAAGCTGCTGGCGCTCTCATAACCGAGATCGAGCGCGACGGCCTGGACCGTCTGGCCGGCGCTGAGGCGCTGGAGCGCGAGGATGACATGTAGCTGCCGTCGCCAGCGACCAAAACTCATGCCGATCTCCTCGGTCAACATGCGACTGAGACTGCGCTCGCTGACCGCGATGCGGGAGGCCCATTCGGCAACCGTCGCCTGATCGGCCGGCGCTGAGACCAACAGTTGGGCGAGCTTTTGCAGCCGTGGATCGGCAGGGATCGGAAGGCGGAGATCTTCGACCGGTGCCGCAGCCAGCTCATCGAGGATGACCGAAACTATACGGCCGTCCGGGCCATCGAGAGCGTAGCACTCCGGAAGCTCGTTGGCGCGGATCAGCAGATGCCGCAACAGACCCGACACCGTGATCGTGCAGCATTTGGCCGGCAGGTTCGCAGCCGCATCAGGCTCTATGAAGAGGCAGATGCACTCCACTTCGCCCGAGCCGAACGCGGCATGAGGCAACCCGCCTGGAATCCAGACGGCGCATCGCGGCGGCACGATCCAGACGCCGTCATCCACCTCGCAGTTGATGATGCCGCGGACCGTATAGAGCAGCTGCGCCTTCCGATGATGATGCCGGCGCGATTGCTCCATACTCTCGAGGCTGCCGACGGCAGCTGCTGCGACGAGAACGCGGGGGACATTGTCGATATAGGAAGACCAATCGGCGCGGACGTCCAAATACATCGGTGGTCTCGGCACTGTCCAAACATGGCCAGATTAGAACACATGTCGGCCGGATTACGCAATGACGCCATAGCCAGCTCGGCTCTATCGTGATTGACGAGGCGCGCGCTTGCGCCCGCCTCGACGGAAGCGCCGCTCCCGTTGGAGCTCGTGTTCGGAAGGGAGTGTAGCTGTGAACGACAAAGCACAAGGCCGGCTCGTTCTGGCGTGGCTCATCACGGCTGTCGGCGCTGTGATCTTCGTCACGATCCAGTCCTTCTCCTTCGTGAACGGGTACGTCAGGGCGGGCGGGACGCCACCGGCAATCACCTTCGACTCGAGTCAGATGTGGGTGGTGTCAGCCTTTTACGGCGCCTGGGTCGTCCCCGCATTGCTGGCTCTGGTCGGAGGGTCTCCCGCCAACTGGGCCATGCTCATCCTCGGCGCGGTCCTCGTGCTCCTGAATGCGCTCGGCGGGGTGTTCGACGGCATTCGAGACGGCGGCCATCTCGTCTTCCTGGCGTTGTTGGCCATCGCGCTTCCGGGATCGTTCGCCATCGCCATGTCCTGGCGGCACGTCCGGGCCGCGCCGCATGATCAGCGTTGATCACCGATAGGAACGCAACCCATGTCCATGGACAGCTCGAATTTTCCCTACGTCTGGATGAGTCTCGCACAAGGCCCCGACTACGACCCCGACAGGGACTTCGAAGAGTTGGAGGCGAACCTGAAGCGCGGGGAGCCATTCGTGCTCCTGAGCGATTCGGTGCCAGCCGAGGGTCATGAGCACTCGCCGGAAGAAAAGAAACGCACCTCATCGTGGATGAAGGAGCACAAGGCCGAACTACACAAGCTCGTGCTGGCGATGATCGTGATCGAGCCGAGCGCCGCAAAGCGTCTGGCATTCGCGCCCTTCGCTGTGCTCTTTGCGAAATTCTGGGGCTATCCGCTGATGCTTGCCTCGTCCCGCGAGGAGGGCATGGGGATCGCCGGAAAGCTGCTTTCGGAGCATGCAGGATCAACAGCCGCCTAGGCGCTCCTGCCCGAAGAGCCTGCGCAGCGCACAAGCCGGCTGACATCTCTCGTGGTACCGGAGCGGTGGCGAGCGAGCGACGTTGCAAGATGTGCGCTCTGCAAACCGTATTCGGCTCGCTGAGAGCGGACGAGAGAGACAAAGCAGACCGCACTTTAGCGCCGCCATTGGCGTCGTAGGCATATAGAAACGCAGCGGGTCGGCGACAACGGCACACCAGCAAGCGATTGCGGTTCTCGAATTGCGCTATGACGACCAGTCGTGGTCGTCGCCGCACGGAATTTCCTGATTACGGACGACCGCAGCCAGCACGACGACGCATGGAAAGTCAGTTCCTGACGCGATCGGAGCCGGCCTAGCTAGTGGGAGCGCTCACGGCTGCGGATCGCACTGCTTGCCGCGGATTCGATTCCCGCTTTTCCAATCGGCTTTCCCACCGATTGATTCTATTGAGAAAATTTACAGGATGGCGCCCCGTAGGGGACTCGAACCCCTGTTCCCAACGTGAGAGGCTGGTGTCCTAGGCCACTAGACGAACGGGACAGCGCTGGAAGCGCCCTCTATATGCATCCAAGCCGCGTCGATCAAGCCGTTTCTTCGGCGAGACGGGCAGATGCGTGGCCACGGACGATTTGCCGCCAGCTAGCGCTTCAATCCGACCGAGGCCACGGGCTCCCCGGTTCTGAGGTCGAGCACCGCGATGCCTTCCTCGCCCGCGGCGGAATAGTGTACGGCGAGCCTGTCGCCCGACAGCGAGATCGACTTCACCTCCGCTCCGGCGGGAAGTTGCATGCTCAGCCCGGGCCGCAGCGTCGGGCTCGCGGTCACGGCAGCCGGTTGCGTCTCGGAGCGCGACGCGACATAGAGGATGCGCGCCACGATCGTGGCGAGCCCGGCCGCAAGCAGCACGGCGAGCACCAGGACGACGATCTTGAGATTACGCTGCAGGCGCATCTCGGCTGCAGACGGAACCTCCGCCGCTTCCGTCTCCTGCATCAATTCCTCCCTCGTCGCGGAGGCCAACCGGAGGCCCAGTCGCGGGTGATGAGCGATACCCTGGCCGAACAACACGCTGGTTTGATCGAGCTGCAGGTCGGCGATGCGGAAGCCGGAATCCGTCTCGACAAGCTGCTCGCCCAGCGCATCACGACCTTGAGCCGTGCTCGCATCCAGGCGCTGATCCGCTCCGGCAATGTCACCGGCCCCGGCGGCGCGACCATAGGAGACGGCTCCCATAGGGTCAAACCCGGCGAGACGTTCACCATCAACGTGCCGGAGCCCGAGCCCGCCGAGCCAAGCGCCGAAGAGATAGCTTTGGACGTCGTCTACGAGGATCGGGACCTCATCGTCATCGACAAGCCCGCCCACCTCGTCGTCCATCCCGGGGCCGGGCACGCGAGCGGAACGCTCGTCAATGCCCTCATCGCTCATTGCGGTGCGTCCCTGTCCGGCATAGGCGGCGTGAAGCGGCCCGGCATCGTGCATCGGCTCGACAAAGGCACGTCCGGGCTGCTGGTAGTCGCCAAGAACGACTCAGCGCACCAGAGCCTCAGCGAGCAGTTTGCCGCCCACGGCGCCGACGGCCGCATGCATCGCGCCTATCTTGCCCTAGTGTGGGGAAAGCCGTTGCGGCCGCGCGGGGCGATCTCCGCACGGCTGGCACGCAGCAAGGCGAACCGCACCAAGATCACGGTGACTTCCGGCGAAGGCGGCCGTCATGCTGTCACGCACTATGAGTTGATCGAGACGATCGAGACGCACGCCGGACCCGTGTCGCTATTGCGCCTCGAGCTCGAGACCGGGCGCACGCACCAGATCCGCGTGCACCTCGCCCATATCGGTCATCCGGTTCTGGGAGACGCGATCTATGCCAGCGGTTTCAAGGCAAAGGCGACGAAGCTGGGGGAAGCTTCGAGAGCCGCGCTCTCGGCCCTCGATCGCCAGGCGCTGCACGCTGCCGAGCTGGGCTTCGAGCACCCCAGATCCGGCAAGGCATTACGCTTCTCGAGCGCAGTTCCGCCGGATATGCAGGCACTGCTCGACGCACTCCGGCGCGATTAGCCCAAAATCGGCGCCCTCGGACAAAGCATCCATTAGCCCCGTCAGCCGTTTGTATAGGGCGTCAAAGGGCCCGTTAGCCCGGCGTCGACTAGTGTTGCAGCGGCTTTTTGGCAAACTGGCAAAACAAAATCGCAGCGCACACGACGATGTGAGCGCTTTTGAGCACAACACTGCTTTGCGGGTGCGACATAGGTGAAGTGCAACTATGTAGCCCTCGCGTACGTATACTCCGTTTGAATGGCTAGTATCCTGGGGCACCAGCCTCTCGACGGGAATCTGGGGTGCTGAGCGTTTAGGTTTCAAGGGGCACAGAAGGTTGAAATGCCCCGCGCGGCAAGCCGCGTATGCTGGTAGAGGGACCGCCTGCAGGCACTGGGCGGCGATAGTGAGAATGGCAACGACGACCACCTCGAAACTTCCGACGATTGCGCAAGGCTCGCTCGGTCTCAGCCGCTATCTGGAGGAGATCCGCAAGTTCCCCATGCTCGAGCCGGGCGAGGAGTTCATGCTCGCCAAGCGCTGGCAGGAGCATAGCGATCAGGACGCCGCGGAGAAGCTCGTCACCTCGCATCTGCGTCTCGTGGCGCGCATTGCCATGGGCTATCGCGGCTATGGCCTGCCCATCGGCGAGGTCATCTCCGAAGGCAACGTCGGCCTCATGCAGGCCGTGAAGCGTTTCGACCCGGACAAGGGATTCCGCCTCGCGACATACGCGATGTGGTGGATCCGCGCCTCGATCCAGGAGTACATCCTGCGTTCCTGGAGCCTCGTGAAGATGGGCACCACGGCGGCGCAGAAGAAGCTGTTCTTCAATCTGCGGCGCGCCAAGAGCCAGCTGCAGGCGCTAGACGAGGGTGATCTGCGCCCCGATCAGGTGAAGACCATCGCCCACAAGTTCGGCGTCAGCGAAGCCGACGTCGTATCGATGAACCGGCGGCTCGGCGGCGACGCCTCGTTGAACGCCCCCGTGCGCAACGATGCGGAAGCCGGCGAGTGGCAGGATTGGCTGGCCGATGACGCCCCCACGCAGGAAGAGGTGCTCGGCGAGGAGCAGGAGTTCGATCAGCGCAAGAGCTACCTGACCAACGCGATGGCGACGCTCAATGATCGCGAGCGCCGCATCTTCGAGGCTCGCCGCCTTTCCGAGCAGCCGGCGACGCTCGAGGATCTGTCGAGCGAGTTCGGCGTGTCGCGCGAGCGCATCCGCCAGATCGAGGTGCGCGCATTCGAGAAGGTGCAGAAGGCGGTTCAGTCGGCCGCCTTGGCCGATGAGGCCGAGCGCGCCCTTTAACGCGGATCACGCCAACAAATCAGACGGCGCTGCTACTGCGGCGCCGTCACTTTGAGGTCGCTGATCGACCAGGTATCGCCAGCCTTGCTGTCGGCCGATGCAGCCAGCATGCCGAAGTAGCTCGGGCCCGGCGGAGGCTCGCCGCGAAAGCTTCCGACCTGCTGACCGTTGATCGAGACCTGCACTTCCGGGCCCTTCACCGCCACGCGCAGTGTGTTGCGCTCCTTGGCACCGGTCTTGATGGCCCCCACCTTCGTCCACCCGATGGGCCTCTTGGCGACCACCTTGCCGTCGACGACGCGCGCCACGGTGAAGTAGCCGTTGGGCGCGACGACCACCTGATGGTAGTTGCGGCTGTCCTGCACCCAGAACAGCAGGCCGGCATAGCTGGCCGTCGGATTGACGGTCGGCTTGCCGAGCTGCACCGTCGCGCATGCATCGAGATCTCCGAAAACGAACGCGCGGTTCCAGCGCAGCGTAGAGGATCCGGGCGCCGGATCGAACTCGGCTTGTCCGCCTCCAATGGTGACCTCGGCGCCCTTGCTGCCCCACATGGGATCGTGGTCGGTGAGCTTGTCCTCGAACAGCACGCGGCCGGTGCCGCACTTGGCAGCCTGCGCCTCGCTGATTGTGCCGGTCTCATCGCCCGTTGCATTCCCGGGCGGGGGCGGCGTGCTCGCAGCCGCGGGAGCAGCCACCTCGGCAACCTTGAAATCCGTCATGCGCCAGGTATCGACCGCGGCCGGAGCCGAGGATGCGACCAGGCCAACGTAGCTCGGCGCCTCGGGCGCCTGCCCGCGAAAGCGCGCCACCTCTGTATCGTTGATGCGCAGGATGACGTTCTCACCTTCAAGCGTCACGCGGAGCGTATTCTTTGCGTCGGGACCGAGCTTCAGCGCGCTCGTCTGCAGCCAGCCGATGGGGGCTACCGGCAAAATGCGGCCACCCGCCTTGCGCGCGATGGTCACCATGCCGTTCCGCGAGATCACCGCCTGATGGAAGTTGTCCTTGTCGATGACCCAGAACAGAAGGCCAGCGTAGCCGCGCGCCGCATCCTCGGTATTCGCCGGCATCGCGATCGTGACACACGCATCAAGGTTGGTCAGCGCCTTGCCTGCATTCCACCGCGCCGTCTGCGTCCCGACTTCCGCAGTGAATGTCGCCTCCGCGCCGCTGACGCCGAACTGGGAGTCGGGCTCCCCCCAGCCGTTCGCCCCTGTCTGGAAGTTTCCTCCGATCACCGCCGGTTCACCGCATGCCCAAGCGGGCGAGGCGAGAAGCAGAGCAAAGAGAGCGAACGGAGCAATGCGCATCGGTTTCCTCGCGGGCAGCGACTCGTTCTCTTGCCAGTATGACGCAGAAAGCGGCGATCGCTGGCCCCCAAAGCCACTTTTGCCCGTTCCCTGCAACCACGCCGCGCATGCAACATTAATTTGCTGCGCCGCACCCCTCGGATAACCGGACGAATCGCTTACTCTCACGATTGAGGGGCCGACCCTCTCGCAACTCCGCTCGGAGCTTGCTGAGTGCGCGTCAGAGAAGGAGGGCCAACTGCCCTTGTTGTCTCTGAGCCAGAACTGTCGAACCACTGGCGCTATTGGCCGGATGGATGCGTGGCGGGCATGGATAGGGCCGCCCCAGGGAGCATCTGCCGGATCTGATCGTCGGCCTCTGCCGAACCCTGTCCGCGACCGCCGCAATCTCCCGCAAACGCCGACTGCCGCCGTTCAGCGACCGCGCCCTTCCGGGCCGGTGGGCTCACGCACGGCACATGCTCGACGCCAGAGGCTGCGGCATACACTGGAAGATGGAGTGGAAAATGCTGAAGCGCCTTCATCCTTCGAAGGTCCCACACGCCGTATCTTCTTCGCGCGTCGCTCATTCGCTTCGGCTTGAATTGGAATGGTATCGGATCCTGCTCTGGCGCCAAAAACAGATGCGTCCTCCGAGTATGACTTGACGGGGGCTTAGCCGGGGAGGGAGTGCGAATCCAACCTGGCCACAAGAACAGGGCCGGTCCTCAGGACCGGCCCTTCATAGTTTTATGGCCTCGGTGATTATTGGCGCGGGCTGGTTACAACGGCAACTGTGCTACCTGGTTCGAGAAGTAGTTCTCGATCGCCTCCATGATCGAGCCGGAGACCTTGTCCCGCCACGCATCCGACTGCAGGTTTGCCGCATCCTGCTTGTTGGTGACGTAGGCAAGCTCGATGAGCACCGAAGGGAACTGCGCCGTCTTCAGCACGCGGAAACCCGCCTGCTGGTCCGGCTTGTTGCGCATCGCCGTGCTGGCACCCATGGTCTCGATAACTGTCTTCGCGAAGACGCCGGTCCGGTCGTGTGTGGCATCGACCTCGCGCGCGGCGAGGTCGGCGAGAATGTTCTTCACGAGGCCTACGTCCTCGTTGCCGCTCGTCTCCTTGACCTTCTCGACTTCGGACTTCGACAGCACATTGCCGCGCGTTGAGCGTCGCAGGCTGTCGGCAACCGAATCGCGCAGCGAGTAGATGGTCGCGCCGCTGGCTGTGCTGCCGGTATCCGCGTAGTCGCAGTGCACCGCGATGAACAGGTTCGCCTTGTTCTTCTCGCCGAACTCGACGCGCTCACCAAGCGGAATGAAGACGTCTTCCTCGCGCGTCAGCAGCACCTTGTACCGGCCCGTCTCGGTAAGCTTCTTGGCGAGGATCTTGCTGAAGGCGAGGGTGATCTCCTTCTCGACGGCGCCATTCTTCATCGCGCCGGAGTCATGCCCCCCGTGGCCTGGATCGATGACGATGATCGGCTTGAATGCGCGCTGCGCCAGAACGTCCGGCGGCGTGGCGGGCCGCGGAAGCGGCGGCTGCAGCCCGGCGGCGCCGAGAGCGAACGGCGGCGGTGACATGGCCGCCTTCTGCTTCTGCGGCTTCTCGATGCTCGCCGTCATAGGCACGAAAGGCGATATCTCGACCACCAGGTGCTGGTTGCGGCCGTCCTTCGCCTTCTCGATGCGCGCTCCCTGAACGATGACTGGCTTGGTGACGTAGATGATGATGCGCGAGCGGTCGCTTCCGGCGAGCCCCGCCTGGAACGACTTGATCAGCCCGACCGGTGCCGCCTTTGGTTGCTCCGGCAGGCGCAGCTTCGTTTCCGCTACCTGGACCACGACCCGGTTCGGGTTCGACAGCGAGAAGACCTCGAATTCGGTTGTCTTCGGTAGGCCAATGACGAAGCGCGTGCGCTGATTGAGGTTGAGTGCCGTCGACGAGGGAGCCTGCGCGGTCTTGCCGGACGATCCGCCGAAGATGCTCTCGGCCGCATCCAAAAGGCTTTGCGCCTGCAGCGTTTGCGGCGCGCAGAGTAAGGTAAACGCAATGAGTATCCCGCGGCCTATGCGCCACGGATTGCCGTGAACCATGACGTCTGACCCCCGTCTACGCGGAACAAATTCAAGTGGCAAGGACGGTCAAGGTTGCCTGAGATGATGGCGTTTTGCAGTCCGCCTTCAGGCATTGTTAGGGTTATCGCTCATCAACCCTTAAGACTTCGCTAACGAAGTTGATGATGCAAATCAGTGCCTAACGTGAAAACGGACTAGCGCCAGCGGTCCGCCGCATCGTCATCGGCGGCGCGCGCTTCGACCCAGCTTTCGCCTTCCGGGGTCGTTTCCTTTTTCCAGAACGGCGCCCGGGTCTTGAGGTAGTCCATGAGGAATCCGGCAGCGTCGAGCGCCGCCTGGCGGTGTGCCGAAGCCGTGATGACGAGTACGATATTGTCGCCCGCCTTGAGTTCCCCGATGCGGTGCACGACGAGCACTGCCTGCAGCGGCCAGCGCACCATCGCTTCGGCCTCGATGCGCGCCATCTCCGCTTCCGTCATCTCCGGATAGTGCTCGAGCGTAAGCGAGGTGATCTGCCGCCCGTCGTCGTCGCCGCGCACCTTGCCCGTGAAGGTGACGACTGCGCCGATGTCGCTGCGGCTGCCGGTGAGCCTCTCCATCTCTGCGCCGACGTCGAAATCTTCGCTCTGGACACGAACGACCACCTCAGCCTCCGGTGACGGGCGGGAAGAATGCGATCTCGCGCACAGCGCCAAGCGCCGTTGTCGGCTTCACGTGCACTTTGTCGAGTGCCGCGCGCACCACCTGCGGACGCGCAAACGCATCGTCGTACTGGGGACCACGCTGCTTCAGCCACGCAACGAGGCTCTCGACGGTATCGACGCCCACGGGAAGCTCGACGTCCTCGGACGCAAGCCCGATCTTCTCGCGCACCCAGGCGAAATAGAGCAGCCGCACGCGGCGTGTCGCGTCTGTGCTCATGTGATCCTCACCAGTCCGGAGCCTACCGCTCCATGGCATGCACGATGCCGGCCTTGAGATAGTCGTACCCGGTCCACAGCGTCAGCAGCGCCGCGATCCAAAGGATGACGAGGCCGCCGGTCATGATGCCCGGCACGACCTTCTCCGCCGCCGGTCCCGCGAGCAGAACCGCGAGCGCGATCATCTGCATCGTCGTCTTCCACTTGGCGAGCTGGGTGACATGGATCTTCACGTTCAGCTCGGCCAGGAACTCGCGCAATCCCGAGACGAGGATCTCGCGGCAAAGTATGATGATCGCCGCCCAGATCGCCCAGCCGCCGATCGTGTTGTCGTGCACCAGCATCATCAGCACGGCGCCCACGAGGAGCTTGTCGGCGATCGGATCGAGCATCCGCCCGAGCGTCGATTGCTGCTCCCAGATGCGGGCGAGATAGCCGTCGAGCCAGTCGGTGACGCTGGCGAAGACGAACAGCGAGAACGCCGACCAGCGCGCCACGTCGCCCTTGAGAAAGAACAGGCAGGCTACGAGGGCCGGCACTGCCGCAATGCGAACGTACGTAAGCACGTTCGGCAGGCTCATGGGCATGGCACGTGAGGTGGCGACTTGTTCCATCGGCCCTTGGTACACCATCCGGCCGACGGTCCGTCAATGGCGCTGGCGCAAAGGGCCAATTCGGCCTGAAAGTGGGGCCTCAGTGGCACACGCTGGCGCTGCTCGTGCGCACTTTCATGTCAAGATGGAAGTGGTCGCGATGGGCTTCGTTGGCCTCCGGGCCGAGCACCGTCGCGAACAACGTACAGGAGCCGCCGTGCAGCCGCTTGAGGAAGGCCGCTTCCTTGGTCGTTGCCGGGGATAGGGGCACCGTTTCAGGCACTGCAGCGGCGTCCGGTTTGGCCTCATCGCGCTTGAAATTGGTCTTGACGACCTGCCCTTTGTCGTTCGGCTGGGCCTTCTTCCCCGCCGCGTCGATCGGCGGCGTCGAAGCCGGAGCCGGAGATTCGGAGCTCATCTCCTTGGTCTTTGCCCCGGCCTTGGCGAGCGCTCTCTCCGCGGCCTTCTTCTTGGCCGTCTCGATATCGCGCTCGGTCGGCCCCCACCCCTTGGCGACCGAGATCGTGCGCCCGTCGACGGTGACGAAACCGGCAATGTCGATCGCGTTCCCCGTCGCATGCTCGCTCAGCGACAGCTTCGGGTTGTTGTAGATGTTGCGGCACGAATAGGACGAGGAGCCGACGATGCGCTTGATCCGCGAGCCCAGCGCCTGCTGGGCGGCGGGCTGCAGCACCTTTTCCACCCACTCGGCCAACGATGCGGCGAGCCGGCAGTTCATCGTCGGCGCGGGCGTGAACTCGACCTTGTCGACGGCCCCGACGCTGCGCAGCACCAGCGGCGCCGGCGTTCCGCACTGGCCATGCTTCATTGGTTCTTCGAGCTCGATGTTCGCGGCAGCGGGTGCCAGAAGCTGCACGCACTTGCGCAGCCCCGCAGCAAGCTCCTCTGGCGTCCACACATCGGGCGGCGGAGCCGGAGCCGTGCTATTGGGTGCAGGCGTTGGTGCGGCGCTCGAAGTCGGAGCAGATGGCGCGGGATGCACGGCCGCAACCTTCGCTGCCTGATCGGCCGAGGTGCCTTTTGCCGAGGCGGCGGCTGGCCCCGCCTTGGTGGTCATATTCGTCGGCACACTGCGCGCCGGCAGAAATGCGAGCGTAACCATGCCTGCGAATGCCACGTACGACATCCACGAGGATATGCGGCTCAGCGATCTGTCGACAGACGCAATGCTCGCCATGCTCTCCTGCTGGCCGATAACCGCTCCGAGTATGAAGTGTTCCCCGCGCCAAGCATCCGCCCCAAGCGCGGCAAAAATGGGATTTGCATTCTACGTCCAGGTCCTGAATGTCGGTTGAAGCTTGCCGTAGCAACGCTCTGAGGAGTACCCGCATGGATGGCTTCGAGGACGATCGTCGCAGCCTCGGTCCCCGAACCGACGTCGACCGCCGGGAAATGCTCAGGGCGAGCCTGGCAGTCGGCTTCGCCGCCGCCGTTCAGCCTATCGCCGCCGAGACCGTCATCCACACCAGCACGGAAGGGCTCGAGGCAGGCGTGGTCGCCATCCCCACCAAGGATGGCGAGCTGCCGGCCTACCGCGCCATGCCCGCCACGGCTGGCACCTTCCCGACGATCATCGTCGTGCAGGAGATCTTCGGCGTGCACGAGCACATCCGCGATCTCTGCCGCCGGCTGGCCAAGGAGGGCTATTTCGCCATCGCGCCCGAGCTCTATTTCCGCCAGGGCAGCGTGGCCGGCATTACGGACTTTAAGGAGATCATCTCGAAGGTCGTCTCCAAGGTGCCGGACGCCCAAGTAATGAGCGATCTCGACGCAACCGTCGCCTACGCCAAGTCCACCGGCCGCGCCGACACGGACAGGCTTGGGATCACCGGCTTTTGCTGGGGCGGACGCATCGTCTGGCTCTACGCAGCCCACTCCAGCACGCTCAAGGCCGGAGTAGCTTGGTACGGCAAGCTCGTGGGCGACGCTTCACCCAACACGCCGCGTCATCCCATTGATGTCGTTGGTGAGTTGAAGGCGCCGGTGCTGGGCCTCTACGGCGCCGCCGATCAGGGCATTCCTGTCGAGACGGTGGATCGCATGCGCGAAGCCTGCAAAGTTGCTGGCAAGACATGCGAAATCGTCGTCTATCCCGATACCCCGCACGCATTCAACGCCGATTACCGCCCGAGCTACCGACCAGATCCAGCCCGGGACGGCTGGGCCCGCATGCTCGCCTGGTTCAAGTCCCACGGCGTCGCCTAGCTGCTCGCATCGTCTTTGCCACCGCATTGCGGCAGGAGACCGAGCTTGCGCGCCAACATGCGGTCCACCCATCGCTTTGGCAGCGACGACATCAGCCGGTACTCCAGCGGATTGGGCGCAATCGTATAGCGCGCCTTCGGCCTCTTGAGCGAGAGCGCGTCCGCGATGGCTTCACCCAATCTCTCCGCCGGGAGGCCCTGCCGCCCTTGGGTAAGCATGTAATCCCGGAACGTTGCCAGCGGCCCCGCGAAGGGAGATGCGGAAAACCGCGTCATGTCGACGGCTTCTGCCTTATCCCAGATCGGCGTCACCACGGCACCCGGCGCAATGACGATCACATCGATGCCGAGCAGCATCAGCTCGCGGCGCAGGCTCTCCGACAAGCCCTCGAGAGCGAACTTCGAGGCCGAGTACGGTCCGTTGAAAGGCGCCGCCGTTCGCCCCGCGACGGACGATACCATGATGATTCTGCCCCGCTTTCCGACACGGTTTGGATCGCCACCCAGATAGGGTGCGAACGCCCGCGTGACGACCATCGGCCCGACAACGTTCACCTCCAACTGACGCCGCAGGTCGGCGGCCGATAGCTCAAGCAGCGGACCAGGCACGGCGATGCCGGCGTTGTTGACCAGACCTGCCAAAGTTCGTTCGCCGAGTGCGGCGCCGACTGCATCGGCCGCCTTTCTTACCGCGTCCTCGTCGGTAATGTCGAAATGCAGGGGAACGAAATGGGCGCCGAGTTCTGTCGACAGGACCTTGGCATCGCTCTCCTTGCGCACGCTGCCGAAGACCCGGAACCCGCGCTCGAGCATTGCCCGCGCCGCGGCCCTGCCGATGCCGGTCGATACCCCCGTGACGACGACACTTTCCATGCGAGCACCCTGCGATTTCCGAGACTGTGGCAGCTAGATGATCTCGCACAGCCTTGTCACAAATCATGAATGGCCGCGGAAATTAGCGATCTCCTAAGCCCCTAGGCATTCCGTTCCGCAGGCGCACAGTGGCCACACGCAATCAATCCGTCATAACCGCAGTCTACTGAGTGCTGCTGCGCACAATGACCGCTTGCGGCTTGCATGTCGGAGCCCGTTGGCAGAAACTGCGCGCGCGCAAAAAGCGCAAAATATCGAGCCCAAAAAACAGGGCAATTGGGGGAGTCGTACGCATGCCAAATCTGCCGTTCGACTTGGCGACTGTTGATTGGTTCACGGTCGCCATCTACTCGGGTATCGCTTTCATCGCTGCGCTCGTCGGCAATGCCATCGCCGGGAACCGCCTTTTGGGCGCGATCCTGTCGACGGTGCTGTTCGCCGTGCTCTTCGTCGGTTGGTTCTACTGGCTGTCGGGCATCGTCATGCCGCCGGCGGCTGCACCGCCCGTCTAAGAACGCTTACCTATTGCTACACGCATCGCGGCCGGGACTATGTCCCGGTCGCGATGATGCGTGCGCACGATCGACCGCTGCCTAATGCGAGTGCGGGCGCTCGTGGAAGTGGTCGTAGATGCGCTGCGCCATCTCGGCGGAAATTCCATCCACGGCCTTCAAGTCCTCGACCCCGGCGCGCGACACCGCTTTTGCCGACCCGAAGTGATTCATCAGCGCGCGACGGCGCCGCGGCCCGATGCCTTCGATGTCGTCGAGCGGGCTGGCGCTCATCGCCATGGCGCGCCGCGTGCGATGCGAGCCGATGGCGAAGCGGTGCGCTTCGTCACGTAGACGCTGCACGAAGTACAGCACCGGATCGCGCGGCTCGAGCAGCATCGGGCGCTCGTGGCCGGGGATGTGGAAATGCTCTCGCCCGGCATCGCGATCCGGCCCCTTGGCGACACCGATAAGGCAGATATCGTGCAGGCCGAGATCGGCCATCACCTCGCGCGCCACCGCGAGTTGACCCGCCCCGCCGTCGATGAGCACCACGTCGGGCCGATCCGGGAAGCGGTCGTCCTCCTCCTCGATCTCCTCCGGCGCTACGCCTGCGTCGGAAGCGGCGAGCGCAGCAAGGTTGCTTGCCTCCTCCTCGGCGACGAGGAGGGCGACACCCTCGTTCTTCTCTTTCGCATCCGTCTCGACGACCAGCCGCTTGAACCGCCGCGTCAGCACCTCGCGCATCATCCCATAGTCATCGCCCGGCGTGAGGCTCTGCGACTTGATGTTGAACTTGCGGTACTGCCCTTTAACGAACCCTTCCCGCCCCGCGACGATCATTGCGCCGACGGCATTGGCGCCCTGGATGTGGCTGTTGTCGAACACCTCGATCCGCTTGGGCACGCTCGACAGGCCGAAACGCTCGGCCAGAGCCTCCAGCAGGCGGCGCTGCGAAGAGCCCTCCGCCAGCTTCCGCCCCAGCGCCTCGCGCGCGTTGGCGAGCGCGTGCTCGACGATCCCAGACTTCACGCCGCGTTGCGGCACCCGGATCTCGACCTTGCGTTCTGCCTTGATGCACAGGGCCTCCGCAAGCAGCTCGCGGTTCGGAACGTCGTGCGAGAGCAGGATCAGCCGAGGCACGGGCTTGTCGTCGTAGAACTGGGCGACGAAGCTATCGAGCACCTCCTCGACGGGCAGCGCACGGTCGGCCTTCGGAAAGTAGGCGCGGTTGCCCCAGTTCTGGCCGGTGCGGAAGAAGAACACCTCGATGCACGTCTGCCCGCCTTCCTGCGCGGCGGCGAACACGTCCGCCTCCTCGATCCCCTCGGGGTTGATCGCCTGATCGGCTGTGACGTGCGCCAGCGCCGAAAGGCGATCACGGAACCGTGCCGCGCGCTCGAACTCGAGCCGCGCTGATGCCTCCTCCATGAGCTGCCGGTACATGACGCGCACGTTCTGACTCTCGCCGCGCAGGAAGCGCACCGCCTCGTCGACGAGCTTGTTGTAGTCCTCGAGCGCGATCTCGCCCGTGCACGGTGCCGAGCAGCGCTTGATCTGATGCAGGAGGCATGGCCGCGTGCGGCTTTCATAGACGCTGTCGGAGCACGACCGCAGCAGAAACGCCCGCTCCAGCATGTTGATGGTGCGGCCGACGGCACCCGCAGATGCGAACGGCCCGAAGTAATCGCCTTTGCGCGTGCGCGCGCCGCGATGCTTCATGATCTGCGGCGCCGGCGTATCGCGCGCGATGAGGATGTAAGGAAACGACTTGTCGTCGCGCATCAAGACGTTGAAGCGTGGTCTGAAGCGCTTGATGAGGTTCGCTTCAAGCAGCAGCGCCTCTGCCTCGGTGCGCACCGAGACGAACTCCATTCCAGCAGTCGTCGCGATCATGCGCGCGATACGGTTGGTGTGGCCTCCGAGGCGCGTGTAGTTCGACACGCGCGCCTTGAGGTTCCGTG
Source organism: Pseudomonadota bacterium (assembly GCA_023405815.1). Taxonomy (GTDB): domain Bacteria; phylum Pseudomonadota; class Alphaproteobacteria; order Rhizobiales; family Hyphomicrobiaceae; genus Hyphomicrobium_A. The sequence goes on along the minus strand of JAEXXM010000039.1, from coordinate 86,453 downwards.
CCTTGCCGACGTAGATGACGCTCCCCTCGGCGTCGAGCATGCGGTAGACGCCGGGCGAGGACGGCAGCAGCTTCAGATAGCGCGCAATGACCTCCGGCCCGCTCACCTTCGTCGCTTCTGCGGCGGCCGGCGGCGGTGCCTCGATCGCCATTTCGTCCGGCGATGATGGGGGCGTATCCTTGCTGGGCATGGCCGATAAATCGGTCCCCCGGAGCGGGCCGTCAAGCGCCCGGACGTCAGCAGGGCCTAGGTGTCGTCCCCTTCTTCCCCCGCCACGGTCTCCTGACCACCCGGTTCGAAGCTCAGGATGTCCCCCGGCTGGCAGTCGAGCGCCGTGCATATCTTCGCTAGCGTGTCGAAGCGCACGCCCTTGACCCGGCCTGTCTTGAGCATCGACAGGTTCACCTCCGAGATGCCGATCAAGCTCGCCAGCTCGCGCGAGCGCATCTTCCGCCGGGCAAGCATCACGTCGAGATTGACGACAATCGGCATCGGCGGCGCTCAGACGAAGCGGGCGTTCTCCTCGGCCAGCGCGGTGGCTTGCTCGAGGATGGCGGCAAGAACGATGACGATGAGGCCGAGGATCAGGCCCATTGCTGTGGCCAGAACCGGCATCGTACGGAAGAAGCCCAGCGCCACCGCATCCCAGCCGCCACCCATCGCATAAGCGCGTACCGCGATACGCGAGAACGGCAGCAGCGCCGCAGCGGCCACCAGCGCCCAGCCGAAACGCTGCAGCGCGTTTGCAGCCGCGCGCGAGAAGTGATCGCCCCGCTCGAGCTTGCTGCAGAAGCCCGACAGTTGCACGAGCCCCCAGGCGACGAGGACGAACGGCGGCGAAAGCAGCGCCAGCACGACGAGATCGCCGGCACCCCCCTCCGGAATGGCACCGCGCAATCCGGGCCAGGCCTCGACCCGCGTCAGCCATGTCAGGGTCGGCATCAGCAAAAGAAGCGCCGCACCGAGCCACGTGAGGGCTCTCAACAGGCGCGCAAGGTTCTGATTCGACATACCTCGACCCGTGTTGACACGTTAAAAACTTTATGTTTTACATTAAATCATTAGTGGAAAGGATAAACTGTATGGTCAGGTTGAGCAAGTGGACATGGGCAAAAAGGCTTCATCATTCTCTCGTTGGAGCCGCAATGATCCTTGGCTGCCATACCGCCAGCGCCGGCGACTGGTCCGGCGGCTACGCCGGCTTCTCCGCGGGTTATGCGACTGGCGATGACGAGGCGCAGGAGATCAACGGTCCGCGCAACTACATCGCCGGCTTCGACGGCGCAGCATTCAGCGCGCACGTCGGCTGGCAGCACCAGATCGAACGCGTCGTCGCCGGCATAGAAGTAGAGGCTGGGTATCTCGCGCTCGGCTCCGACGTGACGCGCGATGTCGCCGGCGGACAGGTCACCTCGGGCGCCGACCTCGGCGCCTACGCGGCCTTCACCGGACGGCTCGGCTATCTCCTCGATCGCTCGACGCTCGTCTATGGACGGGCGGGTATCGCGGTCTCGCAATTGGATGGCGCGACGACGCAGACGTGCAACGGCCCCGATCTCTGCGGCGGCGCGCAGTCAAATCCCGTGAGTCGCGCGGAAACGAACGACACCTCGTTCGGACTCGTTCTCGGCGGCGGCATCGAGCGCGCGATCGACACGCGCTGGACCGCCCGCCTCGACTACCAGTTTACGAGCTTCCGCGACGAACTCGCCCTTCCTCCCGTCGACGGCCCCGGCTGGGAGCACGAAGTCGATGTCCACGCCGTCAAAGCCGGTCTCAGCTATCGTTTCTGAAGGAGATGCATTCAATGCTGCGTAGCTATCTCGCCGTTCTCATGCTGACGTCATTGTTTCTCAGCCTGGCCATGACGGTCAGCATCTCCGTCAACGCCCGCTCGAAAGCCGAGATGCGCGAAGCCTGCCGCGACGATTTTCTTCGCCACTGCACCAACGTGCAGCGCGGCGGCGGACGAATTCTCCAGTGCCTGCAATCGCACATGAGCGAGCTGGCGCCTGCGTGCCGCGAGGTCGTCGAGGAGCGGCTGGCCGCAAAGCACCAGGAGAAACGCCAGTAGCCCTACCAGGCGAGCTTCGGCATCGCCGCGATCGGGCGTGGCGCCCCGGCCGGAAACAGGGCTTCAACCGCATTCGAGTCGAGGCCGCCCTTCACGTGCACGCCGCTGGCGACGAACACCGAGCGCACGCCTGCCGCTGCAGCTCCAGCAATGTCGGTCGCGACGCCATCGCCAATGGCGAGCAGCCGCGCCCTGTCGGAGCTCCCGGCCTTGAGCCCCTCGAGCGTTGCAAACGTGAGATCGTAGATCGGCAGATATGGCTTGCCGGCGAAGGCCACCTCGCCGCCGGCTCCCTCATAGGCATGCGCGATCGCGCCCGCGCAGTAGATCATGCGCCCGCCGCGCTCGACCATGATGTCCGGATTGGCGCAGATCATCGGCAGCCGGCGCGCAAGGCAGGCGCTCAAGATCTCGGTGTAGTCGTCCGGCGTCTCGTGCTCGTCGTTGAAGAGGCCGGTGCACACCACCGCATCCGCCTCCTCCGGCTCGACGCGCGCGATGTCGAGGCCGGCGAAGATGCCGAGATCGCGTGCGGGCCCAATATGCAGCACCGGACGCCCCGCATACGCACTGACCAGCGTGCGCGCCACATCACCGGACGTGACGATGGCATCGAACGTCGTGCGTGGCACGCCGATGCCGTCGAGCTGGGCGATGACGCTGTCGCGCGGCCGCGGCGAGTTGGAGACGAGAACCACGACGCCGCCGGACTCGCGGTAGCGGGCACATGCCGCGCAGGCGTCGATGTAAGGCCTCACGCCGTTGTGGATGACCCCCCAGATGTCGACCAGCCATGCGCTGGTCCCTTCGGCGAAGGGAGCGACCGAGCTGACGATCGGCAGGGAGGAGCTGGAAATGGATGCGGGCGGCATAGGCGTCTGCCTAATAGCCGCCCGCATAAATCTCAAGCGGTTGCCCGTCAGGCCGCCGCGTCACCCGCTGCGGCAAAAGCGTTCGCCCCGACTGGGAGCGGTGCCCCGAACAGGGTCCCCTGCCCCAGCGGCACGCCCGCCGCAATGACCTTGTCGCGTATCGCCTCGTCGTTGACGTTGGTTACGACGACGGTGAGGCCCAGTTCGGCGAGGCTGCGGCAGACCTCCTCGGCGGGCATGCTGCCGTTGGGAGCCGCAAGGCCGGTAAGGAGGGTGGCCGCATCGAGCTTCACGAACGCAAAGCCAGCCGCACAAAGCGCCGTGAACTCATAGTCGAAGTCGGCCACCTCCTCGACGCCGAAGCGGAAGCCGAGATCGCGCATGTCGGTCAGCGCGCTCCACTCCGAGCCGCCGAAGGTGCGCACGTCCGCCTGCGCAAACGTCAGCACCAGCTCCTTGGCCAGGGCCTCGCGGTCGCGATAGGCATCCGCCAGCTCGTCGAGGAACCCGTCGTTGGCCAGCGAGACCGCCGTCGCCGGCGCAAACAGGCACGTCTCTCGACCCTCTTCCGCAAGGGACCGAGCAACTTCAGCCGCCTGCCTCAGGCGCGCGCTGTCGAGCAGCGGAAGCAGGCCGGCGATGGCGAGCTGCGGATCGCGCGTCGTCGTCGACAGGAGCGTACCGCGCTCATCGCGCGGACACGCGACGATCTCGTAGTAATGCACCTGATGATCGGCGAGCCCGACGATCGGCGACAGCGTCACGTCGATGCGCCCGCTCGCAACCGCATCCGCGAGCGCGGCAAGGCGGGCGTGCGAAGGCATGATCGGCGGCGGCATCGGCCCCTTGCCGCGTCCCGTCGCGACCGGGGGCAGCGCATCCTTCTTCTTCGACGCCCGCATCGCGTTCGCCGTCGTCTGCAGCGCGTTGAGCGATGCGCGAAGCACGCTCTCCTGCCGCTGCGGCGGAAGGCCGTCGAGCGTCGGTTCAGCGGCGACATTCACCTCGTCCGCCAAGCGCTTGATCATGCCGTGCACCGCGTCGAGATCGGTCTCGCGCTCCGTCTGCAGCGCCGGGGGCTCCATACGCGGCCCCTCCGGAAGCGTCGGCTTCGATGCGCTCGGCCAGTAGTCGTGCATCTTCGGCTCGCCGGTGCCCGAGGGCGCCGCGGCAGGCGCCGACCAGTCCGGCAGCGTCGGTACCGGCGGCACGCCCGCCTGCGCGTGCTCGGCGCGCAGCGTCATTCCTGGAACCGGGGCCGGCACCGCAGGAATCTGACCGGGCACGGAAAGAGACGGCCCGGCCATCTTCGGCTCCGCGGACTCCAACCCCTCGCGATGCGAGGTGAGACGCGGCTCCCGCGGGCTGAGGCTCGCCTCGGTCGCCGACCGGAATATTCGTGGCGGCTTCGCGGGGGCGGGCGGCGGCACGTGCGCCGCGGCGAGCCCGGCCATCGCCGGCGCAGCCATGCCAGGGGCTGGCCCAACGGCGGGTGGCATCAGGGGCTCGGGCACTACGGGGGCTCTGGCCACCCTGGGCATGCCCGCCATCGCCGGCGCCCTAGCCTCCGGAAGCGGAGGAGGCGGTGCACCAACGGGCGCGCGCGTCAGCTTCGGCATCCTCGCGCTACCCGCGCCCGCAGCAGGCTGCGGTGCAATCTTGAGGCGCGCGACCTCGTCCTCAAGGCGATTGACCTCGTGGGCAAGCTCCTCCTCGCGCTCCTTCCGCCGCATCAGGGCGTGCACCATGAGCATGATGACGTAAACGCCCAGCGCCGCGCCGAGCGCCGCCCAGAACGACATCTGGAATTGCAGATATGCGCCTACGAAGAAGGCCGCTGTCACCAGCGTGATGGCCCCCTTCACGATGAGATCGGCCATGCCGCTTTGCTTCGGCATTCCGTCCTCTCTGTTTTCGATGCTCGCCATGGAAGAGTGACGACGCCCCCTTGCCGATTCGTTGATCCCTGCGAGCTTTTCGCCCGCATCCCCCTCGCGCAATGACAGCGCGGCCACTTTCACCAGCTTTCTCAACAGCGCTCTGATTCGTGTCCGAGCCGTGGCGGCGCACGGAATCGGCGGAACATCGCCAACAAGCGCGTCATATGATTCGTCCACAGTTTGCCGCCGAGCCGGGAGGAACTGCGCGTCTGCCCGGGGATTGCCATTGGACGCCTCAGTCGCGCCTCAGACCGGCCTCCGGCCGACCGGAATCGGGGCGCTGTTTAGAAGTCGTTAGTCGAATCGACGTGGTATCAGTTGTGTCGGGGCGTTCCCTTAGCGAGTCCCGGCGTTGAATTTGAGGGAATGCACATGCTGATGACGGTGATGGGTCGGAATTCTGGTGCGTCCTACTACGGTGAGCTTGCCGGTGTGCGTGTGCTGATCACGGGCCTTTCGCCGACGAGCGGCGTCGATATCGCCCGCAAGTTTGCCGATCACCGCGGCCGGCTTGTCCTGCACGCCAACGAGACCTCTCCCGAGCTCGATGCTGTCACCACCATGCTCGCCGAAACCGCGAGCGAGGTGAAGCTCTACACCGACGCCTGCCGCGACTCGGACTCCTCGATCCGCTTCGCCAAGACAGCCGCTCAGGCCTTTGGCGGCCTCGATGTCGTCATCAATCTCGTTCCCATCAGCGCCAATGATATGCAAGGCCGTGCCGGCCTGACCGACATTGAGGATCTGGTCGCCGAGAAGCTCATGCTTCCGGTGCACGTAACGCGCATCGTCGCCAACCGCATGCGCACCATGCTCAACGAGGGCCTGGTCCTCAACGTCATGACAATGGCGCCCCCGCGCAACGCCAAGGAAGCGGCACTGGCCGGCATCGCGCGTTCGGCGTTGGTCGCCGTGACCCGCGGCGAGGCCGAGCGGTGGGCCCCGCAGGGCATCCGCGTCAACGCCGTCGGCCCCTCGACTGTAATCGCTGAGGCGGGCTCCCCCGTCGCCAGCGAGCCCGATATCGCCTCGCTCGCCCTCTATCTCGCGTCCCGCCCCGGCCGCACCCTCACGGGCCAGGTCTTCGACGCCACCGGCATCGCCCGGCGCGGCTGCTGAGTAGCTCATAATTTACAATTGCGTAGCATGCCGTTGTCCATGTGCGGCAGCACGCTTGGCCGTGGACACCCGCACGCGTCGGTCGTAACGATTGGTCCCGGGGGCGATCGTGAGGGAGATCCGATAAGGAGGATCCCATGGCCACTTTCGTTGTCCTCGCAAGCTTCACCGAACAGGGCATCCGCAACGTCAAGGAGACGATTTCACGCGCGGAGGCCTTCAAGGAAATGGCCAAGAAGAGCGGCGTCACCGTCAAGGACATGTACTGGACGCTCGGACGCCACGACATCGTCGTCGTTTGCGACGCGCCGGACGACGAGAGTTCGACTGCGCTCATGCTGAGCGTCGCATCGCGCGGCTACGTTCGCTCGGAGACGCTGCGTGCCTTCTCCTTCGGTGAGATGCAGAAGGTCATCGGCAAGATGGTTTGAGATCACCTCTCCCTTGCCAGCAGATTGTGCAGCCGGCGCAAGAGCGGATACGTCGACCCGGCGAAGGCCGCCAGCTCCGGCGCCCGCTCGGCGAGATCGCGCAGGTTGAGGCGCAGCTGTCCGAGCGCGAAGTCGAACGCCATGAGCCGGATGACGTCGTCCATGGCGAGGGCGCGCATCTCACCCCGTGCGCGCATTTCCTCCATGTGCTGCTCGATTGCTGCGAGAGCCGTTTCGACATCCGATAGATTCGGCGCGGCATAGCTGGACGTTGGCGCGCAGAGCTGCCCCGACACTAGGTCGATGGCAGCGCGCAACGCTTCGATGTCCGGCTTCAGCTTCTCGATGGCCGTCGCCGGCAGCGGCTGTGCTACGGAGCGCATCAGCATGATCTCGGTATGCCAGAGACGGCGCAATGTGCGCAGCATCGCGTCGGGGTCAGGGGAATCAGCGATGAAGCCGGCGACCTCCAGGCGGGCCTCTTTGGCCAGATTGTCGCCCGTCGCGAAGTCGGCGCGGATGCGCGCCGCTTGCGACGTGATCGCAGCGCTATCGAGTGGCTCGCCGAGAGCCGCGCCCAGCACCTCGCTCAGCACCTGAAACAGCGGCTGGAGCGTGTGCTTCACATGCTCCGCGAATTCTAGACCTGCCCGCGCCGGAAACACGATTAGCGTCGTGGTGATTGCGACGACCGTCCCGATCGCCACTTCCAACATCCTGTTCTCCGCCGAGGCAATCGGCGGCCCGAGGCGCGGATCGCCCAGGATGACGATCGCCGCCGTCACGCAGGCAATGCGCAGCGACGGCCGGCGCGCGGCAAAGAAGGCAAGCACCAGCACCGTCACGGCAAGCCCGGCGAACTTCAGCTCGTGTACGTCGGCCAGCGCCACGGCGACCGCCCCGCCGACCAGCACGCCGACCATGCTCCCGAACAGCCTGTCGAAGGCCAGCCCCAGCGACGCCCCTACATTTGCCTGCGTGACGACGATGGCGGTCATCACCGCCCAGAAGCCCTGCGGCAGGCCGAAGGCATCGACGAGGAAATACGAGGCGCTGGCAGCGATCGTGGTCTGGATGGCTTGGCGAAAGCGGGGCCAGGCCTCGTCCGGCCGTCCCAGCCACGAGGACATATCGATCATTGCCGTCTTCACCCCCGCCGCGCGCAGTTAACCCGGCGTTCTCCATATCACGGGTCGTTCGGCCGCAATGGAGCGGTTTGCGATTGTTGACAGGCGGTCCCCACCGCGCGTATCACCACGCACGCTTGGCACTCTCGATGTCATAGTGCCAACGCATTCCCTTCGACATCCTACGGCCGCTGCCGGCCAAGCCCGCCACCTGGAGCGAAAACCCACATGAAGTTCCGTCCATTGCATGACCGCGTCGTCGTCAAGCGCCTGGAAAGCGAGACCAAGACGTCGGGCGGCATCATCATTCCCGACACCGCCACCGAGAAGCCGCAGCAGGGCGAGGTCGTCGCCGTCGGTCCGGGTAGCCGCGACGAGAGCGGCAAGCTCATCCCCATCGAGCTGAAGAAGGGCGACAAGGTGCTCTTCGGCAAGTGGAGCGGCACGGAGGTCAAGATCGATGGGCAGGAGCTGCTCATCATGAAGGAAAGCGACGTGATGGGCGTTCTAGAGAAGTGAGCCGTCTGCGCGCAGCGAATAGCGAACTGATCGCATTCGCAGCTCGCCGTTCCTCTCGTCCCGGGGCTCTCCCATTCGCTACTCCCAATTCGCTACGCGCTCGCAACGAGCGACCGCAATCCTAAGGAACACCGCTACATGGCTGCCAAAGACGTCCGCTTTTCCGCCGATGCCCGTGAGCGCCTGCTCAAGGGCGTCGACACGCTTGCCAACGCCGTCAAGGTCACGCTCGGCCCCAAGGGTCGCAACGTCGTGATCGAAAAGTCCTTCGGCGCCCCCCGCACCACCAAGGACGGCGTCACCGTCGCCAAGGAGATCGAGCTCGAGGACAAGTTCGAGAACATGGGCGCGCAGATGGTGCGCGAGGTGGCTCAGAAGACCAATGACCTCGCCGGCGACGGCACCACTACCGCCACCGTTCTCGCCCAGGCGATCGTGCGCGAGGGCTTGAAGGCCGTCGCCGCCGGCATGAATCCGATGGACCTGCGTCGCGGCATCGACAAGGCCGTCGCCCAGGTCGTCGAGGAGATCGCCAAGAAGTCCAAGAAGGTCAAGAACTCCAACGAGATCGCCCAGGTCGGCACCATCTCCGCCAACGGCGAGAAGGAAATCGGCGACATGATCGCCGAGGCCATGCAGAAGGTCGGCAACGAGGGCGTCATCACCGTTGAGGAGGCCAAGAGCCTCGACACTGAGCTCGAGGTCGTCGAAGGCATGCAGTTCGATCGCGGCTACCTTTCGCCCTACTTCGTGACCAACGCCGAGAAGATGGTCGCCGAGCTTGAGGACCCCTACATCCTCATCCACGAGAAGAAGCTGTCCGGCTTGCAGCAGCTCCTCCCCGTGCTCGAGGCCGTGGTCCAGACCGGCCGCCCGCTGCTCATCATCGCCGAGGAAGTCGAGGGTGAAGCTCTGGCGACCCTTGTCGTCAACAAGCTGCGTGGCGGCCTCAAGGTCGCGGCCGTCAAGGCCCCGGGCTTCGGCGACCGCCGCAAGGCCATGCTCGAGGACATCGCTGTCCTCACCGGCGGCCAGACCATCTCCGAGGACCTCGGCATCAAGCTCGAGAACGTGACGCTCGATATGCTGGGCCGCGCCAAGCGCGTGTCGATCACCAAGGAAGACACCACCATCGTCGACGGCGCCGGCAAGAAGAAAGACATCGAGGCCCGCGTCAACCAGATCAAGGCGCAGGTCGAGGAGACGACCTCAGACTACGACCGCGAGAAGCTGCAAGAACGGCTGGCCAAGCTCGCCGGCGGCGTTGCCGTGATCCGCGTCGGCGGCGCCACCGAGATCGAGGTGAAGGAGCGCAAGGACCGCGTCGACGACGCTCTCAATGCGACCCGCGCGGCTGTCGAGGAAGGCGTCGTTCCCGGCGGCGGCGTGATGCTGCTCAAGGCCGGCAACGCCGTCACCGTCAAGGGCGACAACCACGACCAGGAAGCAGGCATAGCCATCGTCCGTCGCGCGCTGCAGGCGCCGATCCGTCAGATCGCCGCCAACGCCGGCGTCGAAGGCTCGATCGTCGTCGGTAAGATCCTCGAGACCAAGGGCCAGGCCTTTGGCTACGACGCCCAGAACGACGAGTACGGCGACCTGCTCGAGAAGGGCATCATCGATCCGGCCAAGGTGGTGCGCGTCGCGCTCCAGGATGCGGCTTCCATCGCCGGCCTCTTGATCACGACCGAGGCCGCCATCGGCGAGCTGCCGAAGAAGGACGCCGGCCATGCGCACGGCCACGGCGGCATGGGCGGCATGGACATGTAAGCGGCTCGCGCCGAAGCACGATGAGACAAAGCCGCCCGCAGTCAGCTGCGGGCGGCTTTTTGCTTGTGGCAGCGAGTTGACCGAAGCTAGCGCGGCTGAGCGTTCCAGCCGAAGGACCGGATCTCGGTCGGCATCATCGGGTCGTTCTCGGCCTCGTGCGATTTCGCTGCTGGCTCTTCCTCAGACGAACCCCAGCTCGAGAAGATGCCGAACAGCGTCGGCGGCTCTGATACGGCTGCGCTCTTCACGACGCGGGGCGCGGGCGGCTTGATGGGCCCGCGTTTCGCCAAGGGCTGAGCCTGCGGCGTTGCCATGTCCTCGATCACGGGCGCCGCGTCGACGGCCGCAGCCGCTTCGACCTTAGGACCACCCAACATGCTTGCCGGAGTGATTTCGCTGGCAGGCGCCGTATCGGTGGACACCGACACATGCTGAATCCCTGCCGGTGCCGCTTCGCCCGGCGCCGCGTCGGTACCGATCGACGCCGTCTCCACCGGCGGAGCCTCCGTCGAGACCGCTGGGGCGGGCTCGCCGGCAGGCGCCTCGCCCGGGCTGCCGACCGCGAAACGACGGCTCAGCTCCTCGGCCCGCTCGCGCACGGCCGCCGCCTCTATCGTCACTTGCTCGGCGCGCGTCAGCGTCTGGCGTGCTTCGCTGATCGTACCCGCCTCCGGATCGCTCGGCGGTGCGGCTATAGGCGCCGCAACGGCAATGTCTCCCCCAAACCGCGTGCGCCAGGCGGCCTGCATGTCGGGCAGCCGGGCAGCGTCGAGAAAAATCGGCAGGCTGATGGCGGGCGCGACATTCGGGGCGGGGCCCGACTGCTGGCCCAAGTCCACCGCACCGGCTGCCGGTGCTGCTCCGATCACGAAAAGTAATCCGACGAAGCGCGCGCTTGAACGTGCACTCATACGCATACCCCCCGGCCAATGCGGCCGACTACGAGGCGCCAAGATGATGATGCGCCCACTGACTAGCACTGCAGGACGGCCTTCGTCCCACCCACCCAGAGTTACCCGCAGGCTTTTTGCGGCCTTTCTGGCCGACAGCCGGGGCTGCGTGAAGCGGCGCGCGCTCTTGGAGCTCTCCCCGCTCCGGCGCGGCCGAAGCCGCGACGGCGTCCGCTTCATCCGTCTGAAACTATTAAATCGTTCCAAGGCAACAACATGGCACCGGCACATATTGGATCGACACAATGGAGCTGCGCAGAACTCAACCTCTGGAATTGCCTTTCGCGACCGTTGGATTGATGATCGGGCGGCACGGCGATGCCCGCGAGCCTTGCTGGCACTACCCCCAAGATCTATGACCCGCTAAGGGCGGCGATCGCTTGCCTCGGGAGGGGCACGATGGACATCCGACAGCTCCAGTACCTGGCCGCACTTGCCCGCGAGCGTCACTTCACGCGCGCCGCCACCGCCTGCAATGTCACCCAGCCGACGCTGTCCGGCCGTATCCGCCAGCTCGAGCTGGAGCTGGGTATCCCTATCGTCGAGCGCGGCCAGCGCTACCAGGGCCTCACCCCGGAGGGCGAGAAGGTTCTCAAGTGGGCGCACGTCATCCTCAAGAACTGGCAGTCGATGCAGGAGGAGCTCGGCCACCTCAAGGATCACGACACCGGGCTCACGGGGCGCCTGGTTCTCGGCGGCATTCCCTCGGCGCTGCCCATGATCCCCTTGCTGACCAAGAAGATCCGCAAGATCCATCCCGGCATCGATTTCACCGTGTTGTCGCAAAGCTCCGAGGAGATCTTGCGCGGCATCGCCGACTTCTCCGTCGACGTGGGCATCACCTATCTCGACAACGAGCCCGTCGAGGGGCTGCTCACGACGCCCCTCTATATCGAGCGCTACTGCCTGTTCGTCCCCGAGACGCATCCGCTTGCCAAGCGCAGCTCGGTGACCTGGCGTGAAGCGGCCGACGAGCCCCTCTGTCTGCTCACACCTAATATGCAGAACCGGCGCATCATCGACCGCGCCTTCGAGAAAGCGAACTGTCACCCCAGTCCGCGGCTCGAGACCAATTCCGTCATCAATTTGTGTTCGAATGTGCGCCTGATGGGGCTGGCGAGCATCATGCCCCAATATATATTGGACGTGTTGGGGAACATGTCGGGCGTTAAGGCCATTCCGCTCGACGCACCTACGGTTGAGCACAGCGTCGGCCTTGTAGCGGCGGCCCGGGATCCGTTGTCACCGCTCATCGAGGCGCTGCGCGAGACTGCGGCGCTCCTTGCCCCCGTCAGCTTTGACGATCGCGTGGGGGCCTAGCTTCGATTGTTTTGTGCACCGCAACATTGGCCTGCTCGATCAGCACATCGAGAAGCCCGATTTGATCCTCTGCATGCAAGTTGAGAGAAGACACCTTCCCAGCAAGAGCCGTAAAAGGCACCGGTGAATGACTAAGTATACTCCAGAAGTAGTGATTGATGCGCCCCCCGGCGCTGATGAGCTGGCGCTTACTATTTGCTCTGCTCACGACAACCGCCCGGACGAGCTTCTGGAGATTTTCCATGATCTTCAGCATGAGCTTGGCTACGTGCCCGAGCAGGTGCTTCCGGTCATCGCCAACGCGCTCAATCGTTCACGCGCCGAGATCTATGGCGTCCTGACCTTCTACCACGAGTTCCGCCGCTCGCCGGGCGGACGCCACACCATCAAGATCTGTCGCGCCGAGGCCTGCCAGGCGATGCACACGCAAAGCCTCTGCCAGCACGCGCAAGAGAAGCTGCGCGTGAAGTTCGGCGAGACCACCTCCGACGGCCAGTTCAGCCTTGAGGCTGTATATTGCCTCGGCAATTGTGCCCTCTCTCCCGCCATGATGATCGACGGCGATCTTTATGGCTGCGTCGACAAGGAGCGCTTCGACAGTATCCTATCCGACCTCGATCGCGGAGCCGGCGCATGACGAAGATTTACGTCCCGCGCGATGCTGCTGCCCTCTCCATGGGCGCCGACACCGTCGCCAAGGCCATCGTCGCCGAAGCCAAGAAGCGTAATGCCAAGGTCGAGATCGTCCGCAACGGCTCCCGCGGCATGCTCTGGCTCGAGCCGCTCGTCGAGGTCGAGACGCCCAAGGGCCGCATCGCTTATGGCCCCGTGAAGCCGGAGGATGTCCCGAGCCTCTTCAAGGCAAATTTCCTCAAGGGCGAAAAGCACAAGCTCTCGCACGGCCTCACCGAGGAGATCCCTTACTTCAAGAACCAGGAGCGCCTCACCTTCGCGCGTTGCGGCATTACCGATCCCCTCTCGATCGAGGACTACCGCGCCCACGGCGGCTTCGAGGGTCTCACCAAGGCCCTCACCATGGCGCCGATCGACATCGTCACCGAGGTGACGAACTCGGGCCTGCGCGGCCGCGGCGGTGCTGCATTCCCCACCGGCATCAAGTGGAAGACGGTCCACGACGCCAAGGCCGACCAGAAGTACGTCTGCTGCAACGCCGACGAGGGCGATAGCGGCACGTTCGCCGACCGTATGTTGATGGAAGGCGATCCCTACTGCCTCATCGAAGGCATGACGATCGCCGGCATCGCCGTCGGCGCCACCAAGGGCTACATCTACGTCCGCTCCGAGTACCCGCACGCCGTCGCCACCCTGCGCGAGGCGATCCGCATCGCCAACGAGGCGAACTGGCTCGGCCGCACCATCCAGGGCTCGCCCCACACCTTCGAGCTTTACGTCCGCATGGGCGCCGGCGCTTATGTCTGCGGCGAGGAAACCTCGATGCTGGAAAGCCTCGAGGGACGCCGCGGCCTCGTCCGCTACAAGCCGCCGCTTCCTGCGATCGAGGGTCTGTTCGGCAAGCCGACCGTCATCAACAACGTGCTGAGCCTCGCCTCCGTGCCGATCATCCTCGCCAAGGGCGGCGACTACTATCGCGACTTCGGCGTCGGCAAATCGCGTGGCACGCTCGCCTTCCAGCTCGCTGGCAATATCAAGCAGGGCGGCCTCGTCGAGAAAGCGTTCGGCGTCACCGCACGCGAGCTCATCGAGGATTACGGCGGCGGCACCCTGTCGGGGCGTCCGCTGCGCGCCGTCCAGTTCGGCGGCCCGCTTGGCGCCTACCTGCCGAACGACAAGCTCGACACGCCAATGGATTATGAGGCGTTCATGAAGGTGGACGCCATGGTCGGCCACGGTGGCATCGTCGTATTCGACGACACGGTGGACATGGCGCACATGGCGCGTTTCGCCATGGAGTTCTGCACCATTGAATCGTGCGGCAAGTGCACACCCTGCCGCATCGGCTCGGTGCGCGGCGTCGAGACGATGGACCGCATCATCGCCGGCATCGAGCGCGAGAAGAACCTCGAGGTCCTGAAAGACCTCTGCGAGACCATGACCGACGGCTCTCTGTGCGCGATGGGCGGCCTCACGCCGCTGCCCGTGATGAGCGCACTGCGTCACTTCCCTGAAGACTTCAACCGTCCGGTGCGGGCCGAGGCGGCGGAATGAACAAGATGCGAGGCAACGCCATGACGAGCGAGACCGAGACGCTGACGCTCATCAAGGAAAAGGACTACGGCACTCCAGCCGTTCACGCCCTCAACAACAAGACGGTCACGCTCGAGATCGACGGGCGTGAGGTGACGGTGCCCGAGGGTACGTCGATCATGCGCGCCGCTGCCGATCTCGGCATCATGGTGCCGAAGCTCTGCGCCACCGATCACCTCGATCCATTCGGCTCCTGCCGCCTCTGCCTCGTCGAGATCGAGGGCCGTCGCGGCACGCCGGCCTCCTGCACCACGCCCGTGGCCCCTGGCATCAAGGTGACGACGCAGAACGACCGTCTCGCCAAGATCCGCAAGGGTGTGATGGAGCTCTACATCTCCGACCACCCGCTCGACTGCCTCACCTGCGCCGCCAACGGCGACTGCGAGCTGCAGGACATGGCCGGCGAAGTCGGCCTGCGCGAGGTGCGCTACGGCTACGATGGCGCCAATCACGTCTTCGCCCGCCAGAACGGCGAGAAGAACGAGATGTGGCAGCCCAAGGATCAGTCGAACCCCTACTTCCAGTTCGAGCCGGCCAAGTGCATCGTCTGCTCGCGCTGCGTCCGCGCATGCGAGGAGGTGCAGGGCACCTTCGCTCTGACCATCGACGGCCGCGGCTTCGCCTCTCATGTTTCCGCGGGCATGGACGAAGACTTCCTGAAGTCCGAGTGCGTCTCGTGCGGCGCCTGCGTCCAGGCGTGCCCCACCGCGACGCTCATCGAGACGTCGGTCGTCGAGCACGGCCAGCCCGAGCACAGCGTCGTCACCACCTGCGCCTACTGCGGCGTCGGCTGCTCGTTCAAGACCGAGATGCAGGGCGAGCGCGTCGTGCGCATGGTGCCCTACAAGGATGGCGGCGCCAACGAGGGCCATAGCTGCGTCAAGGGCCGCTTCGCCTTCGGCTACGCCACGCACAAGGACCGCGTCCTCAACCCGATGATCCGCGAGAAGATCACCGATCCCTGGCGCGAGGTCACCTGGGAAGAGGCGATCCAGTACGCTGCCGATCGCCTCAAGGCGGTGCAGGCGAAGTACGGCAAGGGTTCGATCGGCGGCATCACCTCCTCGCGTACCACGAACGAGGAAGTGTACGTCGTGCAGCGCATGATCCGCGCCGCGTTCGGCAACAACAACGTCGACACCTGCGCCCGCGTCTGCCACTCGCCGACCGGCTACGGCTTGAAACAGACATTCGGCGAGAGCGCCGGTACGCAAGACTTCAAGAGCGTCGACAAGTCCGACGTGATCATGGTCGTCGGCGCCAATCCGACCGACGCCCACCCCGTCTTCGGCTCGCGCATGAAGAAGCGTCTGCGCGAGGGTGCCAAGCTGATCGTCGTCGATCCGCGTCGCATCGACCTCGTCAAGAGCCCGCACGTAGAGGCCGAGTATCATCTCCAGCTGCGGCCATCGACGAACGTCGCCGTGCTCAATGCGCTGAGCCACGTCGTCGTCACCGAGGGCCTCGTCGACCGCAGCTTCATCGCCGCGCGCTGCGACAAGGAAGCCTTCGCTCGCTGGGAGAAGTTCATCAGCGACCCGAAGCACTCGCCCGAGTCCGTTGAACCCATCACCGGCGTTCCTGCCGAGCAGATCCGTGGCGCAGCCCGCGTGTTCGCGACCGGCGGCAACGCCGCCATCTACTATGGCCTCGGCGTCACCGAGCACAGCCAGGGCTCGACCACCGTCATGGCCATCGCCAACCTCGCCATGGCGACGGGCAACATCGGCCACGAAGGCGTCGGCGTGAACCCGCTGCGCGGCCAGAACAACGTGCAGGGCTCGTGCGACATGGGCTCCTTCCCGCACGAGTTCCCCGGCTATCGCCACGTCTCCGATGAGGCGACGCGTCGCCTGTTCGAGAAGCACTGGGGCGTGAAGCTCGATGGCGAGCCCGGCCTGCGCATCCCGAACATGTTCGACGAAGCCTCGACCGGTACCTTCAAAGGCCTCTTCGTGCAGGGCGAGGACATCGTCCAGTCCGATCCCAACACGAACCATGTCACGCACGCCATGGAATCGATGGAAGTCGTGATCGTTCAGGATCTCTTCTTGAACGAGACGGCCGCCTTCGCGCACATCTTCTTCCCCGGCACCTCCTTCCTCGAGAAGGACGGCACCTTCACCAATGCCGAGCGCCGCGTGAACCGCGTCCGCCCGGTGATGCGTGAGAAGCAGGGAATGGCCGAGTGGGAGATCGTCTGCCGCCTCGCCACCGCCATGGGCTACCCGATGATGTACACGTCGGCCGCTGCCATCATGGACGAGATCGCCGCGTTGACACCGACCTTCAAGAACATTTCGTTCAAGAAGCTGGATGAGGTTGGCAGCGTGCAGTGGCCGTGCAACGACGAGGCGCCGGAAGGCACCCCGATCATGCACATCGAGGAGTTCACGCGCGGCAAGGGCCGCTTCATGCTGACTGAGTTCGTGCCGACGCCGGAGCGCTCCAATTCGCGCTTCCCGCTCATCCTCACCACCGGCCGCATCCTCAGCCAGTACAACGTCGGTGCTCAGACCCGCCGCACCGATAACGTCGTCTGGCATGACGAGGACATCCTCGAGATGCATGCAAGCGACGCCGAGGTGCGCGGCATCAAGGACGGCTCGCTCGCATCCGTCACGAGCCGCGCCGGCGGAACGACGCTGCGCGTCAAGGTCAGCGATCGCGTGCCACCGGGCGTGGTGCACACCACGTTCCACTTCCCGATCAGCGGCGCTAATGTCATCACCACCGAGAACTCGGACTGGGCGACCAACTGCCCCGAGTACAAGGTCACGGCGGTGCAGGTGACGCCTTCCAATCGTCCGTCCGAGTGGCAGGACGAGTGGGAGGAGCGCGAGCGCGAGAACAAGCGTATCGAGAAGCCGCTGATCGCAGCGGAGTGATGGCAGGCGCGCGAGTGTCGGTAACATTCTGAGGATCTCGCGCGCCATGCTCACTGCCGCGGCAGCAGCCCCGATCATCCCGCGATGACCGCGATGGCCCATAGCGCCGATATCGCCGACGACGGCGCCGCGCCTCTGTGCTCGGTCGCTGCCGAAGGCATCAGCGCCGATTCCAGCGGCAAGGAAACGCAGGTCACCTGGCAGCTTCCCGAGGAAGTCGCCGTCGCGCTGCAGATCAACACCGAGCCCTACACGGTGATGATGGCGACGCCCGCCAATCTCACCGACTTCGGCCGAGGCTTCGTACTGGCCGAGGGCATTATCCCCAACCGCACCGACATTCTCGGCGTCATCGCCATGCCGGTCGACAACGGCTGGGCCGTCGACGTCGCCATCGACGAGGAGGCCCTCGCCGAGGCGCGCATGCCACGTCGCTCGATCGAAGGCCGCTCGGGCTGCGGCCTGTGCGGCGTCGAGAACATCGCCGACGTGGTGCGGGTAACCGAGCCGGTGCCTCACACCGTCCGCCCCTCGCCCGACGCGATCCTCAAGGCCGCGCGAGAGTTGCCGGAGCGGCAGATCATGAACCGCTTCAACCGCACCGTTCACGGTGCTGCCTGGGTATCGCTCACGGGCGAGATCCTCTGCGTGCGCGAGGATGTCGGCCGTCACAATGCGCTGGACAAGCTGATCGGCGCCCTGGCCGAGGACAAGGTCGACCTCACCACCGGCTTCGTGCTGATGACCAGCCGCTGCAGCTTCGAGCTGGTGCAGAAATCGGCGACGTTCGGCATCGGTGCGCTCGTCACGGTATCGGCACCGACGGCGCTCGCGCTCGACATCGCCCGCAAGGCCCACCTCTTCGTCGCGTCGCTCGCCGGCGACAGCGTCGTCATCCTCAACTCTTAACGAAATCCGGAAAGCACGACCCGCATGGAAAACCGCGACATGATCCGCATGGCCAACCAGATCGCGGCCTACTTCGAAGCCTACTCGCGCGCCGAGGCGCTGGACGGTATTTCCCACCACATCAAGAACTTCTGGAATCCGCGCATGCGCAAGCAGCTCGCGGAATATATCGACGGAGGCGCGGAGGGCCTGTCCCCTCTGGTTACTGCCGCGATGTCGCCCAAAGCCAAGGCGAAGTCCTGAGGTGCGCCGGCGAACGCGCAAAGTCGACGGCGCAGCGCAATTCTTGGTTAGCTAATCGGCCGCGCGCCTTTCCGCGTTCCGCTTGCGGGCCCCCGATTAGAGGCATACTCTTGCTTTATTGTTCTGCCGGCGCATGAGCGGCGGTTTGAGACGCAGCCCGGCGAATATGGCAGGAGGACAGCCATGGGTATCGCACTGACGCTGCAAGAGTATCTCGACGACAATCACGTCCCTTACGACGTCACGCGCCACAAGCGCACGCACTGTGCGTTCGACACTGCGCGCGCCGCGCACGTGCCCGGCGACCGTTTGGCGAAGGCCGTGGTGCTGACGCGCGAAGGCGGGTTCGTCGTCGCCGTGGTGCCGGCAACGGCGCGCGTAAGGCTCGACGTCATCGAGCGCGCGCTGCATTGCCATGTGGACCTCGCCACCGAGGACGAGATCATCGAATTGTTCCCGGATTGCGATCTTGGCGCAGTCCCGGCGGTCGCTGAGGCGTATGCGGTCGACGCATTCATCGATGAAAGCTTCGACAAGCAGCCGGATATCTACCTCGAGGGCGGCGATCACCGCAGCCTCGTCCACATGACGGGCGAGTCGTTCCGCACCATCATGAGGGACGCGCGCCGCGCCTCTATCGCCGCGTAACTGAGGCAGTAGGCAACAGGCAGTGGCCAGTAGGAACACGGCAAACTCGACTGCCGACTGCCTCACTGCCTAGATGACTGCCGTCTTGTCGAGATGTGCGGCGATCAGCGGATAGACATCGCGCGCCGCATTCTTCCCGAAGATGCAGTCGATGTGGCCGTATCCCGGGATGACCTGCCGCTCGTAGAGCTGGCGCCCGTTCACAGCCGCCAGCCGCTCCACCGTGCGCGCGGTGCTCTCCGGTTTGAAGCACGCGTTGTCGGCCCCGTGGATGAACAGGATCGGCAGCGCCATCCGGTCGACGTGCGGCAGGTAGACGTCCTGCCCGTCCGCGTCGACCAGGTGCTGCTTTCGCGCGAACAGTGCGAGCTGCTGGAACGCCTCGATGTTTGCCTCGCCGAACATCTCAGCAAGACCCGACGTCACTGTCGCGTTGTTGAGCTGCCCGAGGTTGTAGAGCCGCCCATAGAGCGCGGTGATCCGGTTGCTGGTGGCATCGTGCGTGCGCTCCGACCGGGGCACCGGCACGATCATCTGCAGCACTTTGTCGAGGATGCGCTCGCGCCACGGATCAGCCGTCGTCGCCCGCGCATTGACGACGTCGATGCCCATGGCCTCGAACAGGGCCGGCGCGCGCAGGTAGGCGAGCGCGCGCTGCGGGAGCCACGGCACCACGTAGTCGGTCGAGATCTGCGAGATGACCGCCGATCGCACGCCTTCGAGACCCGCCAGAAGCGACATTGTGAACGTCGTCGCGCCGAAGCAATGCGCGATCACCTGCACCGTCGATGTTCGCGTGATCGCGCGCACCTTGGCGAGCGCAGCGGGATAATCCTGCAGCGCCACGTCGTCCGCGTTCCACAACTCGCGCGCATACGGTAGATCGACGCTGGCGCGGAAATCGAGCAGCCAGCAGTCGTACCCTTCCGCGACAAGGTATTCGAGCAGGTTGGTGTCGACGGTGTCGATCGAGAAGATGAGGCTCGATACGCCGAGACCGTGCGCGAATACCAGCGGTCCCTTGTTGCCGCCGCGGTAGCGCGTGAGCTTCAGCACCTTGCCGTCGCCCGTGCGCACGAGATGCACCTCTGGCTCCGGCACGCGCAGGGAGCGCTTCTTGCGCGGATTGAGCACGTCGTAGCGCCCCGACCGCACCAGCACGCCGCCATAGGTGTCGAACAGCTCGCGGCTGAAGAAGGTGCCGAACTTGCCGACGGCCCGCATCCGATCGGCGGTGTCGCGCCCGCCGGTGCCGCGCAACGTCTGCATCTGCACGTAGAAGTCCGAAGGCGCGATCTCCAGAAGTCCGCGCGCCACGTGACCGAGCTGGCCCTGTGCTCCCTTGGCGATATCGACGTTGAGCCGCGTGGTGTCGCGCCACAGGTCGAGCGTCGCATCCGACCGCACCACCTTGTGGCCGACGAACTGGTATTCGGAACCGTCGCGTGCCGCGAGCGAGAACCTGTAGTTGAAATGCTTGGTCTCGACCGTGTGCTCGTCGACGCGCATCAGGTTGAACTGCCCGTCGAAGATCTCCAGCGGATCGGGCGAAAGCGCCGGGCAATCGACCGTGCCGACGATGCGGCCGGGATGCCGCGTATCGGCGATGAACTTGTCGACGTTGTCGATGATGACGGTCAGCGTGAAGCTGCAGGCGTAGCCTTCCTCCTTGCCGCGCCGCGCTGCCGTCTCGTACGGCAGCGTCACCGCCGGCGAGATGAATCCCGCCATGCGCTCGGTGAACTCGACGCCAGCTGGCCGGATGGTCTCGCGCCCCCCCGGCGCCGCGATCAGCATCGGCGCATCGAAGCGCTGGTCGTCCGAGAACGCCCACCCGCGGTCCTTCGCGAGATGGATCATCGCCCGCTCGGCGAGGGCAGTGATCGTCAGCAGCGGGTTTACCCCGAGCGGACGCGGCATGATCGAGCCGTCGCACACATAGAGACCAGCGAGCACGGCATCGGCGGGAGCGTCGGGGCGCCCGTCAAACACCTGGCATTTGTGGTTCACGACGCCCGAACGCCGATCCCGGCCCATCGCGCAGCCGCCCAGCGGGTGCACCGTGATGAGATTGTTGCCGAGGATGGTCTCGGTGAGCGGGTTGCGCGTGTAGTTGCCGCCTGTCGCCTGCGTCGCCCTGCGCAGGTTCTGCTCCACCCTCTCGAAGATCGGCTGCGCCGCCACCTTGGGCCAGGAGACCTTCAGCCGCCCCTCATCCAGCGTGATGCGTCCCTTGCCGTCGTCGTGGCTCATGACGAGGTAGGTCTGCGTGCGATTGAGCGCGCCCTGGTAGGCGCCGAACAGCAGACTCTGCCGCCGCCGCGCCCGCTCGGCGAGGAAGTCGAGCACGCCGCGGTCGGTGTCCTCTCCGAACTTGTCGGCACCGACGGTAAAGAGTGCCGGAAGGATCGGCGCCAGCGCCGAGGGAAGCGAGCCCTCCTCGATCACCATGCCGTCTTCGAGCTTCGCTGTGTCGCGCAGGTCGATCAGGCCGCTGATGCACGGGCCTACCGGCCCGGTATCTGTCACCGGCGGAGTGCCGACACCGATGCCGTTGACCGGAACGTCGTTGTTGAAGGCGAAGGCAAGCACATCGCCGTTGCCGGTGAAGCGCTCGCCCACCTGGTCGGATACGGCGAGACCCTCCGCCTGCGAGCGCAACAGGATCTCCGTCGAGCCCAGCGTGCCCGCCGCGAGAACGACAACTTCGGCCGTGATCGACTGGTCGTCAGCGGCAAACTTCTCGCGCTCGTGCCCCAGCGGCTCGAAGAACACCCGCCAGCGCCCACGCTCCTGGCGAACGTGCGTCACGCGCATCTCGGTGAAAATCTCGGCGCCGTGATGGAACGCATCGGCGAGATAGGTGACCTGCACCGTGTTCTTGGCGCCGACATTGCAGCCCGAGCAGCAGTCGCCGCACAACGTGCACGCCGGCTGCTCGACGCCGGCATAGTTCACCTGCTTCTGGAACGTGACGTTGATCGGCGGCCGCACCACGTCCTTGCGCAGCGCATTGCTGCTCACGCCGAGCGCGTTGAGCTTGTCGAGGTCTGGCCCTTCGTAGGGAACCGGCCGCAGCACCTCGGCGGCGCGCAGGAAACCCTCCTGCCGCGTCTGGTCCTGAGCGAGCTCCGGGGGCCAGACAGGATCGTCCCACACGCGCGCATCGGGCGGCAGCGAGACGTTGGCGTTGACGAGCGAGCCGCCGCCGAGGCCGCAGCCCACGAATACGTGGATATCCTTGCCAAGACGCAGATCGTAGAGCCCGTTCGACGGTCCGGAGACGCGCTTGCCGTCGCGGCTGACCTGGAACTGCTCCTGCGCTTCGATCATCCGGTCGGGGAAGTCGCCGATGGCGAATTCCTGTCCGCGCTCCAGAACGGCAACCTTCTTGCCCGCCCGGGCGAGACGCGAGGCGGCGACGCCGCCGCCGTAGCCCGAGCCGACGACAACCACGTCATAGCGCAGCTTCAGATCGGCGAAGGATTTCGACAGGCGCCGCATGTCACTCTCCCTCCGCCGGCTGAGGGCTGCGCCGCAACCAGCGCGCAAACCACGGAAGGCTCCGCTCGCGCACCTTGCCCGGCTGCTTTGCGACAGGCTCGCCCTTTGCGACCGCGCCCGCCGGCGCTACATCCTCGCTGATGTGCCATCCGCGATCGCGTGCCAGATGGATCATGGCTCGTTCGGCAAGCGCCGTGATGGTCAGCAGCGGATGAATGCCGAGCGGGCACGGGACGACTGCGCCATCACACACATAGAGACCCTCGTGCACCGCATCCGCCTCGGCACCGGGCCTCGTATCGAAGACCTGCCCCTTGTGGTTGACCACGCCGCTGGCGCTGCTTTCACCCATGGTGCAGCCCCCGAGCGGATGCACGGTCATCAGGTTACCCCCCAGCACCTTTTCCGACACGGGGTTGCGCATGTAGGTCCCGCCGGTCGCGTGCGCCGCCGTCTTGATCATCTCCTCGATGCGCTGGAACACGCGTTGCTGCGGACCGTTGCTCCACTCTATCGCCAGCCGGTCGTCCTCGAGGCGCATCACGCCATTGCCGGCATCGTGTCCGACCGCGAGGAACGTCTGCGTGTTGTGCACCGCACCCTGGTAGGCGCCCTTGAGCAGGCTGTCGGTGGCCCGCTCCATCGCCTCGAGCTCGTCCGCCAGCGTACGCTTCTCGTGCTCGCCGAAGACGGCAGCGCCCGGCGCCAGCAAGGCGGGAAGCGCCGAAGCAAACGCGCTCGGCAACGCGCACTCGCACATCGCGAGCCCGTCGCGCACGTCCTTGGTATCGCGCATGTCGATCAGCGCGTTGACCGCCTGCCCAACCGGAGCCACCTGCCCCTTCGGCGGATCACCCACGCCGATGCCGTTCACCTCGATGTCGTTGTTGTACGCGAGCGCGATGGCATCGCCGTTGGAGGTGAACCTGCTGCCGACCCAATGCGAGAGCGTCAGTCCTTCCGCTTTCGAGCGCAGCAGTATTTCCGTCGATCCGAGCGTGCCGGCACCGAGCACCACAACATCGGCGGTGACGAAATACTTGTGCCCGCGCGACGTGTCGGCGTCCGTCGGCATCGCCCAAACGCGCCAGCCGTTCCGCTCGTCCTTCGACAGCGACAACACGCGCACGCCCGTGAACACCTCGGCGCCGAACGCAACCGCATCGGCGATGTACGTCGAGGCGACGGTCGTCTTGGCTCCGACGTTGCACCCGCCGCAGCAGTCGCCGCACTCCTTGCAGGCTTCCTGATGCACCCCGGCAGCGTTGGGTCCGCTCTCATAGGCCACATGTAGCGGAATGGGATTGACCGGCCGGCCGAACGCCGAGGCGGCGACGCGCAGCGCCCGCACCTTTTCGAACGATTGCGTATTGCGCGAAGCCTCGGGGCGAAGCATGTGCCGGGCGCGCACGAAGCCCTCGGCCAGAAGGCGGTCGCGGCGCACCTCGACCGGCCATGCCGGGTCCTCGAACACCCGCGCGTCCGGTGCGAGACACACGTTTGCGTTGATCAGCGACGTGCCGCCGAGCCCGCACGCCATCATGACGTGGATATCCTTGCCGACGCGCACATCGAATAGCGCCGTGGATGAGCCGACGCGCCCATGCGGCCCCGTCACCTGCGTCTCCAGGCTCGCCCGCATGGCGTTCTCGGGAAAGTCGCCGGGCATGAACTCGCGGCCACGCTCCAGGATGGCCACCTTCTTCCCGCAGCGCGCCAGCCGCGAGGCGGCAACGCCCGCGCCATAGCCCGACCCCACCACGATCACGTCGTAGTGTGACTTGAGCTTCGTAGCCGGCATTCCGAGCCGCGCCTGCATACGCCCTACATTCCCCCGTGTTCGCGGCTTCCGCCGTGCGGCGCCGCGCCGTTTCTCGTTCTCATGCCACCACGGTCGACTTTTTCTGCTCGGGCCGCTTGATCTCGCCGACGCGGATTTCCACCGGCCCGTCGATCAGCGTCGGCCGCAGCGGACGCGCCGGCACGATCGCCGGCCCGCTGACCGCACCGAGCCCCGTGTCCTTGGCCTTCCGCCACGCCCAGCGCCGAGGCGTGCGCCTGAGCCCGATCGAATAGATCGTCAGCTTGTTTGGCTCGACCTTCATGCGCAGGAAGTTCTTGTAGTCCGGGATGCCCATCGACGCGAAAGCCTGGTCGCAGTGCAGCCCGAAGAGGCACGTGATGGTGAGGTAGGCGCCCCACACGAAGCCCGCGGCCAGGCCGCCGATGAAGATCATCACCAGCGGGAAGATGACGATGGTGCGGAACAGCTCGCGCACATCGGCCGACGACTTCAGCTGCAGGTTCTGCAGCATCTCCTTCGCCTGTGGCCACACCGTATCGACGAGGTAGAACGAGAAATACGAGACCGCGTAGTAGAGCGCGATCATCATCGAAATGTGCGCGGCCCAGTGCAGCGTGCCGAGCAACAATCTGACCTTGCCGCCTCGCGCGCCGTCGGCATAGCCGTAGAGCACGGCCCACAGCACAAGGCACCATATGCCGAGGATGACGTTCGACGCAGCGGCCAGCGGCGCCAACATGAATATGCCAGGCCACCAATGGAAATCCGGGTCGCTGATCAGTGTCGCACCGACGGTCGTGCCGTTGTACGGCGTCGTCGAGAACATCCAGATCATCACCCAGTAGATGACGCCGAGCGCCACCGCGTAGCCGTAGTTGTGGAACGGGAACGCGAGCGTCCACAGGCTGAGGCGCCGGCTCTCGCTGCGCGACGGCCAGCACGATGGCTTGCCCGTCGGCTTGCCGTCCTTGATCTGGCACTTGAGATCAATGTCGAGCCTCTTCCCGCCCCAGGAGACCTTTCGCGTGTCTTTGAGGTAGTGAGTCGGCGAGAAGTACGCTCCTCCGCCACCCGCTGTGTAGAATTGCGTGCCGGTGTCCTTCGACTGGTAGCGGCTGTAGTGGTGCAGGTCGCCCGCGACGACAGCCGCGATGCGCGCACCGGCATCGGTCGCGATCTTGGTTATGGTCGAGAGATTGTCCTCGCCCTGCAGCTTCTCGTCCTTGTCGTAGTTCCAGCTCGGCTCCGCGGTGCACAGGATGAGCTTCGGCGCCTCGGTCGGGTGCGCCTTCATCGCCTCGGCAACACCCTCGAAATAGAGGATCTGGCCGGCATCGAGATACTGCGCGAGCTGGATGTCCGCGCCCCAGACCCACCAGTTGTGCGGCAGCCGGATCGCGAAATAGCTGCGATGCTGAGGGCAGAGCCAGCCGCCGATGCGATTCTCCGCGGCGTGCCCGAAGCGCGCCTTGCAGAACATGTGGTCGAACGAGGAGAGCCCGTCGTACCAGTCGTGATTGCCCGGCAGCACGAACAACAGGCGCCGCCAGCTTCCGTCCGGCGCCGGTGGCAGCGCCGTCGAGTACGGCATTGCGAAGCGCTCGCGGTACGCTTGGCGCGTGGGGAACGGATAGACTTGGTCGCCCCCCATGATCAGCAGCTTGGCGCCGGGCAGCGTGCCTGCGCCCTCGAGATCGATCTGCGGCTGGCTGATCAGCGATGCCATCGCAAAGGTGGAATCGAAGCCGTCGCCGAGATCGGCCACGTAGTCGACCCACACCGCGTTGCCGTCGCCGAGCTGGCGCAGGTCGGAATAGTTGTAGCGACCGACGACCGTCTTCATGATCTCCGGCGCAAAGCCGTCGATCGTCGCCTGCATGATCCGCTGGTCGGCGTACTGCCCGAAAATCTCCGAAACGACCGAGCGCCAGCCGGTGCTGACGAGATGCGCGGGGCTGTACCAGCGCACCATTTTCGGGAGTGCCTTTAGGTCGATCTCCCCCGAGCCGTCGGCCATTACAGTTCCCCCGAACGCAAAACTTTCTTGTCGAGCGCGCCCCCCGGCCCGCCCTTGAATTGGAAGGACTCTAGGTTGGCCCCTGGGAGGAGTCCAGAACGGGTGCCCGTCCAGGTTACCGGGTGTGGCAGTCCGAGCGCAGGTTCGCCGCCGGCATAAAGATCATATGTCGGATGAATGCAGCATGAGTGTTGCGCCCGCGGCATTGCCGGACGCCGCGGACACCCTTACGCCAGGAGCTGCGGTGCGTGTTTGCGTAGGAGTATCATCATGAAGACGAAGATCGCGGCGCTCGCGCTCGGCCTTGTCGCCGGCGCCGTGCTGCTGACCCCCGCCACTGGTTTCATCGCCCCGGCCGAGGCTGGGAAATGTGTGACCAAGCGCGGCAAAGGCTGGGCTTGGACCGAGGATATGGCGAAGTTCCAGGCCTGGGAGATCGTCGCCCAGTTGTCCGGCAACTGGCCCATCCAGACCGACACCTTCCGTAACGAGCGCTACAAGTGCAAGAAGGACGGCAGCGGCTACACCTGCCTGTCGTGGATCGACGTCTGCAAGTCCTGATCCGGCTCCACCTCTACGATTGAGCGGCCGTGGACAACTGTCCGCGGCCGCTTCCTTCGGCACCCCCCGAGGCCCAGGCGATTAACGCTATTCTCCTATGCGGGACCGGGCGAGGCACGGAAACAACACCCCATCGGGGCTCTCGACATAATTCGCACACCCGATCATGCTCCGCTCGGTGCGGATCAAAGGGACAAGTGTGGGAGGTGTGTTGTGTTCGGTCGCGGTTCTAATCCAGATCAGAAGGTGCCCGGTGCTCCTTCGCTTACGCCGCCCCCCTCCCCCGCATCGCGCGATTTCCTTCCTGCGGGATCTCCGATGATGTCGCCGGCCAAGCAGGCATCGGTTATCGGACCCGATCTCGCCATCGTCGGTCAGAAGATCACGCTCGTCTGCAGGACGGCTCTCGTCATCGCCGGCGAGGTCACCGGCGACATCCATGGCGACGACGTCACCGTCGGCGAGACCGGTAAGGTCACCGGCTCGGTCAGCGCACGCAATCTCACGGTCCACGGCGCCATCAATGGCCAGCTTCGCGCCGAGACGGTCGCGCTGCACAACACCGCGCGTATCAGCGGCGACATCGTGCAGAAGAACCTGATCATTGCCGAGGGCGCACAGTTCGATGGCCGCGTGCGCAGCGCCAAGGATGCCGGAGACTGGCAGCCGGTGCTCGATGTCGAAACCCATCGCGACGCGGTGGGCTAAGGCCTCGCAAATCCTCGCGCCGGCAGCTGGCTCAGCGAAGCGGAGCCACCGGCGCCACTCAACTAAGCAGAGTTCTTGTCGAGCCCCGTGATGCGGTCGAGCAGCCGCGCCTTGCGCGTGCGCTTGACCTCGGCCGGTGCCGCTTCGCCGTTGGCGGTCTCGGGCGGCGGTGCATGCTCGACCCGCGTCTCGACCGGCAGCGATGCCGCGTCGAGCGCCTTGAGGAACCCGCCGCCGCGCCGCGGCTCTGCCTCGGCGCTCTTGGCTTCGTCGGCTGGCGCTGTCTGTGCCGGCACCTCGGCTCCAGGACGCGGGAAGCGCGCAACGCGCGGATCGTTGATGCGCTCGGCGAGCGGACGCTTTGCGCCATCGGCGCCGTCAGGTCCGCGGCGCGAGGGACCAGGAGCCGGCACCGATCCGAGGCGCCGCATCTCCTCCATGAAGTACGCCGCCTGCCGCGCCAGCTTCTCGTTGCCGGCGGCGAGCTCCGCGCGCAGCGCCTGAATGGTCCCCGACTGCTCGTCGGTAAGCGCCTGCAGCGCAGACAGGCGCGCCTTGAGGGCAATCTTGCTTTCCTTGACGCCCCGGTCGTCGCTGTCGGCAGCTTCGTATGTCGTAAGCGCCGCCTTCAGACGCGACAGCTCCGCGGCCTGATCCTGGTTGACCGACTTGAGCCTGCGGATCTCGTTCTGCGCCTGCGGATCAGCCGCCTCGGAACCCTTGTCGACGGGCTTCAGCGGCGGCGGCGTCGCCTGCTCCGTCGCAGCTGCCTGGCCGGCGCGCACCTTGGCCGGACGCATCGCCTCGCCGGAGCCCTTGGTCGTCGCACCCTCGCCCGCTTCCGCCGCCGGCCCGGCGCGGGCAACCAGCGACTGCAGCCGCGCGATGAGCGCCGTCTGCTCGCGCGTCTTGGCGCGCAGGGTTTCGATCTCGGTGCGCAGCGCGACCTCGCCGTCGTACCGGGGATCGCCTAGGCCGTCGCGATTGCGGGCCGCCCTCGTGTTCAGCGCCGCCTTGAGACGATGCACCTCGTCGGTTTGCTGCGCGTTGATCTGCGTCGCTTCCTCGAGCGCGCGCGACTGCTTCTCGCTCGACTGCGTCAGCGCCACGATCTCGCGATCACGCTGGAATAGCAGCTTGCGCGCCTCCGCCAGCCGGTGCTCGACCTTCGGCAGCCGGTCCATAATCGTCTGCTCGAGCACCCGACGCGCATTCTCGTGCTCTTCGAGCGCCGTGTGCTGCTTCGCCACCTCGCCTTCGAGCTCGCTGATCGTCGCGTCGCGACGGTTGAGCTCGACCATCTGCCGCGCCGATGCCTCGGCGGCTTCCTCGACCCTCGTCTCCAGCTTGTGGATGCGAATGGCGAACTCGGCTCTGAGGCGATCTTTGTCGGCGCGGATCTCAGCGTCGGTGAGCGGCATCGAGCGCTTCAGCGCGTCGGTCGTGAGCCGCGCGATGCGCCGCCGGTAGAGCGGGGCGATGAACAGCGCCAGCAGGGCGGCCGTGAGGAAGCCCAGCGTCGCCAGCATGACCATCTCGATCGTGATCACGCCCGCGTCCTCGCCAGCAGCCGGCTAAAGAAGGCGCACGGCAGCATACCCACCGAGCGCAACCCTCGGGCCTCGATCGTCGAACTGGGGAGTTGCCTGCGCAATGCTACCATTCCAGCGCGTCTCCACCCGGAGCATACCTCTTGAAGCCGCGCGGCGACTCAAAATGGGTTCCACGTAGGCGAGCGGGTATACTTCAAATATCCGATGTTCGCACCTAGCCGTAAACCAATTCCCGAACGGATCGGCGCCAGAGTGACATTGCCGTGGGTCTGATATTGGATGCCGACGCCGCCGACAATGTAGGCCGACCCCTGGACACCCGCATAGCGCTCATAAATCTGCGCCGGGTCCTGCAGATTGTAAACGAGGACCATGGTCTTCGAGCCCTCGCCGCCGAAGTCGTACCCCACCGACGGACCTTGCCAGTAAACCTTATGGGTGCCCGCATCCTTGGTGTAGAGGGTCCCCTCGCCGTAGCGCAGGCCGGCCACGAAGGCGCCACCCGCGTCCGTCCCCAGGATATAGCCGTTCGGCCGCCCTGACTTGGCGAACGCGTGCTCGACCACGCTCGCAAGGCCCTTGCTCACCGAACCGAAGAACCGGCCCCCCGCCTCGATGATCTCGTTCTGGCTGTACCCTCCCCCGGGAGGAGGCCCGCCCCGGTCGTCGTAAGGCTCGCCCGGAGCATGATATGGCTCGCCATAACCAGGTGCCGGCTCCTGCGGTGGAGCAGCGGCCGCGCGGTCGCCGTCATAACGGCTGTAGTTGTCGTCCTCTCGGTACGCCCCGCCCGGGCGATAGGGCGACTGATAGGCAGAGCCGCCGCTCGGCGGCGGGCTGTAGGCGTCGTTGGCGGGGGGACGATCGGATTCAGCCGTTCCCGTGCGTCCCCCTGAATAGGGGCCGTAGTCGGAGCCAGAGCTATCCTGAGCAGTGGCCAGCGACGCCGAAGCGAGGAAGGCGACAAAAACCGCCAGTGACGAGAAAGCGAGATGAAGGCGACGTCCGCGCCAAAGCAGCGCCATCGGATTATCCATCGTTTGTGCACGGCGCGTCGGCCAGTCCGCCGCGCCCGCGATCCTCAAAAACCCTTCGATTGAGAGTAGTGCGAAAGTGTGGCCGATCGGCGATGGCTTGTGGCCGTATTGCGGCACCTACGATGCGCGCAATATTGGCTCCCGCCCCCAGGCGATGAAGTGCGGATTGGCGTAGCCCCCTTCGCGCTTGCCATAGGCAAGCGGAGCGCCGTCGAGCGTCGTGACACATCCGCCGGCCGCCGTGAGAATGGCCTGCCCCGCCGCTGTATCCCATTCGCTCGTCTGCCCCAGCCGGGCATAGAGATCGGCTTCCCCGCGCGCAATGAGGCAGAACTTCAGCGACGAGCTCGCCTTGCGCTTCTCCGTAATCGGTAGGTGCTTCAGGAACTCGTCGGTACTCTGCGTTGCGTGCGAGCGGCTGGCGAATGCGACGAGCGCCTTGGGATCCGGCGCGCGCGTCGCCAAGCGCTTCAGCTCGATGCGCGCAAGGCCTGGCGCTTCGTCGTCGGGCGAGATCGCCGCTTCAATCGATCGATCCGGCGCGATGGTCGCGAAGAACTGTCCGAGCGCCGGAGCGTAGATGATGCCGAACACCGGCTCTTGCCGGATGACGAGGCCGATATTGATCGTGAACTCCGCGCTCCCCTTGATGAAGGCCCGCGTCCCGTCCAGCGGATCGACGAGGAAGAAAGTATCCTTCACGGCCGGCACGCGCCCCGCCGCGACAGCCTCCTCGGCGATGACGGGAACGCCCGGCGCCGTGCGATGCAGTGCCTCGGTGAGAATCTCTTCGGCTTCATGATCGGCCACGGTGACCGGCGTCGTGTCGGCCTTCGTCGACACCTCGACGCCGGCCGCAAAGTGGCGCATCTCGACGCGTCCCGCTGCCAGCACTGCCGGCAGCAACGCCTCGACCAGTGCCCCATATTCCTCTAGCTTCATTTGCCGTTCGCGCCCTGATTCGCCACCGGGGTCCAACGCCGACCGGCTGCGAGCCGGTTCGCCGCGCGTGGTTCAGCGGCGTATGAGGCAAGTTGCAGGACCGACCTTTGCACGGAAGTTGCGGCGCGTGTATCAGATGGCGTGAGCACTTCGCAAGCGGACCTGTTGGCGCGCGTAAAGAGCGTCCCGCGTGCCGGCTGAATGAAGCACCGGCATTCTATCTGCGGCATCATTAGGGGGGCATCGATGGGCGCCAATCCGACGGACCTTGAACTCGCGGCACTTATCTCGAGCAAGATTTGTCACGACGTCATTGGGCCCGTGGGCGCCATCTACAATGGGCTCGAGATCCTCGACGAGGACGACGACCAGGAAGCCAAGAACTACGCCCTCGATGTCATACGCAACGTGACGGAGCAGGCGTCCGCACGCCTGCAATTCTGCCGCTTCGCCTTCGGAGCTGCCGGCTCGGCAGGCGCCATGATCGACATGGGCACCGCCGAGCAGATTTCGCGCGGCTTCATCGGCAAGGGTAAGCACAATCTCATCTGGAAGTGCCCCCCCGGGCACATGCCCAAGGACAAGGCCAAGCTGCTCCTCAATCTCGTCGCCAGCGCCGTTACGGCCCTACCGCGCGGCGGCGACATCGACGTGCAGATGGCGGGCACCATGGAGACGCCGAGTTTCCTGGTGCGCTGCAAGGGCACCAACGCGCGCGCGCCGCTGCATCTTGCCGAGTTCATCTCCGGCGAGCACGCTCCCCCGCTCGATGCCATGACCATCCAGGCCTATTACACCTGCCGTCTGGCGACCACCGCCGGAATGCGTCTCGCCGTTCTGCAGGATGGCGCTGACATCCTCCTGTCCGCCAAACCGGCCTGAGCCGATCCACGGACGCTGGCGAAACATACCTTTGACCTGCTAAGCCTCCCTCCTCGCCGCCCCGGCCTGAGGAACATTCCGTGCTGCGCGTCGAACGATTGCAGGTTGGTGGCCTCAAGCCGCTGACGTTCGAGGTCGCCGGCGGCGAATGTCTCGCCGTCGAGGGCCCTTCGGGCGCCGGCAAGACGCTGCTGCTGCGCGCGCTTGCCGATCTCGATGCCGCTGAGGGCCGCGTCGTCGTCGATGGTCAGGAGCGCTGCGAGCTCCCCGCCTACGAATGGCGCCGGCGCGTGCGCTACTGCGCTGCCGAGCCGGCATGGTGGTCCGATACGCCGCGTGGCTGCATGCCGGCCGGCACACCCGCTTCCAGGCTCGATCGCCTAATGCGCCAGTTGGACCTCGATCCGGCGCTGCTCGATCGCCCCATAACGAAGCTTTCGACCGGCGAGCGCCAGCGCCTGGCGCTGGTGCGCGCGCTTCTCGACGAGCCGGCGGTGCTTCTCCTCGACGAGCCGACCGGCGCGCTCGACCCGCAAAGCAGGGCGCTGGTCGAGGAGCTGATCCGCTTTCAGTTGCTGTCCGGCCGCTCGGTCGTCCTCGTCAGCCATGATGCCGCGCAGGTCGGCCGCCTCGCGCATGCGCGCCTCGTGCTCTCCAGGGAGATGCCCACCTTGCCCTCGCAAAGCCCGGCCGCATCATGACCTATGTACCGCTGACCTACTGGGACCTCGTGCTCTCCGCGATGCTGCTCATCGCCAATGGCGCCATCTCTTGGGCCTTTCGCCTCGGGCTCGAGAAGAACCTCGCCGTCTCGGCCGCACGCATGGTCGTGCAGCTCGCCCTCATCGGCATCGTCCTGAAGTTCATATTCGCGCAGTCCTCGCCGTTCTGGACGCTGCTCTTCGCGATGGTCATGGTCTTCGCCGCCGGCGTCGAGATCGTCTCGCGTCTCAACCGCCGCATCCCGGCGTGGCCGCTGATGGGCCTCAGTTCCGCGACGCTTCTGTTCGTCGGCACGCTCGTGACCATGTTCGGCGTCGGCATCGTCATCGCACCGGAGCCATGGTACGCGCCGCGCTACGTGCTGCCGATCCTCGGCATGGTGCTCGGTAACACGATGACCGCCGTCGCTCTGGTCCTCGAAAGCCTGAGCGAGGCCGTGCATCGCGAGCGCACCGCTATCGAAGCGCGCCTGTCGCTCGGAGCCCCGCGCCTCGAGGCGCTGTCCGGCCCCCTGCGCAGTGCGCTGCGCACAGGTCTGATGCCGATGCTCAACGCCATGGCGACCACCGGGATCGTCGCCCTCCCCGGCATGATGACAGGCCAGATCATTGCCGGCGCCGACCCCATCGGGGCGGCGAAGTATCAGGTGATGATCATGTTCCTGATCGCCGGCGCCACCGCGCTCGGCTCGCTGCTGGCTGCGGCCGGCGGCGTCGCGCTGCTCACTGACGATCGTCACCGACTGCGGCCGCCGCGCGAGCTCGGGCCAAACGAAAACGCCCGCGGCTGACGCGGGCGCTTCGATCTTTCAGCTTCGTGAAACCGCTATTCGCTGTGCACGGGCTTGGCGCCCGACGCGTGATCGAGCGGGGGAACCGTGGCCCCGCCTTTGCTGGCCGCGCTCGCGGCAACGGCTGCGGCGGCGGCTTCCTTGGCGGCATTGGCGGCCGTCTCCGCGGCTTGCGCGGCGCGCTCGGCGGCGGCGGCAGCGGATGCAGCAGCAGCAGCCGCTGCTGCGCGATCCTTCTCGGGAACGGCCGGAGCCTTTGCTGCCGGCTGAGTGGCCGCCTGCTGCAGTGCCTGACCCGCCTGCAGCGCACCTGTTTCGACAACACCGCCAGTCGTTGCGCCGGCGTTCGCAGGAGTAGCGGTAGCGGCCGGCGGAGTCGTAGTGGCGTGGACGGCCGCGGCAACCGGTGGCACCTCATCAGGCGCGGCGATCTGCTCGATGGGCTGGGTCGGCGCTGCATCCATCTGCGCCGTGCTGGGCGCCGGAGCCTCTGCCGCGGGAGCCGCTGCAGCTTCGGTCGCTGCGGTTGCAGCCGGGGTCGAGGCGGCAGCTTGCGCGGGCGCCACGCCGAGCGCATGCGCCTTCCGCACCGGTGCCGGCGGAGCATCGCCACCGGCATCATCCGCGGGCGCCGTCGGCGATGCTGCAGATTGCGAGTTGCCGAGCTTCTTGGCGTCGGGGCCCCAGCACACGGTAGCCGAGGCGGTGCAGGTATGCTCGTCGAAGAGGATGACGTCGAGGAAGAGCTCGCAGCTCACGCTCTTCTTGCCGGTCGAATATTCGCCGACGCTGTTCTGCGCCGCCCACTCGGCAATGTGCTTGTCGAGCAGGTTCTTGGCGTCGTTGGTCGGACCGTCCTTGCCGTAGTCGTTGACCGTGAAGCCGAACTTCTTGCAGGCCGCATCCGCAGGCGCCGATAGCGCGGCGATCGCGCCAATCAGCACTGACGCAAAGGCAGTTGATGGCAGAGCGCGCATTGCAGTGTCCCCCGTCGGCGCGGACATATGTCCGTTTCCAAAGCCTTATAGCGGGGCACCGCGCCCCTTGCCTAGACTTTGAGCCCGCAAACATGTGCAGGACAAAAATAGCGCAACAGAGGCGGCGACAATGCCTCAGTTCATGTACGGTGAATCGCCGCCGTTAGCACCGATACCCGAATCGAAGAAGAAGCCGCTGTCAAAAGGACCGCCCGGCGACTGCTTGTTGATGTAGGGGTCGATATAGCCGCCATAGAGCGCGAAATAGCGCGCGATCTCGGCCGGGCTCGCGCCCTGTTCGACAGCATACTCGCGGCTCTTGGCGCGACGCGCGGTCTTCTTCTTCTGAACGGCTTCGCCCGCCTGGGCGCCCGGGGCGACGTAGTCGCCAGCCCCGCTGAGGGTGGCAAGCATCAGGACTCCCGCCGCCGCGACGATCCCGGTGCAAACGCGAATGAGGCTCATTGTCCAGTCCTTGTGAATTTGGGCCACCCCGAATGTAGGGTTGGAAGATAACGGAAAACGTCGTTCGGGCGCGCAAATCTGCCGTCTGGTCGGCTTTTTGCCCGACCGTGTCACCCGCTAACCACGCTCGCGAAGCGAGCCAAGGGGACCGGTTGGCCCTGCGCGAGCCATCCGGAACTCCATTATCGCGCTGAGCCGCCAGCGAATGGTTAACAGAACCGGACAATTCGTGCCGGCATGAACCAATGGCCTGACGGCGTCAGCCCGTCTTGCAGATGGTAGACGTGCCGACGCAGTTGTAGCCGAGACCGCCCGGCGAGCAGCGGTAGGCCGGGGTGCTGACCTTGTAGCCGGGGGTGGTGCCGGAGGCCATGAACGCCGCCCAGACGCCCCAGTCGAACGACTGCAGGATCGCCTCTTTGACCTGGAACTTGGCGCCGTCGACGCTGGTCGAGGTGCCGGACGCCGTCTTCTTGAAGCACTTGGCTTCCGCATCGCCGGCATAGCCTGCGAGTGCGAGTGTGGCGGCAACTGCGACCGCCCAAATCGGCTTCATCATTGTGAGCTCCCCGACGTTGGCTGATACAATGCGGGGAGATTGCCGTACTCGCGTGCCATTGCCCATGGCCGAGACCCGCACGGCGAAAAAAACGGTGCAATCGTTGCCGCGGAGTGACGCCACGC
The DNA here is from genome assembly GCA_023405815.1 of Pseudomonadota bacterium. Taxonomy (GTDB): domain Bacteria; phylum Pseudomonadota; class Alphaproteobacteria; order Rhizobiales; family Hyphomicrobiaceae; genus Hyphomicrobium_A. The sequence goes on along the minus strand of JAEXXM010000039.1, from coordinate 50,770 downwards.
GGAAAGCGCGCCGCATGGCGCCGGAAATATCAGGGCGCCTGCAATCAGGACGCCTGCAGATTGACCGCCTTCGGACCTTTGCCGCGCTTGTCGGGTTCCGTCTCGAAGGAGATGCGCGCTCCCTCGTTGAGGTTGGAGATTCCGGCGCGTTCGACCGCAGTCACATGCACGAAAACATCCTTGCCGCCATCGTCGGGCTTGATGAAACCGTAGCCCTTCTGGGCGTTGTAGAATTTGACAGTACCGCTCTGACGCATCGCGAAATCTCCTAACGTGCGCAGTCAACGAAAAAGGCGCGGCTCACGCGAGACCGCACCGGGGGGAATGCTCGGGAAACTGTTCGCAAATGCGGGGAAAAAGAGCGGAAGCACGACATGCGCGCCAAAATCTCAAAGCTACGTCAAGTCTCCGCCGGACGATCATCTGCCCGAGCCGGGAAAGTATCGAGGAAAAAAATGTGTGAGGCAAGCGCCTCACTGGGCCGTTCTGGTACCCTTTGCTGCCTCGTTTCCTAGCTGTTCTACGCGAAACCCTCCGCCTTCGCCTTGCGCCAGCACGCGCGCGAGTTCAGGCAACAGCGTCTCGAGGGCAGCACCGAGCGTAAAGGGCGCGTTGACGACCACGAGGCCAGCGCCATTGAGAAGCTGCTCATCGCTGGTGTCGCGGATGGTCAACTCGAACGCAGTCGCCTTCGGCAGCCCGAGCGCTGCGATGCTTCGCCGAAAGGCTGCGACCGGCCGCAGCTCCTTGATCGGATACCAGAGCAAATAGGTTCCGCCCGCGAAGCGGCGGACTCCCTCTTTAAGCGCCGCGACCAGTCTGTCGAGTTCGCCCGCCTGCTCGAACGCCGGATCGATGAGTATGACGCCGCGCCGCTCGGGCGGCGGCAGCAGTGCCTTGACCGCCGTCCAGGCATCGAGCGCCATCACCTTCACCTGCGGATCGTGCGCGAACAGTCGGCTGAGCGCCCGCTGATCCTCGGGATGCAGCTCGTTGACGACGAGACGGTCCTCGCTGCGCATCAGCTCGCGAGCAAGCAGCGGGCTTCCGGGATAACGCGCGAGCGTCCCACCGGAATTGAGCCGACGCACCACGTCGAGGTAAGGCGCCAGCGCCTTCTCCGCCTCCTCCGAGAACCGCGCGGTCAGCACACGGCCGATACCCTCACGCCACTCACCCGTCTTCTGCGCCTCCGTCGAGCCGAGGTCGTAGGAGCCGATACCTGCATGGGTGTCGATGACGCGGAACGCCGCCGGCTTTTGCTTCATGTGCTCGATGACGAGCGCCAGCACCGCGTGCTTGACGACATCGGCGAAATTTCCGGCGTGGTAGGCGTGGCGATAGTTCATGGGCGAGGCATGAGCGCACCTGCGGCCCGCCTGTCAAGGGCACCGGCAGGACGGTCTGAAGCGCACCGTCTGAGAATTTTAGCCCCTGTTCCCCAGGGAACCGCGGGCGCCCGCCGCAACCGGCATAGTTGGGTCATCGAGAGCACGGAAAGCACCACGCGCCGGAAGCGCTCTCTCGGGTTAGCTCCCCGTCTCCTCCTGAACTTTGAAAGCCCCGCCACCCCCGCGGGGCTTCTTTTTTCTAACCCTTCCGCTCCCACCTTCCGGCAGCGCTCTGCTGCCAGTACGTGACTGGACAGCCCGCGCCCTTGGCGGCCGTCCACTGCGAGCGCGCGATCTTCACCGCGGCCTCGTCGTTGCCGTCGAACAGGTAGACGATGCGCACGAAGCCCGAGAAAGATTCCGCCTCCGCGCCATCGACGAGGAAGCGCACGCCAGCACCGTTCGGCGTCTCCCCCGTCGTCGTCAGGTAGACCGGCTGTTCGGCGGCAAAGCCATCCTTCGCCGTCCCATGCGCGAGGAAGCTGTCTTCCTTGTACGTCCACAGCGCGAGATCGAGCGCCGCCAGCCGCTCCTGCGAGCCGGACTGGACAACCGCGCGCCAGCCCCGCTCGAGCGTTTTCTCGACCAGGCTCGGCAGCACCTTCTCCAGCGTCTGCAGCTCGAGGTGATAGAACAGGACTTCGGTTGGCGATGAGGAATTCGGTAGAGCCATGCGGGAATTATACCCGCGGCGCGATGCGATGCACGCACCCTTTGGCGCACCGAAAGCACATGCTGCAGCGCAAGGCCGATTCGCCCTTGCGCTGCCAAACTGCCTTACCTACTTATCGTGGTCCGGAACGGCGCCAGACGTGCGGCTGTCGTCCGTGCGGGCGGTGGAGTGGGCGGCATCTTAGGGTTCGCCGCCGCTCCCGCCCGCTGCATTTCCTTCGCGATCGACTTGATCGGAAGAGCCCGCTCTTATTTCTTCAGACTTGTCAGATAGCGCTTGGGCACTTCGCCGGCCGCGACCAGCGCATCGACGCAGCGGCGCGACAGCGAGCGGCGCGAGGCGAGCATGCAGCTGCGCAGCTCCGGAGTGCCGATCGAGTACTTGGCGCAGAAGCGATAGTAGTCGCGCTCGCAAGCGGAGTTGACGCGTGCCGAATAGGCGTTCGCCGCCGAGCCGGCCGCGAGCACAAGAAGAGTAGCCGCGCCCGCTGCAAAAATCGCGCGAAACGCCGGGCGTGCCCGGCCGTCAGTGCACTTGTGCATTGATCCCTGTTTCTCTTTAGAGCTTCCCCCGGGGCCGCACCCCGCGAGCTCGCGTCCCCAGCAAGCTCGCGAATCCAAGGTAACGCACGTAGCTCGCGCCTGGAAGGTAAAATGGCGCCTCAGCGCTTATGCTTAGCGAAGGGATTTTCACCCTTGCGTAGATTCATCCTCAGCGGCACGCCGGGTAGCTTGAATGCTTCGCGCAGACTGTTGGTGAGGTAGCGCAGATAGGACTTCGGCAAATCCTCCGGACGCGAGCAGAAGGCGACGAAGGTAGGTGGCCGCGTCGATGGCTGCGTGATGTAGCGAATCTTGATGCGCCTGCCGCTCGCCGCTGGAGGCGCGTGGCGCTCCAGCGCCTCCACCAGCCAGCGATTGAGATCCGGCGTCGGCACGCGGCGGTTCCATGTCTCGTAAGCCGCGAGCACTGCTTCCGAAAGCTTCTCGATGCCGCGTCCGCTCAGCGCCGAGATCGGCACCAGCGCCACGCCCGGCACCTGCGCCAGACGCTCGCCGAGAGTCTCGCGCAGCTCCTTGAGCGTCTTCTGCTTGTCCTCGACGAGGTCCCACTTGTTGACCGCGATGACCAACGCACGGCCCTCCTCGGTCACGAGATCGCCGATGGTGAGGTCCTGGTGCTCGAACGGGCGCTCGGCATCGATGAGCAGCACCACGACCTCGGCGAAACGGATCGCGCGCACGGCGTCGGAGGCGCTGAGCTTCTCTGCCGCCTCGGTGATCTTCGCCTTGCGCCTGAGGCCGGCGGTGTCGAAGAGGCGAATCTTGCGCCCCTTCCACTCGAGATCGCTCGACACCGAGTCGCGCGTCAGCCCCGGCTCCGGCCCGGTGATCATCCGCTCCTCGCCGAGGAATGCGTTGACCAGTGTCGACTTGCCGGCGTTCGGCCGGCCGACGATGGCGACGCGGATGGGACGGGTCGTTACCGGCGCCGGCTCGGCCTCGCCGTCGGCGACAAGCTCGTCCTTGAGGCCCAGCGCCGCCAGCATCTCGACGATGAGATCGCCGAGTCCTTCGCCGTGCTCAGCCGAGATGGCCGTCGGCTCGCCGAAGCCGAGCTCGAACGCCGCGTAGAAGCCTTCTTCGCCCGCGCGCCCTTCGCTCTTATTGGCGACAAGGATCACCGGACGCCCCGATGCGCGCACCAGCTTGCCGAAGGATTTGTCGTCGGGCGTGATCCCCTCGCGCGCATCGACGACGAACAAGATGAGATCGGCGGCTGCTATCGCAGCCTCGCTCTGCTTGCGCATGCGCTCGGCGATCGTGCCGCGCTTGGCCTGTTCAAGACCCGCCGTATCGACGATGGTTACGGGGTGCCCGCCGAGGTCCGCCTCGCCCTCGCGCCGGTCGCGCGTCAGCCCCGGGATGTCGGACACCAGCGCCGTGCGCTTGCCCGTCAAACGGTTGAACAGCGTCGACTTGCCGACGTTGGGCCGGCCGATGATGGCGATGACGGGGACAGCGGACATGGGGGACGGAATGCAAGCGGCTTATGGGAGGGCGCTTATCGCGCATTCGTCGCTAAGAAGATAGTCGAAGCCGCCGACCGATCCGTTAAATGTGCGGCCACCTGAGCACCGACCTACCTCGGCCGCCGAAGGCGGCAAGGGGCCAAAGCCCCCGGCGCGAGCGTCGGCCATCAGCTTGCAGTGTGCCCGCCGCATACAAAACCTGCCAAGGCTCGTGTCCGTCTACTAATTAATCGCCATCAGCTTGGCGCTGTCACTGAGGACGTACATCCGCCCCTGGGCAATGACGGGCGCGATGTAGAACGTGCCGCCGATATCCTTCTGGGTCACGACGCGGCCTGTCGCGGCATCGACGCCGACCAGCGCGCCGGCCGAGGACGTCAGCCAAAGGTTTCCGCCCGCGAGCGTCGGCCCGGCCCAGGCACCGTTGCCCGGCAACTTCACCGTCCACTGCGTCTTGCCGTCGTGACGCGACAGCGCCATCAGCTGCCCCTGCGTATCGACGACGTAGACGCTGCCGCCGGCCACCCAAGGCGTCTGCGTGCCCGGCACGTTGATCGACCACAGGCGCTCGCCGCTCTCGGCCTGCGTGGCGATCATCCGCCCGGCGTGGCCGATGGCGAACACGGTGCCGTTGTCGATCGCCGGACGCGCCGCATCGCTCATCGAGGCAAGCTGCGAGGTCGTGCGGGTGCGCGCCAGATTCTCCGACCATACGGTCGAGCCGTCCGACACCCTGAGAGCGACGAGATCGCCGGACGGGTACGGAACCACGACCACGTCCCCGTCGACCGCTGGGCTGGCGTTGTTGATCAGACTTGCTTGCTGGGGCGCGCCGCGAACCGACCAAAGCTCGCCGCCATCTGCGCCGGCGAGACAGTAGAAGCGCCCGTCGAGGGTGATGACGAACACCTTGTCTCCGACAGCGGTCGGCGAGGAGCGTATCGGCGCCTCGAGCTGCTTCTCCCAAATGGCCTTGCCGTTCGCCGGGTCGATGGCAACGACATTGCCGTATCCGGTCGCAGCGTAAAGCCGGCCGCCATCGACCGCGAGGCCGCCGCCGAAGCCGCCGCCCGAGCTGCCGCCGCCAAGCGAGAACCAGCTACCGCTCGATTCGCGCTTCGGCTTGAGCGACACACGCCAGATTGCCGAGCCACCGGAGGTCGAGAAGGCGCTGACGCTGCCCTCCGCATCGAGCGTGAAGACGTGGTTGCCGAAGATCACCGGGCGCGCCGTAAGGCGCCCGACGCTGCCCGAGCCTGCTCCCGCGTCGGCACTCCAGGCGACGTTGGTGCCGCCGCTGAAGGCGAGGTTCCCGGGAGCATTGTTCGGCTCGCCGCCGGGCTGTGCCCAACTCTCGTTGACGCGCGGCGCCGGCAGCGTGATGGGCGCGAAGGCGTCGGCCAGCTCACCCGTCTCCATGCCCTGCGCCTGCATCACGGGAATGCGCTTGCCCGGCAGCGGGACGGCCTTCTCGGCGAACGGATTGAGCTGGGAAATCTTCGGCAGCGAGGGCCCGTCGCCGGCACATCCGGTAAGCAGCGCGGCGGCGCACAGCACCGCACCGACTAAACCGTACCGCTGTGCCCGTCCCCTCATCTTACCCCACCTAGTCCTTTTTCGCCGGCGATGACGCCGCCGCATCTGGCGCTGCACCAGGAGTAGAGCTCGGGGCCGGCGCCGCATCGGCCTTTTTGGCGATCTCGCCGGCGGCGATCTCCGCCATGATTATCTGTGCGCGCTCCGCGATGCTCTGCGGTGTCTGCTGGTCGACGAACAGCGGCGTCAGAATGCTACGCGCCTCTGTCGTCTTGCCCGCCTTGTAAGCAGCCAGCCCCAAGAGCTCGCGCGCGCTGTAGCGCCATGGGCTGGTGTCAGCCATCAGAGGGGTGAGCCGATTCTCTACCTCGGTAAAGTCGACCTGACCGACGCGCAGACCCGCTGCCTGCAGGCGTGCGAACTCGCGCAGCACGATGTCGCCGCTGCTGCTGTCGGCGAGCGCATCATAGGTCGCCAGCGCCTCGGTCTTCTTGCCCTGCTTGGCAAGCAGGCCGGCGAGTTGCAGCTGCGCCAATGCGCGATAGCCTCCGACGCCGTCAGCCGAAAGCTTCTCGAATTCCTTCTCGGCGCTGCCTTCCTTCTTGTCGGCGAGCAGCTTTAAGGCACCCTCGTAGATCTCGCCGGAAGCTTGCGCGGCAGCAATCCGTTGGCCTTCCCAGATCTTGTAGCCGGCAACGCCCACCACGATCAGCGCGGCGACGGCGAGGATGTAGGTGCCGTATTGCTTCCAGATCTTTTCGAGGCGTTCGCGCCTCAGCTCTTCCTCGACTTGGCGGAGAAGATCGTCGTCCGTCTGTGCCATCGCTTGCTCTTTTCAGCCCTGAACCTTGGCGTGTTTTCTTATCAGAGGCCCGAGGGGGCATCTGGATGCCGCATAAATAGCCCACGGCATCCCCTGTGCAAGCGAATGATCGGCCTATCGCCGACCGAAGAGCCGCTTTCGGCTTCCTACGCTTTGCTGCTCGTCGTTTTCGACTTTTTCGTGGCCCTGCCGCCGGTTGCACCGACACGCTCGACGGCCCGTTGCGGCCGTGCCGGGGTCCCGTCCTGCATCGCGTAGGTGTGCTCGGGGGTCGGAAAGGCGCGGGCGCGGACATCGTCGGCATAGGCGCGGATCGCGCCCTCGATCGCTTCCCCGACCTTGCCGAACTTCTTCACGAACCGAGGCACGCGCGGGCTGAGGCCAAGCATGTCCTCCATCACGAGGATCTGCCCGTCACACGCCGACGACGCGCCGATGCCGATCGTCGGGATCGGGACTGCGGCGGTGATCCGCTCGGCAAGCGGCTCGGTGATCGCCTCGAGGACCATGGCAAAGGCGCCGGCCTCGGCGACTTGGCGCGCGTCCTCCTCGATGGCCGCCCATTCCTCGCGGCTGCGCCCCTGGGCCTTGAAGCCGCCAATGACGTTCACCGACTGCGGCGTGAGCCCGATATGCGACATGACGGGAATGCCGCGCTCGACGAGGTAACGGATCGTCTCCGCCATCCGCCTGCCGCCCTCGATCTTCACTGCGCCGCAGTCGGTCTCCTTCATGACCTTGGCGCAGTTCCGGAAAGCGACGGCCGGGCTTTCCTCATAGGAGCCGAAAGGCATGTCGACCACGACCAGTGCGCGCCGAGCCCCGCGCACCACGGCGCGCCCGTGCATGATCATCAGGTCGAGCGGGACCGGCACCGTCGTCTCGAAGCCGTGCATGACCATGCCGAGGCTGTCTCCGACCAGCAGGAAATCGCAATAGCGGTCGGCGATCGCGGCGGTATGCGCATGATAAGCGGTGAGGGCCACGATCGGCTCGCGGCGCTTCTTCATCGCGGCGATATCGGGCGCCATCAGGCGCTTTTGAGTGCTGTGCACGGACATGGACTGAGGCTACTCTATTTACGGGGCGGCGTCGCGGGAACGTAATGATCAGCGCCCTTCCACGCCAGAGGCGAGGGGCAGAGCCTTTCGGACAACGTTTGAAAGGAATTTGATTCCAGCACCTTGCTAACGAAGATTTAGGGTTAAAATCATCATATAGATCGAACCCTTCAGAGACACTTCAGATTATCGGGGGCTTGCTTTGCTGAAGTCTGTGATAAGTGATGTTGGCGCCGCATCCGGCCGCCTGCGTATTTCCACCCTCGCATTGCTGACGGCAGGCCTGCTTGTAGCAGCCACCCCGGAACGGGCCGAGGCCCAGTTCTACCAGTGGGGGCTCTGGGGCAACGGTGGTGGCTGGCAGCAGAAGCCGCGCCGCGCCCGTCGCGCCGCGCCGCGTTATGTCGAGCCCACCGAGGAGAAGGCAGCGACGACGCTGCCCAAGCCCTCAGGACCTCTCGTCCTCGTCGTGTCGCTGAACAACCAGACGGTCACCGTCTATGACGACGGCAAGGTGATCGCCAAGTCGCCGATCTCCAGCGGCATGGCCGGCCATCCGACCCCGACCGGCATCTTCTCCATCCTCGAGAAGAACCGCATCCACCATTCGAACCTTTACGGCGGCGCCCCCATGCCGTTCATGCAGCGCGTGACCAACTCGGGCGTCGCCCTTCACGCCGGCGACCTGCCCGGCTATCCCGCCTCGCACGGCTGCATCCGTCTGCCCTATAGCTTTGCGCGCAGCCTCTTCGGCATCACTGACGTCGGCGCTCGCGTCATCATCAGCGACGAAGACCTGACGCCGTCAGAGTTCAATAGCCCTCACCTCGTCTCACCGCTGCCGCCCGACAACACGGCGGCCGGCCAGGCCGAGGCCATGCCGGCTGCCGCCTCGGGCGAGCAGGCCGACCTCTTCACTTCCGCTCCGTCTGCCGACGGCGCAAAGCGCACGCGCGGCATGGCTGCGCTCGCACGCGCCGCCGAGCGCAATCGGCTCGTCGACGCGATCGGCGCCGCTGAGAACGCCAAGCTCGCCGCTGACGATCAGGTCCGCGCCGCCACCGCTGCCGCCGACGAGGCCAGGGAGAAGATCCGCAAGGAGCGCAAGGAAGAAGAGCGCCTCGCTGATTTGGCCCGCAAGGCCAATAAGGCTGCGACCGCCGCCGCGTCCCGCTTCACCGACCTTACTGCGAAGATGTCGAAGGTCGACATCGTCAAGCTCGACGGCGCCGCCCTCGAAAAAATGACCGCCGAGGAGGTCGCCGAGGAGACGAGGATGCTCGACGCGGCCGATGCCGCCGGCGCCGCCCAGCGCGCCGCCGATGTGCAGTCGGCCAAGACCAAGCAGGCCATCGCCGATGCCGCCGCGCTCGACAAGGCCCGCAAGGTCGCCGTGGAGGATGCCGGCAACGCCGGTGCCGCCGTCACGGCTGCAAAGGAGGCGCTCGCCGCCGCCGATGCCCTGGAGTCGCGCAAGAACTACCCGGTCTCCGTGTTCATCAGCGGCAAGACCGGCCGCCTCGTCGCCAAGCTCGGCTTCGTCCAGGTCATGGACGTGCCGGTGACGATCGCCGACCCGGGCCAGCCGCTCGGAACCCACGTTCTCACCGCCACCGCTTTTACCGACGGCGAGAAAGCGCTGCGCTGGAGCTCGGTCACGCTGAAGCCGAGCGACAAGGTGCAATACGCGCGCCGCAAGAAGCGCCGTCATGACGACGAAGCCCCCGTCCTCCGTGCCGGCCACGACGCAGATACCGAGACCGCGCTCGAGCGCATCCAGATTCCCAAGGAAGCGGAGGAGCAGCTTGCCGAGCTGCTGAAGCCGGGCTCCTCCTTCATCATCTCCGACTACGGCCTCAGCCGCGAGACGAGCGCCCGCACCGAGTTCGTCGTCGAGCCCTGGCGCAGCCGCCCGGACAGCTCCGAGTCGCGCTACTACTGATTACCTCTTTCGCCGCCGATCGAATTGAGGGAGGCCCTACGGCCTCCCTCTTTCATCCCGAGAGCTTTCGCTGACGCTCGGGCGGCGAGTGGATGATCTCCACGCTCTCGCCGACATCGACGCGCCCGCCTTCGAGCACGAGGCAGGTCACGCCGCCGCGCCACTCCGGATGCAGCGCCTTGCGCAAACCCTCCCGTGCCTCGTCCATGCGCGCGCACGGCGTTGTGGGGTACGTGACCTCGAGCAGCACTGGCCCTATGCGCAGCGTGGCGCCGATCGCCCGCGGCAGGCGGACGCCCTCGACCAGCAGGTTCGCGCGCCGAGCCGTCCAATCGAGGTCGCTCACATCGGCGCCGGTTGCGGCGAGATCCAAAAGCGCAGCCTCCCAATCCTCACGCGCGAGGATGGTCACGGCTCGGCGCCTGAACTTCGATCCCTTGTGATCGCCGTCGACACCGCGCTCGACGCTGATCTCGACGCTCTCTCCCGTCTGCATTGGCGCTCGCCGCGCCGGCCGCCACGCAATGCCGATCAGCCGGCCCATCACGCCAGCGGCGGCACGCCGATTACGAGCTCATGCAGGTAGAGCACGATCGCGGCGTAGAGTGCGAGGCCAAGAACGATGACGATCGCGTCGTTGATCCACGGGCCGCTTCCCCGTCCGAGAGGGCCAAGGTCTCCGCGGCGCTTGACGGAGATGCGGTCATAGACCGCAAAAGCGAGGAAGCTGCCGAATAGCACCAGCGAGGCGAGGTCTCCATTGGCCAGGAGATGCGCCAGCGCCCAGGCCTTGATCGCCACCAGCAGCGGGTGCTTCAGCCAGACGTGGATGTGCGACGGCACATACGCCGCGACCAGCGAGATCATGGAGAAAAGCATCAGCGGCAGCGCCAGGTGGCGCGCCCAGGTCGGCGGATCCCACAGGATGGGGTTCTTTCCCGGATGCAGTTGGAGCTTGTGGAACCCAAGAACGATCAAGGCGAGTCCGACAAGCGAGAGGACGCTGAAGATCGCACGATAGCCGCCGGTGCCGAAGCGTGCGACGAGCCCATTCTTCAGCTCCACATTGGTTGGAACGATGTGGATTGCGAAGAACAAGATGAGACCGATCACCATCACCAGCATGGAGCCCTCCCCCGGGAATTGCCACCGCACGCGAATCACTGCCACGCTGCGGCCATCTCGCCCGAGCATTCTTAGTGTCGGGGCGCGCTGACCGCTAGTGTCGTTCGTACCCCCAATGGTCGCGGGGACCGGTTCAGCGTCAGTATCGAGGTGTCCTCATGCACCCCCGTTCCTCCGTGCGTTCCACGTTTGCCCGCTATCGCCGGCCGCAATATGAGCTCGATAGAGTTCCCGAGGGCGCGTTCGATGCCTTCCACCTCGAAGGGGAGCTACCGATGAACGCCCGTGCCCACCTGAAAGCCGACTTCGACGGCCCCGAGGACCGCCAGCTTGCCGACGACATCGCCCGTGCGATGCATCATCGTCCGCTGATGAAGCGGCTCGCGCGCGTGGATGCCTCCCGCCACGACGCCGCGGTCGTTCTCGCGAAGGCGACGGACGAAGGCGCGCCAGCACCTTCCCCGGTCGAGGCCGATATCCCCCCTTCGATCACCGATCCGCGATCGATCGAGGAGATCATCGACGACCTCGGTCAAGTGACGGGGACGCCGCCGAGCGCCGAATGGCTCGACAACGCACGCCGCGCGCATCGCCAAGCCCGTGTAAGCCACGCCATGGCTTGGGTGACGACGCTCGCCATCGCCATATCGATCATCGGCACAGCGCTGCTTTTGCTGCGCGCCTGAGGCCCTGCATCCAACACACTGTCGTCCCGGGGCACGTCCCCGGGATCCATCTATCCGTGCGCTCGGGTCCAAGTAGCACGATGCATCCCGGCAACAACCGCCTGAATGACAAAGAAGCGCTGTACCGCTTCGTCATGGCAGCGCAGGCAGCCATCCACGGCAGTACCGCAAGGACGCCGACAGAAACGGTCAACTACCACCGTCGAGAAGAACTACGGCAGAAATCCCTTGTCGAGATTCAGAGACTGCCGAGCTGTCTCACGACCTTTCGTATCTCGATGCGTCGCGATCCAGGCGACGTGCGTGCCGGCATCGAGCGACGTACGCGAGCGCAAGCTGACGCCGACCGCCTCGCCTTTCTTGGCCGCGATCGGCTCCAGCAGCGGAAAATAGAGCTGCTCCCAGTGCGTGCGTGGCGCGTCCGGTGCCGTCGATAGATCGACGCCCGGTACCAGCTCCGCTTTCCACCAGACCGCAAAGCCGTAGATCGTCGCGGCTTCGCCGAGCTTCCAGCTCGCCTCGCCCTTGCGGGTGGAGCGGGCGTCGCTGCCGAGCTCGATCTTGTCCCAGACCTGCGCACCGAGCAGCTCTGCGGGCTTTAGCGTGCGCACGTAGATGTTGTTTAGGCTCATCTCCCGGGCGACCGACAGATCAAAACCGGTCGCGCCCCAGGCGTCGAACTCGCGCTGGATGCGGTCACTAACGACGGGCGCAACGAGCTGCTCCAACCGCCGCGGGATGATCACGCCACCCGGCTTCAGGAAACGCTTCTTGGCGTCGGCGAGCGTCTCGATCATGTGCTCTTCGAACGCGTAGTTGCCCAGCGTCTCGGAGACGACGACGTCCACCCGCGGTGGATCGACCATCTCCGTCGAGTGGCACGGGATGAGGTGACAGTTGCGCACTCCGTTGGCCTTGAGGATCTTCGCAGCCACACCGGCAACCTCGGCTGCCTCGTAGAGGAACACCTCGCGCGCGCCGAGCCTTGCCGCCATGAGCGCGAGCAGCCCCGTGCCGGCGCCGATATCGGCGACGCTCGTCTCACCTTTCCTGATGACGGAGCGCAAGGCCTTCTCGAACGCCGCATTGCGCACGCGGTCGGCGATCAGAGTGCGATGGTATTCGATGCGCATTTGCTAGTGTCCCGATTGCAAAGCTCGCAAGAGCCGTCGGCTGGGTACGAGAGCGAGCTTCGCAATCATAAGGGACACTGGAGCCATAGACTCTCTAGTGTGATTCAGATCGAGAAATTCGCTCGACACGTCGTCGCTAGCGATGGCGAATTTCTCGATCATCACACTAGAGGCTCAGATGCGGACTGCGGATCTGGTACAGCACCAGCGCCGTGGCAACGGCGAGATTGAGCGAGTCGAGCGTTCCGGCCATTGGTATCTTGACGAGCTTGGTGCAAGCGGCGCTGAGCTCAGCCGAAAGGCCCGGGCCTTCGCTCCCCATGATGAGTAAGGTCGGCGCACGATACTGCGCCGCGCGAAAATCCCCCGCGCCGCTGAGATGCGTGCCGACGATGTCGCCCCGCCACCCCTCGATCCACGTCAGGAATCGCTCCCGCTGCATGCGCGCGAGCGGCACGGCGAATGCTGAGCCCATCGTCGCGCGCACGCACTCGTGCGAGTAGGGGTCGCAGCAGGACCCGATGAGGACGATGCCGGCCGCACCCACAGCATCGGCGGTACGGATGATTGTCCCGAGATTGCCGGGATCGCGCACTTCCTCGAGCGCCAGCCACACGTTCTCTTGCGAAACCTTGGCGGCGGCCGGCGGCTCGACCCAGCGCTGCTTGAAGACCCCCAGCATGCTCTGCGGATTGTCCTTCGACGACAGCTTGCCGAGCACCGCCTCCGACACCTCGAGGCATTCGACGCCGGACTTCAGCGCCCACGCGACGAGCCCCTGCGCGATGCCGCTCACCGCGCTGCCGGTGCGATAGACGAGCGTCTCGGGAGTAAAGCCGTTGTCGCGTGCGGTGACGAGCAGCGATGTCCCCTCGGCGACGAACAGCCCCGTCTCCTTGCGCTCCTTGCGCATCTCAAGCGCGCGGATCGCCTTGATGCGCTCGTTCTGCAGGCTCGTGATCAACTTCGGCGCCGCTGTCATGTCACGCTCCAGCGCGTAAACAGCGACGTCGGCACGGCGCGCGTTCCCTTTTCCTCGCGGATGGCAAGCTCGCCCGATTGGAATGCCCCGCCCTTTCCAGCGAGAACCTCGCGGCACAGTTGGTCGAATGCGAGCGCCGACGCGCGGATGGCATAGACCGTGAGCACGAGCGAAGCCTCGGGCGCCAGCAGCTGCGCACAGTCCTTCATCAGCGGCGGCAGGCTGGTGAACAGGTCCCACACCTCGCCGTCCGGGCCACGCCCGAACTTTGGTGGATCGACGAGGATGATGTCGTAGGTCTTGCCGCGACGCACCTCGCGCGCGACGAATTTCGCCGCGTCATCGAGCATCCAGCGCACCGGTGCCCCCGTGAGGCCCGATGCTGCCTGGTTCTCCTTCGCCCACGCGATGGCCTTCTTCGACGCATCGACATGTGTCACCTGCGCGCCGGCGGCAGCCGCAAGCAGCGAGGCCGCGCCCGTGTAGGCGAAAAGGTTGAGCACGCGTGCCGGCTCGCCGCGCTTCTCGGCGATGCGTTGCAGCATCCACTCCCAGTGCAGATACTGCTCCGGAAATAGGCCCATATGGCGGAAGCTGGCGAGGCGGCACAGCATCGTCGCAGCGCCGACCTTGACCGGCCAGCTCTCCGGCACCGGTTTGTCGATGCGCCAGCGCCCCTTGTCCTCGTCATCATCGCCCGCAAACACCGCGTGCGCCTTCTTCCACTCGCGCTCCGCTCGCGGCGTCCATAGCGCCTGTGGCTCGGGACGATCTACGATCACCGTGCCGAAGCGTTCGAGCTTGCGCCCGTTTCCGCTGTCGATCAGCGCATAGTCGCCAAAGCCCGCCGTCTCGATTAGCTCGAGCGTCCTCGACGTTGCGCTTCTGCCCTTCATCAGCACGGGAAGATCCGTATTTGCGGCCCGCAACGGAGCCGCACTTAAGATGCGCGCGGCCTCCTTGTCGACGCGTTAGTCTAAACTGCCGTTAACCGTACTTGTCGATTTCGGTCTCGCACAGATCGCAGCATGGTTGATTCCTCATAGCCACTAAGAACCCTTGGAGGCACCCATGACCACGTGTGCATGCGGCAATTGCCAGTTCTTCGACACCCAAAGCAAGACCGCCAAGCAGTCCAAGCACGAAGCTGGCTTGTGCCGGTATAACCCGCCGCTCGCGCAGGCCGGGGCCAGCTCGCCTGCGGTCTGGCCAACGGTGGCATCTAGAGACTGGTGCGGCCATTTCGCGGCAACCGTCGAGCGCTTCATGACCGCCGCCGAATAAGGCGACGCACCTGAGCGCCTCGGGCAAACTCTAATTTCCGTTCATCTCCGGCTCATGTTCGGTCGCCTATTCACTTCGCGTAAGCGACCAACGCCGGGGGTGGAGACGGTTTGTTTGCTCTCCGGCGTTACAGTAAGTGCGGCTCGGGGCTCCGGCACCGATACGCCTCGGCATCAGGGTCCAGTGTATTCGTGGTAGCGCCGCAGCACTGGACCCTCTGCCTCTCTCCGTGCATCCCGCTTAATCGATATCCGCGACCTCGACCGGTCCGCCGCCCTTGATCCGTTGCGCGAGCGCGCTCTCGATGAACGGGTCGATCTCGCCGTCGAGCACCGCCGCCGGGTTGGTGCTCTGCGTGCCGGTGCGAAGATCCTTCACCAGCTGATACGGCTGCAGCACGTAGGAGCGGATCTGGTGGCCCCAGCCGATCTCCGTCTTGCTCGCGGCCTCGGCGTTCGCCTTCTCCTCGCGCTTTTTCAGCTCCTGCTCGTAAAGCCGCGACTTCAGCATCGCCCACGCAATCGCGCGGTTTTTGATCTGCGAGCGCTCCTGCTGGCTGGCGACGACGATGCCCGTTGGCAAGTGCGTGATGCGCACCGCGGAATCGGTCGTATTGACGTGCTGGCCGCCGGCACCCGACGAGCGATACGTATCGATGCGGCAGTCGCTCTCTTTGATGTCGATTTCGATCTCTTCGTCGATCACCGGATAGACCCACACCGAAGCAAAGCTCGTGTGGCGGCGCGCGTTCGCATCGTAGGGTGAGATGCGCACCAGCCGATGCACCCCGGACTCGGTCTTCAGCCAGCCGTAAGCGCCCTCGCCCTTGACCTCCATGGTGACGGACTTGATGCCCGCTTCTTCACCCGGACTCTCCTCGAGCGTCGATACCTTGTAGCCGCGCTGCTCCGCCCAGCGCATGTACATGCGCGCCAGCATCGAGGCCCAGTCCTGGCTCTCCGTGCCCCCGGCGCCGGCATGCACCTCGATGTAGGCGTCGTTGCCATCGGCCTCGCCCGAAAGCAGAGCCTCGACGCTGCGCCGCTGCGCCTCGTCGTCGAGCTTCTTGAGCATGGCCTCGCCCTCGGCGACGGATGCTTCGTCATCCGCTTCTTCGCCGAGCTCGATCAGCGTGACGCCGTCATCGAGCCCACGCTCTAGGTCCTGGTAGATGTTGATGGAGCGCTCGAGCTGCTGGCGCTGGCGCATCAATTTCTGTGCGGCTCGAGGGTCGTTCCAGAAGCTCGGGTCCTCCGCTCGCTTGTTCAGCTCAGCGAGCCGTTGCTGGGCAGTATCCCAGTCAAAGATGCCTCCGCAGGAGGCCTAGGGCCTCCTTGATGGAATCGACGAGTTTTTGCGGTTCGGCACGCATCGTTGCCTCCGAGGCGAGTGCGATTTCTGGATATGGAGGGGTGATATAATCATGCGCCGCCCGCCTGTAAACGGAAGGCGCGCCGCAGCCTAGGCGGCTGCGAGGGCACCCCGTTCACTCACCACAGGCCACCGCGACCGGAGCTGTAGCCCGGCATCTGCCGGGGAGCAGGCTGAGAATAGGGATCGTCGGCCGAGCTTTCGTCGTCGCGTCCGGGCATTGCGCCCGTTCCCTGGTCGGTGAAGCCGATCACCGAGTAGGCGTCGTCCGGCTCTTCGCCCGGCTTGAACGCCTCCATGATGCTTTGCGGATCCTCTTCACCCGCACGCAGTCCCGTACGCAGGTTGACGCGCGCCAGCTTGATGCCCGGCGGAATGCGGAACGGCGAAGCTGGCTGGTCGGCGAGCGCTTCCTTCATGAAGCTGCCGAACACCGGCGCGGCAAGCTTGCCGCCCGTGTTGCCCTTGCCCATCGGCGTCGGCGTGTCGTAGCCCATGAAGACGCCGACGACGAGGTCGGGCGAATAGCCGACGAACCAGGCGTCCTTCTCCTGGTTGGTCGTTCCCGTCTTCCCGGCCAGCGGACGCTCGAGCGCCTTGAGCGACTGCGCCGTGCCGCGCTGGATGACGCCTTCGAGGATCGACGTCATCTGATAAGCGGTGTGCGGGTCCATGATCTGCACGCGGTCGTCGGGAACATCCGGCTCTTCCTGATTGCCCCAGGTTTCCGCCTTGCAGGTTTCGCAGACGCGCTGGTCGTGCCGCCAAACCGTGCGGCCCCAGCGGTCCTGAATGCGATCGATCAGCGTCGGGCGCACCTGATGGCCGCCGTTGGCGATCGTGCAATAGCCAGTCGCGATCCGCAGCAGCGTCGTCTCGCCGGCACCGAGCGACATGGAAAGCACCGGCAGGAGGTCGTCGTAGATGCCGAAGCGCTTGGCATAGTCGGTGATGATCGGCATGCCGAGATCCTGCGCCAGACGCACCGTCATCTGGTTGCGCGAATGCTCGATACCGAAGCGCAGGGTCGACGGGCCGGCGGAGTGCTCCTTCTCGTAGTTCTCCGGCTTCCAGATGTCCTGGCCGGGACCCTGCTCGATCTCGATCGGCGCATCGAGGATGATCGAGGTCGGCTTGTACCCGTTGTCGAGTGCGGCAGCATAGACGAACGGCTTGAACGACGAGCCGGGCTGCCGCTTCGCCTGTATGGCGCGGTCGAACTGGCTCATGGCGAACGAGAAACCGCCAACCACCGCGAGCACACGCCCCGTGTTCGGATCCATCGCCACGATGCCGCCACCCACCTCAGGGATCTGCATCAGCGACCAGACGCCCGCGACGTTGTCGGGGTCCTTGGGAGCAACGAAGATCACATCTCCCGGCGACACCACATCGCCGGCGGCCTTCGGCGCACCCTTCTTCGTCTTGGCCCACTTCATTTCCTCGAAGTTGAGCTCGATCGCCTCGCGCTTGCCGACGAGCGAGCCGTCCTGCTGCTTCTCCGGCCTCAAACCCACGATCGCCTTGGCAGGCTCGACTTTCAGCACCACACCGAGGCGCCACGGCTGAAGGTCGTTTGGTGTCTGCACCGCATCGAGCGCTTTGCCCCAGTCGCCCGTGACGTCGAGTTGCGTGACTGGTCCGCGCCAACCCTTCGTACGGTCGAACTGCACGAGGCCGTTGATGAGAGACGCCCGGGCGATCTGCTGCAGCTTAGGGTCGAGCGTCGTGCGGACCGAAAGACCACCGTTGTAGAGCTTGTCCTCGCCGAACTGGGTCATCAGCGTGCGGCGAACCTCTTCGGCGAAATAGTCGGCTGCGAAGATGTGCGCACCCGTGCCGCGCAGATTGACGCCCAGCGGCTTCTCCTTCGCCGCCTCCGCTTCCTCCGACGAGATGTAGCCGTTCTCCAGCATCTGGCCGATGATCCAGTTGCGCCGGATCAGTGCCTGCTTCTCGCGCCGGAACGGATGATAGTTGTTGGGGCCCTTCGGAAGCGCGGCAAGATACGCCGCCTCCTCGATGGTGAGGTCCTGCAGCTCCTTGTTGAAGTAGCTCAAGGACGCCGCGGCGATGCCGTAGGCGCCGATGCCGAAATAGATCTCGTTGAGGTACAGCTCGAGAATCTTGTCCTTGGAATAGGCGCGCTCGATGCGGATGGCGAGGATCGCCTCCTTGATCTTGCGCTCCATCGAGCGCTCGCTCGAGAGAAGGAAGTTCTTCGCCACCTGCTGAGTGATGGTCGACGCGCCCTCGGCACGCCGGTCGTTGCCGCGGATCTTGGCTTCGACTGCTTTGTAGACCGCGCGCGCGATACCCTGCAGGTCGACGCCGCCGTGCTCGTAGAAGCGCCGGTCCTCGGCCGACAGGAATGCAGCGATGACGCGCTTCGGGATGGTGTTAATCGGCACGAAGATGCGCCGCTCGCGGGCATATTCCGCAATAAGCGCGCCGTTGTGCGCATGAATGCGCGTCATGACCGGCGGCTCGTACTTGGAAAGGCTCTCGTAGTCCGGCAAGTCCTGCGACGTCTTCCACAAAAGGTAGGCGGCGCCGGCAGAAGCACAGATGAACACGACGACGCCGGCCGCGAAGCCCCAGCCGAGTAAGCTCAGGAGCAGGCTCTTACGGCGCTTCCTACGACGCGGAGGCTGCGGTGGCCCTGGATCGCGCGGGTACGGATCGCGCCGGTAGACGGGCTCCGGCGGGTACATCGGATCCTGCGGGTATAGCGGGGGCTCGCGCATCAACCTCTAGTTCCGTTGAGCGTAGGTGTTCGGCTGCACTGGCATGTCCGCGCGAGCCTTAGGGCTACAGGAGGCGACGCCGCGAAGCAGGACATTAGCACGGATTGTGGCATCAAGTCGTCGATTGCCCGAGTTTAGATAACGTCGCGAACGTCGCGCCGCATATTCACGGGGCTTTGGCCGTACGCTTGGAAAAGTACGAATCGACGGCCGCACCTATCGACGCGGCGACACGTCGCTGCCACGCCGCCGAATTGAGCAGCTTCTCGTCCTCAGGATGGCTCATGTAGCCCAGTTCCACGAGCACCGAGGGCGTGTCAGCCTGCCGCAGCACCTTGAAAGCGGCTGACCGCTGCGGCCGGCCGGACAGTGAGATCTTCGTGCCGAGTTGCTTCACCAGCGTATTGGAGAAGTCCGCCGAGAAATTCGAGGTCTCTCGCTTCAACAGGTCGATGAGGATGTTGCGCACCTCGCCTACTTCCTCGAACCGCGCCGTCTGCAGGCCGGCGACGGCATCGGAGTTGTTCTCCTTTTCAGCCATGTGCCGTGCCTCCTCGTCGGAGGCCTCCTCTGACAGCGTATAGACCGTCGCCCCGCGAACATTGTTTGCCGTGCCTTTTTTGGCGATGGAATCGGCATGCAGCGATATGAAGATGTCCGCATCGAGTTCGCGCGACATCTGCAGTCTTTGATCCAGCGAGATGAAAACGTCGCTCGTGCGTGTCATCCGCACGTCATACCGGCCGCTCGCGGCCAGCCGCTCCTTCAGCGCTCGTCCAACCGCAAGCACAACGGTCTTCTCTTTGAGATTGCTGGGGCTGGTGGCTCCGGGGTCGATGCCGCCGTGGCCCGGATCTATGAGGATCAGTGGCTTGGCCCGGTTCCGTCTGGCGACCGCCGCTGGACCCGGATCGGCTGTAGCAGCGGCAGCGGCCGCCTGCGAGCCGGTGCCCACTCCGAAGGCCTGCGCCGAAGTTGCGGAAAGGAGAACGACCAGTTCCATCGCTTTGCCTGCGCCGGTCGGGCGCAGGTCGGCGCGCTTGATCGAAACGGGCCCGGTGGTGTCGATGACGACGCGCGCTTTGCCCTCCGACAGCAGCCCGTAACGGAAGGCGGAAACGAGGCCCTGACCTTTTTGTCCGGCGCCATCGGGAAGCTGGAACGCGACATCGGGAAGGTCGATCACGACCCGATAGGGGTTCGCGAGAGTGAAGATTTCGGCCCGTACCCCCGCCGAAAGGCCGAGCACAAATGTCGTGCCTTCCTTGCTGCCCTTCAGATCGGCATGGCGCGCTTCGACCGCAGCGCTCTTGCGATGCACGCTCGACGGTTCGGCATGCCCTCCAGTCGGCGCGACCGCCAGCACGGCCAGGGCGACCAAAGCCAGCAGCAGCGCCGAGGCCACCGCGTCCCAGCCGGCCGTCACATTATGTTGCAGATGCGTCCGCATCCCCCGCCGCATTCCCCCACAGCGCAGCCCAATTCCCCTATTAACTAAACCTTTTCCGATTTTCCCTCAAATTGCATAGAGTTGGCCGGCCGGCTCGCCAGTGCAGCCTTATAACACGCTTGCAAGCTTACCGGCGAACCCGTACTTTCTAGTTCGTTGATGCAGCGGCGCTCTTGCTGGGCATTTGTGCGCCGCAAGAACGAGTTGGATGGGCAACATCCCGCTTTGTTCGCGCCGGTTCGCCGCCCCTGCGAGGGATGGCCCCGCTGCAGACCGACGATCGAGCAGTTCGCCCTGCGCCCGCAAGCATTCGCTCCGTTCGAAATTCGATGCCGGAGTTGTGAGCCTGAGGGTCAAGCTTGCGCCCGGCGCGATGTTAGCTGCTCGAGACTGCCACCAACAGTTCTGCGCTCCGACATTCGCCCGGGAAAGGCAGGCGTACGGAGCAGGCGAAGTACCGCCCGGCGCCCCACCGAGATGGAGGCAACCCGAAGGCAGCGCGACCCCCTCGTGTCTTCCTTCAAGCCATTGAAAGACTTTGGAATGCCAGACTTCGGCATCAGCTATCCGCAGACTTCGGCGCACCAATGGTCGCGCCGCCGCGCACGTCCGGCCTCGGCCGGCGGCGGGAGGCTGTGCCGCGCACCATCTTCACCCACTTCCATTCAACCCACCCCAACAAAGACGCGCGCTAGAGAGCGGCGCCTGCCCGTGCCCGTCCCGGTTCTTATCCGGACTGAGGAGCGGAGCGACAGGCTGCCCGGCCGGCGCGCCAAGGAACGGAATAAATGTCCAATAACAAGATGCTTATCGATGCCACCCACCCGGAGGAGACCCGGGTCGTGGTGCTCCGCAACGGCCGCGTAGAGGAATTCGATTTCGAATCCGCGGCGCGCAAACTGCTCCGCGGCAACATCTACCTCGCCAAGGTAACACGCGTTGAGCCGTCCTTGCAGGCGGCCTTCGTGGAGTACGGCGGAAACCGTCACGGGTTCCTCGCCTTCAACGAAATCCATCCGGACTACTACCAGATCCCGATGGCCGACCGGCAGGCGCTCCTCGACGAGGAAGCAGCGGCCGAGGCCGCCGAGGAAGCTGCCGTCGACGCACACGCCGAGGCGCTCGCCCGCCGTCAGGCCGCCTCTGCGCCTGCGCCCGAGGACGACGACACCGTCGACGACATCGAGCCCCATGACGAGGAGGAGCACGCCGACGAGGTCGAGCACGACGACGACCACGACGCCAAGCACCACACCATCGCCGAATCCGTGCCGGCCGATGAGCGTCTCCAGGCTGAGCCGCAAGAGCGGGAGGCCGACGTCGCCGCCAACGAGAATACGGTCGAGGATGCGCCGGTCGCCGAGGCACGTAGCGAGGATGCTCCCACATCCGAAGCCGCCGAAGGCAATGTGGAAGCCGCCCCCGTCCCCGCCGAGCGCGTCGAGCAGGTGTCGACCGGCGAGGATGCCCTCGAGGAGCTTCCCTCTCGCCCGCGCCGCCGCCCCCGCTCCTACAAGATCCAGGAGGTCATCAAGCGGCGCCAGGTGATCCTGGTACAGGTCGTGAAGGAGGAGCGCGGCAACAAGGGCGCTGCACTCACCACCTATCTCTCCCTCGCCGGCCGCTACACCGTGCTGATGCCGAACACCGCTCGCGGCGGCGGCATCTCCCGCAAGATCACCAACCCGCAGGACCGCAAGCGCCTCAAGGCCATCGCCGCCGAGCTCGAGGTGCCGGAGGGCATGGGGCTGATCATCCGCACTGCTGGAGCCTCGCGCACCAAGCAGGAGATCAAGCGCGACTTCGAATATCTCTTGCGCCTTTGGGAGAGCGTCCGCGATCTGACGCTGCAGAGCCAGGCGCCGAGCCTCGTCTACGAGGAAGGCAACCTCATCAAGCGCTCGATCCGCGACCTCTATAACAAGGACGTCGAGGAAGTGGTCGTCGCCGGCGGCGAAGCCCACCGCGAGGCGAAGGACTTCATGCGCATGCTCATGCCGAGCCATGCCAAGAACGTCATCCAGTATCAGGAGCCTGAGCCGCTCTTCACCCGCTATCAGATCGAGCGCCAACTGAACGCAATGTTCAGCCCTTACGTCACGCTGCGTTCGGGCGGCTATCTCGTCATCAACCAGACCGAGGCGCTCGTCGCCATCGACGTCAACTCCGGCAAGGCGACGCGCGAGTTCTCCATCGAGGAGACGGCCTATCACACCAACCTCGAGGCGGCCGACGAGATCGCCCGCCAGTTGAAGCTGCGCGACTTGGCCGGCCTCATCGTTATCGACTTCATCGACATGGAGGAGAAGCGCAACAACCGCTCGGTCGAGCGGCGGTTGAAGGAAGCGCTCCGCTTCGATCGCGCCCGCATCCAGGTCGGCCGCATCAGCCACTTCGGCCTGCTCGAGATGTCGCGCCAGCGCTTGCGCACCGGTGTGCTCGAGGGATCGACCTCGCAGTGCCCGCACTGCCAGGGCACGGGCATCATCCGTTCCACGGAAAGCGTCGCACTGGCAGTCCTGCGCGGCCTGGAAGACGCCATCATGGCAGGCACGCGCGCCCCGCTCGTCGCCACGACGACGCCGACTGTCGCGCTCTACATCCTCAACAACAAGCGCCCCTTCATCAACGACATGGAGGCGCGCGTCGGCCTGCCGATCGTCGTCACCGGCTCGGACAAGCTCGCGGGTGCCAATTTCACCATCGAGAAAGGCGCCGCGCCCGCGCAGCCGCAACGCCGCATCGAGCGTAACGTCGTCAACATGGAATCGGGCTTCGAGGGCGAGGAGGAGGGCGACGTCTACGAAGCCGGCGAAGCGCGCGAGGAAGCCTCTCAGGATCGCGGGCGTGAACGCGAGCAGCGTTCCTCGGACCAGGGCGGCGGATCGCGCCGCCGCCGCCGCCGCCGTCGCGGCGGCCGTCGCGGCGAGCGTGACGAGAACGGCGCCCGCTTCTCCGGCGAGGAGCGCGGCAACGTCGAGGAAATCCCCTACGACGACGATGGCAACGGCGTGCACGAGCACTATGCCGGCGACGAAGGCGCGCCCGCAATGGGTGACGTCCACGATCACGACGACCATGAGCACGAGGGCACCTCCGAGCGTCATGCCGACGAGGGCGGTCCTGCATCCGAGCAGGGCGAACGCCCCCGCGGGCGCGGTCGGCGTCGTGGACGCCGCGGCGGCCGTCGCGGACGCGACCGCGGCGAGCGCAATGGCGAGCAGCAGGCGCACAACGGTTCCGGCGAGCAGCCCTATATCGACGAGCTTCCCGCCTATGAGGTCCAGGGTGGCGCCGACGCCAGCGAGGTAACGCCGGGCCACGCCGAGGCAATCGCCGACTTCCCCAACCTTCCGCCCGACGGCAGCGACGACCTGCCGGCCAAGGAAGTGCGTGAATCCCGCCGCGAAGCCCGCCCCGCCCGAGCCGCACGCTCGGAGCGCGCCGAGCAGCCTGCAGTGGAGAGTGCACCTCCCGCAGCGATCGAGGCTCCCGAGCCCGCCCCCGCGCCGCGTCGGCGCCAGACCGAGTCGAGCGAGCCGCGCCTGGAGCGCATCGTTGTCGGACAGCCGGACAGCGAGCAGCCATCGGCAGAGGACGCTTCGTCGTCGGCACCGGCCCGCAAGGGCTGGTGGCAGCGCAAGCTCGGCGGCTGATCGGCTGCACCAAGACCAAGGCAGAAAAAAAAGGGCCGGAGTGATCCTCCGGCCCTTTTCCTAAGTGTTGCCTATCGCAGATTACTCGAGGTCAGGGCCACCGCGATCGTGACCACCGCCATGCGGACCATGCCCGTGGCCCTTGCCGAACCCGCGATGCATCGCCCAGCGCGGCCCATGATGACCGCGGCCGTCCTTACCAAAGAACTGTCCGAGCACCTTGCCGGCGACCGCCTTCTGCTCCTCGCTGAAGGTCGCATAGAGCGGCTTCAGGGTCTCGGCGAATTCCTTGGTCTTGGACGCGCGCTCGTTGAGACGCTCGGCCTGCTTCGTCATGCGCTCGCTGCGCTTTTCCATGCGCTCCGGTAGCGCCAGCTTCTCGCGCTTATCCTCATCGCCCTTCGCCTTGCGCTCCTCGTGCTTCGCCTGACGCTCGGCACGTTCCTTCTGGCGCTCCTCGAAGTTGGCGCGGATCTTCTCCTCGATGGGCGACCACAGCTTCTCCTGCTCGGGAGTGAGCTTCAGCGCGGCCTTGGCGAAAGCGATGCGGCCGTCCTCGAGCCGAGCCAGAGTCTCGGGCGAAGGCCCGCGCCGGGTCTCGCTCTTCTCGGCAGCCGGCGTGTCGCCGCCCGGCGACTGCTGGGCGAGTACGATGGTTGCGGGAATGGTAGCTGCCATCAGGGCGACGGCGAGCGCACGTGAAAGATTGTTCATGGGAAAGGCTCCTGGTCCGTTTTGCAGCCGCGTTCACTCTGCGCCGCTGTTGGGCCAGTAACGGCGACCCCGCGCCCGATCCGTCGGAGCAATCTTTGAGCGGTTAGGGAACGGTTAGCGAAGGCTGGCCCATGCCTGCAGCCGCCGCGCCGCCTCGGCCATATCAGCCGTCGTGCCAGCATAGGAAAAGCGCAGAAAACGGTTGCCACGCTCGGCATCGAAGTCGACGCCCGGCGTCACCGCGACCCCCGCCTCGTCCAGCAGTGTCCTGGCAAGCTCCGAGGCATCTGCCGTCAGATGCGACACGTCGCAATAGAGATAGAACGCTCCGTCCGGCGCGGCGAAGTTGCAGAACCCTGCCTTCGGCAGTTCCTTGAGCAGCAGCGCGCGGTTCGCCGCATAGACGCTGCGGTTTGCCTCGAGCTCGTCTTGCGCATCGAAGGAGCCGAGCGCCGCGACCTGCGCGATAGCCGGCGGCGAGATGAAGAGGTTCTGCGCCAGGCGCTCGACGCTGCGAATAATCTGCTGCGGCATCACCATCCAGCCGATGCGCCAGCCGGTCATCGAGAAGTATTTCGAGAAGCTGTTGATGACGATGGCGTCCTCGCTCATCGCCAATGCCGTCGTCGCCGGGCGCCCATACGTGAGACCGTGGTAGATCTCGTCGGAGATCAGCGCGACGCCATGCTCGCCGCAGGCGCGTACAAGATCGCCGAGCCGTTCCGCCGAAACCATCGTACCGGTCGGATTTGCCGGACTGGCGATCAGCAATCCCTTGATGCCGTCACGCACGGCCGCCCGCGCCACGTCGTCCCCCGTCGGCATCCACTCGCTCTCGGGTCCCGTTTCGAGCAGCACCGAGCGCTGACCCAGAGCAGTGAGGATATGGCGATAGCAGGGATAGCCCGGCGAGGGGAGCGCGACCACGTCCCCGACATCGAACAGTGCCAGGAATGCGAGCACGAATGCGCCAGAGGAGCCGCATGTCACCGCTATGCGCTCCGGTCGGACGCTGACACCGTACGCGTCCCGATAATGCCGGGCGATGCGCTCCCGCAGGCTGTCGTTGCCCAGCGCCATCGTGTACCCCAGCGTCTCGGAATCGAGAGCGCGCTTGACCGCCTCCCGTGCCGCCTTCGGCGCCGGGGTGCCGGGTTGGCCGACTTCCATGTGGATAATGCTTCGGCCGGTTCGCTCTGCGGCCTGGGCCGCCCGCATCACGTCCATGACGATGAAGCTGGAGATGGCGCTACGCGCCGAGCCGCCTGAAAGCAGCGCCGCAGTCTTGAGGCGCCCTGATGTTTTGTCCGCCATCCCGCTTCCATTACACAAGCGTAACGTGCATGCGCGCCGCGGCGCCAAATTCCTGCCGCGCCGCCGATATCATGCTTCGACGCCGAGTGAAAATTGCGCCGCCCTTTCGCGGCATATAAGCCGGCCCAACTGCCTCAACTAGGCTTGCGTTGACGCCCGTTCGGCCCCTTACTAGGGTCCAGCCACGATCTCGCAAACCTTTGTCGCGCAAGGTGCCATTGCCGATGACGATACCGCCAGTATCGCCCCAAGCAGTAAAGGCGAAGTGGCCCAGGATTGTTCTGCTCAGCGGCATCATCGCGGCTGCGGTTGCGGCTGCGGCCCCCTCGGCGTCGGCGCAGAACCTTCCCCTGATCCGCGACACTGAGATCGAGAACGTCCTAAATGACTACGCCCGGCCGCTGTTCAAGGCCGCAGGCTTCGGCTCCGGCCGGATTAAGATGCGCATCGTCCAGAACGATGCCTTCAACGCCTTCGTGCTCGACGGAAAGAACGTCTTCGTCCACACCGGCACGCTGATGCAGGCCAACACCCCGAACGAGGTGATCGGCGTCATCGCCCACGAAACGGGCCACATCACCGGCGGCCACATGGCCGCGCTGCGGGCACGCATCGCCAAGGACCAGACCCGCTCGCTGCTGGCTCAGATACTCGGCATCGGCCTCATCGTGGCGGGCGGCGTCGCCGGCGGCGACTCGGCGAGTGGCCTCGGAGGGGCTGGCCAAGGTGTCCTGTTTGGCGGCAACGAGGTGATCATGCGCTCGTTGCTCGCCGAGCGCCGTCAGCAGGAATCCGCCGCTGACCAGGCCGGCCTGACCCTGCTCAACGCCACGCAGCAGTCCGGGCGCGGCATGTTGACGACGTTCGAGCGCTTCGCCGCACAGGAGTACATCTCCGACGCGCAGAAGGATGCCTTCGCCCGCAGCCATCCCCTCTCGACCGACCGTCTCGCGCGCCTGCGCAAGCTCGTCGAGACGAGCCCCTACTACGGCAACAAGGACACCCCCGAGCTGCAGCTTCGGCACGACCTCATGCGCGCCAAGTTGTCGGGCTACCTCGAGAAGCCGCAGACGGTCTTCAACCGTTACCCCGAGAGTGATCAAACGCTGCCGGCGCGCTATGCGCGGGCCCTGGCGCGCTTCTTCATGGGCGGTCCCGGCGCGCTCGAGGCGGCTCTCGCCGACGTCGACGGCTTGATCGCGGCTCGCCCCAACAATCCGTACTTCTGGGAGGTGAAGGGCGACCTTCTGATGCGCGCGGGGCGCAACCGCGAAGCCATCCCTTCTCTGCGTCAAGCCATCAAGCTCGATCCCAATGCCAGCCTCATTCGCGTGCAGCTTGCCGGCGCGTTGCAGGAGGATTCCAACCCCGCAGCCGTCAACGAGTCGGTGGCGTTGCTCCGCAAGTCACTGATAGACGACGAGAATTCCCGCGCCTTTCGTCTTTTGGCCAACAGCTATTATAAGCAGGGCAAACAGCCTGAGGCGGACGCGATGATCGCCCAGGCATATTTCTTGGAGGGCGACCTGAAGCAGGCGCAGCTATTCGCCAAGCGTGCCCAGAAGATGCTGCGCTCGGGAACGCCCGAGTGGCTGAAGAACGACGACATCATCAACTACAAACCGCAAACCTGATCGCCGCCCGCGCTGCATCAGCCGCACGCCGCGACGGCTCCTGAGAGGCCATACGAATGTCAGCAACCTCCCGTCCTCCGATGCTGCGCGCGCTCGCCGAGAACCGCGCCATCTGGCTCGTCGTTCCCGCCGTCGCGCTGCTTGGCGGCCTCGTGCTGCTCGGCAAGTCCGCGGTCACGCCAAAGGACGAGAGCGACGCGCCGGCCACCGTGGCTGCACAGCCTGCAGCGCCCGCGGCCCCCGCTCCTGCCAGCTCGGCTGCGACCGGATTCTCGTCCGAGCAGAAGAAAGAGATCGAGCAGATCATTAAGAGCTACCTCGTCTCCAATCCCGAGATATTCCTCGAGGCGCAGACGGCGCTCGAGGCCAAGATGGAGAAGGAGCAGGCCGAGAAGCTGAAGACCGCAATTGCCGAGAACGCACGCGAAATCTACCGCGATCCCAATGCCGACATCGCCGGCAATCCCAATGGCGACATCACTGTCGTGGAGTTCTTCGATTACAATTGCGGCTACTGCAAACGCGGTCTGCACGACATCGTCAAGCTGGTCGAAACCGATCCGAAAGTTCGCGTCGTCTTCAAGGAGCTGCCGATCCTCTCCAAGGGCTCGGAGGAAGCCTCGCGCGTGGCAATTGCCGCCGGCAAGCAGGGCAAGTACTGGGAAGTGCACCGGGCCATGCTCGAGGCCAAGGGCGTGATGAACGAGGCCAACGCCCTCGCCATCGCCGGCAAGCTCGGGCTCGACATCGACAAGCTGAAGAAGGACATGGCCTCCCCCGAGGTCGAGGCCGAGATCAAGAAGTCCGAGGCCCTTGCCAAGAAGATGGGCGTCAACGGCACGCCGCACTTCCTGGTCGGCGACCGCGCCATCCCCGGCGCACCCGAGGACCTCTACGACCAGCTCGAAAAGCACGTCACCGAGTTGCGCAAGTCCGGCTGCTCCTACTGCTGAAACGCCGGGGGACAGCCGCGGCGGCTAGTTTTTACCCAGTTGGGTGAACGCCTTAGGGCTATCACCCGGAGAGCCTGCGGCCGCCCTTCCGCGCCCGCGGGAAAGCTGATAGATGGGGGGGCCGCCGCCCCCGGGCCGGTATTAAACCGGCTTCTTTTCCGGTCGCAGCAAGGACCTCATGGCCAAGCCGATCTACGTCCTCAACGGACCCAACCTGAATATGCTGGGACTGCGTGAGCCCGCCATTTACGGGTCCGACACGCTCGATGACGTGCGCAAAAAGGCCGAGGCTCGCGCAAAGGCGCTCTCGCTCACCATCGACTTCCGGCAGTCCAACGTCGAGGGCGAGCTCGTCTCCTGGATCCAGGAGGCGCGCGACAAGGCAGCGGCCATCATCCTCAATGCCGGAGCCTATTCCCACACCTCGATCGCCATCCTCGACGCCATCCAGGCGGCCGAGCTTCCGGTCATCGAGGTGCATCTGTCGAACATATTCCGCCGCGAGACGTATCGGCAGCATTCGTACGTCTCTCTCGGTGCCAAGGGCGTGATCTGCGGTCTTGGCGCCAAGGGCTACGAGCTGGCGCTCGAAGCTCTGGCCGACCTGCTCGCGGTCTCGCGTCGTGGGTAAGGCCAGCGGGCGGAAAGAGAAGCCGCACAAGAAGGAAAAGCGCAGCATGACGGCCAAGGATCAGGGCGAGACCTCGGGAGACGAGCAGCGATTGATCCGACAGCTCGCCGAGCTCCTCAACGAGACCGGCCTGAGCGAGATCGAGATCGAGAAAAGCGGCCTCAAGGTGCGCGTCGCGCGCACCCTCAACGTGCAGTCGACCGTTGCGGCCGTCCCTGCGGTGGCTGCGGGCGCTCCGGCGGCAGCGGCCCCTGCTGTGGCCAAGCCGGCCGATCCCTCGAAGCATCCGGGCGTCGTCAAGTCGCCGATGGTCGGAACCGCCTACCGCTCGCCCGAGCCCGGCGCCCCGACATTCATCGAGGTCGGTTCTCAGGTCTCGCAGGGCGATACGCTCTTCATCATCGAGGCCATGAAGACCATGAACCAGATCCCATCCCCCCGCTCGGGCAAGGTTACGGCGATCCTGATCGAGAATGGTCAGCCGGTCGAGTTCGGCGAGCCGCTTGTCATCATCGAATAAGGGAGATGGCGGTGGGCAGTAGGGAGTAGGCAATTGGGATCCACCGCGACCCAAACTGCCCACTGCCCACTGCCTACTGCCCAAAAGCAAATGTTCGACAAGGTTCTGATCGCAAACCGGGGAGAGATCGCGCTGCGCATCCAGCGCGCGTGCAAGGAGCTCGGCATCGCCACCGTAGCCGTGCACTCCACCGCCGACGCCGTCCATCCTGGCTACGGCTTCCTCTCCGAGAACGCACGCTTCGCCGAGATTCTCGAGGAGCACCAGATCACCTTCATCGGCCCGACCTCCGAGCACATTCGGATCATGGGCGACAAGATCGAGGCCAAGGAGACGGCCAAGCGTCTCGGCATCCCCGTCGTCCCCGGCTCGGACGGCGCCGTCGGCAGCGAGACCGAGGCGATGAAGGTCGCCAAGGGTATGGGCTTTCCCGTCCTCATCAAGGCGACCGCCGGCGGCGGCGGCCGCGGCATGAAGGTCGCGCACACGGCCGCCGACCTCGGCCTCGCGCTTTCCACGGCGCGCGCCGAGGCCAAAGCCGCGTTCGGCAACGACGCTGTCTACATCGAGAAGTATCTCACGAAACCGCGCCACATCGAGATCCAGGTGTTCGGCGATGGCCAGGGCAACGCCATCCACCTTGGCGAGCGCGACTGCTCGCTGCAGCGGCGTCATCAGAAGATACTCGAGGAATCCCCTTCGCCGGCGCTCAACGCGGCCTCCCGCGCCAAGATCGGCGAGACCGTCGCCGCCGCCATGCGCAAACTGAAATACCGCGGCGCCGGCACCGTCGAGTTCCTCTTCGAGGACGGCGAGTTCTACTTCATCGAGATGAATACGCGCCTGCAGGTGGAGCATCCCGTCACCGAGGCGGTCACCGACATCGATCTCGTGCTGGAGCAGATCCGCGTCGCCTCGGGCGGAACCCTCTCGATCAAGCAGGAGGACGTCACCTTCTCCGGCCACGCCATCGAGTGCCGCATCAACGCCGAGAACCCGCGCACCTTCCGCCCCTCGCCCGGCCAGATCACCTACTGGCACCCGCCTGGCGGCCTCGGCGTGCGCGTCGATTCGGGCGTCTACCAGGGCTATCGCATCCCACCCTACTACGACAGCCTCATCGGCAAGCTCATCGTGCACGGCAAGACCCGCACAGAATGCCTGATGCGCTTGAAGCGGGCGCTGTCGGAGTTCGTCATCGACGGAATCGAGACCACCATCCCGCTCTTCAATGAGCTCATTCAGCAACCCGATATCGCCAACGGCCTCTATGACATCCATTGGCTCGAAAAATACCTTGCCAAGTCATAGTTTGGTCGCCGACGGAGGCGATTGACGATTGCCGCAAAAGTTTTCACGCTAGGGTCGCCGCAAAGGAAAGGGCGGACCTGAGCCGACGGACCATATGGCCTCGCGCGACGACATCGTCATCGAGATTACGCCGCAGGTGCTGCTGAAGGCATACACCTGCGGGATTTTTCCCATGGCGGAGAGTGCCGACGACCCGGCGCTTTACTGGATCGAGCCGCAGCATCGCGGCATCCTCCCCCTCGATGCCGTGCACGTGCCCCGCCGCCTCGCGCGCACGCTGCGCACCACACCGCTCGACGTGAAGATCGACACCGACATTGTCGGCGTCATAGAGGGTTGCGCCGCCTCGCGCCCCGGGCGCCGCTCGACCTGGATCAACGACCGCATTCGCTCGCTCTATCGCGATCTTTTCAACCTCGGCCATTGCCATACGGTCGAGGTCTGGAGCGGCAAAGAGCTCGTCGGCGGCCTCTACGGTGTGGCGCTCAACGGCGCGTTCTTCGGCGAGAGCATGTTCTCCTACGAGCGCGATGCCTCGAAGATCGCCCTCGTCTACCTCGCCGCGCGCCTCGCCCACGGCGGTTTCAAGCTGCTCGATACGCAGTTCGTCACCGACCATCTGCGCCAGTTCGGCACCATCGAGCTGGGCCGCGAGGAGTTCCACCGGCTCTTGGAGAAGGCGCTGGACGTCGAGGCCGATTTCCACGCCCTGCCGCTGGATGCCGATCCCGACGAGATCGTCGCGATCCTCGAGAACGCGCACACCAGGCGCTGAGCGCGCAAGCCTGTTCCGTACGTAACAGCCTCCTCGCCACTCCTGCCCTATCCCATTAACGAGCCGGTGCGGCAAACGCACCGGGCTGAAATGGGTGCCCCTGGTTTCGCACCCTCGGGACAGGAGAAAGCAAATGAGATCTTCCCTGCAAGCGGCGCTGCTCGCCGCAACCGCCGCTCTCTCGGTGGCACTCGGAGCGGCCGCAGCGCACGCTGGCGATTACACCGACTATCTTGCCGCGCAGCATGCCGCGGCCGCTATCGACGAGATGACCGGCGGCGATAGCCTTGTTTCTGAGGCGGTCGAAGCTGCAGCTTCCGAGGCAGCTCTCGACGCCCTGATCGGCGCCGTCGAGGAGGTAGCCGAGGAGTAACATTCCGGGTGCTGTGCGCGAACTAATCTAATTGGACGCCACGCATCTCCCCTAATTCCCGGCCGGGATCTCCCCCCGTCCTTCCGGCCGGCTCCCAGCCCTCCAGCCTTTCCCCGGCTGGAGGGCACATTTTTTGTTTGAAGCAGCAGGCCCATTTCCGCGATCTTGGACACCAGGTCACTCGCGCCGAGCAACCACAACGTGGTCTGGTGGCGAAGGCGTGCCCGACAACGCATTGTGTGACTTTCCCCGATGGCGCCCTTTACCATAACGAGAGCCACCCCTGCCAACCTCGCCGACGTATCCGGGCTGTTCCGCGCTTACGCAGCGGCGCTGCCCGTCGATCTCACTGCTCAGTCGTTCGTTGAGGAGCTGGCGGGCCTCCCGGGCGCCTACGCACCCCCGCACGGCGCCCTGCTCCTGGCGCGCGCCCAAGGCGGCACGCCGTTGGGTTGCATCGCCCTCCGTCCACTCGATGCCGGCGCTTGCGAGGTGAAACGCCTCTACGTGAAGCCGGCTACACGCGGCCTTGGCCTCGGCCGCGCACTCGTAGAGGCGATCATCGATGAGGCGCAACGGATCGCCTACCGCGAGATGAAGCTGGACACCATCCCGGAGATGGCAGCAGCGGTCGCGCTCTATCGCAGCCTGGGGTTTGCCCCCATTCCGCCTTACGGCTCGTACCCCTATCCCGGACTGATCTGTCTCGGTAAAGCTCTCCCTCCAGCGGCCGAGTAGGGAGACGAGCTTGTGGCCAGGACGACCCGCGCCACGCAGGCGCTCGAAAAGCTCGGTGTCGTCTTCACGGTGCACACCTACGATTACGACCCAGACGCGCAGCGCACCGGGCTGCAGGCAGCCGAAGCCCTCGGCGAATCGCCTAGTCGCGCCCTCAAAACCCTGATGGCCCTCGTCGACGGAAAGCCGGTCTGCGCCGTCGTTCCCTCGGACAGCGAGGTGTCGATGAAAAAGCTCGCCGCGGCCTTCTCCGGCAAGAGCGCACAGATGATGAAACCTGCCGAGGCCGAGCGCCTCACCGGCTATAAGGTGGGTGGTATCAGCCCCTTCGGGCAGATGCGCAAAGTGCCGATAGCGATGGACGAAACCGCGCTGAGGCACGACTATGTCTTCATCAACGGTGGCCAGCGCGGCCTGCAGGTGAAGCTCGACCCACGCGATGCACTAAGGGTCCTCGGCGCCAGCGCCGTCGCGCTGGCAGCCCAATCGGGAGAACGCTGACGTGAAGCGGCTAGACGGCATCAAGGCCTGTGTGTTCGACGCATACGGGACCCTCTTCGACTTCGCATCCGCCGCCGCACGCTGTCAGGACGTCCCTGACCAGAAGCTCTCTGCCTTGACACCTCTCTGGCGCGAGAAGCAGCTCCAGTACACCTGGCTGCGCTCTCTGCAAGGCACGTTCGCCGATTTTTGGCAGGTCACCGGCGACGCTCTCGACTACGCGCTCGACAGTCTCAAC
The DNA here is from genome assembly GCA_023405815.1 of Pseudomonadota bacterium. Lineage (GTDB taxonomy): Bacteria > Pseudomonadota > Alphaproteobacteria > Rhizobiales > Hyphomicrobiaceae > Hyphomicrobium_A. The sequence goes on along the minus strand of JAEXXM010000039.1, from coordinate 17,176 downwards.
ATTGCCTCGCCCGATCTGCATGCAAAGCTCATGGAGCTGTACCTCACGCCGGCGCCGTTCCCCGAGGTCCCGAGCGTGCTGACTGAGTTGCGCAAGGCTGGGTTCAAGACGGCGATCCTCTCCAACGGATCGCGCACGATGCTCGACTCGGCTGTCCGCGCCGCCGGTCTCACCAATCTCTTCGACGCCGTCCTGTCGGCCGATGCCGTCGAGGTCTTCAAGCCGCATCCGCGCGTCTACGCCTACGGGCTCGAGACTTTGGGCCTGCGCGCCGACGAGGTCTCGTTCCAGTCCTCGAACGCCTGGGACGCCTATGGCGCCTCCAACTTCGGTCTCCGCGTCGCCTGGTGCAATCGCTACGGGCACCGCGCGGAGCGGCTGCCGGGCGCGCCGGATTTCGAGATCCGCAGTCTGTCGGAGCTGCCCGAGCTGCTGACCCCGCCCGCTTAGCGCACGAAAGCTTCGGCGTAGACTTCGGGCTTGAAGCCGACGAGCAGCTTGCCGCCCCCGAGGTCGAGCACCGGCCGCTTGATGATCGAGGGTTGCGCCAGCATCAGAGCGATCGCTTTCTTCGCGTCGAGGCCGTGCTTGTCGCTGTCAGGAAGCTTGCGGAACGTCGTGCCGGCGCGATTGAGCAAGGTCTCCCACCCGACCTTCCGGCTCCACGTTTCGAGCCGCTTTTGGTCGATGCCGGCTTTCTTGTAGTCGTGGAACTCGTAGGCGATGTCATGGCTCTCGAGCCAGGCCCGCGCCTTCTTCATCGTGTCGCAGTTCGGTATACCGTAGATCGTCACCTGCTTCATCGGGATGCCCTCGTGGCGCTACTCCCACTCGATCGTGCCAGGCGGCTTCGACGTGATGTCGTAGACGACGCGGTTGATGCCGCGCACCTCGTTGATGATGCGCGTCGCCGTCGGCCCCAGGAACGAGTGCGGGAAGTCGTAGTAGTCGGCCGTCATGCCGTCGGTCGAGGTGACGGCGCGCAGCGCGCAGACATAGTCATACGTGCGCGCGTCTCCCATCACGCCCACCGTGCGCACCGGTAAGAGCACCGCGAACGCCTGCCAGATCGCGTCATAGAGCCCGGCCTTGCGGATCTCGTCGAGATAGATCGCATCCGCTTGGCGCAGGATCGACAGTTTCTCCTCGGTGATCTCGCCCGGAATGCGGATGGCGAGGCCGGGCCCCGGAAACGGATGGCGGCCGACAAAGCTCTCCGGCAGCCCCAGCTCACGCCCAAGCGCACGCACCTCGTCCTTGAAGAGTTCGCGCAGCGGCTCGACGAGCTTCAGGTTCATGCGCTCCGGCAGGCCACCGACGTTGTGGTGCGACTTGATCGTCACCGAAGGCCCGCCTGTGAACGATACGCTCTCGATCACGTCGGGATAGAGCGTGCCCTGGGCGAGGAAATCAGCGCCGCCGAGCTTTCGCGCCTCCTCCTCGAACACGTCGATGAACAACGCGCCGATGGTCTTGCGCTTGGCTTCCGGATCACTCTTCCCCGCGAGCGCCGTAAGGAAGCGCTCGCGCGCATCGACGTGCACCAGCGGAATGTTGTAGTGCCCGCGGAACAGGCTGACGACCTCCTCGGCCTCGTTCTGCCGCATCAGCCCGTGATCGACGAAGATGCAGGTGAGCTGGTCACCGATCGCCTCGTGGATGAGCACTGACGCGACGGCTGAATCGACGCCGCCCGATAGCCCCGAGATGACGCGCGCCTTCCCGACCTGGCGGCGGATCTTCTCCACCTCGGACGTGCGGAAGTGCGCCATCGTCCAGTCGTTCTTGAGGCCCGCGATCTTGTGCACGAAGTTGGAAAGCAGTTTCGAGCCGTCGGGCGTGTGCACCACCTCGGGATGGAACATCGTCGTATAGATGCGGCGCTTCTCGTCCGTCGCCACCGCGAACGGCGCGTTTTCGCTCGTCGCCTTGACGGTGATGCCGTCCGGCATGCGCGTGACGCGGTCGCCATGGCTCATCCACACCGGGTAGCGCTTGCCCACGTCCCAGATGCCGTCGAACAATGCCGACGGCTCCTTGATCACCACCTCGGCGCGGCCGAACTCGGCCGGATGACCGCCCTCAACGACGCCGCCGAGCTGCACGGCCGTCGTCTGCTGGCCATAGCAGATGGAGAGGATCGGCAGCCCACTCTCGAACACCTGCTGCGGCGCGCGCGGCGAGCCCTCCGTCGTCACCGATGCTGGACCGCCCGACAGGATCAGCGCCTTCGGCTTGAGACGAGCCAAAGCCGCCTCAGCCTGGTTGAAGGGCACGATCTCCGAATAGACGCCCGCTTCGCGCACCCGCCGCGCGATGAGCTGGGTAACCTGGCTGCCGAAATCGATGATGAGGACGGTGTCGGTCACGAATGCCCCTTGGATTATGGGCCGGAACGGCTAAAGGGCGCCCAAAGGGCGGCCATGAGATAAGGCGGCCCATAGACCATCCGCATTTGGGGGCGTCAAGGCGCGCCATGGACGCGTTTCTGGGCCGCGATTTTGGGCCGATTCGGCCTCGCCCAAAAAAGTTGCGCCCCCGTGTCGATTTCGGGGCCGACCATTCGACGTGACGGTAGAGCCAGGAAATCTCCAGGTTCGGAACGAGTGCACGAAGCAGGGAGAAAACGATGAGATTCATAGTGTTCGTGAAGGCGACCAAGGACTCCGAAGCCGGCGTGATGCCCTCCGAGGAGCTGCTCGGCGCGATGGCCAAGTTCAATGAGGAGATGATCAAGGCCGGGGTCATGCTCGACGGCAACGGCCTGCAGCCGAGCGCCAAGGGCGCCCGTGTGCGCTTCTCCGGCGACAAGCGCTCCGTAATCGACGGCCCTTTTGCCGAGACCAAGGAGCTCGTCGCCGGCTATTGGATCCTGCAGACCAAATCGCTCGCCGAGTGCATCGAGTGGATCAAGCGCTGCCCCAACCCGCACATGGAGGATAGCGAGATCGAGATCCGCCAGCTGTTCGAGTTGGAGGACTTTGGCGAGGGCGACGCCATCGAGCATCACCGCCGGCTCGACCAGCAGATGAAGGGCTGAAGAAAAAATTGCCGTGCCCTGTCGATCCGGCACCACGCCGTTCGACGTCTCGTTAGAGCCGGCCAGTCACCGGCTCTCCAGCCAATGATGGGAGAACAACGATGCGATTCATGTCGATGGTGAAGTCTTCGGAAAATTACCGCCTCGGCCCCCCGCCCCAGTCCCTGATGGAAGCGATGGATCAGCTCGGTCAGGAGATGACCAAGGCAGGCGTCATGGTCGACATGGGCGGCCTCCTGCCGTCGTCCATGGGCGGCTACAGGGTGCGCTTGTCTAACGGCAAGCTCACCGTCACTGACGGCCCCTTCGCCGAAGCCAAGGAGGTGATCGGCGGCTATGCAGTGTTTGACGTGAAGACCAAGGAGGAAGCCATGGACTTGACCATGCGCTTCATGGAGCTCCACCGCAAGCACTGGCCCGAGTGGGAGGGTGAGTGCGAGGTCCGGCAGATGTTCGAGGGCGAGGGCTGCCCCGATGCCGAGACGTCGGCGGCGTCCTGCGCGCAGCCGGCTGTTGCGCCGTAATCTTGATCGGCCCTGGCGATGATGCTGTGATCGGTAGCCGTGACGGCTACCGATCCACATCGCGCCATCGAGGCAGTGTTCCGCATTGAGCAGGCAAAGCTCATTGCCGGGCTGACGCGCATGCTGCGCGATGTCGGCCTCGCCGAGGAGTTGGCCCAGGACGCGCTCGTCGCGGCACTGGAGCAGTGGCCGCGGGCCGGCATCCCCGACAGGCCCGGCGCCTGGCTCATGGCCTCGGCCAAGAACCGGGCCATTGATCGCATCCGTCGTTCAAAGCTCATCGACCGCAAGCACGCCGAGATCGAGAGCGACCTTGCCACCGACGGCGAAGCTGAGATGCCAGACCTCGATGCCGCGCTCGACCACGACATCGGCGATGACCTTCTCCGCCTGATGTTCATCTCCTGCCATCCGGTACTCGGCACGGAGGCTCAGGTCGCCCTGACACTTCGGCTCATCGGCGGCCTCAAGACCGAGGAGATCGCCCGCGCCTTTCTCGTCCCCGAGCCGACGATTGCTCAGCGTATCGTGCGCGCCAAGCGCACGCTTTCCGACAAGAAGGTGCCGTTCGAGGTGCCGCGCGGACCGGAACTCGAGAAGCGCCTTGCCTCCGTTCTCTCGGTGATCTACCTCGTCTTCAACGAGGGATACGCGGCGACTGCCGGGGACGACTGGATGCGCCCCCAGCTCTGCGAGGAGGCACTGCGTCTCGGACGCATCCTCGCCGAGCTCGCACGCGAAGAGCCCGAGGTGCAAGGCCTCGTCGCTCTCATGGAGCTGCAGACATCGCGCCTTGCAGCCCGCAGGGGCCCTGACGGCGAGCCCATCCTGCTGCTCGATCAGAACCGGGCCCGCTGGGATCAGCTCCTGATCCGCCGCGGACTTGCCGCCCTTGCCCGCGCCACCACCCTCTCGCCGGACCTAGGTCCCTACGCTTTACAGGCCGCCATCGCCGCCTGTCATGCCCGCGCGCGCACTGCCGACGAAACCGACTGGGCCTCGATCGTCGGCCTCTACGGCCGGCTCGGCGAGGTCATGCCTTCGCCGATAGTCGAGCTAAATCGCGCTGTCGCCCTGTCGATGCACTTGGGCCCCGATGCCGGCCTGCGCATTGTCGACGCCTTGAGCTCTGAGCCGCTCCTCAAGGACTACCACCTCCTGCCCAGCGTGCGCGGCGACCTCCTCGCCAAGCTGGGACGCTCCGGGGAAGCCCGTGCCGAATTCGAACGCGCGGCCGCCCTGACGCAGAACGCCCGCGAGCGCGTGTTGCTCCTGAAACGCGCCGCGGATTGCGCAGAATAGGCCTTTCGCGCCGTTAACCCTGCGAACGTTAACGCCTCACCGCTCTGGCACGCGACTTGTGTGGAACCCCGGCATGACAGCGGGCGCATCGCTCGCCCCAACCAACGGCCCCATTGCCGGGAGGAAATCATGGCCAACGTCGCTGGAGCATTTCTGGATATCCTTGCCGAGGAGGCGAGCGGGAAAGTCGCGAGGGAGCGGCGCTTTCGCGAATCCCCCAAGGCAAAGCTCCTGCGCTGGACGATGGGAACCGCCTACGCGCTCCATCCCAAGCGCATCGCAGAGGTGCCGTTCCTGCTCGCGAGCATGGTGGCGGACATCTGCCGCGGCGGAACAAGACAGCCGAGCGAAGCCACGATCTACGCCCGTCCCAACACCTTCGCCGGCGTCTGCCGCGACCTGACGCCTGAGCGTATCGTCGACGCCGCGCGCAACGGGTTCTTTCCCTGGTGCCATATCGGTCCCTTGAAGTGGTGGACGCGTCATGAGCGCATGGTGCTCTTTCTCAATGAGCAGCACATCGGCAAGCGCCTGCGTCGCGAGATGCGCAAGACGGACTATACCGTCACCTTCGATATGGCCTTCGACGCCGTGATCGAGGCGTGCGCCGAGCCGCGCAAGGGGCGCCCCCTCGGCCTCACGTGGATCACCCCTAAGATCATGTCGCTCTATTCCGCCCTGCACGATCTCGGCTTCGCGCACTCGTTCGAGGTGTGGAGCGCCGATGGGCGCCTTATCGGCGGCGGCTACGGCCTGGCGATCGGCCGCGTCTTCTACACAGAATCCCAGTTCAGCCGCGAATCCAACACCTCGAAGATGGGCTTCGCATCGTTCAACCACCATCTGGCGAAGTGGGGCTACGTCCTCAACGACGGGAAGGACTTCACCCGCACCATCGACGCCATGGGCTTCCGCTCCATCCCGCGCGGCGAGTTCGACGCGATCCTGACCGAGCACACCGCATCGGGCGGTCGCGAGGGGCGCTGGCAGGTCGAGGACGACCTCGCGACGGTAGCCGCACGTCCGTGAACGACTATGCCGTGACGATGCCCGCCGCAATCAGGATGCGCGCCGAATAGAAGCCGACCCACCACATCAGCCAGTAGCCGAGCTGGCTCGAGACCAGGGAGGCGACGAGATAGAGCAGCGTCGCCTTCCAGATCGACATGGCCCAGAAGCGCCGGTGGATGGCGACGAAGTAGACCCATAGCAGCAATGCGAGGACGACGGAGATCACCGTCGTCGGCCTCGTCAGGTCCCCCTCCGTCACCATGCCGAGTGACGACATGCCGACGCCTCCGAGGATGACCTTCACCACGAAATCGTAGGCTCCATAGAGGGGCGCTATGAACCCGATCGCTAGGGCGTAGAGCTTGAAATAGGCTCCGAGCGAGCGCCGTTCGCGCGCGAAAAAGCGAAACAGCGCGTAGCCGAGCACGAAGGTCAGCGCCACGCCGAAATAGATCCCGATCTGCGACAGCGCCTTCATGAGCGTCAGCATGCTTTCGCTCACCTCGGCGCCGCCCGTCGGGACGACCATGCGCATCACCACCGGCACGAACAGCAGGCAGTAGATCGCGATTCCGGTGAGAGCGAACGCCAGATAGTTGCGATAGCTCGGATCCTCGGCGAGAGCAGCCGTCTGCCGCACCGGCGACATCAATATCTTCAGGTAGACGACAGGGAAGCTGCGCCGAACGGGAGCCGCCGCCTGGCCGAGGAATCCGAGCGCGCTCGCCCGCAAATCGGCGCCGCAGGTCGAGCAGAAATTCCCGCTCGCAGGCGCGCCACAGTCCCCGCACACCGCTGCCGCGCCGGACGATGACGTCGAGCTTCCCGATTGCAGTATCATGATGCCCCCCAGGATCGCCGCTCGAATTCTAACAGCGCCGGACCGAGGGGCACAGATGGGATCAGGCGTTGAGCCGCCAGATCTCCATGTTCAGCGCCGCCGCGAACGTGACCCACAACAGATAGGGCACAAACAGGAGCGCTGCCGAGCGCCGCACCGGCCAGGCGAGAACGATGAAGGCGAGGATTGCCAGCCACAATGCGCCAATGTCGAGAAGCGCCGACGTGATCTGCTTCTCACCGAACATGAGATAGGACCACACCCCGTTGAGCGCCAGCTGGATCAGCCAAAGCCACAACAACGGGCCGAACCCCTGCGCGCGCCACGCGATCCACCCCGCGAGCGCGATCACCACGTAGAGCACGGTCCAAACCGGCGCGAACACCTCGTTGGGCGGCGTCCACGCCGGTTTCTGCAGCGCTGCGTAGAACGGCCCGGGAAGATAGGTCATGCCGAAATAGGCCGCACCGAGCACGAGCGCGAGGAACACGAGCAGACTTGCGTATCTCGTCACTTAGCCGCCTTTGCTTGCCTACTGTGCCGCTTCGACCTGCGGTGCCGAGCTCTTCCCGACGATGTTGAGCCGCTCGACGGCCGCGCCGAGAATCTGCCCAAGCAGCTCCGAGTAGCGCATGCCCGCGAACCCAGCCATGAGATTGACCTTCCCGTCCCAGCACCAGCCCGGATTTGGGTTCACCTCGAGCAGCTTGATCTCGCCCTTGGCGTCGGCGCGGAAATCGAAGCGCGCATAGTCGCGGCATCCGAGCCGCTCGAACAGCCGCGCCGAGTGCTCGACGAGCTGCTGCTGCTGGATCTCCGGCAGGTCTGCCTCGTGATAGGAGACCTGTGTCCAGTAGGGGCTGTCGGGCTCCCACTTCGACTCATAGCCGAGGATCTTCGGCAGCGTCGGATCGAGCTTGGTGAAGTCGACCTCGAGGATCGGCAGCGCGCGCAGTCCCTGGTCCGGGTTGCCGACGAGCGTCACCGAGTATTCCGATCCCGTGAGGTACTCCTGCACCAGCACCGGCCGCCTCGGGAACGCGACGCGCAGACGGTCGAGGTAGTCGAGCAGCGCCTTCTCGTTGCTGACGACTGCGTCCTTGGTGATGCCCTGCGAGCTGTCGCCGAAGTTGGGCTTCAGAAGCGCCGGGAACACCGACGGCAGCGTCGCACCCTGGTCTCCCGGACGAACGTGCGTCTCGAGCGGCACCGGAACATCCAGCGTCATCGCAACCGCGCGCACGAGGCCCTTGTCGTAGCAGGCGGCAAGCGCCGGCGGCCCCGCACCCGTGTACGGCAACTCGAGCGCCTCCAGCATCGCCGGAACGTGCAGCTCCTTGAACGGGTCGTTGTTGAAGCCCTCATCGCACAGATTGAACACGAGATCCGTGCGCAGCTCCGATAGATCGCGATCAAGCGTAGCGTGGTTGTCGAGGTAGCGGAACTTGTAGTTCTTCAGCTCCGACAGCGCATCTTTCAGCCGGCGGATGGTGTCGTGGTCCTCCGCCTGGAATGCGCCCCCGCGCTTCACGGCGTCCGGCAGCCGCGGGTCACCCATCACCACGGTGACGTCGATGAGACTGACCTTGCCGCGCGGCTTGCGCGCCGGAAGTGCCGGGGCATCGGCCGACAGCAGAAGGCGCCGCGCCATCATCCCGAGATCCTGATCGCGATCCGAAAGTGCCTCCGCGTTGCCGTGATGGCGAACGTTACGGAAGCCGCACTTCTCCAAAAGCTTGGCGATGCCCTCGCGGGTGTAGAGGCGCTCGGCATAGAACTGATCGGCGATGACGCCGAGCTCGTCGTGGACGATGACCTCGCGAGAGATCAGTCGCTCGCGGTCGCTCGACAGGGAGCGCTCGCGGCACACGAAGTGGTGCTCGTCGATCCATTCCCACGAGCGGCGCTCGAAGTGATCGGCCATGTATGCGCCGTCGGTGATGTCGAGGACGAGCTGCCCCGAGGGACGCAGCAGTTTGCCGACCGTCGACAGCACCTTTTCGTCGTCCTGCTTATTCGAGAAGTACCCGAACGAGTTGCCCATGATGGCAACGCAGTCGAAGCTCGACTCCGGCAACCGCGGGTTACGCGCATCGCCTTCCTTGAACACGACCTGGAGGCGCTCGTTCTGTGCCCGCTTCTTGGCGAGGCGCACGAGGTAGCGCGAGCGGTCGACGCCGGTGACGTTCCTGAATCCCCGACGCGCGAGCTCGAGGCAGTGGCGGCCCTGGCCGCAGCACAAGTCGAGGATCTGGCTATGCGGCTGCACCGCCGCGGCGGCGAGGATGAAATCGACGTCGCGGCGCGTGTTCTCGTTGTTCTCGACGACGTCACCGTCGGTCTTCACATAAAGCGCGTTGAAAAGCTTGCGCCACCACTCTGCTGGGAGATGAGCCTCGAGATCCGCAACCGGACCGAGACACGAGCGCGGCGTGGGGCGCCTCGGGCGCTTCGCCTTGGCAATTGCCGCCATGATGGACGTATGTCCTCAAAGGGCCGCGCTCTGGCTCAGGGCCACTTGCCCCCGTCAGCCGGCGATCGGCCGAACAAAACAACAGGCCCCTCTGGCCTCACTCAACAGTCGGCGAACTTATTGGCCAATTGCGACTTTGCAAGTGGCATCTTCAAATTTTCCGCGACCGTAGCGGGACGCGCCCGATCACTGTTTGTGTCGGCGCATTAATGCAATGAAGAAGCCGTCCGTTCCGTGCTGCGCCGGCGTAAGCTGCAGGGTGTCTGCCCGCCCGTCGGCCGAGACCGGCGGCTCCCCGCCGATCCTTTCCGGCCAGACATCCTGGAAAGGCTCGATAGCGAAATCGGCATGCGCCGAAAGGAAGGCCGCGACCTGATCCTGGTTCTCCTCCGGCAGCACCGAGCAGGTCACGTAGACGAGCGCGCCGCCCGGCTTGGTGAGGCTCGCACCGAGCTCCAGCACCCGCCGCTGCTCCTCCTGCCGCTCGGGGATATTGGCCGGCTTCAACCGCCACTTGGCATCGGGCTTACGGCGCCAGGTTCCCGAGCCGGTGCACGGGGCATCGACGAGCACGAGATCGAATCGCGCACCCAGCGCCGACAGCGCCGTCTCATCACCCGCCTCCAGCACCTGAACGTTGCGGGCCCCCGCCCGCTTCAAGCGCTCGAAGATCGGGCGTAGCTGCTTCTTGTCGCTGTCGTAGGCGTAGATCTGCCCGGTGTTCTGCATCACGGCCGCCAGGGCCAGCGTCTTACCGCCCGCACCCGCACAGAGATCAAGCACCTGCATGCGCGGCTTGGCGCCGGCGAGCAGCGCCGCGATCTGCGATCCCTCGTCCTGAACCTCGTACCAGCCCTTGCCGTGCGCCGTCTCGGCCTCCAGATGCGGGGCCTTGGCCGCTCCTTCCGGCGCCGGGACGCGCACGCCGAGCAGCGAGTGGGGCGTCGCTTCGGCCCCGAATCGCGCCAGCGCCTTCAGCACCTTCTCCCGCGGCGCCTTCAGCGTGTTGACCCTGAGGTCGACCGGAGCACGTGCGGCCAGCGCCATGCCCTCGGATGCGGCCCGGTCTCCGAAGGCGCGCTCGAACGCCGGCAGCAGCCACTCGGGAAAGTCGCCCGTCACCGCCGGCGACGCTCCCGCCGGATTCTCCTCCGACAGGCCGGCCGTCTCTGCCTCGCTCAGCGGCGACAGCGCGTGCTCCGAGCCGTCCGCCGAGCGCGCCACCTCGTCGGCAGCGAGCCCGAGCGCGCGGGAGGCGGCACCCAGCGCTAAGGCGCGCGGCGTATCCGCCCCCATGCGAGCCGCGATGGAGGACCGGCGCCGCAGGGCGTCGAACACGATCGTTCCGATGGCGGCCCGATCCCCGGACCCGGCGAACCGGTGCGCCTTGCCCCAGTCGGCCAATGCCGTGGCGGCGGGGCGGTGCCGGTTCAAGATGTCGTCGAGCACTTCGGCCGCGGCTGCAATGCGCGCTCCAGGGCGCATCTTCTCAGGCCCCGGACGAAAGGATGCGCACGGCGAATATGACCCACATGGCGGCCAGCGCCAAGAATCCCACGCCGAGCGCAGTACCACGCTGGAAGACCTCGTTGTGCCTGGTATGTATCCAGGCGTGCACGAGGCGCGAAACGACGAACACCCAGGCGAGGATCACAAAGATGAGGCTGGTCGTCGACGTGACGAGAATGAACGCGACGAGCGCGTAGAAGAGGAATGGCAGCTCGAGCTGATTGTGGAAGCAGTTGGCGACCTGCGTCGCGCGCGCTGGCCAGTTGGGCTGGCGCAGGGCGATGTCCTCCTGCTTCACCCGGCCGGAACGCAACGCTGCCATTCGCAGACGCCCCATCCAGAGCATCAGCATGAACGTGAGCCCCACCTGCACGAACACCGGCAGCAGCAAGCTGGAAACGGACATCGCCGAGGGCTCCTCGTTTCGTCAGACGGTGCCGGGATAGTTCGGGCTCTCGCGCGTGATGCGTACCCCGTGCGCGTGGCTCTCATGGATCGATGCCGGCGACACGCGGATGAACTTGGCGGTGGCTCTGAGGTCGGTGAGCGTCTTCGCGCCGAGATAGCCCATGCCGGCGCGCAAGCCCCCGACGAGCTGATGCAGCACGCCCTCGACCGGCCCCTTGTAAGGCACCTGCCCCTCGATGCCTTCCGGAACCAGCTTCAAGGTGTCCTTCACCTCCTGCTGGAAGTAGCGGTCGGCCGAGCCGCGCGCCATGGCCCCGATAGATCCCATGCCGCGGTAAGCCTTGTAGGTGCGGCCCTGGTAGAAATAGGTCTCGCCCGGTGCTTCATCGGTACCGGCGAGCAGTGAGCCGATCATCACGCACGATGCGCCCGCCGCCAGCGCCTTGACCGCATCACCCGAGTACTTGATGCCGCCGTCGGCGATGATCGGAACGCCGTGCTTGGAAGCCTCCTCCGCGCAGTCCATGACCGCCGTGAGCTGCGGGACGCCGACGCCGGCGACGATACGAGTCGTGCAGATCGACCCCGGGCCGATGCCCACCTTCACAGCGTCGGCGCCGCAATCGATGAGCGCCTTCGTCGCTTCAGCGGTGGCGACGTTGCCGGCAACCACCTGAACGCGGTTCGACAGCTTCTTGATGCGTGACACCGCCTCGAGCACGCGACTCGAGTGGCCGTGCGCCGTGTCGACGACGATCAGATCGCACCCCGCCGCCATGAGCAGCTCGGTTCGCAGGAAGCCGTCCTCACCAACCGTGGTCGCCGCAGCGACGCGCAGACGCCCGTCGGCATCCTTGGACGCGTGCGGGTGCCTCTGCGCCTTCTCGATGTCCTTCACCGTGATGAGGCCGATGCAGTGGTCATCCTCGTCCACGACGAGCAGCTTCTCGATGCGATTCTCGTGCAGAAGCCGCTTGGCATCCTCCTGCGAAACCGACCGCTTCACCGTGACGAGCCGTTCCTTGGTCATCAGCTCGGAGACCGGCTGCTCGAGGTTCGTGGCAAAGCGAACGTCGCGGTTCGTCAGAATGCCGACGAGACGCCCCTTGTCCGAGCCACCCTTCGGCTTTTCCACAACGGGGACACCGGAGATGCTGTGCTCGGCCATCAGTGCCAGCGCCGCGCGCAGCGACGCCTCGGGATTGATGGTTACCGGGTTGAGGACGATTCCCGATTCGAACTTCTTCACCAGCGCGACCTGCCGCGCCTGCTCCTCGGGTGTGAGGTTGCGGTGAATGACGCCGATGCCCCCTTCCTGCGCCATGGCGATGGCGAGGCGCGCCTCGGTAACCGTATCCATCGCCGAGGAGATAACCGGAATATTGAGGCGAATGGAGCGGGTTAGCTGGGTGCCGACATCGGCCTGGCTCGGCATGATCTCGGAGGCAGCGGGCACCAGGAGGACGTCGTCGAAGGTGAGGGCGACGTTGGAATCGATCTTGAGCGGGCCAGTGCGTGCGGCCATCGTGAGGGGTTCTCCTGAGGGCTGGGCGACATGTTCCGGGCCCAGCGGAAACGATGTCGGCAGCCCTATACCACTGGAGTCGTGGGGAGGGAAGCGAGGCGCCCTGCGACGGGTTGGGCGACCTCCGGATAACGATCGGGGCTCCCGATGGTCCACCCGGGCGCCCTCAAGAAATCAGATATATTTCAGTCCAGTCCTTTAGGCGGCGGCGGGAACGGCCTTGCTTGCCAGCGGGTCATCTCCATAGCGGTTTGGACCCGCCGTCCCGCGCAGGAAACCGTTATCGATGATGCTGGCGAGGAGCAGCGCCAGCACCAGCCAGAAGGCGATCGCATTCGGCAGGGGAGCCTCTGGGTCGATCAACACGCCGAAATGAGGTGCACAGTCAGCAGCCAGCATCGCCGCCGATACGGCCCATCCGAACCACCACGGTCGATCACGGTCGTTGAAGCGCTTCACCATGATCGCTGTGATCGGGATGAGCCAGAACGCATTCCAAAGAGTCTCTGCCCATACTGGTGGCGCCCCCTCTTCCGCGAGTATCCCCGGATTGAGATAGATTTCGCCGGCGACGCTGATCAGCGCGACGATGGGGAATCCGATCCACCATTGCTTGCGGCTGATGCGGCCATGAAAGGCGGTGAAAAGAGAGAGCAGCATTGCGGCCTCGTCGCGCATCTATAGCAGCCTCACATTGCGCGCCTGTTGGCCGCCCGCTGTAACGGACGGAACAGGCCGCAGGGCTCCTCACCTGCAAGTGCGACCTGCGGACTTGTGGTGGGACGCGGCGGCGCTAGCCTAGGACAACGACGCGACAAAAGGATGGTGGACTATGCAGGGCCTCCTTGCCCTTCTCGACGACATCGTGGCGCTCACCAAGCTGACGGCAGCCACCCTCGACGACGCAGCGGGACAGGCGGCCAAGGCGAGCGCCAAGGCGGCAGGCGTCGTCATCGACGACGCGGCCGTGACCCCGCGCTACGTCACCGGCCTCGCCGCCCAGCGCGAGCTGCCGATCGTTGGACGCATCGCCATCGGCTCGCTGCGCAACAAGCTGTTCTACCTGTTGCCCGCCGCACTCCTGCTCAGCGCCTTCCTGCCTCAGGCCATCACCCCGCTGCTCATGCTCGGCGGCCTCTACCTCGCCTTCGAGGGCTACGAGAAGGTCCACCACATGCTCACCATCGGCACGAACGGTGCCGCGGGCGTGAAGGTGGCGGCTGAGCTTGCCAAGGGTGATAAGGCGCTCGAGGACGAGAAGGTCTCGGGCGCCATCCGCACCGACTTCATCCTTTCCGCCGAGATCATGGCCATCGCGCTGGCGACCATCGACGCGCCCGACCTTGCCACACGCGCCATCGTTCTGGCAGCCGTGGCCATCTTGATCACCGTCGGAGTCTATGGCGTCGTGGCGCTCATCGTGAAGGCCGACGACATCGGCGTCCGTCTCGCCCAGCGGGGCGGCGCCATCTCCGGCCCCATCGGCCGCGTTCTCGTCCGCGGCATGCCACCGTTCCTCGAGACGCTGAGCTTCATCGGCATGATTGCAATGCTCTGGGTCGGCGGCGGCATCCTCGTGCACGGCCTGGCCGAGTTCGGATTTGCCGGCCCCGAGCACGTCATCCACGCGATCTCCGAAGCCGTTCGCCCTGTTCCCGCGATCGGCGAAATCCTTGCCTGGATCGCGACGGCCTCGGGATCGGCGATCGTCGGCCTCATTGCCGGCGCCATCACCACGATCATCGTGACGATCGTCAAGACGCCTTTCCGCAAGAGCAAGTCTGAGCACTGAGCCAAAGCGCGCCGGCGCCGAAAGCTAGTGTTGAGGGCGATCCACTGATGCCGTGTCGCCGTCCGGCGGGCATTTGCGCTCGTGCGAGACGGGCGCCTCGTTGCATTCCGCGCCAAAGCGCGCGGTCCCATCGTCTGTAATTGGCTGCAGCGTAGCCTTGCACAGCAGGCTCTGACCGCTTGGCGTGTCCGCCCGCAACTGCACGCTGCGGCCGACGCTCACCGGGAACCGGAACACGCAGCTCTCGCCCATCGGGCGCAACAGCACCATCACCGTATTGTCGGAGCGCGATATCTGCTCGACCGAGAAGCTGTCGCCGTCACCGCCGCCGAACGACACCGCCTGCAGCGGCTCGATCGCGAACGTATCCATGACTTCTTCGGAGTAGGCGAGCGCGAGAGGAACGGCCGTCAGCGCGAATGCTGCCAAACCAAGTCGAACGAGACACGGACGTTTCATACCGTGAGCCTCTCTGATGATCCCGCATTGTAGCTCGTTCGCATGACAGAGTCCTTAAGCATGCGGCTTGTGCACCGATGAAAATCATCGAACAATCTGGCCGCTCGACCCCGTTGGTTAAGAAGGGGCCGGAGCGCCGATCTGTTCCGCGCGATACAGGGGCATTTTTTGCCGCAGCTGGAAAACGGCGCCGGTCTGCCTGCGCACAGCGTTGGCCCCGTGTCCCGCCGTTGCGCCGCCGGTATCGCCTCGCCCGCACGAGCGGATCGAAGCTCGTCACTCTCCCCGAGCTGGGCCACGCCCCGCACGCCGAGGAAGCCCAACGCGCTTAAGCGCCGAGCTGTAGAATCTCTCGCCGGCCTGAGCGCGAAGCCCTAGCCCGGACGGAAGCCCGTCGCCAGCACGTAGAGCTCGGCCGAATCGGAGCGGCTCGCCGGCGGCTTGACGTGCCGCACGGTGGCGAAGCGCTTCTTCAGCATGTCGAGCAGGTCGCGCTCGGTTCCCCCCTGGAGGACCTTGGCAAGGAACGCCCCGCCCGGCCGCAGCACGTCGCAGGCGAACGCACCCGCTGCTTCGGCGAGACCCATGATGCGCAAATGGTCGGTGCGCGTGTGCCCCGTCGTCGGCGCCGCCATGTCGGAGAGCACGACGTCGGCATGCCCGTCGCGCAGCAATGACTTCAACGTCGCCTCGGCATTCTCGTCCGTGAAGTCGAGCTTCAGCGCTTCGACGCCCGGCAGCGGCTCCATGTCCAGATAGTCGATGGCCACCACCTGCCCCTTGCCGGCGACCGATTGCACCCGCTCGGCGGCGATCTGGCTCCAGCCCCCCGGCGCGGCCCCGAGGTCGACGACGATCGCCCCCGGCTTCAGAAACTTGTACTTGTCGTCGATCTCTTTCAGCTTGTAGGCCGCACGCGAGCGCATCCCCTCACGCTTCGACGCCGAGACGTAAGGGTCGTTGAGCTGCCGCTCCAGCCACCGCTGCGACGACGGCCGGTGCTTGCGCGCCGTCTTGAGGCGCACGTGCATCTGCCGTTGGCCGCCGCCTGGGCCTTTTTGCGGTCCACCGCGCTTCTGGCTCATCCCTTGACTCTCAAACTGGACGCCTGCGCCGCCGCGCCGGGGCGAACACGCCATCCTCGAGCATCAGCGTCGTCAGGATGCCTTCGCGCAGGCCGCGATCGGCGACGCGCAGCCGCTCGCACGGCCACGTCCTGAGGATCGCTTCGAGAATTGCACAGCCAGCCAGCACCAGGTCGGCGCGGTCGCGCCCGATGCACGGCTCGGCGACGCGCTGCTCGTAGCTGCGGCCGAGCAGGTCGGTCGTGACACCGCGCACGTCGCCCACATTGAGCCAGCAGCCGTCGACGCGATTGCGGTCGTACCGCTTCAGTCCGAGTTGGATGCCGGCAACCGTCGTGACGGTACCGGACGTGCCGAGCATGTGCATGCGCCGGCCCTGCAGGCGCCCGGCGACACCGTGCTGTGCCTCGAAGTCGGCGAGCATCCCCTGCGTCGCCGCCACCATCGCCTCGAAGTCGTTCTCGGTCACGTGCCGCCCACCGAAGCGCTCGGCGAGCGTGACGACGCCGATCGGCAGCGACGTCCAGGCGACGAGGCAGTGCTGCGCATCGACCCGTCCGGCGAAGCGACGATCGCGGTGCCGGCCTCGGCGCGTAAGATCGAGAAGGATCAGCTCCGAGGAGCCGCCGCCGATATCGAACACCAAGACGTAGTCGCAGCTCTGGTCGATCAGCGCCGCCGATCCCGAGACGGCAAGCCGCGCCTCCACCTCGCGTGTGAGGATTTCGATCTCTAGCCCGAGCCTGTCGTGCACGCGGTCGAGAAACTCGCGGCCGTTCTCCGCCACGCGGCATGCTTCCGTGGCGACGAGCCGCGACCGGCGCACGTTGGCACGGCCGAGCTTTGCCGCGCACACCTTCAGAGCGTCGAGCGTGCGTGCCATCGCCGGCTCCGACAACCGGCCTGTCTGGCTGACACCCTCGCCCAGCCGGATGATGCGCGAGAACGCGTCGACGACGCGGAACCCGCGCCGTGACGGGCGCGCGAGCAGAAGGCGGCAGTTGTTGGTGCCGAGGTCCAGCGCCCCATAGACGACATCGGGCCGCGCTTCGCGCTGAAGACGCGGGACCGCAGAGCCGCCTTCGGTCCTGCCGCCGTCCTGGCTTTCTGCTGAAAGATGAGCGGTTACTGCGGCGGGGAAACCGCCGCTACTGGCCGTGGCCACTGGCGCTTCACTGGCGCCGCCCTCGTCGGGATAGCCCTGCAC
>JAEXXM010000080.1 GCA_023405815.1 Pseudomonadota bacterium | reverse complement strand
AAGGCGATCCAGAAGGAGCTGGGCGATCAGGAGGACGGCAAGGACGAGCTCGCCGAGCTCGAACAGCGGATCTCCAAGACCAAGCTCTCCAAGGAAGCGCGCGAGAAGGCTCAGGGCGAGCTGAAGAAGCTGCGCCAGATGTCGCCCATGTCGGCCGAAGCGACCGTCGTGCGGAACTATCTGGACTGGCTGCTCGGCATTCCGTGGGGCAAGAAGTCGAACGACAAGAACGACCTGCGCTATGCGCAGGAGGTTCTCGACGCGGATCACTATGGCCTCGACAAGGTCAAGGACCGCATCGTCGAATACCTCGCGGTCCAGAGCCGGTCGAACACGCTGAAGGGGCCGATCCTGTGCCTCGTCGGCCCGCCCGGCGTCGGCAAGACCTCGCTCGGCAAGTCGATGGCGAATGCCACCGGTCGCGAGTTCGTGCGCATGAGCCTCGGCGGCGTGCGCGACGAGGCCGAGATCCGCGGTCATCGCCGCACCTACATCGGCTCGATGCCCGGCAAGGTCATCCAGTCGATGCGCAAGGCCAAGCGCACCAACCCGCTCTTCCTGCTCGACGAGATCGACAAGATGGGCTCGGACTTCCGCGGCGATCCGGCAGCGGCGCTGCTCGAGGTCTTGGATCCTGAGCAGAACGGCACGTTCAACGACCATTACCTCGAGGTCGACTACGACCTGTCGAACGTGATGTTCGTGACGACGGCCAACACGCTCAACATTCCACCGGCCCTTATGGACCGCATGGAGATCATCCGTCTCGCCGGCTACACCGAGGACGAGAAGATCGAGATTGCCAAGCGGCACCTGATCCCCGGCCAGCGCCAGGCCCACGGCCTGGAGCCGGAAGAGTGGACGGTCGACGATGGGGCACTTCTGGAGCTCGTGCGTCGCTACACGCGCGAGGCTGGCGTGCGCTCGCTCGAGCGCGAGATCGCCAAGCTCGCCCGCAAGGCGGTGAAGGAGATCCTGACCTCGCCCGCCAAGAAGACGGTCGTCGTCACCCAGGCGAACCTCGAAACCTATCTCGGCGTGCCGAAGTACCGCTACGGCGAGGCCGAGCTCGAGGATCAGGTGGGCATTGTCACCGGCCTTGCCTGGACCGAGGTTGGCGGTGAGCTGCTGACCATCGAAGGCGTCATGATGCCCGGCAAGGGCAAGATGACCGTCACCGGCAACCTGCGCGACGTCATGAAGGAGAGCATCCAGGCGGCCAACGCCTATGTGCGCTCGCGTTGCGTCGACTTCGGCATCCATCCTTCTCTGTTCGAGAAGAAGGACATCCACGTCCACGTGCCGGAGGGCGCGACGCCTAAGGACGGTCCGTCCGCCGGCGTTGCCATGGCCACTGCGATCATCTCGGTCTTGACCGGCATCCCCGTGCGCAAGGACGTCGCCATGACGGGCGAGATCACGCTGCGCGGCCGCGTGCTGCCGATCGGCGGTCTGAAGGAGAAGCTGCTCGCGGCGCTTCGCGGCGGCATCAAGACCGTCATCATCCCCGAGGAGAACGTCAAGGACCTCTCGGAGATACCGGCGGAGATCAAGAACAAGATCGAGATCGTGCCGGTGGCACGCGTCGACGACGTCTTGAAGACGGCTCTGGTCCGCACGCCCGAGCGGCTCGTCTGGGACGAGGCTGCAGAGGCTGCAGCCGTCAAGGGCGAGGACGGCAACGCCGGCTCGCGCGTCACTGCACATTGATGCAACTTGATGGCGTTCCCTTCCGGGGAACGCCGTCGGGCTGCGCATGCAACTTCAGTAACCTCGCGGCCACCAACCGCGAGGTTTTTGTTCTTGCTCCGTGCGCTCCAAAACGCTCGTTTCCCCAGGTTTTTCGGGCAAATTCGCGCCTTTTACCCCTTGACGGGGCCGTGTATTGGGCGCTTCTCTCACGCACTGTTGCGACTGCAGCAACACATGCGGACCCCTATTTCCGCCACTCCCCCAAGTCGCAATTCCGAACGCAAAGGACGGACACGAGATGAGCAAGAAAGATTTGATCGACGCCGTCGCCAAGGAAGCCGAGCTCACGAAGGACAAAGCCACCGTGGCGGTCGACGCCGTGCTCGAGCACATCCGCAGCGCGATGCGCGAGGGCCACGAGGTCCGCATTCCGGACTTCGGCACGTTCAAGGTGGCCAAGCGCAAGGCGCGCGAGGGCCGCAATCCGGCAACGGGCGCGACGATCAACATCCCGGCATCGCGGGTGCCCAAGTTCAGTCCTTCGAAGGGCCTCAAGGACGCGCTGAACTAGGCACCGCCGCTTGAGCTTCGGGAACATGGTCGGCGCGTCGCGCGAGGAGTGCGGCGCGCCTTTTGCTTTCGAGCTCGAACGCGAAAGGTCGCCTTGCGGCCTTTGCCTGCGCCCGCTAGGAAGAGCGCGGCCAGGGCGGTTAGCTCAGTGGTAGAGCGCTTCGTTTACACCGAAGATGTCGGGAGTTCGACCCTCTCACCGCCCACCATCTTTTCACATGCCGCGCGTGCCTTGATAGGTGCTTCTGGCGACACGATGTGATGCGCCAATCGCGGCGGACGATCAAAGGACAGCAAATGACCCTATCGATGTTTGAGGCATCCGTGCCGGCGTTCCTGCGCACGCTGAAGGCGCTCGACGCCATTCTCGACAAGGCGCTCGCCTATGCCGAGGAGAAGAAGTTTGACCCCGCCGTGCTCGTCTCCGCGCGCCTTGCCCCGGACATGTTCCCGCTCTCGCGCCAGGTGCAGATGGCTTCCGACCACGCCAAGGGCTGCCCGGCTCGCCTCGCCGGCGCCCCTGTGCCGAGCTTCGAGGACACCGAGAAGACCATCCCCGAGCTGAAGGCACGCATCGCAAAGACGCTGGACTTCATCGGCACCCTCACGCCCGGGCAGATCGACGGCTCCGAGGGCCGCCCGGTCTCGCTCAAGGCCGGCCCGCGCGAGCTCTCCTTCAAGGGCCAGGACTACCTCGTGTTCTTCGCCCTGCCGAACTTCTATTTCCACGTCACCACCGCCTACGCCATCCTGCGCCACAACGGCGTCCCGGTCGGGAAGCTCGATTTTCTGGGCGCCGCGCAGGGCCAACCGTGAATTGTCGCGGGACTTCCTTGACTTCCCCGGGCGAGGCACGTAAGTCATCGCCTCGTGGCAAGCGCGTCCCCACGGGGCGCGCATTTTTGACTGCGGGAGTAGCTCAGTTGGTTAGAGCGCCGGCCTGTCACGCCGGAGGCCGCGGGTTCAAGTCCCGTCTCTCGCGCCAATCTTTTCAATAACTTAGCTCGTCAGCCGTCGGATGGTGATACCGCTGTCCGACGCGGCTGTTGTGGGCCGCCTTTGCTTGTGGCACCCTGCCGCCCGTGACGAGAGACAACTACCGCCGTTGGTGCCTGATGCTCGGCATGCTTGCCATGCTGGGGGCGGCCGTGTCTGTGCCGTTGTCCGCGTCGCACGCACTGCAAATGGCAGCTGGCCACCATGGTCAGGACGCCGTATCGGCCAAGCAAGCCATGCCGTGCCACAGCCACAAGCCGGTCAAGGCCAAGCACTGTCCGAACTGCCCGCAGCAGACCTGCCCGGACCTTGGCAACTGCCTCGCCAAGTGCACCCAGCAGTTGACCCCTCCCATCGAAGCGCGGCTGCATCGCGACGTGCCGCGCGACCGCATACCGCCGGCAGCAGCCCATGAGAGCGCCGGCGTCCTCACACCGCAACTCCTCCGACCTCCAAGCGCCTGACCAGCGCCCGTAGGCGCCTTTGCGGCTGCAGCCGACGCTGCTGTCGCTTGCGCGCGCTGGCTATTCGCCGGCGCCGGTTGGACGATTGGAGATCTGAAAAATGCAACGCAAGACTTCGCGTGCAGCTGCCGTGGGCGCTGCACTGCTGATGCTCACCGGTGTGGCGGCGCTCGCCGATATCAAGGACTACGAGTTCCAGCTGGTCGATGAGAAGGTGAAGCAGGGCGACGCCATAATTTCGGTCAAGCTCGTGCACAAGCCTTCAGGTCGGGCCATCCCCGATGCGGTGATCTTTGCTAAGCGCATCGACATGGGACCAGATGGCATGGCGATGATGGACTCGCCCATCGAGCCCGTCGCCTCCACGGACCCGGGCGTCTATCGCTTCAAGACCAAGCTCACGATGGCTGGTCATTGGGCGCTGTCGCTTGGCGCCAAAGTCCAGGGAGAGACCGGGACGGTTGAGAGCAAGCTCATCGTCACGGCCACAGAATGACCCCCCTGATGAAAGGTGTGGTGACCGTCGCAGCCCTTACGGCTGCGGCGGGAGCCGGGCTTTGGGCAGGCCAGACGGGCATGCTCGAGCTGCCGCCGACACCGATGGCGGCAAAGAGCGGACCGCATGAAAAAAGCACCGGTCCCGTCATCTACTACCGCGACCCCACAGGCAAGCCGCTCTATTCGCTGACGCCACGGAGCACGGAAGCCGGCGAGGCATACATCGCAGTGCGTGCCTCGGAGGACGTCAGCTTCGATGCCCCCAAGGCGGTTGCGCCGGCGCAAGTGCAGGCGCAGGCGGAAGGCGAGCCACGGCCGCAGAACGACCAGGGCCGCAGGATCATTCATTATCGCAATCCGATGGGCCTTCCGGACATCTCACCGGTGCCGAAGAAGGACTCGATGGGTATGGACTACATTCCCGTCTATGCGGATGAGGTGGACGAAGGGGACACCGTAAAGGTCTCACCGGAGAAAATTCAGCGCGCCGGCGTGCGCAGCGAGGAGGTCAAAAAGCGCACTTTGGGCCATCCGGTGCGCGCCCCCGGCATCGTCAAGCTGGATGAGCGGCGCATCTCGGTCATCACTCTGCGCTTCGAAGGCTATCTCGAGAAGGTCGCGGATGTCACGACCGGCACGCACGTGAAGGCCGGTGACCCGCTGATGACCATCTACGCGCCGGAGCTGCTCTCCATCGGCGCCCGCCTGGTCGTCGAGGAAGAGACCGGCTGGGGCCCCATCGCCTCGGGGAGACGAACGGCGGCAGAAAGTGCGCGCACGCGCGCACCCGTCATCGGGGCGCGCCGGCGGCTAGAGAACATGCAAATCCCGAAGGACGTCATCGATAGCATCGCACGCACGCGCAATGTTCCCGATACCATTGTCTGGCGCGCGCCGAACGACGGGCTCGTCCTCGAGCGCACAGCCGTTAGCGGCATGCGGGCGCAAGCGGGCGACGTTCTGTTCCGCATTGCCGACCATTCGTACGTCTGGGTGATGGCCGATGTGCCGGAGGCCGAGCTTGGCGCGCTCAAGGTCGGTCAGCCGGTGACGGTCCGTGCCCGCGCCTACCCGGACCGGGAGTTCCGCGGCAACGTCAGCGTCATCGTTCCGCATCTCAACAACGAGACGCGCACCGCCCCCGTCCGCATCGAGCTGCCCAATCCCGATCTCGCCCTGCTGCCCGACATGTATGCCGACGTCGAGATCACGGCCGGGGCCGACCGTGAGGTCGTGGCGGTGCCAAACAGCGCCGTCATCGACAGCGGAACGCGCCAGGTCGTCATTCTCGACAAGGGCGACGGCCGCTTCGAGCCGCGCGAGGTCAAGCTCGGGCAGCATGGAGACGGATTCCGCGAGGTGGTCGAAGGCGTCAAGGCCGGCGACAAGGTGGTCACGTCGGCGAACTTCCTGATCGACGCCGAGAGCAATCTGCGCGCCGCCCTGAAGGGCTTCGCTGCAGAGACGCCGCCTAGTCAAGGAGACTCGAAATCGGAAGTGGAGGCCGGCCAATGATCGCTTGGATCATCCGCTGGTCGGCGAACAACCTCATGCTGGTCCTGCTCGGTGCGCTGTTCGCCACCGGTGCCGGAATCTACGCCATCAAGAACGTCCCACTCGACGCCATTCCCGACCTCTCCGACACACAGGTCATCATCTACACGGAGGCACCCGGCCAAGCCCCCCAGGTGATCGAGGACCAGATCACCTATCCGCTGACCACGGCCATGCTTTCCGTGCCGCGGTCGCACGTGGTGCGCGGCTTCTCGTTCTTCGGCGTCAGCTTCGTCTACGTCATTTTCGAGGACGGCACCGACATCTATTGGGCGCGCTCGCGCGTGCTCGAGTACCTGAGCTTTGCCGCGCGCAACCTGCCGCGCAACGTCACGCCGACCATCGGCCCCGACGCCACGGGGGTCGGCTGGGTCTACCAGTATGCAGTCATGGCCGCAAAGCGCACGCTCGCCGATCTGCGTACGATTCAGGACTGGCAGGTGCGCTATGCACTGGCGAAGTCGGAAGGGGTGGCCGAGGTCGCGAGCGTAGGCGGATTTGTGCGCCAGTACAGCGTCGTGGTCGATCCCGGCCGGCTCAAGACCTTCAACATTTCGCTCGCCAAAATCAGGGACGCCATTCGTGACTCGAACATGGACGTCGGCGGGCGCGTGGTCGAGCTCGCCGAAACCGAGTTCATGGTGCGCGGGCGCGGCTACATCAGGAGTACCAAGGACCTCGAGCAGATCGTCCTCAAGAGCGAGAACGGCACGCCGGTGTATCTTCGTGACGTGGCGCGCGTCGAATTGGCCCCGGACGAGCGGCGCGGCATCACCGAGCTCAACGGCGAGGGCGAGGCCGTCTCCGGCATCGCCGTGCAGCGCTATGGACAAAATGCCCTCGCCGTCATCGACAACGTCAAACAGCGCTTGGATGAGATCCGCTCGAGCTTACCGGACGGCACGGAAATCGTTCCCGTTTACGACCGCTCCGAGCTCATCCATCGGGCCATCGATACGCTGAAGCGGACGCTGACCGAGGAAAGCCTGATCGTGGCGCTCGTGTGCATCGTCTTCCTGTTGCATGCGCGCAGCGCCTTCGTCGCCATCCTAACTCTGCCGCTCGGCGTGCTCATCGCCTACGTGTTCATGCACCTGTTGGGGATCAGCTCCAACATCATGAGTCTCGGCGGTATCGCGATCGCCATCGGCGCCATGGTGGACGCGGCCATCGTGATGATCGAGAACGCGCACAAGCACCTCGAGCGGGCGCCCCCCGACAAGCCGCGCACGGAGATCCTGATCGAGGCCGCGGCCCAGGTGGGCCCGGCGCTCTTCTTCTCGCTGCTCATCATCACGGTGTCGTTCCTGCCCATCTTTACGCTCGAGGCGCAGGAAGGTCGCCTGTTCAAGCCGCTGGCCTTCACCAAGACCTTCGCCATGGCAGCGGCGGCCTTCCTGTCCGTGACCCTCGTCCCGGCCCTGATGGTGATCTTCGTGCGGGGGCGCATCATCCCCGAGGCGCGAAATCCCATCAATCGCTTCCTGATCTGGGTCTACCGCCCGGTGATCAACGCCGTGCTCAAGGCCAAGACGCTGACCGTCGTATTGGCGGTGGCGGTGCTCGCCATCAGCATTTGGCCGGCGACCAAGCTCGGCTCGGAGTTCATGCCCAACCTCAACGAGGGGACGCTGTTCTACATGCCAGTGTCGCTCCCCGGCCTCTCGATCACCAAGGCCGCCGAGCTGCTGCAGACCCAGGACCGCATCATCAAGTCCTTCCCCGAGGTGGAATCTGTGTTCGGCAAAGCCGGGCGCGCCGCGACCGCTACCGATCCGGCGCCGACCGAGATGTTCGAGACCGTTATCAACCTGAAGCCGGAGAGCGAGTGGCGCCCCGGCATGACGGTCGACAAGCTGATCGGTGAGATGGACCAGTCGCTGCAGTTCCCCGGCGTATCCAATGCCTGGACGATGCCCATCAAGGCGCGCATCGACATGCTCGCCACGGGCATCCGTACACCCATCGGCGTCAAGGTATTCGGCCAGAATCTGAAAGAGATCGAGCATGTCGCACGCCAGATCGAGGTAGCCTTGCGCGCCGTGCCCGGCACGGCCAGTGCCTACGCCGAGCGCGTTATCGGCGGCTACTACCTCGAGATAGAGCCGAAACGCGATCAGCTCGGCCGCTACGGTCTGATGGTCGGCGACGTGCAGGATGTCGTTGCCACAGCGCTCGGCGCGGAGACGGTGACCACGACCGTCGAAGGGCGCGAGCGCTATGCGGTCAACGTGCGCTATCCGCGCGAGCTCAGGTCCGATCCGGTCGCGATTGCGCGCGATGTGCTGGTCTCCCTCCCCGGCGGCGGCACGGTGCCGCTGGGGGAGGTCGCCACGGTGAAGCGCACGCAAGGGCCCGCCTCCATCCGCACCGAGGACGCGCAGCTCGTCGCCTATATCTTCGTCGACGTGCGCGACAGGGACCTCGGTAGCTACGTCGCCGAGGCGCAGCGTGCAGTCGCCGACCAGGTGAAGCTGCCCGACGGCTACTACATCACCTGGAGCGGCCAGTTCGAATACTACGCGCGCGCCAAGGAGCGGCTGAAGATCGTCGTCCCGGTGACGCTGCTGATCATTGTGTTGCTGCTCTACCTGAACTTCCGCCGCTGGACCGAGACCCTGATCGTCATGCTGTCGCTGCCCTTTGCCCTGGTCGGCGGCTTCTGGCTGATGTGGTGGCTCGGCTTCAACCTCTCGGTCGCCGTCGCCGTCGGCTTTATCGCCCTCGCCGGCGTCGCCGCCGAGACGGGCGTCGTCATGCTGATCTACCTCGATCAGGCGCTCAACGAGGCCCGCGAGCGCGCTCAGCACGAGGGTCGGTCTTTGTCGCGCGCCGATCTGCACGCCGCGATCATGGAAGGCGCGGTAGAACGTGTGCGCCCCAAGATGATGACCGTGGTCGCCATCATCGCCGGCCTGCTGCCCATCATGTGGAGCACCGGCACGGGCTCGGAGGTGATGCAGCGCATCGCGGTGCCGATGATCGGCGGCATGGTCTCCTCGACCGTGCTGACGCTCATCGTCATTCCCGCGATCTACGGCCTCATCAAAGGCTGGCGCCTCGAGACAAGCATGCACCCGGCACCTGGGGAGCTGGAAACTATGGGGTAGTGTATCGAGGCCCGCAGACGGCACCACGTGGCGCGGAGCATTCGTCCGCTTGATAGAGAAATCCGCTGCCTTTGGTGACTTTCGCCCGTTTGCCTCGTGCTAGCGTGCAGGCTTACGGCTCGAGCAGGGCGACCGGCGCAACGCCCGCCAGCGTCGCGACATGCCGCGTCTGGTTGTCGGCGATCACAACTGCCGCGCAGGCGACCCCGAGACTGAGAGCCAACAAGCCTGCCAGCATCGCCATGGTGAGGGTGATCTCGCGCACTTCTGATAGAATGGCATTCGACATGACTTGGACTCCAAGCTCTCGTTGAGGGCACACGCAGCCTGTTTCAATTTCAGCCAGCCGGAAATTTTGCGCCGGCATGTGCAACCCATGCCGGGCTTTGAGGGCCCGGGCTGTACCGTAGGGAACTACGGCGCACGGTTTTCGGGGGCAGCGGGGTGCATGCCGGCAGCGCCAAGCCGGGGCACCCTTTTGACCGTCTGCGCGGCCAGGAAGTTGGTCGTTGCGGCCTGCGCCAGTCGAGGCGATTGCCGAGCTCAGAGGCATCGGCACGTTCGGCTTCGCGACGCCGAGCGGGGAGAGTACGCCAAGTCAGTGCCGGCCCGCGGCTTCGCGCTTTGCGGCGCCCGACTTTACCAAAAATGCATATCGTCTTAGGGTTGCTAAAATTCTTTGCGATGCCCGCAAAATGAACTTCGTTGTTTCTCTCGTTCTCGGTCTTTCGTTCCGCAGTTGATTAGTGAGCATCGCCGGTGCAGCGCCGCGTCAGCCAAGTCGAAAAATTCGATGCCAAGTCCGTTCTCGTCACGGGCGGTGCCGGCTTCATCGGCTCCCACCTCTGTGAGCGGCTGATCGAAATGGGCCATGAGGTGATCTGTCTCGACAACATGTTCACCGGGTCGAGACGCAACGTCGAGGGGCTTTTAGGCCACCCTCGCTTCGAGCTGCTGCGCCACGACGTCACCTTCCCGCTCTATATCGAGGTCGACGAGATCTACAATCTCGCATGCCCGGCCTCGCCCGTTCACTATCAGCATGATCCCGTGCAGACGACCAAGACCAGCGTTCATGGCGCCATCAATATGCTGGGTCTCGCCAAGCGCCTGCGCTGCCGGATTCTCCAGGCATCGACCAGCGAGGTCTACGGTGACCCGGCGGTGCATCCGCAGGTCGAGAGCTATTGGGGCAACGTCAACCCGATCGGCCCGCGCTCCTGCTACGACGAGGGCAAGCGCTGCGCCGAAACGCTGTTCTTCGACTACTGGCGTCAGCACAAGCTCGAGATCAAGGTCGCCCGCATCTTCAACACCTACGGCCCGCGCATGCACCCGAACGACGGGCGCGTCGTGTCGAATTTCATCGTCCAGGCGCTGCAGGGCCAGCCCATCACCATCTACGGCGACGGCGAGCAGACCCGCTCCTTCTGCTATGTAGATGATCTCGTCGACGGTCTCGTCCGGCTGATGGAGAGCCCCAAGGACTTCACCGGGCCGGTCAACCTGGGGAATCCGAGCGAGTTCAGCATTCGCCAGCTCGCCGAGCTCGTGATCGACATGACTGGATCGAAGTCGAAGCTGGTGGCTGAGCCCCTGCCGCAGGATGACCCCAAGCAGCGCCAGCCGGACATTTCATTGGCCAAGGAGCGCTTGGGCTGGTCGCCGACTATTCCATTGCGCGAGGGCCTCAAGGCGACAATCGAGTATTTCGACAAGCTGCTGTCGGACACGCGGGATCGCGCCTCCGCGACCATTCAAGCGATTTGACGCGCCGGTCCAACGGGCGTATCGACTTCGGCCCGCGGCGCGTCGTCACTCGATTACGCGACCGTACGTCTTGGGCCCGCCCATTCGTCGCTTGATTGACCCTACGATGTTGCTCACCGCGCATTTGAGAGCACCAACTGCGCCGAGCGTGCGCCAATACCAAAGAACCCCATCGATGCCCATTTGCGTGCGCGGGACCGGGCGGCGCGTGGTGGAGATGACGTCCACCGAAGAGCCGAATGGCGCATAGCTGCTGAGTGGCGGACAAATCCCGAACGTGTTGAAGCCGAAGTGCCAGGGATGGCGCATCTCGAAGTCCATGCCCTTTGTGCGTGACTTCCGTTTGAGCAGCTTGGCCGCGCCTGACCTGCTGATGACGTAGCCGGCGCAGTCCCAGGGATGGCGCGAGAAGCGGACCAGCGCCCTCCCGTTTCCCAGGTCCCGGACTTTGAGCATGGCTCTGCTCGATACGCTGAGGATGTTGATGACATCCCAGCCTTGAGGAGCCAGCGCGAGAGCAGCAGTCACCGTGGAAATGAAGTGGTCGACGTCGAGGTCGAGGTCATCCTCGACGACGATGGCGGCTTCGGATTGGCTATCGAGGAGCCTCTGTGCCGCTACGAGGTGACTGGCATAGTTCCCGACGAGGCCCTCTGCCAGGTCGGAGGGCGGGAACTGATCGCGAAGGCTGTCCGGGAGTTCCCGGCCCAATACGGCCGGGATGCGATGAAACGTTTGTCCCATGACATCAAACTGGCGCTGCATGTGCTCGAGCCGGTCGGTGTCTCGATCGAGATTTATGACAAAAATTGGCACCAAGTCGTGTCCCCCATGCAAACATTCGCGCCACAGATAAAACCTAGCCAGTCTAATCTGCTTATCGTGCAGCAGCGATGCGCGATCGGCAATGATCCAAACGCGGTCGCTCATGTTGGAGTTAATGACGTGGCCGTTTCCGTCCGTGACAATCATCCCTGGATTGAAGCAAGATGTTGGACGTTGCGACCAACCGGAAATTTTCTAAAGCGGACATATTGGCACGATGGATAGACGCGTACGGCGGGCGATCGAACGTGTGTTCGCCGATCGGATAAGTGTAGGCAAGGCCACCAAGCCTGAGGCTATCCAAGCGCTATTGGAGCGATTGAAGCCGGTCCCCATGAGGGTCGAGCTGAAGCGTTTTGGCGCCGCCGGCGACGGCGGCTATCTCATGCCCGATGATCTCCAGGGCGTAAGCGCCTGCATATCCCCCGGCGTGGCATCTGAGTGCGGATTTGACCTTGAGGTGGCTTCTCGCGGTATCGATGTCCTGATGGCAGATGCATCGGTCAGCGGGGCGCCTGTGCATCACCCCCGGTTCCATTTCACACCGAAGTTTCTCGATATTTGGTCATCCGATAAAACGATGACCATTGAGGAGATGTGTGCACCGGCAGGCCAGGGCGATCTGCTCCTGCAAATGGATATCGAGGGCGCGGAGTATCGCGTTCTCGCGGCAATGCCCGAGCAACTTCTCCGGCGCTTTCGCATCATAGTCATCGAGTTTCACGAGCTCGATGCGATATTCTCGCAGTTTGCCTTCAGGCTCCTTCAGCCCGTATTTGAAAAGCTTACCAAGTTTCACAGCGTCGTTCACATACATCCCAACAATAGCATCGAGCCGACTAGGCGCTACTCGCTGACGATACCGCCCGTGATGGAGTTCACTTTCTATCGCAATGACCGGTTCCAGGTGGACCCCGATCGCGTGCTCCACTTCCCGCACGTCCTCGACGTGGCCTGCGTGCCAGCAAAGCCACCCGTCGAATTGCCTCAGTGCTGGCGCTAGAGGCCCTTTTCGGTAACCCCCGGGTTGCGCCCGCGGGGCGGCTGCGTTAACACCTCCTCTGTCGTTATTGCGCCGCAACAGCGGCGATGGCGACCGGCCGCTCCAGCCCTCCAGGCCCACCATGGACCAGCTCTTCTACGACTACCTGCCCATCGCCATCTTCATAGGCGTGGCCCTGTTCATCGCCCTCGCCCTGATGGCGGTGCCGTTCATGATCGCCGTCAACAACCCCGACCCGGAGAAGGTCTCGGCTTACGAGTGCGGCTTCAATGCCTTCGACGACGCACGCATGAAGTTTGACGTGCGCTTCTACCTCGTCGCCATCCTCTTCATCATCTTCGACCTCGAGGTGGCATTCCTGTTCCCCTGGGCGGTGGCCTTCGGCGACATCGGTCTCTTCGGCTTCTGGGCGATGATGGTCTTCCTCGCCGTCCTGACGATCGGCTTCATCTACGAGTGGCGCAAGGGAGCGCTGGAATGGGATTGATCACCCCGACCAAGGCTGAGCTGGATGGCTCGGGCGGCTTCCTGGTGAAGCCGGGCGAGGAGGGCTTCACTGAGATCTCCTCCAAGCTCGCCGACAAGGGCTTCCTCGTCACCACAACGGACGACCTCATCAACTGGGCCCGCACCGGCTCGCTCATGTGGATGACGTTCGGCCTCGCTTGCTGCGCCGTCGAGATGATGCAGGCGTCGATGCCGCGCTACGACTTGGAGCGCTTCGGCTTTGCCCCGCGTGCTTCCCCGCGCCAGTCCGACGTGATGATCGTCGCCGGCACGCTGACCAACAAGATGGCGCCCGCCCTGCGCAAGGTCTACGACCAGATGCCGGAGCCGCGCTACGTCATCTCCATGGGGTCCTGCGCCAACGGCGGCGGCTACTACCATTATTCATACGCGGTGGTGCGCGGCTGCGACCGTATCGTGCCGGTCGATGTCTACGTGCCGGGCTGCCCGCCGACCGCCGAGGCGCTCGTCTACGGCGTGCTGCTGCTGCAGCGTAAGATCCGCCGCACCGGAACGATCGAGAGATAGGCATCGGGGCAACAGGCAGCGGGCAGCAGGCATTCGCCATGAGCACGCCCGGCATTCGGTCCTATCGCGATCTGACAGTCTGGCAGGAGGCCATGACGCTCGCCGCTAACATCTACGGCCTGACGAAATCCTTTCCCCGAGACGAGGTCTACGGGATGACGGCTCAGTTGCGTCGTTCGGCGACTTCGGTACCTGCGAACATCGCCGAGGGCTACGGTAGAGAGGCAGTAGGCTCATACGTCCAATTTCTCAAAATCGCTCGCGGGTCGCTCCGGGAGGTTGAAACCCACCTGCTACTTGCTCAACGCGTTGGACTGGCTGCTGAGCCTCAAGTGGAGCCATCGCTCGCCCAGTGTGATCGGGTTGGCAAACTGTTGCATGGCCTTATACGGTCACTACAGAAGGATGCCGTCGATGACTAGCCAGGCTGGAGCCGCTGCCCACTGCCCGCTGCCTGCTGCCCCGGGAAGGTGCTGATGCTCGAAGAATTAGAGGTCCACGTAGGCTCGATCCTCGGCGACGCCGTGACGGAGTCGGAGATCGCCCACGGCGAGCTGACGCTCAAGGTCACGCGCGACAAGATTGTCGCCGTGCTCACGGCTCTGCGCGATGACGGCAAATGCTTGTTCGAGGTGCCGATCGACATCTGCGGCGTCGACTGGCCGGCCCGCTCCG
This sequence comes from Pseudomonadota bacterium, assembly GCA_023405815.1. Classification (GTDB taxonomy): domain Bacteria; phylum Pseudomonadota; class Alphaproteobacteria; order Rhizobiales; family Hyphomicrobiaceae; genus Hyphomicrobium_A. Next base: position 79,974 of record JAEXXM010000080.1, on the reverse strand, counting down.
AGCGCTTCGACGTCGTCTATCATCTGCTTTCCCCGCGCCTCAACCAGCGCATCCGCGTCAAGCTGACGACCGACGAGGTAACGCCTGTTCCGAGCGTCGTCGGCGTGTTCCCCGCCGCCAACTGGTTCGAGCGCGAAGCCTACGACATGTACGGCATCCTGTTCTCGGGCCATCCCGACCTGCGCCGCATCCTCACCGACTACGGCTTCCAGGGCCATCCGATGCGCAAGGACTTCCCGCTCACCGGCTATGTCGAGGTGCGCTACGACGAGGAGCAGAAGCGCGTCGTGTACGAGCCGGTCGAGCTCTCCCAGGAGTTCCGCTCCTTCGACTTCGAGTCCCCCTGGGAAGGCGCACGCTACGTGCTGCCGGGCGACGAGAAGGCCTCCGGTCCCTCCGGCAGGGCGTGAGCCGCCGGCGAGGAGGTGATCCGTGGCACGCACCGGACCCGACATCGTGCCGCCTGACGTCGTGGCCATCGCCATCGCAGTCGTTTCCGGTGTGCTGAGCTGGGACCTCGTGCGCCTGCTCGGCGAGCATCGCGAGGCCTGGGACGATCCGCTGTACTGGATGATCGGCTTGCCGCTGATGGTGGCGGCGGCCTTCATGCTGGGCATGGGGTTCCCCGCGCGCCCATGGCGCTGGGGCCTCGTCATCGTCGCCGCGCAGGCGGTCTGGGCGGCGTTTCTCGCCTTTGCCACTGAGGGCGCGCCGAGCCTCCTGCCGCTTGGTCTACTCACCTTTGCGCTTCTCGCGGTGCCGTGCGTTCTGGCTGCATATGGTGGACAATGGCTGCGCCACCGGCTGCCGGATTAACTCAATGCGCATTACGGAGAGTCGATCCTCAGCCCCTACGACGTATGCATGAACTACGTGGCAGCCGGAAAGCTCGGTGAAGCCGCGATCGAGGAAACGCCATGAAGGACACATTGAAGCCGGGCGACAAGACCGAGTTCTCTTTCCGCATCCCGGCCGAGAAGACCGTGCCGCACCTCTACCCGGAGGCGCCCGAGTTCCGCGAGATGCCGACCGTGTTCGCAACCGGGTTCATGGTCGGCCTGATGGAGTGGACCTGCCTCAAGATTCTCGCCCCGCACCTCGATGAAGGGGAGGGGAGCCTCGGAGTTCACATCGACGTCTCGCACTCGGCGGCGACGGTCCCCGGGCAGACTGTGACGGTCGAAGCGGAGTGCACCGCGGTAAGCGGTCGCCGCGTGAGCTTCCTCGTCAGGGCACACGACGGCATCGACGTCATCGGCGAGGGGCGCCATGAGCGCATCATCGTCCCCTGGACGCGCTTCGTCGCGCGGGTCAACGAGAAGGCGAAGCAGGCCCGCGCCGAGGCCATCACGCATGGCGCCGGAGGTTGATCGTGACAAGCGACGTGTCCGGACACTGCCTCTGCGGTGCCGTCACCTATAAGGCCAAGGCCGCCTCGCACGACGTGAGCGTCTGCCATTGCGGCATGTGCCGGCGCTGGACCGGCGGGCCGCTGATGTACGTCGACGTTGAGGGCGTGCCCGAATTCACCGGCCACGACGACATCGGCGTCTACCGCTCGTCCCCGACAGGCGAGCGCGGCTTTTGCAAGCGCTGCGGATCGATCCTGTTCTGGAAGGTGGCGGGCGAGGAGCGCTACACGTTCACCGCCGGATCTCTCGATGCGGCAGAAGGGCTCACCCTCGCCAAGGAGATCTTCATCGAGGACAAGCCGGCCTTCTACGATTTTGCCAATCCGACCGAGAAGCTCTATGGCTCGGACGCGATGGCGGTCTATACCGGTACCGGCGACGAACCCAAGTGAGATAGCGGCATGGCCGAGACAGACATCCGTCAGTTCAACATCAACTTCGGCCCGCAGCATCCGGCCGCCCACGGCGTGCTCCGCCTCGTGCTGGAGCTCGACGGCGAGGTGGTCGAGCGCGTCGACCCGCACATCGGCCTCCTGCACCGCGGCACCGAGAAGCTGATCGAGCACAAGACCTACCTGCAGGCCATCGGCTACTTCGACCGCCTCGACTACGTCGCGCCGATGAACCAGGAGCACGCCTTCTGCCTCGCGGCCGAGAAGCTCTTGGGGCTAACCGTGCCCAAGCGCGCCCAGCTCATCCGCGTGCTCTACTCCGAGATCGGCCGGCTCCTCTCGCACCTCCTCAACGTCACGACCCAGGCCATGGACGTCGGCGCTCTGACCCCGCCGCTGTGGGGCTTCGAGGAGCGCGAGAAGCTGATGGTCTTCTACGAGCGCGCCTCGGGAAGCCGCATGCACGCCAAGTATTTCCGCATCGGCGGCGTGCATCAGGACCTGCCCCCCGAGCTCATCGACGACATCGCCGATTTTTGCGAGACGCACCCCAAGGTGCTCGACGACATCGAGACGCTTCTGACCGACAACCGCATCTTCAAGCAGCGCAACGTCGATATCGGCGTCGTCAGCTTGAAGGAATGCTTCGAGTGGGGCTTCTCCGGCGTCATGGTGCGCGGCTCCGGCGCCGCCTGGGACCTGCGCAAAGCCCAGCCCTACGAGTGCTACTCCGAATTGGATTTCGACATCCCCATCGGCAAGAACGGCGACTGCTACGACCGCTACCTCGTGCGCATGGAGGAGATGCGCCAGGCGGTGAAGATCATGCAGCAGTGCTGTGACAAGCTGCGCTCGCCCGAGGGGCAGGGCCCCGTCACCGCCGACGACAAGAAGGTCGTCCCGCCGCGCCGGGGCGAGATGAAGCGCTCGATGGAGGCGCTGATCCACCACTTCAAGCTCTATACCGAGGGCTTCCACGCCCCCGCCGGCGAGGTCTACGCCTGCGTCGAGGCGCCGAAGGGTGAGTTCGGCGTCTATCTCGTCGCCGACGGCTCCAATAAGCCCTATCGCTGCAAGATCAGGGCGCCCGGCTTCCCGCATTTGCAGGCGATGGACCACATGAACCGCGGCCACATGCTGGCCGACGTCTCCGCCATCCTCGGCTCGCTCGACATCGTCTTCGGCGAGATCGACCGGTAGGAGTGCGACGTGAGCCGGACAATCATGACGTCCACCGCGATTGCTGCGCCGGCGGCGCGCGTGTGGGACGTCCTGATGGATTTTGCCCGCTATCCAGAGTGGAACCCTTTTGTCCGCAGCATCAAAGGCACCGCGCGTGTCGGAGAGACCCTGGAGGTTGTCATCCAGCCGCCTGGGCGCAAGCCTGGCACGTTTCGGCCGGTCGTAATCGAAGTGCAGCCGGAACGGAGCTTTGTATGGCGCGGCTCGCTACCGATCCCCGGGCTCTTTGCCGGCGAGCACCGGTTCACGCTCGAGTATGCAGCCGGCGGAACGCTGTTTCACCAATCGGAGGGGTTCTCCGGCTTGCTCGTGCCCTTCGTCGGGAGCATCCTCGACGCAACGGAAGCGGGCTTCCAGAATATGAACGCGGCGCTGAAGACTCGCGCCGAGGCCGGTTAGATTTCGGCATGGTCATCGATCACCTGTTCTTTCTGGCGATAGGTGCGATCGGGTGGGGGCTCTCGCTCGCATCCTATCGCGCCATGGCCCAGATGGCTGGCTGGCCGCTCGGCGTCGCGCAGGAGCGGCTACCCGCGCTGACGAGCCTGCTTGCGCTTGCCTCGATCGCCGCCGGCCTCGCACTCGCTATTGCGCGTGGGCCACTGAACGGCGGAATCGTAATCCTGATCTTCGGAGTAGGACTAGCGGTGTTCTGGAGCGGATTTCTGCGCGTCGGCGCGCAATCCGCGCTCTTGCTCGCACCGACGGCGGCGCTGGCGTTGCTCGGCGCATGGGTGATTGCGCCATTTGGCATCATCTGAGTTGACGTCGAGCAGGGTGCGCCTGCGAGCGTGCTTGCCTTACGGCGTCGTTAGACGTAGTGAACGGGTGATTGTGCGCTGCGACAATATCGGCGAAAGTGCCGCCGAGCCGCGCCGGTCCGGGCTCAGCCAGCTTCACGCCCGCAGTGCTCCCGAGAGGTCCCAGCCTTGGCCGTTCGCCGCTTATATCCCGAGCAGCCCCTGAGCTTCGCCTTCACGCCGGAAAATCTGGCCTGGGCTAAGCGTGAGATTGCCAAGTATCCCGCCGGAAAAGAGGCATCCGCGGTAATTGCGCTGCTTTGGCGCGCCCAGGAGCAGGAGGGCTGGACCACCGAGCCCGCCATCCGCGCCATCGCCGACATGCTGGGCATGGCCTACATCCGCGTGCTCGAGATCGCGACGTTCTATACGATGTTCCAGCTTGCCCCGGTGGGCAAGAAAGCCCATCTCCAGGTGTGCGGCACGACTCCGTGCATGCTGCGCGGCTCCGAAGCGCTGATCGAGACGTGCAAGGACCGCATCGCCGAGCATCCGCACGAGCTTTCGGCCGATGGAGATTTCTCCTGGGAGGAGGTCGAGTGTCTCGGCTGCTGCGCCAATGCACCGGTCGTGCAGATCGGCAAGGACACTTACGAGGATCTCGATCCCGCGCTGTTCGACAAGCTCCTGCATGATCTGCGCACCGGCAAGCCGTTGAAGCCCGGCTCGCAGACCGGGCGCCGCGCCTCCTGCCCCGCCGGCGGCCCGACGACGCTGCTCGACGAGCAGAAACGCGACAAGGAAAAGGCCTGAGGACGAAGAGGCTCCGATGCTCCAAGACAAGGACCGCATCTTCCGTAACCTCTACGGCTTCCACGACTGGCGGCTTCCCGGTGCGCGCGCCCGCGGCGCCTGGGACGGCACCAAGGCGCTGATCGACAAGGGCCAGGACTGGATCATCAACGAGGTGAAGACCTCAGGGCTCCGCGGCCGCGGCGGGGCTGGCTTCCCCACCGGGCTCAAGTGGTCGTTCATGCCCAAGAACGACGCGCGCCCGTCCTACCTCGTCATCAACGGCGATGAATCCGAGCCGGGCTCCTGCAAGGACCGCGAGATCATGCGCCATGATCCGCACCTGCTGATCGAGGGCGCACTGCTCGCCTCCTTCGCCATGAAGGCGCACACCTGCTTCATCTACCTGCGCGGCGAGTTCATCCGCGAGCGCGAGCGCCTGCAGGCGGCGGTCGACGAATGCTATGACGCCAAGCTCATCGGCAAGGCCAATCTCAACGGCTGGGACTTCGACATCGTCGTCCATCACGGCGCCGGCGCCTACATCTGCGGCGAGGAGACGGCCCTCATCGAGAGTATCGAGGGCAAGAAGGGCATGCCGCGTTTAAAGCCGCCGTTCCCTGCCAACGTCGGCCTCTACGGCGCCCCGACGACCGTCAACAACGTCGAGAGCATTGCCGTCGTCCCCGACATCCTGCGCCGCGGGGGCGCCTGGTTCGCATCACTCGGCAAGCCCAACAACACCGGCACTAAGCTGTTCCAGATCTCCGGCCACGTGAACAATCCCTGCGTGGTCGAGGAGGAGATGGGCATCCCGCTGCGCGAGCTGATCGACAAGCACTGCGGCGGCGTGCGCGGCGGCTGGGACAACCTGCTCTGCGCCATTCCCGGCGGCTCGTCGATGCCGATGATCCCCGCCGAGCAGTGCAACGACCTGACCATGGACTTCGACGCCCTCGTCAAGCTCAAGTCCGGCCTCGGCACCGCAGCCGTGATCGTCATGGACAAGTCCACCGACATCATCAAGGCTATCACCCGCATCGCCTACTTCTACAAGCACGAGAGCTGCGGCCAGTGCACGCCCTGCCGCGAGGGCACCGGCTGGATGTTCCGCGTGCTCGAGCGCATGCAGCGCGGCGAGGCCGAGAAGCGCGAGATCGATCTCCTCTACAACGTGACGAAGCAGGTCGAAGGTCACACCATCTGCGCCCTGGGTGACGCCGCCGCATGGCCCGTGCAGGGCCTGATCCGCAACTATCGTCACGTCATCGAAGCGCGCATCGACGCCAATCGCGCGGCAGTCAAAGAAGCCGCCGAATAGAAATGCGAGCCGTTGAAGGAAGAGAACGTGGATCTGCTGGCGCTCATCGTTGCTTCTTTCACGTTTCCGGCGGTGGTCGGCGCGCTGGCCGTCGGTGCGCTGGGCTACCTGACGCTCGGCTGGCTCGGCGCGGTTCTCGGCGCGGTGCTGGGTTACGCTCTCGGTGTGTGGTACGTGCAGCGCTTCGCCGGCGTGCCGTTGTCGCCGTATGCCAAGGGCTGGGTCTCGCTCGGCCTGTTCATCGGCGCGCTCGCCGTGCTCGCCATCGCCACGCGATGATGTGATCGGGTAGGAACTATGACGAAGCCAATCATCATCGACGGCAAAGAGATCCTGGTCGAGCCCGGCACCACCATCCTGCAGGCGTGCGAGATGGCCGGCGTCGAGATCCCGCGTTTCTGCTACCACGAGCGCCTGTCCATCGCCGGCAACTGCCGCATGTGCCTGGTCGAGGTGGAGGGCATCCCCAAGCCCATCGCCTCCTGCGCCATGGGCGTCACCGACCTGCCGCCGAACAAGGACGGCGCCCCGCGCAAGGTGCTGACAGGCAGCCCCATGGTGAAGGCCGCGCGCGAAGGCGTGATGGAGTTCCTGCTCATCAACCACCCGCTCGACTGCCCCATCTGCGACCAGGGCGGCGAGTGCGACCTGCAAGACCAGGCCATGGCCTACGGCGTTGGCGGCTCGCGCTACGCCGAGAACAAGCGGGCGGTCGAAGAGAAGTACATCGGCCCGCTCATCAAGACTTTCATGAACCGCTGCATCCACTGCACGCGCTGCGTCCGCTTCATGACGGAAGTGGCGGGCGTGGAGGAGCTCGGCGCCATCAGCCGCGGCGAGGACATGGAGATCACCACCTATCTCGATCGCGGCATCCTCTCCGAGATGAGCGCGAACGTGAACGACCTCTGTCCGGTCGGTGCGCTGACGCATCGGCCCTGGTCGTTCATCTCGCGGCCCTGGGAGCTGGAGAAGACCGAGTCCTTCGACGTCATGGATGCGCTCGGCTCGGCTATTCGCGTCGACACCCGCGGCAAGGCCGTGCTGCGCGTTCTGCCGCGCAACAACGACGACGTGAACGAGGAGTGGATCTCCGACAAGACGCGCTTTGCCTGCGATGGCCTCAGGACCCAGCGGCTCGATCAGCCCTATGTGCGCGAGGGTGGCAGGCTGCGCCCGGCGAGCTGGGACGAGGCTTTGGCGCTCGCCGCGCAGAAGCTCAAGGCGGCAGCTCCCGATCGCATTGGCTTCATCGCCGGCGATCTCTCCGGCGCCGAGGAGATGTTCGCCTTCAAGGACCTGGCGACTCGCCTCAAGGTCAAGAGCATCGACTGCCGCCAGGATGGCAGCAAGCTCGATCCTTCGCTCGGCCGCGCCAGCTACCAGTTCAACTCCACAATCGCCGGCATCGACCAAGCCGACGCGATCCTGCTCGTCGGCACCAATCCGCGCCTCGAGGCGGCGGTGCTCAACGCCCGCATCCTGAAGCGCTGGCGCCAGGGCGGCCTCAAGGTCGGCGTCGTCGGCGAGGCCGTGCCGCTCACCTACAAGTACGACTACCTCGGTGCCGGCGGTCAGACGCTGCAGGAGCTCGAGGGCGGAAAGCACTCCTTCGCCGAGGTGCTGAAGGGCGCGCAGCGCCCGCTCGTCATTGTCGGCTCGGGTGTCGCCGCGCGTCCCGACGGCGCCGCCATCCTCGGCAGCGCGGCACGCATCGCCCTTGCTGCCATCGACGGCAAGGATGTCGGCGACTGGAACCCCTTCAATGTGCTGCACACGGCTGCTTCGCGCGTCGCCGGCCTCGACCTAGGGCTCGCGCCGGGCAAGGGCGGCCTCGACGTGGCCAGCCAGATCGATGCCGCCGCCCGCGGCAATCTCGATGTGCTCTTCCTCCTTAACGCCGACGAGATCGACGTCCCGGTCGGCACCACGTTCGTTATCTACCAGGGCCACCACGGCGACCGTGGCGCTCACCGCGCCGACGTCATCCTCCCGGGCTCGGCATACACCGAGAAGAGCGCCACCTATGTCAACACCGAGGGCCGGGCGCAGATGACCGAGCGCTGCGTCTTCCCGCCGGGCGAGGCCAAGGAGGATTGGGCCATCCTGCGCGCGCTTTCCGGTAAGATCGGCAACGCGCTGCCCTACGACACGCTCGCCCAGCTCAGGGTCGAGATGTACAAGGACGTGCCGGCCTTCGCGCGCCTCAACGCCGTGCAGATGGGCGCGATCGACGGCGTCAAGGCGCTCGCCAAGGTAGCCGGCACCATCGGCGCCGACGCTTTCGTCTCGCCCGTCAAGGACTTCTATCTCACCAATCCCATCGCGCGCGCCTCCGCCGTCATGGCCGAGATGAGCGCCTTGAAGAAGACCATGCAGGGCGAGCCGCGCCTCAAGGCGGCCGAGTAGGAGCAGACGCGAAGATGACCGACAGCTCCTGGCAGCTCTGGTGGGACTATGGCCTTTGGTTCGCCGCGATGGTCGGCTGGAGCCTGCTGACGCTCGTTGGCCTCCTGATCATCATCGCCTTCCTGCTGCTCATGGACCGCAAGGTTTGGGCCGCCGTGCAGATGCGGCGCGGGCCCAACGTCGTCGGCGCCTTCGGCCTCTTGCAGTCGTTCGCCGACCTTCTGAAGTTCGCCTTCAAGGAGCCGATCATACCGGCGGGCGCCAACAAGGGCGTCTTCCTGCTGGCGCCCATCGCCACCGCGACGTTCGCGCTCGCCGCCTGGGCCGTGATCCCCGTCAACGAGGACGGGTTCGGCAAGTGGGTGATCTCCGACTTGAACGTCGGCATCCTCTACCTGCTCGCGCTGTCCTCGCTCGCCGTCTACGGCATCATCATGGGCGGCTGGGCGTCGAACTCGAAGTATCCCTTCATGGGCTCGCTGCGCTCGGCCGCGCAGATGGTATCCTATGAGGTCTCCATCGGCTTCGTCATCATCACCGTCATCCTCTGCGTCGGCTCGCTCAACCTGACCGACATCGTCAACGCGCAGAAGACGGGCATCGGCACCCACGCGGGCCTGCCGGCCTCGGCGCTCGACTGGTACTGGCTGGCGCTGCTGCCGATGTTCGTCGTGTTCTTCGTGTCGGCGCTCGCCGAGACCAACCGCCCGCCGTTCGACCTCGTCGAGGCGGAATCGGAGCTCGTCGCGGGCTTCATGGTCGAATACTCCTCGACGCCCTATTTGCTGTTCATGCTCGGCGAGTACGTGTCCATCGTCACCATGTGCGCCTTGGCGACCATCCTCTTCTTGGGCGGCTGGCTGCCGCCGCTTGACGTGGCGCCCTTGAACTGGGTGCCCGGCATATTCTGGTTCCTTGCAAAGTGCGTCTTCGTCTTCTTCCTTTTCGCCATGGCGAAGGCGATCGTGCCGCGCTACCGCTATGATCAGCTCATGCGCCTCGGCTGGAAGGTGTTCCTGCCCTTGTCGCTGGTGATGGTGGTGCTGGTGGCGGCAATCCTGCAGTACGCACGCGTGGCCTGAGGCGGGAAGGATCTTACGACGTGGCCCTCAACGTTGCACAATCGGTGAAGTCGCTCTTCCTCTGGGAGTTCGTGCAGGCTTTCGGCCTCGCCATGAAGTACTTCTTCTCCAAGAAGAAGACGCTCGACTATCCCTTCGAGCGCGGGCCCCTGTCGCCGCGCTTCCGCGGCGAGCACGCGCTGCGCCGCTATCCCAACGGCGAGGAGCGCTGCATCGCCTGCAAGCTGTGCGAGGCTATCTGCCCCGCGCAGGCCATCACCATCGAGGCCGGCCCGCGCCGCAACGACGGCACCCGCCGCACCACCCGTTACGACATCGACATGGTGAAGTGCATCTACTGCGGCCTGTGCCAGGAGGCATGCCCGGTCGACGCCATCGTCGAAGGCCCGAACTTCGAATTCGCCACCGAGACCCGCGAGGAGCTCTACTACAACAAGGACAAGCTGCTCGATAACGGCGACCGGTGGGAGCGCGAGATCGCGCGCAACCTTGCGCTCGACGCGCCGTACCGCTGATTTGCCCGGTGATGGGCGATGGCTGCGCCACGAGGCTCCTCTCGCGGCGCTTGGAATGGAAGGACGCATAGGGTAGTCACCCTGTGCGGATGAACGTGCCGACGGCTCGGGTGCCGCCGCGCTTTATAGCGTGCGCGACATCGGACGGCGGCCGCAGTGGGTTTTGGATCGCTACCAATGGCGCTGACGGCGGGCTTCTTCTACCTTTTCGCGATCTTCTCCGTCGCGTCGGCGGTCATGGTCATCGTGGCCAAGAACCCCGTGCACGCCGTGCTGTTCCTCATCCTCACCTTCTTCAACGCCGCCGGACTCTTCGTGCTTCTCGGAGCCGAGTTCCTGGCCATGCTGCTGGTCATCGTCTACGTGGGCGCGGTGGCGGTGCTGTTCCTCTTCGTCGTCATGATGCTCGATGTTGACTTCGCCGAGCTGAAAGCTGGTTTCATCAAGAACGCGCCCGTCGGCCTCATCGTCGGCGGCATCGTGCTGGCCGAGCTGGTGCTCCTATTCGTTGGCCGCGGCTTCGGCGTCGGCGTCACGCATCAGTTCGGCTCTCCCATCGCCGAGCTCGGCCGCGAGGCTTCCAACACTCAAGCGCTCGGCCTCGTCCTCTACACGCGCTACGTCTACTTCTTCGAGGTCGCGGGCCTCGTCCTGCTCGTTGCCATGATCGGCGCCATCGTGTTGACGCTGCATCACAAGGCGCGCGTCAGGCGCCAGTCGATTGCCGCCCAGGTGGCGCGCACGCCCGCGACCGGCGTCGAGGTCGTCAAGGTTCCATCCGGCGGAGCGGTCATTCCCGCCGCCAAGGCGCAGAGCTGATGCGGCAAGCGGGGGCAAAATGACCATCGGTCTCGGACATTACCTCACCGTCGCCGCGTGCCTGTTCACGCTCGGCATGCTCGGTATCTTCCTCAACCGCAAGAACGTGATCATCATCCTGATGTCGATCGAGCTCATGCTGCTCGCCGTCAACATCAACCTCGTCGCGTTCTCCTATTACCTCGGCGATCTCGTCGGGCAGGTGTTCGCACTGTTCAACTTGACGGTCGCCGCCGCCGAGGCCGCCATCGGCCTCGCCATCGTCGTCGTCTACTTCCGCAACCGCGGCTCCATCGCGGTGGAAGACATCAACATGATGAAGGGCTGAGGGCATGATCTACTCGGCCATCGTCTTCCTGCCGGCGCTCGGCGCGCTCATCGCCGGCCTGTTCGGGCGCCTCCTCGGCCCGCGGCCTTCCGAGCTCATCACCACCACGCTCCTGCTGATCTCCTGCGCGCTGTCGTGGGTGGTGTTCTGGCGCGTCGGCTTCGGTCACGAGACGGCGCACGTCGCCATCGAGCGCTGGATCACCTCGGGCGAGCTGGACATCGGCTGGGCGTTCAAGATCGACACGCTGACCGCCGTGATGTTCGTCGTCGTTACCACCGTGTCGGCGCTCGTGCACGTCTACTCCATCGGCTACATGCACGAGGACGATTCACGGCCGCGCTTCTTCTCCTACCTCTCGGGCTTCACCTTCGCCATGCTCATGCTGGTGACGTCCGACAACCTCGCGCAGATGTTCTTCGGCTGGGAGGGCGTCGGTCTCTTCTCGTATCTGCTCATCGGCTTCTGGTACACGAAGCCCGAGGCGAACGCGGCCGCCATCAAGGCATTCGTCGTCAACCGCGTCGGCGACTTCGGCTTCGCCCTCGGCATCTTCGGGCTCTTCGCCGTCTTCCGTACGGTGAATCTCGACCCGATATTCGATGCCGCCGGCGGCATGGCGGGGCAGAAGTTCGAGTTCCTCGGCTATCAGGTCGACATCCTGACGACGCTGTGCCTGCTCCTGTTCATGGGTGCGATGGGCAAGTCGGCGCAGTTCCTCCTGCACACCTGGCTTCCCGACGCCATGGAAGGCCCGACGCCGGTATCCGCGCTCATTCACGCCGCGACCATGGTCACCGCCGGCGTGTTCATGGTGGCGCGCCTGTCGCCCATCTTCGAGCATGCGCCGCTCGCGCTCGAGTTCGTCGTTCTCATCGGCTCGGTCACTGCGTTCTTCGCCGCGACCGTCGGCATGGTCCAGAACGACATCAAGCGCGTCATCGCCTATTCGACCTGCTCGCAGCTCGGCTACATGTTCGTCGCCTGCGGCGTCGGCGCCTATCAGGCCGGCATCTTCCATCTCTTTACGCACGCCTTCTTCAAGGCCCTGCTGTTCCTCAGCGCCGGTTCGGTGATCCACGCCATGCACCACGAGCAGGACATGCGGAAGATGGGCGGCCTCTTCCCCAAGCTGCAGTTCACCTGGGCGATGATGCTCATCGGCACGCTGGCGCTGACCGGCTTCGGCATCCCGCACATCGCCGGGTTCTCCGGCTTCTATTCCAAGGATGCCATCATCGAGGCCGCGTTTGCCGCCCATACGCCAGGCAACTACGCGTTCTGGGCCCTCGTCATCGCCGCGCTGATGACCTCTTTCTACTCCTGGCGCCTGATGTTCATGACCTTCCACGGCTCAACGCGCGCCGATCACCACACGTTCGACCACGCTCATGAGAGCCCGCCGGTGATGCTCGTCCCGCTCGCGGGGTTGGCCTTCGGTGCCGTCGTCGCCGGCGCCGCGACGCCGTTCTTCATCGGCGAGGGCCAGCACGAGTTCTGGGCCAAGGCCATCTTCAACAGTGAGCACAACCACATCCTGCACGCCATGCATGAGATACCTGACTGGGCAGTGTGGGCGCCAACCATCGTCATGTTGGCGGGCTTTGTGGTCGCCTACCTCTATTACATCGCCGTTCCGTCGCTGCCGGCAGCGACCGCCCGGGCATTCCGTCCGCTGTACCTATTCCTGCTCAACAAGTGGTACTTCGACGAGCTCTATGATGCGATCTTCGTCAAGCCGACGTTCTGGCTCGGCAACTTCCTCTGGAAGGTCGGCGACATCAAAATCATCAACGGCCTCATCGACGGCACCGCCGCCAGCGTCTACGCCGTAACGCAGCGCGCGGTTCGCCTTCAGACCGGCTACGTCTATCACTACGCCTTCGTCATGCTCATCGGCGTGGCGCTGCTCGTCACCTACTTCATGTTCATGGGTGGACCGCGCTAATGGACCTCGCTTCCGCCCCCATCCTGTCGATCGTGATGTTCATGCCGCTGGTCGGCGCGCTGCTCATCGGCGTGCTCAACGCCGAGGCCAAGGGCAACGCGCGCTGGATCGCGCTCTACACCACCGTCATCACGTTCCTCATCTCGCTCGTCATCTGGGTGAAGTTCGACCCGACCAGCGCCGGCTTCCAGTTCGTCGAGGAGCGCAGCTGGCTCGACCTCTTCAAGTTCAAGCTGGGCGTCGACGGCATCTCCATGCTGTTCGTCATCCTGACGACGTTCCTGATGCCGCTCGTCGTCATGCAGAGCTGGACGGTCGAGGAGCGCGTCAAGGAATACATGATCGCCTTCCTCGTGCTCGAGACGCTGATGATCGGCGTCTTCTGCGCGCTCGACCTCGTGCTGTTCTATGTCTTCTTCGAGGGCGGCCTCATACCGATGTTCCTCATCATCGGCATCTGGGGCGGCGCCAACCGCATCTACGCGACCTTCAAGTTCTTCCTCTATACGCTGCTCGGCTCGGTGCTGATGCTGCTCGCTTTGCTGGCGATGTACTGGCACGCCGGCACCACCGACATCACGACGCTGCTCACCTACAAGTTCCCCGCCGAGATGCAGTGGTGGCTGTGGCTCGCCTTCTTCGCCTCATTCGCGGTGAAGCTGCCGATGTGGCCGGTCCACACCTGGTTGCCGGACGCGCACGTCGAGGCGCCGACCGGCGGCTCCGTCATCCTGGCGGCGGTGCTCCTGAAGATGGGCGGCTACGGCTTCCTGCGCTTCTCGGTGCCGATGTTCCCGCTCGCCAGCGCCGAGTTCGGCTCGCTGATGTTCGCGCTGTCGGTCATCGCCATCATCTACACCTCGCTGGTGGCGCTGGCGCAGACCGACATCAAGAAGCTCATCGCCTACTCGTCCGTCGCCCACATGGGCTTCGTCACGATGGGTATCTTCACCTTCTCGACGCAAGGCACCGAGGGCGCCATCTTCCAGATGCTCTCGCATGGCATCATCTCCGCCGGTCTCTTCCTCGTCGTCGGCGTCATCTACGACCGCATCCACACCCGCGAGATTGCCGCCTACGGCGGCCTCGTCGAGCGCATGCCGATCTACGCTGCATTCTTCATGGTGCTGACCATGGGCAATGTCGGGCTGCCGGGCACGTCCGGGTTCATCGGCGAGTTCCTGACGCTGCTGGCGGCGTTCAAGGTCAACACCTGGGTCGCCTTCTTCGCCACAACGGGCGTCATCCTGTCCGCGGCCTATGCGCTCTATGTCTATCGCCGCGTCATCTATGGTGCGCTCGTCAAGCCGACGCTCAAGAACATCCAGGACCTGTCGCCGCGCGAGATTGGCGTTCTCGCCCCCCTGGTCGCGCTCACCATCTTCTTCGGCTTCTACCCGGCTCCGATCCTCGACGTGACGGCGGTTTCGGTGAAGAAGCTCGTCGCCAACTATGAGGCGGCCGTGGGAACGACCTCATCGAAGGCTGTTCCAACTGCCCCGCCCGCAAGCCCGGCCCCCGCGCCGGCCCACCACTAGAGGACGGCGTTGATGGAAGTGCTGCAGTCTTACGCGCCGATGCTGCCTGAGATCGCCGTCGCGGTCGGCGCCATGCTGATCCTCATGCTCGGCGTATTCCGCAACAAGGCAGCGCTGCCAGACCCGAGCGCCGACTACTTCGCCGGTTGGCTGTCGGTTATCGTGCTCGTCGCCGCTGCGGCCCTCGTCATCAATGGGACAGGTCCGCGCGAGGTGCTGTTCGACGGTGCCTTCGTCAGCGACAGCTTCAGCCGCTTCTCCAAGATACTGATCCTCGGCGGCGCCGCGCTCGTGCTCGTCATGTCCTTCGACAGCCTGGCCCGCGCCAAGCTGCTCTCCGCCGAGATTTGCGTGCTGATGCTTCTGGCCGTCACCGGCATGCTGCTGATGGTCTCGGCCGGCAACCTCATCGCCCTGTTCTTGGGGCTCGAGCTGCAGAGCCTTGCCCTTTACGTCATCGCCGCCATCGACCGGCATCAGGTGCGCTCGTCGGAAGCGGGCCTCAAGTACTTCGTCTTGGGCTCCCTCTCGTCCGGCATGCTCCTCTACGGCGCCTCGCTCATCTACGGCTTCACCGGCTCGATCGACTTCTCAGTAATCGCCACCGCCGCTGAGGGCCAGACGCCGGCGCAGAACATCGGCCTCACCGTCGGTCTCGTGTTCCTGCTCGTCGGCCTCGCCTTCAAGATCAGCGCCGTGCCGTTCCACATGTGGACGCCTGACGTCTATGAAGGCGCCCCGACGCCGGTCACGGCCTTCTTCGCCGCCGCTCCCAAGCTCGCCGCCTTTTCGCTCCTCGTGCGCACGCTGCTGACCGGCTTCCCCGGCATCGCCGCGCAGTGGGTGCAGATCGTAGTCTTCCTCTCCATCGCCTCGATGCTGCTCGGTGCCTTCGCCGCCATCGGCCAGAAGAACATCAAGCGCCTGATGGCCTATTCCTCCATCGGCCACGTCGGCTACGCGCTCATTGGTCTCGCCGCCAACAGCGAGGCCGGCACCCAGGCGCTGCTCGTCTATCTTGCCATCTACATCGTAATGACCGTCGGCGCCTTCGCCTGCATCCTGTCGATGCGCACCGCCGACGGCCCGGTCGAGGACATCGACAGTCTCTCCGGCCTCGCCAGCACCAACCTGCCGCTGGCCTTCGTCCTCGGCACCATCCTGTTCTCGATGGCCGGCATCCCCTGGCTCGCCGGCTTCTTTGCCAAGCTGTACGTGTTCGGCGCCGCGGTGAAGGCGGGCCTCTACACGCTGGCGGTGATCGGCGTCCTCTCCAGCGTCGTCGGCGCCTACTATTACCTCCGCGTCGTGAAGATCATGTTCTTCGACGAGCCGAAGACCCAGTTTCTGCCCATCGATCGCGGCACCGGCATCGTCATGACCCTGTCGGGCGCCTTCGTGCTGTTGTTCGTGGTCTTGCCCGCGCCGCTCGTCGACGCGGCGCTCACCGCCGCGCGCGCGCTTCACGTAGCCTCCGCCGCTGCCAAATGAGCAACGCGCCGGCAGTGCTGCCGGAGTGCTGTAGGCTGATCGTCCTCGATGAGGTCGATGGAACTAATGCCGAGGCCCTGCGCCGCGTGCAGGCGGGAGAGCGCGGCCCGCTGTGGATCCGTGCCGATCGCCAGACTGCCGGACGCGGCCGCTCTGGGCGCACCTGGTCCTCTCAATCGGGCAATCTGTTCGCGAGCTACGTGACTAGTCTGTCGTGCCCACCCTTGAAGGCCGGACAGCTTTCGCTCGTTGCCGGTGTCGCGGCCATCGATGCCATCCGCCGCGCGGGAGATGTTCCCGGGCTCCGCCTGAAGTGGCCGAACGACGTTCTCATCTCCGGGGCAAAGGTTGGCGGCATCCTCGTCGAATCGAGCACGCCCGCGCCGCAAGCGGGCATCGTAGCGGTCGTCGGCATCGGTCTTAACCTCGTCTCCGCACCCGAGGACCTCGGACGGGCCGCGACATTTCTCGCGCGCCACGCAATAGAGCTTTCGCCGCACGAGGCATTGTGCTTCCTGGCGCAGACCATGAAGCACTGGATCGATCTCTGGGACAACGGCGATGGCTTCGCGCGGGTGCGCGAGGCTTGGCTGCAGCGGGCGGGCGCCATCGGCGAGCCGCTCACCATCAACGCCGCGACCGGCCCTGTTGCCGGCACCTTCGCTGGCATCGATGAGAGCGGGGCGCTGCTCATCGATGATGCCGATGGTCGGCAAATGAGCTTCGCCTTCGGCGACGTCACGCTCACTGAGAAAGACAACAACATATGAGTGAGCCGAAACGGAGTGCCGGTCGCAACGCCGGCGGCGATGAGCTTGTGTTCCTCGCGCTCGGCGGCCTCGGCGAGATCGGCATGAACGCCTATCTCTACGGCTTCGGCCCGGAGGACCAGCGCCGCTGGCTGATGGTCGATTGCGGCATCACCTTCCCCGAGGGCGAGTTCGATCCCGGCATCGACGTCATCCTTCCCGATGTGCGCTTCATCGAGGAGAACAAAGGCGACCTCGCCGGCATCGTCATCACCCACGCCCACGAGGACCACATCGGCGCCGTGATCGAGCTGTGGCCGCGCCTCAAGGCGCCGGTCTATGCGACGCCGTTCACCGCTGGCATGCTGAAGTCGAAGCTGGCCGAGCACGGCAACGGCCTCGATATCCCGATCCACGTCGTCCCGCTCGACAGCCAGTTCAACGTCGGCCCGTTCAGCGTCGAGCTGTTCTCGCTCGCCCACTCCATTCCCGAGATGAGCGCGCTCGCCATCCGCACCCGCCTCGGCACCGTGTTTCACACCGGCGACTGGAAGCTCGACGCGACACCGACCATCGGCGCGCCGGCCGACGCAGCACGCCTCGCGAAGCTGGGCGAGGAGGGGGTGCTGGCCCTCGTCATCGATTCCACCAACGCCTATCGCGAGGGCATCTCGCCATCTGAGCAGGACGTGGCGCGATCGCTCGTCGATATCGTCAAGGGCGCGAAGAAGCGCGTCGCCGTGACGACGTTCTCCTCCAACGTGGCGCGCGTCAAAGCCATCGCCGAGGCGGCGCACGCGGCCGGGCGTCAGCTCGTCGTCGCCGGCAGGGCACTGCACCGCGTGATCGAGGTCGCGCGTGAGACCGGATATCTGCCGCAGGGCTTCCGCCACCTCGACCAGGACCAGTTCACCTACATCGACCGCTCGGACATCGTCCTGTTGTGCACCGGCAGCCAGGGCGAGCCCCGTGCCGCGCTAGCGCGCATCGCCGAGAAGGAGCATCCGGATATCTCGCTCGACAAGGGCGACCTGGTGATCTTCTCCTCCCGCACCATCCCCGGCAACGAGAAGGCCGTGGGGCGCATCCAGAACAACCTTGCCCGCAACGGCTGCGATATCCTCACCGACAACGAGGCTCTCGTGCACGTCTCCGGCCATCCCCGCCGCGACGAGCTGCGCCAGATGTACCGTTGGATCCGCCCCAAGATCGGCGTCCCCATGCACGGCGAGGCGCGCCATATAAAGGCTCAGGCCGAGCTCGCCCGCGAGATGGGCGTTCCGACCGTGTTCCCGCTGACGGACGGCGAGATCCTGCGCCTTTCTCCCAATCCCGCCGTCATCGACGATGCCCCGGTCGGGCGCCTGTTCCGCGACGGACGCCTCCTCGTTTCGGAATCGGAAGGTCCGGTGCGCGAGCGCCGCAAGCTGTCGATCGTCGGCGTCGTCGTCGTAAGCCTCGCCATCTCGCGCAAGGGCGCGGTGCTCGGCGATCCGCAGGCCGAGATCGACGGCGTGCCGTCCGAGACCGCCGAGGGCGACGCCATGCTCGACGTGGTCCTCGACGCCGTCGATGGGACCCTGCGCTCGATCCCGCAGCACAACCGCAAAAACCCGGAATCCCTGGCTGAATCGGTGCGCCGCGCGGTCCGGGCGGCGGTCAACGAGGTTTGGGGCAAGAAGCCCATTTGCAAGGTGCTCGTGAACGTGGTCGATACTAAGGGCTGAGCTTGCCCGCTGGCTTCGATGCCGTCGGCGCCCCCGGACCGGACAGGGAAATCGAGATGATCGGACGCCTCAATCACGTTGCCATCGCGGTGAAGGATCTCGCCGCCGCCACCGCCGTCTATCGCAATGCGCTGGGCGCCACCGTCACAGAGCCGACCCCCCAGCCCGAGCACGGCGTCACGGTCGTGTTCGTCACGCTACCGAACACCAAAATCGAGTTTTTGGAGCCGCTGGGCGAGAATTCGCCCATCGCCAAGTTCCTCGAGAAGAACGCCGAGGGCGGCATCCATCATATCTGCTACGAGGTCGACGACATCATCGCCGCGCGCGACCAGCTGAAGGCGCAGGGCGCCCGAATCCTCGGCGACGGCAACCCCAAGATCGGCGCGCACGGTAAGCCGGTGCTGTTCCTGCACCCGAAGGACTTTCTCGGCACGCTGACTGAGCTCGAGCAGGCCTGATAGCGCGAGCCGCCAGGAGGACCACCCCATGGACAATGTGATGGCCGTCGCCATCTACATCTTCATCTGGTGGATCGTGCTGTTTGCCGTGCTTCCTTTTGGCGTGCACACGCAAGATGAAGCCGGCAACGTTGTTCCTGGAACACCGGGCAGCGCACCGGCGAAGCCACGCATCCTGCGCATCTTCCTGATCAACACGCTCGTGGCGACGATCGTCTTTGCCATCGTCTACGCGATCATCGAGTTCCGGCTGATCTCCCCCGACGACTTCCCCTGGTGATGCTGGTGGCTGCGATGACGAGAGGCTGGTTCGCTGCCGTGTTTATCGCGTTCGCCGCTGCGGCCATGGCCGATCCGGCCTCTTCGATCGCCGTTGGGACGACGGTGACGGTCCGGGCGAATTCGATCTGGTTCCAGCAGCGGGAAATGCTCAGCCGGTGGCAGCAGCTCAAGCGCTCCGGCAGTGTCGAGGATGTCGCCGACTACGAGCACGAGGTGTTGGGCCAGCGTGAGGCATGGCAGTTCACAAACCCGCTCACGGTCAAGGTCATTGGCTACGATGCTGAGCACGGGCAGGCGAATATCGAAATGCAGACGCCGGGACGCATGCAGGGAACGACCTGGTTTGTCGATGCCGGTGTAATCGAGCGCTGAGCAGGCAGGTTTCGCATAGCGTCACTTTGGCCGCGTAGCGGCCCGGGCCCAAGGGGCCCCGCGCCGGTCGCTCGAGCGTCTATCAGCGAAGGCGTGAATCGGCAGCGAAAAAGCGAGGCGCGACTATCAGCTCGTGCGCCGCAAGACGCAGGCAGGCTTCTCGCTGCTCGTGTCGCACGAGCCCAACGCACGCCTTCACTCCTGGCCGCGAAGGCGGCATGGCGCCAAAGGCGCCCCGGCGCGAGCGCCGGCCATCAGCTTGCGCGACAAAACTCGCATGCAAAGCTTCTTGCTGCTCGTGTCGCGCCACTAAAAGGCTACCCAAAAATGCGAAGAGCAAGGTCCATCGAACCTTGCTCCGCGCATTCGTCGTATTTTTTGATCGTGGAACCCGCTGGGCTCAACACGTTGGCCGCTGATTGACCACCTGAGTGGGTAGTCCCGCGTGCCGGTATCTTCCCTAGACTTGGGCTGTCTGCCACATGTTTCTGCGGCTTATGACCCACCCTTATGGCCAGTACGTTTACTCGACACGCGGCCTTCTGTCACGCGGCTTCGTGTGCCCGAGGCGAAAAAAATTTTCTGCTTCACCAACGTACAATTCGCACGTGCAATCAATGCTGCAGCGCACCCGACTGATGTACGAGAGTGCCGTGCGCCGAGCGGCCGTGCACGAGCCGGCGCCGGTGCGCACAAGTCCTTCCCGCACCAGAGTTGCCACCCGCCCGGATTAACGCTACCAGCCCCGCGAGACGGGCGCACAGCGCCCGCAAACTGCCTCTTTCCGCGCCACCCAGGCGCTTTGCCGACCGAGACCCCCAATCGAGATCCCATGAGCAAGCGCGCGCTACCCGTCACCCGCGAGCAGAACTTCCCCGAGTGGTATCAGGCCGCCGTCCGCGACGGCGACATGGCCGAGACGAGCCCGGTGCGCGGCTGCATGGTCATCAAGCCGTGGGGCTGGGGCGTGTGGGAGCGCATCCAGGCCGAGCTCGATGCCCGCATCAAGGAGACCGGGCACGACAACTGCTATTTCCCGCTCTTCATCCCCATGAGCTTCATTGCCAAGGAGGCCGAGCACGTCGAGGGCTTTGCCAAGGAGATGGCGGTCGTCACCCATCATCGCCTGAAGAACGTCGGCGGCGAGCTGGTGGTCGATCCCGCCGCCAAGCTGGAGGAGCCGCTGATCGTGCGGCCGACGTCCGAGACCATCATCGGCGATGCCTTCCAGCGCTGGATCAAGAGCTATCGCGACCTGCCGCTGCTCATCAACCAGTGGGCCAACGTCGTGCGCTGGGAGATGCGCACGCGCCTCTTCCTGCGCACCGCCGAGTTCCTCTGGCAGGAAGGGCACACCGCGCACGCCGACAAGGGCGATGCCATGGCCGAGACGCTGAAGATGCTTGAGGTCTACCGCGAGTTCGCGGAGAACGTGTTGGCCATGCCGGTCGTCGCCGGCGAGAAGCCTGCCAACGAGCGTTTCCCCGGCGCCGACAACACCTATTCCATCGAAGCCATGATGCAGGACGGCAAGGCGCTGCAGGCCGGCACCTCGCACTATCTCGGCACCCACTTCGCCAAGGCGCAGAACATCCAGTTCCAGAGCAAGGAAGGCCAGCTCGAATACTGCCACACGACGAGCTGGGGTGTGTCGACCCGCCTGATCGGCGGCGTCATCATGACCCACGGCGACGACGACGGCCTCCGGATGCCGCCCAAGATCGCCCCCCGCCAGATCGTCATCGTGCCCATGCTGCGCGACAAGCCCGAGGACGTCGAACTCCTCGACTACTGCGCCGCGCTCGAGAAGGAGCTGAAGGCATTGGGCATCCGCGTCCTCGTCGACGCCAAGCCCATCAAGTCGGCCGAGAAGCGCTGGAACTGGGTGCGCCGCGGCGCTCCCGTGATCGTCGAGATCGGCGGCCGCGATGCAGCCGCCGGCAACGTCACCTTCATGCGCCGCGACGCCCTGCGCGACGGCGACAAGGTCATCTCCCATACCCAGCCCCGAGCCGAGTTCGTGGCCGGCGCCCAGGCGCTGCTGGACGACATCCAGGCGTCGCTCTTCGCCGAGGCCAAGGCGCGCCTCGACGGCAACATTGTCACCGGCATCAAGACCTTCGAGGAGCTGGAGCAATACTTCGGACCGCTCGACGCCGACGACGAGGGGGGCGCCTTCAAGGGGTGGGCCTATGTCGCCTGGTCGAAGCCGGAGGGGGAAAAGCTGGAGGCGATTGCCGAGCGGCTGAAAGCTCTTAAGCTTACCATCCGCAACGCGCCTCTGGACCAGAAGCCGGCCGAGGGCGCCTGTCTCTTCACGGGGGATGAGGCCCGGGAGTACGTGCTGATCGGGCGCGCCTATTAGCCGGTGATGCACGGCGGTAACGGTTCGCGCGGCGTCGGAGACGAACCCTCATAGGTCGTTCCCGCGCAACGCAATCTGGCCTGAATGGGGGGGTAGCTCTGCCCCCCGGCGACGCAAGGCGAGGGGAGTTTCGCGAGGATGACAGCGGCCACTACGGACACCAAGCCGTTTTCACCTTTCGAGTGGATGCTCGCCTCGCGCTATCTGCGCGCGCGCCGCAAGGAAGGCTTCATCTCCGTCATCGCCGGATTCTCCTTCACCGGGATCATGCTCGGCGTCGCCACCCTCATAATCGTCATGGCGGTGATGAACGGCTTCCGCAACGAGCTGTTCGCCAAGATTCTCGGCCTCAACGGCCACGTCATCGTCAACAAGATCGGCGGTCCGTTCGAGGACTACGACGAGGTCGCCAAGAAGATTGCCGCCGTCCCCGGCATCAAGTCGGCCATGCCGCTCATCGAGGGGCAGGTCATGGTCTCCTCGGCGGTGCAGGCAACCGGCGCGCTCGTGCGCGGCATGACGGAGGAGGGCCTGCGCTCGCTTCCGCTCGTTGCCGATAACATTCGCTATGGCTCCCTCGAGGGCTTCGGCCAGGCCGGCGGCATCGCCATCGGCACGCGCCTCGCCAACATGCTGCGCGTCAACGTCGGCGACACCATCACGCTCGTCTCCCCGCGCGGTGCCGCAACCCCGTTCGGCACTGCCCCGCGCACCAAGCCCTATAAGATCGTCGCGCTGTTCGAGATGGGCATGGCCGAGTACGACCGAACCATGGTCTTCATGCCGCTCGTCGAGTCGCAGCGCTATTTCTCGCGCGGGCCCGAGGTGGACGCCATCGAGGTGGTCGTCGATCACCCGGGCAACATCGATGCGTATCTGCGCGAGGTGAAGCGCGCCGTCGGCCCCGTCAATCACGTCTCCGACTGGCGCGCGCGCAACGAGACCTTCTTCACGGTGCTCGAGGTCGAGCGCAATGTGATGTTCATCATCCTGTCGCTGATCGTGCTCGTCGCCGCGCTCAACATCATCTCCGGCCTGATGATGCTGGTGAAGGACAAGGGCCGCGACGTCGCCATCCTGCGCACCATGGGCGCGACCCGCGGTGCCATCATGCGCGTGTTCCTCATCACCGGCGCCTCGATCGGCATCGTCGGCACTATCGCCGGACTGATCCTCGGCATCGTGTTCTGCCTCAACATCGAGCGGATCCGCGAGCTCGTCTCGTGGATGACCAACACGACGCTGTTCGACCCCAACGTCTACTACCTGACGCGGATGCCGGCCGACATGGAGCCTCGCGAGACGGCCTTCATCGTCCTGATGGCGCTCGCTCTTTCCGTGCTCGCCACGCTTTACCCCTCGTGGCGCGCGTCCACCCTCGATCCCGTTGAAGCGCTGCGCTACGAATGAGCGACCGTCGCATGACCGCCCTGGCCGAGGAGCTGCAAGCCTTGCGAGACAACGGGCACAATTACTCTGCCCAGCCCGTGCTGCGGCTCGACAAGCTCGTGCGTGCGTTCCACCAGGGGCCGCGGCGCATCGCCGTTCTCAACGGCGCCTCGGCCGATATCTACCCCGGGCAGGCAGTGGCGCTCGTCGGTCCCTCGGGCGCCGGCAAGTCGACGCTGCTGCACATCGCCGGCCTGCTCGAGACGCCCGACTCCGGCCAAGTCATCATCCAGGGTCGCGACTGCTCCGGCATGAACGACGCCGACCGCACCCGCGTTCGCCGCGTGAAGATGGGCTTCGTCTACCAGTTCCACCAGCTTCTGCCGGAATTTTCCGCGCTCGAGAACGTCTCCATTCCACAGATGATCCTCGGCCGCAGCCGCAGCAAGGCGGCCGCGCGCTCCAGGCACCTCCTCACGTCCCTCGGACTCGGCGAGCGCGTCGACCATCGCCCGGCGGAGCTTTCGGGCGGCGAGCAGCAGCGCACCGCCATCGCCCGCGCGCTCGCCAACGAGCCACGCCTCGTGCTCGCAGACGAGCCGACCGGAAACCTCGACCCCCACACCGCCGAGCATGTCTTCGACGCGCTGGTGCATTTGATTCGCACCACCGGCGTCGCCGCGTTGATCGCCACCCATAATCTCGAAATTGCCCGCCGCATGGACCGCGTGTTGACGCTCTCCGACGGTCTCCTGGTCGAGCTCGACCCCGCCTCGTTGCGCTAACCCGTTTTACCCGCTCTCACTTTCCACCCTCTCCCTTGCGGGGGAGGGAGAGGAAGCAGGGGATCGCTGCAGTGGAGGGGGCGCAGACGTCGGTTTAACTGACGCGCCTGTTGGCCTAACTATCGGCCATGAACGCTCCGAGTCGCATGCCGAACGACGGCCAGCCCGCGGCGCCCGCGCCGGCGCGCTTCGTGCACCTCAAGGTGCACTCCGCCTATTCGCTCTTGGAAGGCGCACTGCCCATCGGCAAGCTGGCCAAGCTCGCCGCAGCGAATAGCTTCCCGGCGCTGGGCCTCACCGACACCAACAACCTCTACGGCGCGCTCGAGTTCTCCGACAAGCTGGCCGACGCCGGCATCCAGCCCATTGTCGGCGTCTCGCTTACGATCGACTTCGAGGACCGTCGCCACGATGCGACGGAGCGCGGCACGCCCGTTGCGCGCGCGCACGGCGACGGCAACATCGCGGTCCTGGCGATGAACGATGCCGGCTACGCCAACCTGATGCAGCTCGTCTCGCGCGCGCACCTCGACGCGCCCGATGTCGAAGCCGCCTTCACCACCGCGAGCGTGCTCGCCGAGCACACCGATGGTCTCATCGCGCTGACCGGCGGCCCGGATGGCCCGATCGACCGCGCCCTGCGCGACAGCCAGCACGCCTTGGCCGAAGGCCGCCTCGATGCCTTGAAGGCGATGTTCGGCGACCGGCTCTATGTCGAGATCCAGCGCCACGGCCTCAAATCCGAGCACGATGTCGAGCCGCAGCTTTTGAAGCTCGCCTACGACAAGCACATTCCCATCGTCGCGACCAACGAGGCGTACTTTGCCTCGCCCGACGACTACGAGGCGCACGACGCGCTGCTGTGCATTGCCGCCGGCCGCTATGTCGTCGAGGACGACCGCCGCCGCGTGACGCGCGAGCACGACTTCAAGACCGCTGCGGCGATGGTCGAGATATTCGCCGACCTCCCCGAGGCGCTCGACAACACCATCGAGATCGCCAAGCGCTGCGCCTTCCGCCCGCGCGGCCGCAAGCCCATCCTGCCGCGCTTCGTCGCCGCCGATAGGGAGTTGAGCCCCGAGGACGTGGCCAAGCTCGAGGCGGACGAGCTGCGGCGCCAGGCGAAGGAAGGCCTCGACGCCCGCCTTGCCGTCGCCCCGCCCGCCGAGGGCTTCACGCGCGAGGACTACGACAAGCGCCTTGCCTATGAGCTCGACGTCATCGAGCGCATGAAGTTCCCCGGCTACTTCCTCATCGTCGCCGACTTCATCAAGTGGGCGAAGTCGCAGGGCGTCCCCGTCGGCCCGGGCCGCGGCTCCGGCGCCGGCTCCGTCGTCGCCTGGGCGCTCACCATCACCGACCTCGACCCGCTGCGGTTCGGGCTGCTGTTCGAGCGCTTCCTCAATCCCGAACGCGTGTCGATGCCGGACTTCGACATCGACTTCTGCCAGGACCGCCGCGACGAGGTGATCCGCTACGTCCAGGGCAAGTACGGCCACGACCGCGTCGCCCAGATCATCACCCACGGCAAGCTGCAGGCGCGCGCCGTGCTGCGCGACGTCGGCCGCGTGCTGCAGATGCCGTATGGGCAGGTGGATCGTCTCTGCAAGCTCGTCCCGAACAATCCGGCCAATCCGGTGACGCTGCCCGAAGCCATCGCCGGCGAGCCGAAGCTGCAGGAGGAGATCGACCGCGATCCGATGGTCGCCCGCCTCGCCGAGATCGCGCAAAAGCTCGAAGGCCTCTACCGCCACGCCTCGACGCACGCCGCCGGCATGGTCATCGGCGACCGGCCTCTCGTGCAGCTCGTGCCGCTGACGCGCGATCCGAAGACCAACTCGCCCGTCACTCAGTTCAACTGGAAGCTGGTCGAGGCCGCCGGCCTCGTTAAGTTCGACTTCCTCGGCCTGAAGACGCTGACCGTCCTGAAGAAGGCGGTCGAGCTCGTGAAGCGCGGACGCGGCGTCGACATCGATCTCGCCAAGCTGCCGCTCGACGACAAGAAATCCTACGAGCTGCTCGCCAAGGCCGATACGGTCGGCGTGTTCCAGCTCGAAAGTACGGGCATGCGCGAGAGCTTGAAGCGCTTAAAGCCCGACCGCTTCGAGGACATCATCGCCATGGTGGCGCTCTACCGCCCCGGCCCGATGGACAACATCCCGACCTACATCAACCGCAAGCATGGCGAGGAGCCGGTCGACTTCCTGCACCCGATGCTGGAGGGTATCCTCAAGGAGACCTACGGCGTCATCATCTACCAGGAGCAGGTCATCCAGATCGCCCAGGTGATGGGCGGCTACTCGCTCGGCACCGCCGACCTGCTCCGCCGCGCCATGGGCAAGAAGGACAAGGCCGAGATGGCTCGCCATCAGGCCAAGTTCGTCGAGGGCGCAGTCGAGCGCGGCGTCAAGAAGTCGGACGCGACCTACATATTCGAATTGGTCGACAAGTTTGCCGGCTACGGTTTCAACAAATCGCACGCCGCAGCCTACGCGCTCGTCAGCTATCACACCGCCTACATGAAGGCGAACTTCCGCGAGGAGTTCCTCGCCGCCTCCATGACGCTCGACATGTCGAACACCGACAAGCTGGCCATGTTTGCCGCCGAGGCACGCAAGAGCGGTATCACGGTGGAGCCCCCGTGCGTCAACGCCTCCGAGGTCGATTTCCTCGCCGAGGCCTCGCAGGTCGAAGGCAAGCCCGGGGCCATCCGCTATTCGCTCGCCGCCCTGAAGAACATCGGCGCCGCCGCCGTCGCGACCATCGTCGAGGATCGCAAGGAGAAGGGCACGTTCAAGTCGCTCGCCGACTTCGCCGCCCGGCTCAATCCCAAGGCGCTCAACAAGCGCGGCATCGAAACCCTCGCCGCCGCCGGCGCATTCGACGCGCTTGAGGGGAACCGCGCGCTCGTCGCCGCCAACGTCGACCAGATCCTCGAGCTGGCGCAGCGCATGGAGCAGGAGAAGGCCGACGGTCAGGCTGACTTCTTCTCTCTCGGCGGGGGAGGGGGCGCCAAGTCCGGACCGACGCTGCAGCTACGGCAGGTGGCCGCCTGGACGCCGATGGAGCGCCTGTCGCACGAGTTCGACGCCGTCGGCTTCTATCTCTCGGGCCACCCGCTCGACCAGTACGAGCAAGCGCTGCAGAAGCTCGGCGTCAAGCGCTACGTCGAGTTCGAGGCGATGACCGAGCGCGGCGCCACCAATGGAGCGCTGGCCGGCATCGTCATTTCCGCGCGCGAGCGCAAATCGCAGAAGGGCAACAAGTTTGCCTTCGCGATGTTCTCCGACACGACGGGCCAGTTTGAGGCGGTCATTTTCTCCGACACGCTCGCCGCCGCGCGCGATCTCCTGGAGCCGGGAACGCCGGTGAAGCTCACCGTCTCGGCCGAGCGCGACGGCGACACCGTGAAAATGCGCGTTGAAAGCCTCGAAGCGCTCGACAAGGCGGTGGCCAATGTCCAGCGCGGCCTGAAGCTCGTGCTCGACCGCCGCGTCATCGAGAATAGCGCCGGCGTGCTCGCGCAACTCAAATCGCGCCTGAAACCCGGCAAGGGTGAGGTCCGCTTCGTGCTGGAGCTGCCCGATCGCGGCAAAGAGATGGAGATCAACATCTCCGGCCGCTACGACGTCTCGCCTGCCACCGCCGGCATGCTCTCCACCGTGCCCGGCGTTGTCGAAGTGTTAGAAATATGAACGTAGCCTCTCCCTCAGCACCTAATCGATACAATTTTTCCAAAGGGCTGATGATCGTGCTTCGCTCCGCACTTGGCGCCACATTGCTGCTCGCGCTGCATGCCTCGCACGCCGGCGCAGCTTCGACTTCCCCGCAGGCGGGAGCCGCCACCTCGCCGCAGCCGATAGCCACCTATTGTCCCCGCCCCCTGCATAGAGCCACGCGCCTCATCATCGTCACCGTGCCGAGCGTGACGTCGGTGAAGGCCACGCTGCACACCTTCGAGCGCCGCACGCCGGCAGATGCAACCTGGCTGCGCTCCGGACCGCCGGAGGCCGCCGTCGTCGGTGCGGCCGGCATCGGCTGGTCGGAGGACTACGACCACCTCGCCAAGAAGGACGAGCCCATCAAGCGCGAGGGCGACAAGCGCACCCCTGCCGGCATCTTCCGCGTCGCCGGTCCCTTCGGCTTCGAAGCCAGCAAGCTCGGCCGCTACACCAGGCTCGCGCAGGGCAACAGCTTCTGCGTCGACGACCCGACCTCGAGACTTTACGGCAAGATCGTCGGCAAGGACCTCGCCAAACTGGCCAAGAGCAGCGAGGACATGTCGGCCAGCCCGGCATTGAAGCGCGGCATGATCGTTGACTACCCGGCCCGCCGCGGCGCCAAGGCAGGAAGCTGCGTCTTCATCCATGTCTGGGAAAGCGACAGCGCCGGCACCAACGCCCGAATCGCTATGCCCGAGGATCGTCTCACCGTGCTGCAGAAGTGGAGCGCTGCAGGGTTCACCGCCGTCGCCATCGTCACCGAGGATGCGGTGCCGCGCTTCAAGGGCTGCCTGCCGCTCAACTCTGCGACGAGCAAGTACGAGAAGCCGGCGACGGTGCCCGAGCCGAACCCGCGCCGCGAGTCAAAGGACCAGCGCGCGGATCTTTCTCGGTGACACGAGCTGAGAGAAGCTTTGAGTGCGTTCAGCGGGGCACAAGCTGATAGCCGGCGCTCGCGCCGGCGCGCCTTGCGCGCTTGCCCGCTTCGCGGGCCGAGAAGCTCGCTCTAGCTTTGCACTTGCCGCCGAAGGCGGCCAGGGCCCAAGGGGCCCCGCGCCCTAGGCGCGGTCATCAGCTCGCGCCATGCTCGCCGCATGCGAAGCTTGTCGAAGCTCGTGCAGCTACTTCAAAAGGCGATCGTAGAGGCTGAGCGCGATCTCGAACGCGATCAGCGCGATGATGTACCACTCGAGCCGGTGCGAGGTGCGCGTGGCGAAAAGGTCGGTCAGTGTATCGGCCGTACCGCGGATCACCTCAAGCTTGCGCGAGATCGCCCGCCCGCGCTGGGTGAGGTCGTATTCCTCGACCAGCCGCGCCCAGAAGCGCTCGAGATCGGGATGGTCCCACAACACGTCCGGCTTCTCGTCGAGATCGACGCGCGCCGCCAGCCGCTGCTGGATGAGCACCGCCTCCCCGATCTGCTCTAGGAGCGCACCCTGCGGGCTCGGCGGGAGCTGCCGCTGCTTCAAGGATTGCGCAACGCTGTCGATGCGGTCGAACGCGGCTGCGATGCGGCGCTCGTCGTAGGCGAAGGCGACGCTCATGGCGAGCGCCTCTGCGACGAGCAGGAGCCGGTTCGGGTCGGCCGACTTGATCTGCAACTCGCCCGCGGCCGAGACCAGGGCATCCTCCTCCGGCCTGACCACCAGCCGCACCGCCTCCGTCTCGCGCTCGTCGAGCGGGGCGATGATGCGGTCGGCGAGGCTGCGGATGAGCCGCTCCTCGTCCACGGGGTTCATGCCGATGAAAACGGCGGCCCCCGACTTGAACAGCACCGCGATGCTCTCGGGGCCTGTGCGGAAGGCGAGCGGGACGGCGGAAAAGGCGTCCTCGCGTTCGAGGCCCTTGACGTCGATACGCTCGCCGAGCTGCAGCGCGCGCGCATTTATGACGTTGTTGCTCATGCCACTCTCACAGGTCTTGCCGTCGCGGCACATCGCCAAGAATAGTACGGAGAGTTTTCTTCCAAGGCCCCCGACGAGGATCGCGAGTTTGCCAAGAGATCGTAAAGATCAACATCCGCTCGGCTTGGGGTTCGAGGAAGCGCAGACACCTTACGAAAGTTCGTCCCAAAACGCCCGCGTCTGGACCGAGGCGTGGGTCAGACGATGGCTGTACTGCCCGAACTGCGGGAACACAAATGTTGACCAGTTCGAGAATAATCGCCCCGCCGCCGACTTCTTTTGCACGAAGTGTGACGAGCAGTACGAGTTGAAGGCGAAGAAGGGCAAGTTCGGCAGCAAAGTGGTCGATGGCGCCTTCCGAACCATGCAAGAGCGCTTGTCGGCCGACACTAATCCAAACTTTGCCTTCATGAGCTACAGCATAGAGCAGCGCAGCGTTGTGAACCTGTTTGTGGTTCCCAAGCAATTCGTCGTTCCTGAAATCATCGAGGAGCGTCGTCCATTGCCGCCGACGGCGCGTCGCGCTGGATGGGTTGGCTGCAATCTCCGTCTCAAGAGCCTGCCCGACCTCGGCCGCGTTCACATCGTGCGCGAGGGGATCGTCACGCCCAAGGAGCTTGTCCTCCAGCAGTGGGAGAAGTCGCTCTTCCTCCGCTCAAAGAATGTGGCCGCACGTGGCTGGCTCGTCGAGGTAATGGCCTGCTGCGAGAGCATTGGGCGGCGCGAGTTCAATCTCGATGATGTCTACGCCTTCGAGAAGACACTTGGTGCCATGTATCCCGACAACCGGCACGTAAGGCAGAAGATCAGGCAGCAGCTTCAGGTTCTCCGGGATGCGGGGTATTTGGAGTTCCGCGGGCGTGGGCGCTATTGCCTCCGCTAGAGAGCGCTTCAGGGGCTTCGCGCCAGAACGCGGTCTGCGAATGCTCGTCGATGGGCTCGAACCAGATGCTGCACTTCTGATCGCGCTCGTCGATGTCTGGCAGCTCATCGTCCTCGCCATCGTAGTCGCAGACGCGAATGGGGAAGGGATTGCCGAGGACCCATTGCACTTGACCACCATGCACGCCCACCGTGATGTAAGGCCCTCGGTTAGCGCTCGTGAGTTTTGAGCGGGCCCGCTGCAAGAGCGGGAGCGTTCGCGTGATGTCCGGGCTGATGTACTCGAGCAAAGCGAGAGCCCGGACTAACTCGTCGCGCTCTGGAAGCGTCAAGGTGAAAGTTGTTGTCTCTGCCATTGTCAACCTCCGGTTGAATAGATAGCATCGGCGAAATGGCTGACTTTGGGAAGGGGCGCTTGCAAATTCGCAAAGCTTCCCCCATAACCCGCGCCATCTCACACGCGGCCCCGCGCCCGGCGGATTGAAAGCCCCGCCTGGCGCTCCGGTGGAGCCCTCCCTCCCCAAGGGGGTGCTCTTCTTCAGGGACGCGGAGGATCAACCGGAAAAGGACTTAACCAATGACGCTTCCCGCGTTCAACATGCGTCAGCTCTTGGAAGCTGGCGTGCACTTCGGTCACCAGTCGCACCGCTGGAACCCCAAGATGGCGCCCTTCATCTATGGCGCCCGCAACAACATCCACATCATCGACCTGACGCAGACGACGCCGATGCTGCATCAGGCGCTGCTGAAGATCTCCGACACCGTCGCCAGCGGCGGCCGCGTGCTGTTCGTCGCGACCAAGCGCCAGGCATCCGACTCCATCGCCGAGAGCGCCAAGCGCTCGGCCCAGTACTTCATCAATCACCGCTGGTTCGGTGGCACGCTGACCAACTGGAAGACCATCTCCCAGTCGATCCGCCGCCTGCGTCAGCTCGACGACATTCTCGCCGACCCGCACGGCCGCACCAAGAAGGAAATCCTCAACCTGACGCGTGAGCGCGACAAGCTCAACCAGGCGCTGGGCGGCATCAAGGACATGGGCGGCACGCCGGACCTCCTGTTCGTCATCGACACGAACAAGGAGTCGATTGCCATCCAGGAGGCGCGCAAGCTCGGTATTCCGATCGTCGCCATCGTCGACACCAACTGCGATCCCGACGGCATCGACTTCCCGATCCCGGGCAACGATGACGCCGGTCGTGCCATCACCCTCTACTGCGACCTCGTCGCCCGCGCCGCGCTCGACGGTCTCGAGCGCAGCCAGACGGCGGCGGGCGTCGACGTCGGTGCCTCCGAAGCGCCTCCGGGTGAAGAGCTCCCCGCGGTCTTCAAGGGCATCGAGGCCGCACGTGGCGAGCCAGATGACCTCAAGCGCATCTCCGGCATTACGCCGAAGCTCGAGCAGCGCCTCAACGACGCCGGCGTCTTCCACTTCTGGCAGATCGCCGACCTCGACGCCGAGCAGACCAAGGCGCTCGATCGCAAGCTGAGACTGAAGGGCCAGATCGAGACCGAGAAGTGGTCCGAGCAGGCCAAGAAGCTGGTCGAATCGGCCGCCGCCTGACGAGCCGGCCGCTCAGGCGGCCGCCTCACCATCATCTGCCAACCCGCGGGCGCCCCCATGCCATGTGCTATGGGCGCCCGCCAAGCTAATGAGCTGATCCATGACGATCTCCGCTTCGCTCGTGAAGGAACTGCGCGAAAAGACCGGCGCCGGCATGATGGACTGCAAGGCGGCGCTGACCGAGGTGAAAGGCGACATCGAGGCGGCCATCGACTGGCTGCGTAAGAAGGGCCTTTCCAAAGCTGCCAAGAAGGCCGGGCGCGTCGCCGCTGAGGGTCTCGTCGGCGTTACGGCATCGGGCAAGTCGGGTGCCGCCGTCGAGGTGAACTCGGAGACCGACTTCGTCGGCCGCAACGAACAGTTCCAGGAGATGGTGACCAAGATCGCCTCGATCTCCGGCGCCGCGCAGGGCGACGTCGCCAAGCTGCTGGCGGCCACCTATCCCGGCAAGAAGATCACCGTCGAGGAGCAGGTGAAGGAGCTTATCGCCACCATCGGCGAGAACATGAACGTGCGCCGCACTGCGGCCCTCACCGTCAAGGACGGCGTCGTCGCCGCCTACGTGCACAACAAGATCGCCGACGGTCTCGGCAAGATTGGCGTTCTTGTGGCGCTCGAAAGCACGGGTGACAAGGCGGCGCTCGAGGCCCTCGGACGCCAGCTCGCCATGCACATCGCCGCTGCCAACCCGCAGGTCGTCAACGTGGAGGACCTGTCCAAGGAGGCAATCGAGCACGAGCGCGCGATCTACGTCGCGCAGGCCAAGGCTGAGCCCCGCAACGCTGGCAAGTCGGACGAGATCCTCGCCAAGGCGAGCGAGGGCCGTCTGCAGAAGGAGTTCATCAATCAGGCCGTGCTCCTGAAGCAGGTGTTCGTCATCGACGGTAAGGCGACCGTGACCGACATCCTCAAGAAGGCCGAGAAGGACCTCGGGGCTCCGGTGAAGGTTGCCGGCTTCGTGCGCTATGCGCTCGGCGAAGGCATCGAGAAGAAGGAAGATGACTTCGCCGCCGAGGTTGCTGCCGCCGTCGGCGCCAGCAACTGACAAACCGGCCTGGAGCGCGCGCGAGCCGCTGCGCGCTCTAGGCGAATCCCCGCCCGGTGGGTTAGAGCTAGCTCGCAGCCTCTGTCATCCCGGAAGCGGCGAGCACGGGCGAGCCGCTATCCGGGATCCAGCGTAAAGCGCGGCGAAGCCTCGTTACGAGGAGCTCCTGGGTCCCGGGTCTTGCTCCGGTATTGCGCCGTCGCTTCGCGCGGGATGACGGCGCGGGCGCGCAAACGAGGAGGCGGTCATGGCAGCAGCGGCAGAGGGCGGGGCATCGGGGCTCGTCTATAAGCGCCTCCTCCTGAAGCTCTCCGGCGAAGCCCTGATGGGCGACGGCGCGTTCGGCATCGACATGGCGGTCTGTGATCGCCTCTCCGAGGACATTGCCGAGGCCATTGCCGCCGGTGCCGAGATCGCCGTTGTCGTCGGCGGCGGCAACATCTTCCGCGGCCTTGCCGGCGCTGCAAAGGGCATGGAGCGCGCCACCGCCGACTACATGGGCATGCTGGCGACGGTGATGAACGCTCTGGCCCTGCAGAATGCGCTCGAGAATGCCAATGTGCCCGCGCGCGTGCTCTCCGCCATCCCCATGCCGACGGTGTGCGAGAGCTATGTGCGGCCGAAGGCGCTGCACCACATCAAGGCGGGCCGCGTCGTCATCTTCGCGGCCGGCACGGGCAACCCGTTCTTCACCACCGACACCGCGGCGACGCTGCGCGCCATCGAGATGGACTGCCAGGCGGTCGCCAAGGCGACGCAGGTCGACGGCGTGTACGACAGCGATCCGCGCAAGAATGCCAATGCCAAGCGCTTCGAGAGGTTGGGCTACGCCGACGTTTTAGCCCGTGATCTCAAGGTAATGGACGGGGCCGCGATCGCCCTTGCTCGCGACAATGCACT
This sequence comes from Pseudomonadota bacterium, assembly GCA_023405815.1. Classification (GTDB taxonomy): domain Bacteria; phylum Pseudomonadota; class Alphaproteobacteria; order Rhizobiales; family Hyphomicrobiaceae; genus Hyphomicrobium_A. The sequence continues at coordinate 45,798 of JAEXXM010000080.1, read as the reverse complement.
TCCGGTAATTGTCTTCTCCATCGATGAGCCGGGCAATCTCTTGAAGGTTCTGCGCGGCAACGGGCGGGCAACCGTCATCGAATGACCCGATCGCGTCGGGCGCGTGTCGCGGCGATAAGAATGTTAATCGCAAATGCCGGCGGTGGAGCTCGATGCACGGCTCCCGAGCATGGTGCCGAAGGAGACTAGAATGGCCAGCGGTTCCTTTGATCTCAACGACCTCGAGAAGCGCATGCGCGGCACCATCGATGCCCTAAAGCGCGAGCTGTCGGGCCTGCGCACCGGTCGCGCCAGCACGCATCTGCTGGACCCCATCCAGGTCACCGTCTACGGCTCCAAGATGCCGCTCAACCAGGTGGCGACCGTGTCGGTGCCCGAGCCGCGCACCATCTCGGTCCAGGTCTGGGACAAGAGCAACGTCTCCGCCGTCGACAAGGCGATCCGCGAGGCGAACCTCGGGTTGAACCCCATCATCGACGGCGCGCTGCTGCGCCTGCCCATCCCCGCGCTCACCGCCGAGCGCCGCACCGAGCTGGCCAAGCTCGCCCACAAATACGCCGAGCACGGGCGCGTCGCGGTGCGCAACGTCCGCCGCGAGGGCATGGACCTGCTCAAGAAGCTCGAGAAGGACGGCAAGATCAGCCAGGACGACCACCACAAGTCCTCCGCCAAGGTCCAGGAGCTCACCGACCGCCTGATCAAGGAGATCGACGAGACGCTTGCCGCCAAAGAGGCGGAAATTCATAAAGTATGATGGCTTTGAGAAGCGCAGTATTACAGCTATCCTTGGCTCGACCCCTGACGTTGGAAGCCATTTGCCGGTGACGGAACCAAGCCCAGAGCCAGCACAGCGCGAGCGCGACGGCACCCAGCCGCGGCACGTCGCTATCATCATGGACGGCAACGGCCGCTGGGCGAGCCAGCATGGCCTGCCGCGCGCCGTCGGCCATCGCAATGGCGTCGAGGCGGTGCGCCGCACTGTGCGCGCCGCCATCGAGCTCGGCATCCCCTATCTCACCCTCTACAGCTTCTCCTCCGAGAACTGGTCGCGCCCCGCCGACGAGATCGACGATCTCATGGGCCTGATGAAGCGCTTCATTCGCCGGGACTTGGCCGAGTTGCACCACGCGGGTGTCAAGATCCGCGTCATCGGCGAGCGCGGCAACGTCGATCCCGAGCTGATGACCTTGATCGACGAGGCGGTCGAGCTGACGCGCAACAATCGGGCTATCACGCTCATCATCGCCTTCAACTACGGCGCCCGCGCCGAGATCGCTAAGGCGGCGCGCGCCCTTGCAGAGCAAGTGGCTGCCGGTACTCTGAAGCCCTCCGAGGTTACGGTCGAGACGCTCGGCGCCGCGCTCGACACGGCCGGCATCCCCGATCCCGACCTTTTGGTGCGCACCTCAGGCGAGCAGCGCATCTCCAACTTCTTGTTGTGGCAGTGTGCCTATACTGAGTTCGTGTTCCTCGACGCCTTCTGGCCCGACTTCGGCCGGGAGCTGCTTGAGGAGGCGATCGCCCGCTTTCGGGCTCGCGAGCGCCGCTTCGGGGGTCGCTCCAAGCGCTCGGTCATGTGAGGCAGACGATGCCCGACAAGGCAATGGCGTCCGAAGCGGAGAGCGGCGGCATGCCCCGGCTGTCGAGCAACTTGAAGCTCCGCATCATCTCCGGGAGTCTCTTGGCGGCCGTCGCCTTTGGTCTCGCCTATGCGGGGCCTCTGCCGTTCGCGCTGCTGGTGCTGGTGTGCGCTGTGGTGATCAGCTGGGAGTGGGGCCGCCTCGTGCGCGGCAACGCCTTCGACCTCGGGTTCTTCATTCACGCCGCCGCCGTCACGGGAGCCGTGGTCCTCGCCGGCCTCGGCTACGCGGCGCTCGCCATTGCCGCCATCGCCATCGCCGCCATCACGTTGATCCCGCTCTATTTCGGCCGCGGCGCCCGTCTCTCGGCGCTCGGCGTATTTTACGTCGGCCTCCCGGCCATTTCGCTGCTTTGGTTGCGCAGCGACGAGCCCTACGGCTTTATCGCCGTGCTGTTCATCTTCGCCGTCGTCTGGCTGTCCGACATCGCCGCTTTTGCCGCCGGGCGCACCATCGGCGGCCCGAAGCTTTGGCCCGCGGTCTCGCCCAACAAGACCTGGGCCGGTCTCGTCGGTGCGCTATGTGCAGGCGCCGTCTCGGGTGCCGTCTTCGCGGTGATCGAGCCCGATGCCGGCATCGCCCGGCTCATACTGGTCGGCACCGGGCTCGCGCTCGTTGCCCAGTCCGGGGACCTCGCGGAATCGGCCTTGAAGCGCCACTTCCATCTGAAAGACGCGAGCGACTTGATACCCGGCCACGGCGGCTTCATGGACCGCATGGACAGCATCGTCGCTGTCGCCGTCGCCGCCGCGCTGCTTGCGCTCTCCATAGATCCGCACGCCCCCGCGCGTGCGCTGCTGTTCGGGTTCTAGATGGCACAGGCTCAGCGCAAAGGCATGGCGCGCACCGATGCAGCGCCTCCGGCCGTCGGCAGCGCGGCGGCGCCATCGCGCCGCCGCATCACCGTCCTCGGCGCCACCGGATCGATCGGCAAGAGCACGCTCGATCTTATCGAGCGCAATGCCGAGGCGTTCGAGGTGGTCGCGCTCACGGCGCAGAGCAATGTCGCAGCGCTCGCCGAGTCGGCCCGTCGCACGAGCGCCCGCCTTGCCGTGATCGGCGACAAGACCCGCCATAAGGACCTGCAGGCTGCGCTCGCCGGCACGCCGACCAAAACAGCGGCCGGCCCTGAGGCGGTCATCGCCGCCGCCGCCGAGCCGGCCGACTGCGTGATGGCGGCGATCGTCGGCGCCGCCGGTTTGGAGCCGACCTTCGAGGCGGCGCGGCAGGGACGCCGCCTGGCCCTCGCCAACAAGGAGTGCCTCGTCTCCGCCGGAGATGTGTTCATGTCCGCCATCGCCGACGCCGGCACCGAGCTCCTCCCGGTCGATAGTGAGCATTCCGCCGCCTTCCAGGCCCTCACCGGCGCCGCCCCGGAAAGCATCGAGCGCATTGTCATCACCGCCTCCGGCGGCCCGTTCCGCACCTGGACCAGAGAGCAACTCGAGCGCGCCAGCCCTGAGCAGGCGCTGCGCCATCCCAACTGGTCGATGGGCGCGAAAATCTCCATCGATTCCGCGACCTTGATGAACAAGGGGCTGGAGCTGATCGAGGCCTTCCACCTCTTCCCGGTCAGGGTCGAGCAGCTGGGCGTCGTCGTTCATCCCCAGTCGATCGTGCACTGCCTCGTCAGCTTCACCGACGGCTCGGTCATCGCCCAGATGGCCTCGCCCGACATGCGCACCCCGATCGCGCTGGCCCTGTCCTGGCCGCAGCGCATGAACGCGCCGACCGAGCGCCTCGACCTCGCCGCCATCGGCAGCCTCAGCTTCGAGGCTCCTGACGAGACGCGCTTTCCCGCATTAACCATCGCCCGCGATGCGCTGCTTCGGGGCGGTACGGCCCCGGCCATCCTCAGCGCCGCCAACGAGGTCGCCGTCGAGGCCTTTCTTGCCCACCGCATCGGCTTTCTCGACATCGTCAGAACCGTCGCCGCGACCTTGGATGCCGCCGAGGGCCGCGGCCTCGTCCGCCCCGTCAACACGCTCGCCGAGGTCCTGGCTGCCGACGCCGAGGGGCGGCGGTTGGCACAAGACCTGCTGCATCGCTATGTGTAGATCGGCCCAGTGTCCCAAGTGACGGGATTCCCTTGGGGATGGGCGCCGAAATTGCCGTTATTCCCGCGTACCATGTTCGGATTCGCGGGATCCGCCGTTCCGCCGGGATTCGCCCCGGCCGGGTTCTGATGAGATAGGAGACCCATGCTGACGCTGGCCAATGTGGCGACCTCCCTGCCGGGGGTGATGCTCACGATCCTGCAGTTCCTCGTGGTGCTGACCATCGTGGTCTTCGTCCACGAGTTCGGGCATTTCATCGTGGCACGCTGGTGCGGCGTCAAAGTCGGCATGTTCTCTATCGGCTTCGGCCGCGAGATATTCGGCTTCACCGACAAGAAGGGGACCCGCTGGCGCTTCGCCTGGATCCCCCTCGGCGGCTACGTCAAGTTCATCGACGACGAAAACGCGGCGAGCCAGCCCTCGGCCGATGCCCTGGAGCGGCTGTCCGATGCCGACCGTTCCGGCGCCTTCCAGACCAAGCCCCTGTGGCAGCGCGCGGCCGTGGTCGCCGCCGGCCCGATGGCGAATTTCCTTTTGGCAATAGCCGTTTACGCCGGCGTCAACCTGGCCTTCGGCGTGCGCACCATCACCCCGACGGTGGGCGAGGTGAAGGCCGGCATGCCTGCCGCTGTCGCCGGCATCCAGCCGGGCGACCGCATCACCTCTATCGACGGCTGGACCGTCGAGGGCTTCGAGGACATCCAGCGCATCGTCGGCATCAATGCCGGCAAGCCGCTGCAGTTCGGCATCGACCGCAATGGCGAGAAGCTGAGCCTCACCGTGACCCCGGAGGTGCACGAGCAGGCGGACAGCTTTGGCGGCACCTTCAAGCGCGGCCTCATCGGCGTCACGCCCTCGAGCGTCGCCGGCTTCAAGGATGCCAAGCCCGTTGGCCCGATCGAGGCCCTGCGCCTCGGCATCCGCGAGACCTACACCAACATCGCCCACACCATTCAGGGCATCGCCGACATAGTGACGCAGCGCCAGGCCGCCGATCAGATGGGCGGCCCGATCCTCATGGCGCAGGTGACGGCCAAGGTGGCGGAGGGGGGCATCGAGCCGCTCTTGAGGTGGATCGCCTTCATCTCGGCGAACATCGGCTTCCTGAACTTGCTGCCGATCCCGGTGCTAGATGGTGGACATCTTGTTTATTACGCCATCGAAGGCGTGATGCGCAGACCCATGAGCCGTCGCATGCAGGAGATCGGATTCCAGATCGGCGTGGCGCTCGTTCTGATGCTCATGGTGTACGTGAATTTGAACGATTTATTGCGGGTGTGGCGCGGATGGACCGGTGCTGGTTGAAATGGCGTTCAGTGACGTAATCTTGCCACTTCCACAGACCCTTCTGAATCGTTAAGAACGGATTTACACAGGGGAGTGCGCTCACAAGAAGAATCAGGCCACACAGCTAGGTTCCAACGCGCGCGTGTTAGTCATGCGGTCCGGTGCCCCGAAGCCGACGGGGCCCGAAACCGAGGGGGAGTTCGGCAATAAAGGGCATGTTCACGAATGCCTCTGGTCCGAGCCATTGCGGTGAGAGTCTGTCGCCTTGCGTTCCTTTGGGCGGTCTTCTCATCGGGGGTGATATGCGTCGGCGGCGCATTGTACTCCGTACCTGCCCATGCCCAGGGTGCACCCATCCGGGCAATCAACGTTGAAGGCAACAAGCGTGTCGAGCCGGAGACGGTTCGCTCGTATCTGCAATTCTCAGTCGGCAGCCCCTACGATCCCGCCAAGGTTGACGGGTCGATCAAGGCGCTGTTCGGCACCGGCTTGTTCTCCGACGTGCGCATCGATCGCTCGGGCGCCGACGTCATCGTCACCGTCGTCGAGAACCCTGTCATCAACCAGATCGCCTTCGAGGGTAACAGCGAGGTCGATACCGAGACGCTGCGCAACGAGGTGCAGCTGAAGCCGCGCTCGGTCTTCACGCGCGCCCGCGTGCAGCAGGACGTGCAGCGCGTCCTCGACGTGTACCGCCGCCAGGGCCGCTACGCCGCGACCGTCGAGCCGAAGATCATCGAGCTCGAGCAGGAGCGCGTGAACCTCGTGTTCGAGATCGCCGAGGGCGCGGCTACGAAGGTCAAGGGCATCCACTTCGTCGGCAACAAGGCCTTCTCCGACAGCCAGCTCCGCGACGTCATCTCGACCACCGAGAAGGGCTGGTTCGACTTCCTCAAGGGCACCGCAGTCTACGATCCCGACCGCATGAGCCTCGATCGCGAGCTGCTGCGCCAGTACTACCTCAAGAACGGCTATGCCGACGTGCAGGTGACGGCCGCCAACGCTGAGCTCGACCGTGACGGCTCCGGCTTCTTCCTCACCTACTCCATCGAGGAGGGCGAGCAGTACGCCTTCGGCAACATCAACGTCGAGAGCACGGTCGCTGCGATCGATGCCAGCAAGTACAAGGGCAACGTGCTGACCGACAGCGGCGACACCTACAACGCCAGCTTCATCGACAAGTCGGTCGAGGCGCTGACGACGGCGGTGTCGAAGGACGGCTTCGCGTTCGCCCGTGTCCGTCCGCAGGCGACGCCCGATCCGGTCGCGCGCACGATCTCGCTCAACTACATGATCGAGGAAGGCCCGCGCGTATACATCGAGCGCATCAACGTCTCCGGCAACACCCGCACCAAGGACTACGTGATCCGTCGCGAGTTCAAGGTGGCAGAGGGCGATGCCTATAACCCGATGATGGTCGATCAGGCCAAGAAGCGCCTGTCGAACCTCGGTCTCTTCAAGGGCGTCGAAGTAAAGCGCCGGCCCGGCTCGAGCCAGGACCGCGTCGTCCTCGACGTCGAGCTGGTCGAGCAGTCCACCGGTGAGCTTTCCTTCGGTGCCGGCTACTCGACGGCTGAAGGCGTCATCGGCGACGTGTCGATCACCGAGCGCAACCTGATGGGCAACGGCCAGTTCCTGCGCCTGCAGCTCTCCGGCTCGCTCGAGCGTCTGCAGGTGAACCTGAGCTTCACCGAGCCGCGCTTCCTCGACCGCAACCTCGCTGCCGGCTTCGACCTCTTCCACAAGGAGGTCGACCAGACCAGCCAGTCGGGCTTCGAGAGCCGCCGTACCGGTGGCAGCGTCCGCCTCGGCTTCCCGATCTCCGAGAAGCTGTGGATGCAGACCAACTACACCGCCTCGCGCGACTCGATCTTCAACGTGCAGCAAGGTGCCTCCTTGGCCATCAAGGATGCTGCGGGTACCTCCTACACCTCGCTCGTCGGCTCGACCATCACCTACGACCTGCGCAACGACGCCAAGAACCCGACCAAGGGCCTTTGGTTCCAGGTCGGCTCCGACTTCGCCGGACTCGGCGGCGACGTTCAGTACGTCAGCTTCGCTGCCGAAGCGCGCGGCTACTACCCGATCACCGACAACATCACCTTCGTCGCCCGCGCCATCGGCGGCTCGATCTCCGGCTGGGGTGGCGAGGATGTTCGCCTCATCGACCTGTTCTTCAAGGGCGGTGAGACGGTGCGCGGCTTCGATCGTGCCGGCTACGGCCCGCGCGACCTGAACACCGGCGACGCACTCGGCGGCCAGTACTACTGGGCGACGACGGCGGAAGTCCGCTTCCCCATCCCGTTCGTCCCGGATGACCTCGGCATCTCCGGTGCCGTGTTCGCCGATGCCGGCTCCCTGTGGGGTGCCAGCACGGGGTCGGCTGCAACGGGTTGCGGAGCTAGCGGCACCAACTCCCAGGGCAATCCCAACTACAATTCAACCAACGGTACCTGGAGCGCAGTCTGTCTCGCCGACAGCTCGGCCATCCGCTCGTCGGTCGGTGCCTCGATTATGTGGGCCTCGCCTGTCGGCCCGATCCGTATGGACTTCGCCAAGACCCTCACCAAAGAGTCCTACGACGACGAGCAGTTCTTCCGCTTCGGCGCGGCGACGAAGTTCTAATCGTCGCCCGTTCGGTGCTAAGAAGACCTCCGCGTTCGCGTAGCGGAGCCACGCCTCCGTGCGCTTGCATGCAATCAATGGAGGCGTCGCCCACGGCGGCGATACGCTATGGAGCATCCCGGATTCTTCAGGCGGACCGGGCCGTACTCACTGACGGAGCTCGCCAAGGCGACGGGCTCCGAGCTTGCCCCCGGTGCCGATCCCGACAGCCTGATCGAGGACGTGCGCACGCTGACCGACGCCGGGCCGCGCGACATCTCCTTCTTCAACAACCGCAAGTACGCCGACCAGCTGAAGGCGACCCGTGCCGGCGCCTGCCTGGTGCTGCCGGCCTTCGCGCCCAGAGTGCCCGATACAACCGGAAGGCTCGTTAGCGCCGACCCCTACCGGGGCTTCGCCCGGGCGCTGATGCTGTTTTACCCGGAAAGCCGCTTCTCCCAGGGCGCCGCCCCCGGAGATGATCGCATCCACCCCTCCGCGAGGCTCGAGGAGGGCGTCATCGTCGAGCCCGGTGCCGTCATCGGCCCCGAGGCGCAAATCGGCCGTGGCGCCCGCATTGCCGCCGGTGCCGTCGTTGGCTACCGGGTCGCCATCGGCCGCGACAGCTACGTCGGTCCCTTGGCAACGGTGGCCCACGCCCTGGTTGGTGACCGGGTGATTATCCATACCGGCGCCCGCATCGGCCAGGACGGCTTCGGCTTCGCCATGGGCCCAGGCGGACACTTCAAGGTTCCGCAGATCGGCCGCGTCATCATCCAGGACGATGTGGAAATTGGCGCCAATTCGACCATTGATCGCGGGGCCCTTAAGGACACGATCATCGGCGAAGGCAGCAAAATTGATAATTTGGTCCAGATCGGGCACAACGTCGTCATAGGGCGCCATTGCGTGATCGTCGCCCAGGTTGGTATCTCCGGCTCCACGGAGCTCGGGGATTTCGTCGTCATGGGCGGTCAGTCCGGTACCGTCGGCCACATCAAGATCGGCGCCGGTGCGCAGATCGCCGGTGGAGGCCATCCCAGCAAGGACGTACCGGCGGGGGCCCGGATGGGTGGAACGCCCGCACGACCGCTCACCCAATGGGGGCGGGAGCTCGCTTTTCTCGCCCGCGCCGTCAAGCGCGGCGAGAAGGATGATGCGGGCGAGGAATGATTGCATGTATGTGTCGGGCGCCGTCGATGGCGCCGGCAAGTTATGAGGTCGAAGAGAAATGAACGACATGGGTGAAGCGAAAGCAAAGCCGGCGCTGGGCACCGCGGACATCATCCGCGTCCTGAAGCTGCTGCCGCACCGCTATCCGTTCCTGATGCTCGACCGCATCTACGACATGGACGGCGATCAGAGCTGCGTCGGCGTCAAGAACGTCACCATCAACGAGCCGTTCTTCCAGGGCCACTTCCCGCAATACCCGGTTATGCCGGGCGTGCTCATCATCGAGGGCCTGGCACAGACCGCCGGCGCGCTGTGCGTCTCGAGCCTCGGCGAGGACTACCAGGCCGAGCTCGTCTACTTCATGGGCATCGACAAAGCGAAGTTCCGCAAGCCGGTGCTGCCCGGCGACACCATCCACTATCACGTCAGGAAGATCCGTAACCGCGGCCGCGTCTGGCGCTTCTTCGGCGAGGCCAAGGTCGATGGCAAGACGGTGGCCGAGGCCGAGGTGAGCGCCATGCTCGCCGACACCGCGGAAGCGCGCGCCTTCGCAGCCGGCACGTCGGCAACCAAAAATGGGTGAAATGACCGCTCATCCGACGGCGGTGATCGAGGCCGGAGCGAATATCGGCGCCGGCGTGAAGATCGGCCCCTATTGCGTCATCGGCGCGGACGTCACGCTGGGCGATGGCGTCGAGCTCCTGAGCCATGTCGTCGTCGCCGGCCGCACCACCATCGGCCCGCGCACCAAGGTCTTCCCCTTCGCGTCCATCGGCCATCAGCCGCAGGACCTGAAGTACCACGGTGAGCCCTCGACGCTCACCGTCGGCGCCGACTGCCTGATCCGCGAGGGCGTGACGCTGAACCCCGGCACCGAAGGCGGCGGCATGTCGACGACGATCGGCGATCGCTGCGCCTTCCTCGCCAACTCGCACGTCGGTCACGACTGCCACGTCGGCAACAACGTCGTCTTTTCCAACAACGTCATGCTCGCCGGTCACTGCCATGTCGGTGACTTCGCCATCCTCGGCGGCGGCGCGGCCGTGATCCAGTTCGCCCGCGTCGGCGCGCACGCCTTCGTCGGCGGCATGTCGGGTCTCGAGAATGACCTCATTCCCTACGGCATGGCGCTCGGCAACCGCGCCCACCTGTCGGGCCTCAACATCGTCGGCCTTCAGCGCCGCGGCTTCTCGCGCGACGACATCCACGATCTCCGCCGCGCCTACCGAGCCCTGTTCGCCGCTGAAGGCACGCTCGCCGAGCGCACCGAGGACGTGGCGAAGGAGTTCGCGGGCCAGCCCATCGTGCAGGAAATCATCGCTTTCATCCGTGCCGGTGGCAAACGCAGCCTCTGCACGCCGAAAGAAGCAACCGAGGCTTGACGCAGTGTGATGATCGAGAAGTCCGCCACATCAGTTGCGGCTAGGTCGAGAAGCGGACTTCTCGATCTGAATCACACTGCAAGTTTGAGTCCGCTAGTGTCCTTCAGATCGCGAAATTCGTTCGACACTTGCGGCATCGGACGACGAATTTCGCGATCAGGACACTAGCATGCCGGGCCCGCCGCGCGTGGTCGGCATCGTGGCGGGCGGCGGCAGTCTGCCGCGTGAGGTCGCCGAGCACGTCAGGGCGGGCGGTGGGACCGTGCACATCGTTTCCATCATCGGTGAGGGCGATCTCAACCTCGGCGACTTTCCGCTCACCAAGGTTGGCTGGGCGCAGATCGGCGGCATGGTGCGCGCATTACGCAACGCAAGCGTCACCGAGATGGTCATCGTCGGTGCGGTGCGCCGTCCGGACCTTTCGGCGATCAAGCCCGACCTCGGCTTCTTTCTCAATCTGCCGGCCATTGCCCGCATCGTCGCCACCACCGGCGATGACGGGGTCCTGTCGGGGGTCGTGCGCTTCTTCGAGAGCAAGGGGTTCAAGGTCGTCTCGCCGGTCGACCTTCTGCCCTCGCTGCTCGTTCAGGAAGGCCCGATCGGAAGCCTCGACGCGGCCCCGGGCGACCTCGACGATATCGCGCGCGGCTTCGACGTAATTCGTGCGCTTGGGCCGTTCGACGTCGGCCAGGCCGTCGTCGTCAGCGGCGGAACGATCGAGGCCATCGAGGGCGCGGAGAATACCGACGCCATGCTCCGGCGCCTCGCCCTGCAGCGGCGCCTGCCCGAGGGCGGCGTCGGTCGTCGGCGCGGGGTGCTCGTCAAGCGGCCCAAACCGCGTCAGGAGATGCGCGTCGACATGCCGGCCATCGGTCCTCGCACCGTGGAAGGCGCCGTTGCAGCGGGGCTCTCGGGCGTTGCCGTGCTGGCCGGCGGCGCCATCGCGCTCGAGCGTCGGGAGCTGCGCCACAGCGCCGACGCGCATGGACTTTTCGTCATCGGCGCGTCGGATCGCGGTGCTAGCCTCGCGCCGCAGCAGGCGTTTTCCGGTCTCTATCCCTTCGCGACCGTCGGCACCCGCCGCGCCGGACCGCGCCACCTCGCCGACGCCGCGCGTGGCGCCGAGCTTCTTGCCGCGCTGAAGCCGTTCCGCGACAGCAGCGGCACGGCGCTCGACCGCGGGCATGTGCTGGCGATCGAATGCGGCGAGGGCGTTGCGGCGCTGCTCGCCCGCGCCGGGGCCCTGCGCCAGTGGGGACGTCGGCGGTGGGCAAGGCGCTCGGCCGTCGCCGTAGTGTCCGAGGCGGTCGCGGCCGACATCGCCTCGGTTCTCGCCGCTGCCGCGGCCGCAAATTTTGCCGGCGTCGCGGTTGTCGGACGTTCGCCCGACGAGCTGGCGCACGGTATCGAAGCCGCCGAGCGCCTAGGATTGTTCCTCATCGCCGCGCCGCGGCAGGGAAGCGCGCCATGAGTGTCGACCCATGAGCCTCACCGACCGCGCCGCAGCGGCGCGCCCCCCGACGACAGCACGCATCGGCCGCGATGACCTGCGCATCTTCCTCGTTGCCGGCGAGCATTCTGGAGATGCCCTGGGCGGCAAGCTGATGAGCGCGCTCACCGCCCGCTGCAAGGGCCGCATTCACTACCTCGGCGTCGGCGGGGAGCACATGGAGGAGGCCGGTCTCGCCTCGCAGTTCCCGCTCTCCGACGTCGCCGTCATGGGGCCGCTGTCGATCCTCTCGCGCCTGCCGCGCATCATGTCGCGCGTCTATCGCACAGTCGATGCCGCCGTCGCCGCCGAGCCCGATGCCGTCGTCATCATCGATGCGCCCGAGTTCACGCACCCCATCGCCAAGCGCATCCGCAGGAAGGCGCCGTCCATCCCCATCATCGACTACGTCTCGCCGAGCGTGTGGGCATGGCGCCCCGGGCGCGCGCGCAAGATGCGCCCCTACGTCGACCACGTCATGGGCCTTCTGCCGTTCGAGCCGGCCGCGCATCAGCGCCTGGGCGGCCCGCCGTGCACCTATGTCGGCCATCCGCTCATCGAGCGCCTCGACTGGATGCACGATATCGACACCGAACCGCTCGCCGAAGAGCTGGGGCTGGATCCTGGGCGGCTGAACCTCGTCGTGCTCCCCGGCAGCCGCACCTCCGAGGTGACGCGCCTCATGCAGCCTTTCGGCGAGGCGCTCGAGGTTCTGCATGCTCGCCGCGTGCGCCCGCAGGTGATCATCCCCGCCGTGCCGCACGTGCGCCCGTTGATCGAGAGGCATGCGCAGTCGTGGACGGTGAAGCCGTTCATCATCGAAGGCGAGGACGACAAGTTCCGCGCCTTCCGCCTAGCGCACGCGGCACTTGCCGCGTCGGGGACTGTGACGCTCGAGCTCGCACTCGCCGGCACGCCCATGGTCGTCGCCTACAAAGTCGATGCCATTGCCGCGCGCCTGCGCTTCCTGCTCAACGTTCCCTCTGTCGTGCTCGCCAACCTAGTGCTTGAGGAGAATGCTTTTCCCGAGTTCCTCCAGGAGGACTGCACCCCCGAGAAGCTCGCCGATGCGCTGGAGCAGTTGTTGCGCGATACGCCGGAGCGCCGCGCACAGACCGCGGCGCTGGCGCGCATCCCGCACAAGATGCTGATCGACGGCTCTTCCCCCAGCGAGGCCGCCGCCGACATCGTGCTTGACTACGCCGTCAACGGGCGCCGCCAAGCCACGTGAGCCCGCCGCGCCCGGCACAAAAGCGGCCGACGACTTCAGTCGCCGGCCGCGGGTAGTGCCCTTGTTGATGTCGCTCGGCGGGGCCCTCAGGCGCGCTGGTCGATCGGCACGAAATTGCGCTCCGTCGCGCCCATGTAGAGCTGGCGCGGACGGCCGATGCGCTGCTCGGGATCCTCGATCATCTCCTTCCACTGCGCAATCCAGCCCACCGTGCGCGCGATGGCGAACAGCACCGTGAACATGGACACCGGGAAGCCGAGCGCCCTGAGCGTGATGCCGGAGTAGAAGTCGATGTTGGGATAGAGCTTCTTTTCGATGAAGTAGTCGTCCTGCAGCGCGATGCGCTCCAACTCGATCGCCACCTTGAGCAGCGGATCGTCGTGGATGCCGAGCGCATCCAGCACCTCGTGGCAGGTCTTCTGCATCACCTTGGCGCGCGGATCGTAGTTCTTGTAGACGCGGTGCCCGAAGCCCATCAGGCGGAAGCCGGAGTTCTTGTCCTTGGCCTTCGCGATGTACTCCGGGATGCGGTCGACGGTGCCGATCTCCGTCAGCATGTTGAGCGCCGCCTCGTTGGCGCCGCCGTGTGCGGGCCCCCACAGGCAGGCGATGCCGGCGGCGATGCAGGCGAACGGATTGGCCCCCGACGACCCGGCGAGGCGCACCGTCGATGTCGAGGCGTTCTGCTCGTGGTCGGCGTGCAGGATGAAGATGCGGTCGAGCGCACGCGTCAGCACCGGGTTCGCCACGAACGGCTCGCACGGAATGGCGAAGCACATCTGCAGGAAGTTGGTGGTGAAGTCGAGGTCGTTGCGCGGATAGATGAACGGCTGCCCGATGGAATACTTGTAGGCCATCGAGGCAATCGTCGGCATCTTCGCGATCATGCGATACGAGGCGACGCTGCGCTGGCCCGGATCGTTGATGTCGGTCGAGTCGTGATAGAAGGCCGACAGCGCGCCGACCGTGCCGACCATCACCGCCATCGGATGCGCGTCACGGCGGAAGCCGGTGAAGAAGCGCGTCATCTGCTCGTGCAGCATGGTGTGCCGTGTGATCGTCGAGCGGAAGCCGGCGTACTGCTCTTTGTTCGGCAGCTCGCCGTTCAGCAAGAGGTAGCAGACTTCGAGGAAGTTCGACTGTTCAGCCAGCTGGTCGATCGGATAGCCGCGATAGAGCAGCACGCCGGCATCACCGTCGATGTAGGTGATGCGCGACATGCAGTTCGCGGTCGATGTGAAGCCGGGGTCGTAGGTGAAGCAGCCCGTGTCGCGGTAGAGCTTGCCGACGTCGATCACGTCGGGGCCGAGCGTGCCTGAGCGCACCGGCATGCTGGTGGACTTGCCCTCGAGCGTCAGCTCGGCATTGGTCTCTGGGGTGGGCGCTTTCTCGTGGACGTTCATGGCGCGGAATCCTGTGATACCCGGCGGAGGGAATGAGGTGCGAGCAGGTGGAGATCTCCCGAGCTACTAAGAACAACGTCCCCTAAGTGCATTTATTCATTGTATTTCCCGCCTCGGCATTGCTCGCGGGCCGATCAGCGAGTTGGCGCATGCTACACTACTTTTGCACCGCAACATAGCCCGCGACAATGCCCGCGCGGCAGGCGCAAATGCCTGCCACGGGAACGCCCGAGGAGGGGCGTCGCAGCTGCTGAAATATTGCCTCAGGCAGCCTGGTCGCGGATGCGGGCGAGCGCTTCCTCGCGCCCCAGTACAGCCATGACGTCGAACACCGGCGGCGAGACGGCCTTGCCGGTGAGGGCGGCGCGCAACGGCTGCGCCACCTTGCCGAGCTTGGCACCGGTCGCCTCGGCGAAGGCACGCACGATCTCCTCCAGCTCCCCCGCCTGCCACCGGCTGGCGGCTTCGAGCTTCGGCAGCATTTCCGCGAGCTTCTGGCGCGCGTCCTGATCCAGCAGTTTCTCGGCCTTCTCGTCGAGCGGCAGCGGCCGGTCCGCGAACAGGAACTCCGCCCCGTTGATCAGCTCGATCAGTGTCTTTGCCCGCTCCTTGAGGCCCGGCATGGCGATGAGCAGCTTGGCGCGCATGTTGGCGTCGAGACGTTCGGTGATGGCCGCTCCGTTCGGCAAATAGGGGAGCAGGTCCTCGATGCGTAGCAGCAACTCCTGGTCGTCGGTGGTGCGGATGTAGTGGCCGTTGAGATCTTCGAGCTTGGCGAAGTCGAAGCGCGCCGCCGAGCGGTTGATGTCGGTGACATCGAACCAGTCGAGCATTTGCGACGTCGACATGATCTCGTCGTTGCCATGGCTCCAGCCGAGGCGGACGAGGTAGTTGCGTAGCGCTGCCGGCAGGTAGCCCATCTCACGGTAGGCTTCGATGCCGAGCGCGCCGTGCCGCTTCGACAGCTTGGCGCCGTCGGGCCCGTGGATGAGCGGCACGTGCGCGAACTTCGGCACGGTCCAGCCCATAGCCTCGTAAATCTGCGTCTGGCGGGCGGCGTTCGTCAGGTGGTCGACGCCGCGGATTACGTGCGTAATCTTCATGTCGTGGTCGTCGACGACCACTGCGAGATTGTACGTCGGGTTGCCGTCCGAGCGCAGGATGATGAGGTCGTCCAGCTCCTTGTTGGCGAACACGACACGCCCCTGCACGAGATCGTCGACGACGGTCTCGCCCTCGCGCGGCGCCTTGAGGCGGATCGCATAGGGCACGCCTGCCGGTGCCTCGGCCGGATTGCGGTCGCGCCAGGGCGAGCGGATGGTCAGCGGGCGCTTCTCCGCCTGCGCGTCCTCGCGCATCTTGTCGAGCTCGGCCGGTGTCAGCCAGCAGCGATAGGCGTGGCCGTTGGCGAGCAGCTCCTCCGCCACCTGCCGATGCCGTTGCGCCCGCGCGAACTGCGACACGGCCTCGCCGTCCCACTCGAGCCCCATCCACTTGAGGCCGTCGAGGATGGCCGCGACGGCCGCCGGATTGTTGCGCTCCCGGTCGGTATCCTCGATGCGCAGCAGCATCTTGCCGCCGCGTCCCTTGGCGTAGAGCCAGTTGAAGAGGGCCGTTCGAGCACCGCCGATGTGCAGATAGCCGGTGGGCGAAGGGGCAAAGCGCACGATCGGCGCGCTAGCGCTGCGTGTCGTATTGTTCATGTTTTTGTCGATGGACGTTCGAATGCGGGAAGTTGCCGAGCGATGTAGCATGCTTGAGGTGGTGGGTTAAAGGGCGCGTGGGTCGAGTTATGCTCGGGGGGAGCGGCGCAAGCGGTGAAAACGGCCCCCTGACGGGCATCAGGCGCCAGCTCGAGGCCGAGCAGGAGCGCTGGTTCGCCTGGCTGCCGGTCTCCGTTGGATGCGGAATTGGGGCCTACTTTGCGCTTCCGAGCGAGCCCACGATGCTGCTGGCCGTGGCCCCGTTCCTGGCCATGCTCGCCATCCGCGTCTCCGGAGCGGGGCGCGCGACCCTCTCCCGTCTCCTTGTTGTCGCGCTTCTGGCCGGGAGTTTGGGCTTCGCGCTTGCGAAGCTGCGGGTCGAGCGCGTCGCGGCCCCGGTGCTGGAGCGGCAGATCAACGTCGTCGACATGCGCGGCTGGGTCGAGCTCATCGAGCCCCGCGTCAGCCGCGGCAAGCGCCTGACGCTGCGGACCATCTCAGTCGGCGAGTTCCCCGCGGGAGAGCGTCCTGCGCGCGTGCGCGTCTCCGTGCCGCGCGTGCCGGTCGATCTCGCGCCGGGAATGGCCGTTCGCGTGCGCGCCACCCTGATGCCGCCCTCGGCGCCGGCCATGCCGGGCGACTACGACTTTGCGCGTCAGGCCTGGTTCGACGGCATCGGTGCCGTCGGCTATTCGCTCTCGACGCCCATCGTCGATCATGCAGCCATCGATCCGCCGGCCGATCTGCGTTTCTGGGCGGCCATCGAGCGCGTGCGCCAGGCGATCGGCGCCCGTGTCGTCGCCGCCCTGCCCGGCGAAACGGGCGCCATTGCCAATGCCCTCATCACCGGTGAGCGCGGCGGCATCTCCGAGGCGACGACGAACGCCTTCCGCGATTCCGGCATCCTGCACATCCTGTCGATCTCCGGCTTTCACATGGCGATCATGGCCGGATCGGTGTTCTTCATCGTGCGTCTCGTGCTCGCGGCGTTCCCTGCGCTCGCGCTGCGCTACCCGATCAAGAAGTGGGCGGCTGCCTCGGCAATGCTCGCCGCGCTCGCCTACTTCCTCATCTCGGGTGGGGCCTTCGCCACCGTGCGCTCGGCCATCATGATTGCCATCATGTTTCTGGCAGTGCTGCTCGATCGGCCGGCGCTCGCGCTGCGCAACGTCGTGCTGGCCGCAACCGTGATCCTCGTCGTCTTTCCTGAAAGCCTGTTCGATGTCGGCTTCCAGATGTCGTTCGCGGCTGTGCTGGCGCTCGTCTGCACCTATGAGGCGCTGCGCCGAAGCGAGGCCTGGGGCGCGCTGATGCAGCAGCCATCGGCGCGCGTTGCGATGTTCTTCGGCGGCATCGTGCTCTCGACGCTCATCGCCAGCGCTGCCGTGGCCCCGTTTGCCGCCTATCACTTCCACAAGAGCCAGCAATTCGCCGTGCTTGCCAACTTAATCGCGCTGCCGGTGTGCAACCTCCTCGTCATGCCGGCAGCGTTGGCGGCGCTGGTCCTCATGCCCCTCGGGCTCGAAGCCTACCCGCTCTGGGTCATGGGGTGGGGCATCGAGGCGATGGTGTGGACCGCACAGCGCGTCGCCGAGCTGCCGGGATCCGTGCTGCACGTGCCCGCCATGCCCTCGCTCGCCTTCCTCTTGATGGTCGCAGGCGGCCTCTGGTTGATGCTGTGGCAGACCCGCTGGCGGTTTCTCGGCCTCGCCGCGATCGCCGTGGGAATGGCCGTGGCGCCGACTTTGCCCTCGCCCGATCTGCTCATTGGCCGCGACGCGGAGATCGTCGCCGTGCGCGGGGACGATGGAGAGCTTTCGGCGGTCGGTGGCAGCCGGTCCTCCTTCGAGCTCGAGCGCTGGCTGGAGCACGATGGCGCGCTGCACGACGCCTCAGAAGCGGCAAAATCAAAGGCGTTCGCCTGCGATGGGATAGGCTGCAGCGCGACCGTCAAAGGGCTCGCAGTGGCCGTCGCGCGCCATCCCGCAGCCTTCGCCGAGGACTGCAGGCGCGCCGCGATCCTCGTCTCGCCCATCGTCAGCCCCCGCGGCTGCACCGGGCCTCAAGCGGTGATCGACTTTTTCGCCGCCCGCCGGGCGGGTGGACACGCCGTCTATATCGGGCCTGACGGCAGCTTGCGCATCGAGACGGTTGCCGCGTGGCGCGGGGCAAGGCCGTGGTCGATGCCGCACCGGGGGAGATTACAGGGCACGCGGAATGAAAGGCGCGCCGCCGCGCTTCAGTAGCGGCGCATCAAGCCCACTAGCCGGCCCTGGATGTCGACCTGATCGGGCCCGAAGATGCGCGTCTTGAACTCTGGGTTGGCAGCTTCGAGCGCGATGGTCGTACCCTTCTTGCGCAGGCGCTTCAGCGTCGCTTCCTCCTGCTCGACGAGGGCGACGACGATGTCGCCGTTCTCGGCCGTGTCGCAGCGGCGGATGATGACGATATCCCCGTCGTGGATCCCAGCCTCGATCATCGAGTCGCCTTTGACCTCCAGCGCGAAATGCTCCCCGTTGGTGAGCAGGTCGGGCGGGCAGGCAATGTCGTGGCTGTGGTTCTGGATGGCACTGATCGGCGTGCCGGCGGCGATGCGGCCCATGACCGGCACCGAGACCGTGCGGCTGTCGATGACCGTCGATGGCGGCGGGGCGAGGTCTCGGCTGGTGCGGCTGCCTTCGATGACGCTGGGCTGGAAGCCCGCGGCGCGTTTCGGACCATTGGATGGCGCGGCCTGGTTTTCGGGAAGGCGGATGACTTCGATGGCTCTGGCACGGTGGGGAAGACGGCGGATGAAGCCCCGCTCCACCAGGGCCGTGATCAGGCGATGGATGCCGGATTTCGATTTGAGATCGAGCGCATCCTTCATCTCGTCGAAGGAGGGAGGGACGCCCTTCTCCTGCATGCGCGCATGGATGAAGAGCAGGAGCTCTTTCTGCTTCTCGGTGAGCATTGGGTCTCCCGGCGGCCGTTGATCCGCGCCTCGCCAGGTTGCCGTGGCAGTTGTCTGGACAAAGCGTGAACGTACCCTAGCCGTTCCTTAAGCGTTCCGCAAGAGGCGTCGTATTTCCTGGGTTCAAAAGTCGAGCGTGAGAACGGGCACGACGTCGCCGGCACGCGCGGCGGGCACGTTCGGCGCCCGCACGACGAGCACGTCCGCGGCGACCAGCGCCGACATGTGGCTGCTGTCCTGCGTCGCGAGCGTGGTGATGCTCGGCAGCGCGCCTGCGATCGGCAGCTCGGTGGCGCGGACGTAGTGCTGGCGCGGGCCGTTCGCCGGCATGTCGTGGGTGAGGACGCCGGCGCGCACCTTGAGTGGCGGGTCCGTGCGCCCCAGAAGCGCGTAGAGCAGCGGCACCAGGAAGATGCGTGCCGAGATGAGGCACGACAGCGGATTGCCCGGCAGTCCGAGGATGCGCTGCGCCCCGCGACGCCCGAACAGCATCGGCTTGCCGGGCCGGATGGCCACCTTCCAGAAGTCAAGCGCCATGCCGTGCGCTTCGAGCGCCGGCTTGACGAGGTCGCGGTCGCCGACCGAGGCCCCCCCGATGGAGACGAGAATGTCGGCGTCGCCCGCGAGGTCGAGCTTGGCCCGCAGCGCTTCTAGGCTGTCGCCGGCTATCCCCAGCAGCCGCGCCTCGCCGCCGAAGCGTTTGACGAGTGCCGCGAGGCCATAGGGATTGGAGGAGATGATCTGACCCGCGGCGAGCGTCCCGCCCGGCTCGACCAGCTCATCGCCCGTAGCCAGGATCGCGACCCGCGGCCGCCGGCGGACGGCGAGGCGATTGTGGCCTCCGGCAGCGGCGAGCGTGATGGCGGAGGCGTCGAGCAGGCGCCCGGCAGGGAGCAGGACATCGCCTCGACGGAAGTCGCCCCCCGCGTAGCGGATGTTGGCCCCCGCCGCCGCACTCTCGTTGACGACAAGTGCATCCCCGTCGCGGCTCGTGTCCTCCTGGATCACGACGGCGTCGGCCCCTCGCGGCACGCTGGCGCCCGTGAAGATGCGCACCGCCTCTCCGCGGCCGACCTCGCCGCCGAACGGTCCGCCGGCGTTCGATTCGCCGATCACCTGCAGCTTTGCTGGTACGCTGGCGACATCCGCGGCGCGCACGGCATAGCCGTCCATGGCCGAGGAATCGAACGGCGGCTGCGTGATGTGCGCGCTCACCGCCTCGGCGAGCACGCGGTCGACCGCATCGAGTAGATCGACGCTCTCCGCCTCGAGCGCTATGACGCCGTCGACAATGCGCCGATGCGCTTCCTCGACGGGAAGTAGCGACATATCACGCGCCCTTCTTGGTCGGCGCGCGCCAGTCGCCCGAGCGGCCACCCGACTTCTCGACGAGGCGGATGCCGGAGAAGCTCATGCCGCGGTCGACCGCCTTCAGCATGTCGTAGAGCGTCAGGCAGGCGACGGACACGGCCGTCAGCGCCTCCATCTCGACGCCCGTTTGGCCGCTCGTCCTTACTTCGGCCGTGACGTGCACGCCCGCCGGATCGGCGCTCGGCTCGAGACTCACGACGACCTTGCTCAGGTTAAGCGGATGGCACAGTGGGATGAGCTCGTGCGTGCGCTTTGCCGCCATGATGCCGGCGATGCGCGCCGTGCCGAGCACGTCGCCCTTGGGCGCATTGCCGGATTGGAGCAGCGCCAGCGTCTCCGGCTCCATCGACACGAAGCCCTCGGCGACCGCGGCGCGCGCCGTCACGGCCTTGTCAGAGACGTCGACCATGCGCGCCTCGCCCTTCGCGTCAATATGGCTGAGCTTAGGCATCGAGGGCCTCCCCAACACTCTCCCTCCCCCTTGATGGGGGAGGGGCGGGGAGGGGGTGGTGCACCAACTCCGGCGTCGTGGACACCCCCCACCCTGACCTTCCCCCGCAAGGGGGGAGGGAATAGGTATGGATCGCGCCGCTCATTGCGCGGCCTCGGCGCGGGCAAGGAGCGCCCGCGTTGCAGCAGTGACGTCGGCCTGCCGCATCAGGCTCTCGCCGACGAGGAACGTGTTGACGCCGGCGCGCTCGAGCCGCGCGATGTCGGCGGGCGTGAAGATGCCGCTCTCGCCGACGACGATACGGTCCTTCGGCATGCGCGGAGCAAGCCGCTCGGTCGTCTCGAGCGTTACCTCGAAGGTTTTGAGGTTGCGATTGTTGATGCCGATGAGGCGGCAGTCGAGCGCGATGGCGCGCTCCAGCTCCTCTTCGTCGTGCACCTCGGCGATGGCGTCCATGCCCCAGTCCTTCGCCGCCGCGGCGAGATCGTGCGCGAGGGCATCGTCGACCTGCGCCAGGATGATGAGGATGCAGTCGGCGCCCCACGCGCGCGCTTCGGCGACCTGATAGGTGTCGAGCATGAAGTCCTTGCGCAGTGCCGGCAGCGACGTCGCCGCACGCGCCTGTGTCAGGTACTCGGGCGCACCCTGGAACGACGGCCCATCGGTCAGCACCGAGAGACACGCCGCACCGCCCGCCTCGTAGGCCTTGGCGAGAAGAGGGGGGTCGAAGTCGGCGCGGATCAGGCCCTTCGACGGGCTCGCCTTCTTCACCTCGGCGATGAGCGCCGGTATGCCGGCCTTGTGCTTGGCCTCGATGGCGCCGGCGAAGGGGCGCACCCGCGGCGCGCTACGCGCAAGCTCGGCGATGACCTGCAGAGGCACCGCCGCCTTCGCGCGGGCGATCTCATCGAGCTTGTAGCGCGTGATCTTGTCGAGGATGTCGGCCATGGTCTGCCACGATACGCCAGCGGGTGCCGCGGTAGCTACCCGCCGGCCCCCACATGGTCAAGCAGGGGCTACGGCCGCGCTAAATCGGCTCGTCCGCCTGCACCTCGACGATGCCGATGTCGTCTCTGTGGACATACACCATGAGATCGGGGCGCTCCCGCTTCAAGAGCACGCCGAGGCGTCGCCCCTCGGCCTCATGGGCAGCCCGCTGCTCCTCTGTCCAGGGGCCAGTCGCTGGATCGTCCATCGAGATAGCGCTTTCGTATCCCGCCGCCCAAGCGCTGATGGCGCCCGTCAGCTCCGTGGAAAGGCCGAGGTCCTCGGGCGGAAAGCTGCCAAAGAGGTCCTCGTCCAGCGCCCAAAGCGGATCGCAGCCATAGTCGGCCATCAGCTTGACGCGCTTGGAGGTATGCAGCGGGCGCGCGGGCGTATCGGGATCGTAGTCTGCATCGGGACCGGCGCTCCATCCCGAGCTTGCGGACTTGCGCGGTGTCCACCACAGCCCGCGCACGACGTACCCAGCGTAGAGCAGCAGTGCCGCCGCGACCGCGACGAGCTCGGTCGTCGTTGCCTCGTCGATGGCCGTCAGTCGCCCGCGCCAGGCTGCCCAGATGACGAATGCCGTCGCCGCCGAGAAGATCACGAACGCGTTCGTTGTCTGCCGGCGGCCGCGCGGATCGGGGGGATCCTCGCGATCGAAGTAGTACGGCGCGACGAAGAAGATGTAGGCCGCCTGCCCCAGTGCCGATGCGGCGAAAACCCAGGCGGCGAGCTCGAGCCCGGCGAGCAGCAGCACCCCGGCAGCGAGCACCAGCGCCGACGCCGCGAGCAGCCATGCCGTCTGCGCCGTCTCCATCCGGCTTGGCTTCTTCGCGGCTATGGCAGCAATGGCCCGGTCGAGGAAATGTGACGTCATCGCCGCGCGCGTGGCAACGAAGCCGGCAAAGGCGTAGAAGGCACCGATAACGCGCAGGAAAATGTCAGTAAGCTCTATGGTTTCCGGCACGTTGGCTCCGTTTTTTGGTGGTTAAGGTTGGCCGACACGACCTGCCGCCCGGAAATGGCCTTTCTTACCCTGCCTTTGCCCAAAACAAATCGGATATAGGTCGCGCGCTGCGGCGCCCGTGTGGCGGTTCGCTCCCGAGAAGCCGTCCGGCAGCAGGATTGGAGTGACGATGCTGAGACCGTCCATACCAGCTTTCCGCGCGATGCTCGTTGCCGCGCTCGGCTGCTCCTGCCTTGCCGTCGCGCCGCTGCCTGGCCGCGCCGCCGACGGGGCCGCGACCGGTGATGCGGAAACGGCTCCGGTGAAGGCGGCCATGGCCGAGTATCGCAAGAAGCTCGCCGAGTACAACAAGGCCTGGGAGGTGTTCGAGAAGGTCGCCGCCCCCTACTGGCGCGAGGTGACGGAGAAGCGCTCCCGCCGCCGCACCAAGCAGGCCAACAACATCGCGATGACGGTCGACGACTACGTGATGAAGCAGCCGCCCGTCTATACCGGGCCGCCGAAGCCGGAGAACCCGCTTGCGCCTAAGACGCGCGGCGAGGTGCCGGATGTGGAG
The DNA here is from genome assembly GCA_023405815.1 of Pseudomonadota bacterium. Lineage (GTDB taxonomy): Bacteria > Pseudomonadota > Alphaproteobacteria > Rhizobiales > Hyphomicrobiaceae > Hyphomicrobium_A. The sequence goes on along the minus strand of JAEXXM010000080.1, from coordinate 22,544 downwards.
GAGTTCCTCGCCAACGCCAAGGCCGAGTTCGATTTCGTGCCCGAGCCGCCGGCCGACGAGATCGCCTTCAAGCGCGCCTACGCCAAAGTCGCGTCCGCCGGTGGCCTCACCAAGGAGGCGGCGGTCAAGATCTATGGCTTTGAATCGGGCGGCAACGGCAAGTACGACATCCAGGCCGGGCGCGAGTACGATCCCAAGGCGAAGGTGATCTCCACCGCGCTGGGCTACAATCAGCTCCTGACCACCAACACCGTCTCGCTTCTCGCCGAGAACGGCGACGATTTTCTCGCCGCGCTGCGCGCAAAGCTCGACGGCGCCGACAAGGAGCGCAAGGCGCAGCTCGAGGACAAGCTCGCCAAGCTGAAGAAGATGGTCGCCTTCGCGCGCACCGTTCCGAACGACTGGAACGCGCACGGGCGTCTCGCCAACACGCCCAAGGGCATCGGCGTGCACGCCCTCAACCTCGACATCGACATCGGTCCGCTACTGCAGACGCGCAAGCTGACGACATCGGTCGACTTCGCCCGCCGCAAGGGTTATCAGCCGCCCCTCACAGCCGCCGAGCTCGAGATGATGAACCTGACCGGCGATGGCAACGGCTTCGACATGGTGACGATGCCGCCGTTGCTGCGCGAGAAGGTGCCGACCTCCAACTTCTTCCAGCGCGGCGGCTATGAGCGCAATCCCGTCGCGGCGCGCAACAACACTGTTTCCAAGCTGATCGCCGCGACCGATACCAAGATGGTGCGGGAAGCCCAGCTTCAGGGCGCCAAGGATCTCGCCGCGGCCTTCGACGAGGCCCTGGGCATTCCCGGCAAGAAGGCGAGCGCTGAGCGGCGCTGAGCGGTTCCCGTCAGCTAGCGCTCTCGTTCTGCGACTTTCTTATTCGCAGGGCACCGACAGCGTCAGCCCCGTGCTTGGGAAATATTTCTTGCAGCCGACGTTTTTGTCCGCCGCGACCTGCTCCACCGGCTTTGCCTCGCTCGCCTCCTCCGGAGTCGCGGCGACCGTCGAGATCGTCGAGTTCTCGTTCTGCGGGCCGGTGGGAAGAGGCGTGATCGCCGCCTTCACCTGATTGGCGATGGCCGCGCCCGTGGTGGTGATGGCTGAATGCTCGGTCTGCGCCTTTTCTGCAGGGGCGGCATCCGTGCTCGCGGTCGACGTCTTTGCCTTTGCCTTCTGCGGTTCGCTCTCGTGCGTCGTGACGCGCTTCTTTACCGCGCGGCGCTCGCGCTGCTCCGTGTAGTCGCGCACGCGCTTCGACGGCTTCGCCCTGTAGCTGCCGCCGCTCTCGCCGCTCTTCAGCACTTCCGGAACGTACTCGCACGATATGCAGGCTTGCGCTGCCGATCCATACGCGAGCGCGGCGGCGATGGCAGAGGCGATGGCGACGATCGTCCGGGTCATGGCTTTCTCTCCGGCATGACGCTCAGAGTTGGTTGCGGATTATACCCAATGCGGGATGCCTGCGGGAGTGCTTCTCGCGCGAATGGGATCCAGCGCTGGGTTAATTCCGAGGTTGGGACTAACCGCGGCAATCTGGCCGGAACAGCTGCTTCCGCATGGCGTTGTCGGGTTGGGGATGAAGCGATCATGGAGCAGAAAAATGAAGGCAACCATCCTCGCCATCGCAACCGCAGCCGCGATCACCATCGCCGCCCCGGTGGCGCTGGCCCAGGAGGCCGGCTTCGGCAATGACCCCAACGCGTCGAAGAACCAGGTGCCTGCCCCGAGCGTGAACAACCCGGCCGATCCTGCCGCCGGCAACCCGGGCTCCGCGGCGCAGGTTCCTACCGCGCCGCAGAAGCAGGAGGATCTCTACGATAGCAACGCGGCCGCCCCGAGCACGACCCCCAGCACGGAGGCAATCAAAAAGCCGCAGTCATCGAACCCAGTCCCTTAACGGGGATCGGCGAACTGGATGCACGCCTTCGGGCGTGCATTCCCTTTTTGACTGTGCGCTAAGCGCGTGGTGGCCGGCGGCGTTCCCGGAACCACTCGCGATATTCGCTCATCTTCGAGCGTTGAGAGGCGTTCGCCCGCCGCTTGCACGTCGCCGCTTCCTCGCTGCCGTCCTGAGCACCCCACCGCAGCTCGACGCAGTCGTTGATGTTGTAGGCCATCTCGAGCGCGTCCGCGCGCGCGACCACGTCCTTCAACGCCAGTTCCCACTGCGAGCCGTCGGTGCGCGTATAGGAGAACTTGCGTGCTGCCATCTCTGTGGCGAGCACGCTGTCGAGCTCGGCTTTGACGTCGGCGACGCTCTTTCCTTGCGGCATCGCGTACCGCTCGGGGCGCCGCGCGACGCGCTCGGGGAAGCCGCGCACGACATCAATGGCGATCAAGAGGCGTAGGTCGCGTGACGGTGTCGCGAAATCCTCCCACGCGCCGGTCGTCTCGAAGATCGAAGCGCCATCGGGCATCGCCACCTCGCCGCCGCCTCCGGTCTGATACTTGCGGCCGTTCTCAACCGACGTGACACGTGTCTTCACCTGCTCCTCGAGCGAGGTGATCGCCTCCTTCATCGCCGCCAGCGGATCGAGTGGCGCTGGCGACATCACGTCGTCCATGCGGTCGTAGAACGCCTCGACGCTCATCTTCGACTGATCGAGCGAGAAGTCCGCATAGTCGGGATTGCTCGCTATCTCCTCGTTGGTGAGGCGGCGCAGACCAGCGCCCTTCGCCGCGAGAATCGGCCTGAAGCGCTTGAAGCCAGGGCCGCCGAGCTTGGGATCGTCCGCGAAAAGGAAGTTGCCCCGCCAGAAGCGCTTGCGCGCCACGGTGCCGTCCGGCTGCCCATCGACGGCGAGGAACACGCCTGCCCCGGCGCCCGATTGCGGGATGCGCTTCACCAGCACGAGGATGTGGCCATAAGGATCGGCGTAGATCGTGCCCGGGCGCAGCGTCTCCTGCTTCAGTGAGACGGGATAGTAGTCGGTGCTGTCGTCGTCGTTCGCCGTGCGGCCCGATCCCGAGTGCACGCCATTGGCGACGGTGGTGCGCAGGTAGAACCCGAAGCCTGGCACGAGGCCCGGCGGCCGCTGCGGCACCTTCATGACCTGGCGCGCCGCGGCCGGAGGCGGACCGCCGAATATGCCGAAGAAGTCGCCGGGTGGACCGCCGACGCTCTGCGCCGGCGGCGCGGGTGGCGGCTCCTCCTTCTGGATGTTCCACCACTGCGGGCACCGCGGTGCCTGACCGCCGCCGCCGCGGTTACACTTCGCATAGCCGAATGGCAATCCCATCTTGAAGGCGAAGTAGCCGCGCAGGAAGTAGGGAAGGTCGGCGCAATCCGGCTGGATCACGAGGCCCTTCTGGTCCTCCGCGAGCCCCAAGTGGTTGAACAGCACGTTGCGCGATTTATCGCGCAGCACCTCGTGTAGTGCCTTCCACGACAGCGACTGCTCTTGCGGCGCATCGAACAGCTTCTCGATCCACGCCGAGTAGAGGTTCTCCGTGTCGCGGTTCCACGCCGCGCGGATTGGCCAGACGCTTCCTGCACTTGGGCGTGGACCACCGAGCGAAGCCTTCCGCACGTCGATCTTCTGCGCCAAGGCGATGCAGCCGCCGGATGATGTGTTTGCCAGCTTTGCCTGCCATGCGCCGACAGCGGGTGAGGGGACTTCCGCGAACCAGGAGTAGGGAGGACCGCCGAGACGATCGCGCGTCGTGGCGACGACCTTGCCATCGGGCGCGACAAGCGAAAGCTCGCCGTCGATCGGCTGCTCCGACGTGACGACCACGCGCAGCGGCGCGCCCTTCCATGGGCTGAGCGGCGAAGCCAGCATCGTGATGCCGCTCGCCTGCGCGCAGGCCTCTGCCTGCGCCGGTGGCGTGCCGGCATTGCCGACGCCAACCTGTGCGCTCGCGGAATTGCCTGAAAGAGAGATGATGAGAAGCGCGCCGGCAATTGGCGGCAGCTTCGCGCTGGGCTTTGTTAAATGGCGTGCAGGAAACAATTGCGCCCCCGAGCCGGCCTGCAGGTCAATAAATGCCGGGCAACCCTCTGGCCAAATAATGGCAGAATTTGTCGCCCACGGACTTTATGGGGGACTTTTCGTCTTAGCGGTAGTTTTTCAGCGGCCTGACGAGACTCAGATCGCTTCGTTGCTGACGGCGACGAGCTTGTCGAGCGCCCGCGCAGCTGATCCGTCGTCGATCGCCCGGCCGGCCCGCTCGGCGCCCTCGCGCAGGTCTTGAGCCTTGCCCCCGACGATGAGCGCGGCGCCGGCATTGAGCACGACGATGTCGCGGAACGGGCCATGCTCGCCGACGAGGAGCTGGCGGATAGCCCCCGCGTTTACCGTGGCGTCGCCGCCCTTCAGGTCTTCCAGCGTCGCCGGCGGCAGCCCGGCGTCGGACGGGCGCACCTCGAACGTGCGGATGTCACCGTTCTTCAGCTCGGTGACCCGCGTCGGCCCGGTGGTGGTGATCTCGTCGAGACCGTCGGAGCCATGCACCACCCAGGCATGCACCGAGCCGAGATTGTGCAACGCCTCGGCGATCGGCTCCGTCCAGGCGGCATTGAACACGCCGACGACCTGGCGCTTCACGCCCGCCGGATTGGCGAGCGGGCCGAGCAGATTGAAGATCGTGCGGATGCCGAGTTCGGCGCGTGCGGGTGCCCAGTGCTTCATCGCCGGATGATGCATCGGCGCCCACATGAAGCCGACGCCGGCCTCGGCGATCTCGCGCCCGATGACCATCGGCGGCACGTCGATCTTTACGCCGAGGGCGGTGAGCACGTCGGACGCACCCGACAGCGAGGAGACGGAGCGGTTGCCGTGCTTGGCGACCGGCACGCCGGCGCCGGCGGCTACGATCGCCGCGGCGGTCGAGACGTTGAACGTGTTGTGCCCGTCACCGCCCGTGCCAACGATGTCGATCGCGTTGGGCGGCGCCTCGACCGGCAGCATGCGCTCGCGCATCAGCCGCGTCGCGCCGGTGATCTCCGGGATGGTCTCGCCGCGCACGCGCAGCGCCATGAGGAACGCCGCCATCTGCACGGGGCTGGCGACGCCCGACATCATCGTTTCGAACGCTTCGCGCGTCTCGTCCTCGGTAAGGCTGGCGCCGGTCGCCACCTTCTGCATGAGAAGCTTCAGCTCGGTGGCGGGCATGCTGTCCCTTGAAGGTCGTTAGGCGGCGTCACGGGCAGTTGGCGCATTGCGGCGCTTGGGGCTGAGACCGGCGAGCTGCAGGAAATTGGCGAGCAGCGCGTGGCCCTGCTGCGAGGCGATGCTCTCGGGATGGAACTGCACGCCGTGCACGGGATGCGTCTTGTGCTGCAGTCCCATGATCAGTCCGTCGGAGGTTTCGGCCGTCACCTCGAGCTCGTCGGGCAGGCTCTTGCGCTCGACGATCAGCGAGTGATAGCGCGTCACCTCGAACTCTTTGGGCAGGCCCTTGAACACGCCCTCGTTCGTATGGCGGATGGTCGACAGCTTGCCGTGCAGCGGCTCCGGCGCGCGGATCACCTTGCCCCCGTAGACCTGCCCGATCGCCTGATGACCGAGGCATACGCCGAGCAGCGGAACCTTGCCGCCGGCCTTGGCGATGAGGTCGAGGCACACGCCGGCTTCGTTGGGCGTGCACGGGCCGGGCGAAAGCACGATCGCCTTCGGCTTCTTTTTCATCACCTCTTCGGCCGTCACCTTGTCGTTGCGGATGACCTCGCACGGCGCGCCGAGCTCGCCCAGGAAGTGGACGAGATTGTAGGTGAAGCTGTCGTAGTTATCGATCAGGATGAGCATAGCTCTGAGGGTGTAGGGAGCCGAAGGGTGAGCGTCAAGAGAGCCGCGCCGGGGTGAGGAACTGGCGGAGCTTGCCCGTCCCGGGCGCGACGTCGCTCCAGCTCGTTCCCTCGAACGTGAGGACGGCCAGCGCGCAGGTGGGAAACTTCTCCGCCAGCAGCTCCTGCGCATCCTCGTCGCCGCCTCCGACGAGCAGCTCGGCAAGCTCCTCGAGCCCGGGGTTGTGCCCGACGACCATCACGCGCCGCAGCTTGCCCGTACCTGAGTGCACAGCGCGCAGCCGCGCCAGCAGCGCCGCTGGCGTCGCCATGTAGATGGCATCATCGTAAACGACCTCGGGCGCATGCCCCCCGAGTTCCGGCAGCACGAGCGCCAGGGTTTCCCTGGCGCGCACCGCGGACGAGCACAGGATGAGATCGGGACGCAGGTCACGGGCCGCGATTTCGGCCCCCATGCGCGGCGCGGTCTTCTTTCCGCGCTTGGCAAGCGGCCTGTCATAATCGGCGAGAGCCGGATTGTCCCAGCTCGACTTGGCATGTCGCAGGAGGAGCAGCGTCAGCATGCTGCGACGATGGCGACGCCGCTTGCGCTGTCAAGACGTCTCAGATCGGCCCAGCAAGAAGCATCCACCATGTTGGGGGATCACTGAGGAATGTGGCTGGCGGGCGACATCGGCTTGATCGGCGATGCGCTAGGTTTGCTTGATGCTGCCGGGCAGCCCGAGGGGTCGATGTTCGGGTTTGTGAGCCGAGTTCGCCGGACAGCCGGCAGGTCGACGGGCGCCGCACTGCGCCGTGCTCTGCTCCTGTTTCTTGCCGTCGGCCGCGCCGGCTACGACTGGCATCATGCCCCGCCTGGCTACGAGGACTGGCGCCCGTTGCTCAGAACCGCGCGCTGCCTTTGATGCCGACGGCATGGATCTGCGTCGTCTCGCCGAGCTGGCCGTCATAGGAGAGGCGCATCACCGCATCCGCCCCGCTGATGATCTCGATCCCCGCGCCGACGAGCCCCATTATCTCGTCGAGCTCGCTGCTGATGGTGAAGGGCGATATGCCGGCGGCGGCGTCGGCAAAGCTGGCGGTAAGCGCCAAGTCGGCATTGTCGTACCAGATCGCGCCGCCGCGAATGAGCGGGCGCACCAGCGTGCCGTTGCCGAGCCAGAATTCCGTTCCCGTTTCGACCAGCGGCGCGAGCGAGAACACGGTCTGCCCCTGGCCCTCGACGCTGAGCGCCGCGCCGCCGCCGCTTTCGGTGAAGCCACTGAGCTGCAGATGTGTGAGGCTCACGTCGAGCATCGGTTTGAAGTAGAGGTGCGGCGAGCCGAGGACATAGGCGGCGCGCAGCGTGCCGGAAACGACGCCGAGGCTCTGATCGTCCTCGGCGATGCCCGTGAAACCGCCGAAGCTCATCGCGCGGCTCGTATCGTAGCTGCCGCCGCCGCCGGTGAGCGCGCCCGCCAAGAGCAGCGGGCCAGGATTGTACTTGAGCGCGATGCCCGCCTGCCCGAGCGAGCCCTCGCTGCGCGCGCCCGTCGACGTCTGGATCGTGCTCGACTGATAGCCGGCCGCCACGCCAAGCCGCCACACGTCGTCGAGCGCCACCTGCGCGCCAGCCGTGAAGAGGCCGGCGGCCTGCGTGAACCCGATCTGCTGCGATGTCGTGCCGGCATCGAGGAAGACCGCGCTGGCGCCCGCCCACAGGCACTGGCCCTCGCGGATGATCTCCGCCGTGCCGGCCCCGTTGACCTTGCAGCTCATCAGGCTGTTCGCGAACGCGAGGGTGGAATAGAGCGCCGCGATCTGCGCGTCGGAGTACACCTCCGGCGAGAGCTGATCGAGCGCGTTTCGATATTCGGCAAGATCGCCAACGTTGAGCAGCCCGAGCAGGACCGGCGCCACGCCTCCCGCGCCGCCGCCGAATATCCGATGGAGATCGCGCGCGATGGCGCGCTGATTGCGGTTGAGTCCCGGCACGTCATAGTCGACCGCGATTCCGAGAACCATGTCGTCAGAATTGTGATAGAGAAGTGTGGCGTGCAGCGCCGGGCTGGCGACAAGGCCGACGTCGCCGTGCGAAAGACCGCCCATGCCGGTGAGGATGGTAAAGGTCTCCGCTGCGGTGAGCGGCAGGCTTAAGAAGTGGACGTCCACTGCGCCCGCGACGGTGGCGGTGTTCGACGCGACGATGTAGTCGTTGACGTTCAGCGGATTGCTGGCCCGCGGATCGAGATCGACCGCGTAGACGCCGCTCGCCCCCTGCACGAAGTCATCGCTCATCATCGTCGTGAGCACGCTGCCGCGGCCGCCGGGCGCAATGGTGCCGTCGTTGGTGACTTCATCGGCCACCGCAAAATCGCCGCTGTTGAAAAGCGCGCCGGCATGATTGTTGAAGACGGATGAGGTGCCGAGAAGCTGCACAATCCCCGTCACGGTGCCGAAATTCTCAACCACGACGGTGGCTCCACCCGCCTCGATGGCATAGCCCGTAGGATCGCCGATGATGGATCCAAGGTTGATCAGGGTTGCCGAGTTGTTGGCGATCAGCGCCACACCATCGCAACACGGGCCGCCAATGACGACGCCGCCATTGATCACCAGCGCATCTTCGCCCACGGCAACGATGCCGGAGGAACTCACTCCCGTCGCCGAGATGTTGCCCGTCGATACCACCATGGCCGTGCCGCTGCCGCTGTTGGCGTCGATGCCATCGGCTCCAAGGCCGGTGGTCATGATATTGCCCGTCGACAGCACCACGACGTCTCCATCGGAGAACGCGCTTATGCCGGCAGCCATATCGCCGATCGTCGTGATGTTGCTGCTGGAGAACACTGCGACGTTGCCCGTATTGCTGAACGCCGAGATGCCAAATGCCGAGTCCAGCAGGTTGTTTCCGCTGCCTGCCGTAGCGATGTTGCCGCTAGACGAAATGAAGATGTCGCCGGCGTCGGTCACTGCGGCAATGCCGCGGCTGTTGAAGCCGCCCGTTGCTATGTCGGCCACCGCTTCGATGGCGACGCTTCCGCTAGCGCTGTTGGCATAGATGCCAGACGTGTTGGGGCTCGTCGTCAGGATTCGGAAGCTTCCGGCGTCGATATCGAGCGACGCATCCGCGTCGCTGGTGAAAGCGATGCCCGTACCGCCGATATTGCTCGTCAGGTCGAAAACGTTGAGCGTGCGCAGCGGCCCGCTGCCGTTGCTGATGCTGATGCCCGCAGCGTTGTCGCCCGTGCAGTTGATGACGGAGCCATCGACGGGGCTGACGGCGCAATCGGCACGAGCGTCGGCCGGAAGCCATGCGCCGACGAATAATGCGCAAAGAACCGCAATGCACCGCGGCATGCACGCCGACCGGACGTCGGCGCGATGGTTCGAATATTCCGGGATTTCAGTGGGCTTGTTTGCGGCGTGCTGATCGTGTGCCAGACGGTCAGTCCCTCGAATGAAAGGGAAGCACGCGCAATCCAGCTCCCGATGCTGATCAATGCCCCGCGGCGGACGGAGCCGTCATCAGGTGCGCTTGTGCTGGCAGAATCGGAACGATGTAAAGCTGGAATGTCCGCCGGCTACTTCGTGCGTGTGGCGAAGCGCACAGCTTCCTCGGCGGCGCGGAACAGCGCCTGCGCCTTGTTGATGCATTCCTGCTGTTCTTTCTCCGGCACCGAATCGTGCACCAGCCCGGCGCCCGCCTGCACGTGCATCACGCCGTCCTTGATGAGCGCCGTGCGCAGCACGATGCAGGTGTCCATCTGGCCGGAGGCGGAGAAGTAGCCGACGCAGCCCGCATAGGGACCGCGCTTCGACTTCTCGAGCTCGTCGATGATCTCCATCGCGCGCACTTTGGGCGCACCCGACACCGTGCCTGCCGGGAATCCGGCCATCAGCGCATCGACGGCATCGTGCTTCTTGTCGAGGCGCCCGACGACGTTGGAGACGATGTGCATCACGTGGCTGTAGCGCTCGATGAAGAAGCGCGCCGTAACATCGACGGAGCCGATCTCCGCGACGCGGCCGACGTCGTTGCGGCCGAGATCGAGCAGCATCAGGTGCTCGGCGCGCTCCTTGGGGTCCTTCAACAGCGATTCGGCGAGCGCCTGATCCTCGGCGTCGGTCTTGCCGCGCGGGGCCGTGCCGGCGATCGGGCGGATCGTCACCTCCCCGCCGCGCACGCGGACGAGGATCTCGGGGCTCGAGCCGACGAGCGCGAAGCCGCCGAAGTCGAGGTGGAACAGGAACGGCGACGGATTGGTCCGCCGCAGGGCGCGGTAGAGCGAAAACGAGGGCAGCGAGAACGGCGCCGAGAAGCGCTGCGACAGCACCACCTGGAAGATGTCGCCGGCGACGATGTACTCCTTGGCGCGGCTCACCATCGACTTGTACTCGGCCGGCGTCGTGTTCGAGGTCGGCTTTGGCGTCGCGAGCTTGCGCGGCGTGGCGGACGGCGTGTGCGGCAGCGGCTCATCGAGCGCGGTGACGACGCTTTTCAGGCGCCTGCACGCGGCCTTGTAGGCCTTCTCCGCCGGCACCTTCGCATCCGGGCGCACCGGCGTGACGATGGTGATCTCGTCCTTGATGATGTCGAAGATCGCCATCACCGTCGGACGCATCAGGACGCCATCGGGTACGGCGAGCGTATCCGGCGGCGGGCTCGGCAGCCGCTCCATGAGCCGCACCGTGTCGTAGCCCATGTAGCCGAAGATGCCGGCCGCCATCGGCGGCAGCTCAGCCGGCAGGTCGATCTTGGATTCGGACAGCAGCGCACGCAGCGACGCGAGCGTTGGCTGCGGCTCGAGCTTGAAGGCGTCGGGCTTCGCCACCGGCGTGCGGTTGACGAACGCCTTCTCGCCTTCAGCACGCCACACGAGGTCGGGCTCGAGGCCGATGACGGAGTAGCGGCCCCGCGCGGCGCCGCCTTCAACCGACTCCAGCAGGAAGCTCATCGGCTTCTCGGCCGCGAGCTTGAGATATGCCGAGACCGGCGTCTCGAGGTCGGCGACGAGTCGCGTCCACACGACCTGTGGCGCACCTTTATCGTAGCGCTCGGCGAAGGCCGCCAGCGTCGGCATCGCTTCCATTTGACCGGGCCTTGTTCTTTCCGAACGCTCGAGCGTGCTCAAATCGACCTCGGGGCGGCGCTACTGCACGGCTTCATCGGCGTTGGCGCCGGTGACCTTCTTGAACTCGTCCTCGTAGATGTGCGTGCCGAGGCTCTTCTGCAGGGCCAGCACGTACTCGCTCAGCGCCTCGTCGGCGAGCTGGTTCTTCAGATCGGCCGTCAGCGTCGTCCGCTGCGCGTCCGACAGCGCCGGTGCCGGAGTAATCTCCGTCACCTTGAACACGATGCGGGTCTTGTCGTTGGCATCGGGGGCCGAGCCGGCCTTGCCCTTGGCGAGCGTGAAGGCGCGCGTCACGGCATCCTTGCTCATGCCCTGCGGCGTCGTCGAGCGGTTGAAGGCGGGGGTCGTCTCTACCTTCGTCGCGCCCGCCGCCGTCGCCAGCGTCGCCATCGCCTCGCCCTTGTCGGCGCGCTCGACGAGCTTGTTGGCGAGCTCGGTGACGAGGCGCGCGCGCTCTGTCGTGAGGTAGAACTTCTTGACGTCGTCCTTCACCTCGTCGAACGGCCGCTGCTTTGCTTCCATGACGTCGAGCACGTCGACCCAGGCGAAGTTGTTGCCCGGCAGCTCGACGACGTCGTTCTCGACGCCGACGCCACTGGCGAAGGCAACCTGCAGCACCGTGTTGGGATCGTTGATGAAGAGAGCAGGCTTGCCATCCGGCGCCTTGTTGCTGCGGTCGGCCGCGGGGACGGCATAGAACTGCAGCTTCATCCCTTCGCCGATGTCCTTCAGCGACTTGCCCGCCGAGCGCTGGTCCTCGACCTGGTCGAGCAGCGATTGCAGCTGCTCCTCGGCCTTCTTCGTCGCCAGCTTGTCCTTCACCTCGGTCTTCACATCGGCGAACGTGCGCGCCACGGCCGGCTGGATGTCGGTGACGCGCAGCAGCACCGTCGCGAACCGGCCTTCGACGGGATCGGACACCTTGTCCTTCGGCAGCGAGAAGGCAGCATCGGCGATCTTCTTGTCGATCAGCCGGTCCTTGCTGACCAGGCCGAGGTCGATGTCGGAGTCCTTGGCGCCCGCCTCCTTGGCGACGTCACCGAACGACTTGCCGCCGTCGAGCGCCTTCTTGGCCGCCTCGGCGGCTGCCTTGTCCTTGAAGGCGATCTGCTGCAGGCGCCGCCGCTCGGGCGTGTTGTAGGATTCTTTGGTCGCCTCGTAGCTCGCCTGCGCATCGGCATCCGATATCTCGATCGACTTCTTGACCTCGTCGATCGACAGGATGAGCAAGTCGAGCTTGCGGAACTCGGGCGCCTTGAAGTTGTCCTTGTTCGCCTCGTAGGCGGCCTTGAGCTTAGCCTCGTCGGGCTCCGGAACCGTGACTGCCTTGTCGGCGTCGATGGTGAAGTGCTCCGCGACGCGCGTCTCGTTGCGCCAGGCATTCATCAGCTCGAGCGAAGCCTCGGGCACGGCGACGCCGTCGATGAGCGCCGAGGTGACCTGCTCGCGCAGCTCATCGCGCCGGCGCATCTGCAGGAAGCCGCGCTCGCTGAGGCCTAGCCGGTCGAGGACGTTCTCGAATGCGAGACGGTTGAACTTCCCGTCCGGCCCCTTGAAGGCGTCGTCGTTCTTCATCGCTTCGACGATCGCCGCGTCCGACAGGGCGAGGTTGAGCGCGTCGGCGTGCTGCTCGACGGCCGACCAGGCGATGAGACGGGCGAGCACGCGATTGTCGAGGCCGGCGGCATGCGCCTGCTCGCTGGTGATTCGCCGCCCCGCCTGTTGCGAGATGACGTTGATCTCGTTCTGGAACGCGCGCTGGTATTCCTCCACGCGGATCTCGCGGCTGCCGACCTTGGCGAGGGCACCGCGGCCCCATCCGGTGAACACGTCGGCGACGCCCCAGACGGCGAAGCTCAGCACAAGCAGCGCGAAGAGGAGCTTGGCTACCAATCCAGTGGAGCCGCGGCGAAGGGCGTCGAGCATTGAAAGGTCGTTCCGTTCCCTGGTGGCCGGCAGGCGCCGCAGGCATCAGCCCCGGGCCTAACAGCGTGTGAGTGGCCGGCGATTTCTGCGCCAGGCCTTGATGTGGGCATGATATGAAGCGCAGCCGTTGCGGCTTTGCAAGTTTGCCGTGCGCGCCAGGTCGAAAGCGTCCGGCCAATCATTAATATGGACGGAATTTCATGAAGGGGGAGCGATGGCAGGGGCGATAAGGCCACTCGTCGCCGGCAACTGGAAGATGAACGGCCTTGCGGGCCAGCTCGCCGAAGCGCAGGTGGTGCGCGACCGGCTGGGCGAGGCACCGGGCCCCGTCGACGTGATGATCTGCCCGCCGGCGACGCTTCTGGCGCCGATGGCCTGGACCGTGAAGGGATCGAAGGTCCTGCTCGGCGGACAGGATTGTCATTGGGAGAAGGCGGGGGCCTTCACCGGTGACATTGCCGCTGAAATGCTCGCCGACGCCGGTGCAAGCGCCGTCATCGTCGGCCACTCGGAACGCCGCGCCGGGCACGACGAGCGCGATGCTATCGTACGCGCCAAGGCCGAGGCGGCGCACCGCGCGGGTCTGTTCGCCATTGTCTGCGTCGGCGAGACGGCGGGAGAGCGGGGCGCCGGCCTCACCGAGGACGTCGTGCGCCGCCAGCTCGCAAAATCCCTTCCCGATGTCGCGACCGCAGCGAACACCGTCATTGCATATGAGCCCGTGTGGGCCATCGGCACCGGGCTGACGCCGACGGCCGCGGATGTCGCGCGCGTGCATGCGGGTATCCGCGAGCAGCTCAAGGCCCGATTCGCCGGTGAGGGCGCCAGTATGCGCATTCTCTACGGTGGCTCCGTGAAGCCCTCAAATGCCCGCGAGTTGCTCGCCGTTGCCGACGTCAACGGCGCTTTGGTGGGCGGTGCGAGCCTCAAGGCCTCCGACTTTTTGGGCATCATCTCCGCCTACGGAACGTGAGCCCTCGCCAAGGCGTAGGAATCACGGCAACTGATGCTATGGTTCGCACTCGTGCGATGATCGAGAAATTCGCCGTCAGAGCAGCGAGGTGCAAAGCGGATTTCTCGATCTGAATCACACGAGCAAGACCAATATTTGCCGGTGTCCCAACTCACCGGGTCCACGCCGTAGATTTCAGCGATGAGCGAGACATTTTCTCGATGAGCCGCGCGGGACATGCATTCGGGGTTCTGTTGCTCGGGGCCGCTTTGGCCGGCCCGGCTGCAGCGGCCAAGCTCGACAAGGACACGTGCGCCAGTCTCGCAAGCGAGCTGGCGACGCTGGCGGCAACCGGCATCAGGGCTGATATGGAGCGCGGGCCGGCCTGGTGCCGGGCGAATATGACGCCGGAGCGCCTGCAAAGCGTGCGCCGAATCCTCGAGATCGAGGACCAACTCGAGTTCCGCTGCAATGCGCGGGGTCTGGCGCCCAAGCGCAAGGACGCACCCGCAACGCCGGCACCGGCAGCACCGGGGACCGAAACCCGCGCCGTCGAACGGTCGCCGGGCGCCGCACCGCCGGCCCCGGGCTCCGTCGGCGCCGCACCGAAAGCGGCCGAGCGCGCCGCCACCCCGGCGAGCCCCGCTCCAGCCGCTGTCCCGCCAGCCGCCGCTATCCCGGTCAAGACCGCGCCGCCACCTGCGGACGTGTCGACCTCGCCCGCGACGGCTGCGACGCCAGCCACTCCCCCCGCCGCCCCGGCAGCATCAGTGGCAACGATGCCGACCGGTGCCGTCGGCCCTGCCCAGGCGGCAAAGCCGGTCATGGCGGCCAATCCGTCCGTCACCGTGCCTGTGGCGGCCAACGCGGCGCCGGCCGCGACACTGCCGCCAGCCGTCAAGTCCGGTCCGTTGCCGAGCGCCGCGGCAGTGCTGCCGCCCCCTGCCGAAAGCCCGGACGCTGCGGCCAAGAAGGCCGCTGCCGCCCAGGCCGCGCGCAAGAAGAACCCCCGCCGCAATTCGAGCAGCGCCTACGTCTCGCCGAGCGAGGTCAGCCCCTTCTCCCTCCCGGGGATGCGCTAGAGGCCCTATATTGCCGGATGAGGGCCTGCCTACTAGCCGGCACACGCCAAGTGCTATAGAAGGCGGCCTTCTGCCGCTTCGCGGGCCCCCCGCATTCGAGAAAATTGCCCCAAGAGATAGCCATGGCCACCGCACTGCTCGTCCTGCACCTGATGATCGCATCCGCTCTCGTCGGCGTGGTGCTTCTGCAGCGCTCCGAGGGCGGCGCCCTGGGCATCGGTGGCGGCGGTGGCGGCGGCTTCCTCACCGGCCGCGGCACGGCCAACCTGCTGACGCGCACGACCGCGGCGCTCGCGGCGGCCTTCTTCGCCACAAGCATCCTGTTGACCCTCGTCGCCCAGCATTCTGCGCCCGCGCGCTCGATCTTCGACGGTGCCCCGGGCGGCGCGACGGCCCCGGCTCCTGCCGGCAGCTCCGCGCCCGCGACCGCGCCTGCAGCGCCCGCTCAGGCCCCCGACGGAGGCCGCGGCGGAATTCTCGACAAGTTGCAGTCGCCGGCCGTTCCCCAGAACCGTTAACGCCGCGAGCGCGTAGTCCGGCTGTTGATCTGTTGCCCGCGCGCACTATGCGGCAGGCCATTGCGCGCTAAGCTCGGTGGTGAGATTCCGCCAACGAGCAACGGCATGGATATGCGCAGGGCAACAACTGCAACCCTTCTTATTGTCGTTCCATGCGCCGCATTGCTCGGTGCATGCGCCGGCACCGACCTGAAGCCGATCGCATCGTTCGGCGCTTCTAATATGCTCTCGCCCTCCGGCTACGCCGAGACGAAGGTCAGCGACAGCCAGTATCAGGTGAAGGCGACCGGTACCGAGGCGACGCCGAAGTCCCGCATCGAAAAGATTGCACGCGCCCGCGCGGCGCAAATCGGCATCGAGCAGAAGCTGGGTTACTACAAGGTCGCCAACGTCCAGTACGGCGTCGTCTGCGACAAGAAGCACGAGTTCTACAAGGGCGGAGCGACCGCATCCGGCAGCAGACAAACGGTGCAGGTCGACGTCGTCTACGCCAAGGAGCCGCTCGATCCCACTTATGTCAGCGCCAAGGAGAGCTTCGAGGCTTTGAACGGGGAGCTCAATAACGAGGTCGTCCCGGCCGATGCCAAGGCCGTCGCCGAGCAGGAGTCTCGCGCGGCGTGCGGCCAGGCGACCTGAAGCATTTCGGGCACGCCGATCCGTAAACCCCGGGGAATTATCGCTTTCCGGGGATGAGGCGATAAAGCCCCTTCGAATCTCCCGCCCCTTCGTGTAAGCCTCGAGGCCCATGCAGCGGTACATCTTCATTACCGGCGGCGTGGTGTCCTCCCTGGGAAAAGGCCTCGCGTCAGCCGCACTCGGTGCGCTTCTCCAAGCGCGCGGATACTCGGTCCGGCTTCGTAAGCTCGATCCGTACCTCAACGTCGATCCCGGTACGATGTCGCCGTATCAGCACGGCGAAGTGTTCGTGACCGACGACGGCGCCGAGACGGACCTCGATCTGGGACACTACGAGCGCTTCACCGGCGTTCCGGCGCGCAAGTCGGACAACATCACGACCGGCCGAATCTATCAGGACATTCTCGCCAAGGAGCGGCGCGGAGCCTATCTCGGCGGCACCGTGCAGGTGATCCCGCACGTGACCGACGCCATCAAGGAGTTCGTGACCTCGGGCAACGAGGGCATCGACTTTGTCTTGGTGGAGATCGGCGGCACCGTCGGCGACATCGAGGGCCTGCCGTTCTTCGAGGCCATTCGCCAGCTCGGAAACGATCTGCCGCCGCTCGCCTCCATCTTCATCCACCTGACGCTGATGCCGTACATCCCCTCGGCCGGCGAGTTGAAGACCAAGCCGACGCAGCACTCCGTCAAGGAGCTGCGCTCGATCGGCATTCAACCGAACATTCTGCTCTGCCGCTCCGATCGTCCTGTGCCCGCCTCCGAGCGGCGCAAGATCGCGCTGTTCTGCAACGTGCGCGAGGAAGCCGTCATCCAGGCGCTCGACGTGCCCTCGATCTACGAGGTTCCGCTCGCCTACCACCGCGAGGGCCTCGACGAGCAGGTCCTGCGCGCCTTCAACATCTCCGGGGCGCCCAAGCCCGATCTGACGCGCTGGGAGACGATCACCCGCGGCGTCGACACGCCCGAAGGCGAGGTCACGATTGCCGTGGTCGGCAAGTACACCGGGCTCAAGGACGCCTACAAGTCGCTGATCGAGGCGCTCGTGCACGGCGGCATCGCCAACCGCGTGCGCGTCAAGATCGAATGGATCGAGAGCGAGATCTTCGAGCACGAGGACCCGGCGCCCTACCTCGAAGGCGTCAATGGCATCCTCGTCCCCGGCGGCTTCGGCGAGCGCGGCTCGGAGGGCAAGATCCTCGCCGCCAAGTTCGCGCGCGAAAGGGGCGTGCCGTACTTCGGCATCTGCTTCGGCATGCAGATGGCTTGCCTCGAGGCGGCGCGCAATCTCGTCGGCATCAAGGACGCGAATTCTACCGAGTTCGGCCCGACGCCCGAGCCCGTCATCGGCTTGATGACGGAATGGATGCGCGGCAACGAGCTGGAGCAGCGTCGCCTCGGCGGCGACCTTGGCGGCACCATGCGCCTCGGCGCCTATCCGGCCGAGCTGGTGCCGGGCAGCCATATCGCCCAGGTCTACGGCAGCCAGCAGATTTCCGAGCGCCACCGGCACCGCTACGAGGTCAACACCAAGTACCGCGAGCGCCTTGAGGCCGCGGGACTGCGCTTTTCGGGGCTATCTCCCGACGGGTTGCTGCCCGAGGCGGTCGAGTATCCCGACCATCCCTGGTTCATCGGTGTCCAGTACCACCCCGAGCTCAAGAGCCGGCCGTTCGAGCCGCACCCACTGTTCCGCTCCTTCATCGGCGCCGCTGTCGAGCAGAGCCGCCTCGTGTAAGCTGGCGGCGTCATCGCCGTCCGTGCGTCGCGCGACGGCCAGGGCTACGCTGTAGAGACAACGCTGCGCCGCACGCTGAGCGTTGCGTTGCGGTCGGCGACTTCTTTACTCGCCAGTTGCGCGCCTAACTTTTAATCAGGGCCCAGGGGGAGCAGCCTATTGCGAAGGCGTTATGACGCCTCAAAAAACAGCAAATAATCGTGTGGTTCCGTTGACTTAGCTCAACGCCAGCCAGTTTGGCACGGTTATTGATTACCACTAACGGCGTTAACCAACCGCCGGGGCGGAACCCCGCTGGAAACGCCCGAAAGGGTCACAGGGATAAACACAAGGAGTGCTCCCCATGAAGCTCGTTACTGCCATCATCAAGCCCTTCAAGCTCGACGACGTGCGCGCTGCGCTGACCAAGCTCGGCATCAACGGCATGACCGTCACCGAGGTGAAGGGCTTCGGCCGCCAGAAGGGCCACACGGAAATCTACCGCGGTGCCGAGTACTCGGTGAACCTGCTGCCCAAGGTGAAGATCGAGCTCGCCGTGTCGTCGGGCCAGGCTGACGGCGTCGTTGCCGCCATTCGCCAGGCTGCCAACACCGGCTCCATCGGTGACGGCAAGATCTTCGTCTCCCCCATCGAGGCTCTGGTGCGCATCCGCACCGGTGAGACGGCCGAGGCTGCTCTTTAATCGGCGGCCCACGTTGGGCCGCTGCCGCCCTTCCTCGCCGGGATCCTGCGTCGCCCTAAGGCGTGGGTCCCGGCGGGCCCTAACAAGGCCGTTTGCCTGCGTCTGTGGCCCGCATGACACGCAAGAGCCAGCACACTGCGCCGGTTGATCTATCGTGTCGCTACAACTCAATGTACACAGAGTGCGGGGTCCCAACCCGAATCGGGCGATAAGGGGAGTGCGGAGGACGTCGCCGCAGGGGCTCCAGTAGACGTGAAGAAGAGGCAACGTCCTCCTGAACGAAGCCGCGGTACCGCCGCGGCAGATAAAAGCGATCGCGCTCAGGGGAGTTCAAGCAATGCCTATGGATCTTCAAGCACTGCTCATTCTGCTCATCGTTGGTGCCATTGCCGGCTGGCTCGCCGGCACGCTTGTGAAGGGCTACGGGTTCGGCCTCGTCGGCAACATCGTCATCGGCGTCATCGGCGCTTTCATCGGTGCCTGGCTCATGCCGATGCTCGGCTTCGGGATGGCCGGCCTCGTCGGCCAGATCGTCTCGGCTACGATCGGTGCCATTATCCTGCTGCTGCTGATCGGCCTCGTCCGTAAGGTCGCTTAGCGCCAATCACGGTTTTCGGCAGTGGCCGCGCCCAAAAGGCGCGGCCATTTGCTTTGGCGGACCTTGCCGCGCTTTCGGCCAAGCCAACATGCTATAGAGCCCCCATGACTAGGCACGAATCCCTATCCCCCAATCCGCGCGTCGCCATCGGTGCCAATGAAGGTGCCATCGGCGATGTCGAGGTCGCTAACGACGCCAGGCTCGCCGTCTTCGCCGGCCCCTGCCAGATGGAGAGCCGCGCCCACGCCCTCGAGATGGCGGCGGCACTCAAGGAAGTCGCGGCCAAGCTCGGCTTCGGGCTCGTCTACAAATCGTCCTTCGACAAGGCGAACCGCACCTCGCTGTCGGGCAAGCGCGGCATCGGCCTCGAGGCTGCGCTCCCCGTGTTCGCCGAGATCCGCGAGACCCTGGGGCTTCCTATCGTCACTGACGTCCACGATGCCGCCCAGTGTGCGCTCGTTGCGCCGGTTGTCGACGTGCTGCAGATCCCGGCATTTCTCTGCCGGCAAACCGACTTGCTGATAGCTGCGGCCAAGACCGGGCGCGTCGTGAAGGTGAAGAAGGGCCAGTTCCTCGCCCCCTGGGACATGAAGAACGTCGTCACCAAGGTGGTGGCGTCGGGCAATCCCAATGTGCTGCTTACCGAGCGCGGAGCCTCGTTCGGCTACAATACGCTTGTCGCCGACATGCGCTCGCTTCCGATCATGGCCGAGACCGGCTGCCCCGTCGTCTTCGACGCGACCCACTCCGTGCAGCAGCCGGGCGGGCAGGGAACGAGCTCGGGTGGCGATCGCCGCTTCGTGCCTGTGCTCGCACGCGCGGCCGTCGCGGTGGGGGTTGCAGGCGTCTTCATCGAGACGCACGAGGACCCTGAGCGTGCACCTTCGGATGGCCCGAACATGGTGCCGCTCAAGGATTTCGCTCCGCTGATGACGGAGCTCCTCGAGATCGACGCGCTCGTCAAACGACAAAGGAGCGCGGCCCAAGGCACGCGCTCCCTTTAAGTCGAGGCAACGGGCGACGGCTTAGGCCGCTCGCCCCCGGCTCAATCTACCTTGAGGAATGATGCGGCCGACCAAAGCGCCGAGTCGTCGGTCGCATAGGCGTAGCGCGGTGCCGAGTACTGCCGGCTGGCGATGCTGACGCATCCGCTCTCGCCGCAGGTCGGCCCCGAGCTGTAAGTGACGCCGTTGAGCGCCGCGACGCTCATGGTGGTGACGAAGTAGGCGACGACATAGAGGCAGGTGACCACCCCCAGCGTACGCATGACGAGATCGAAAGACATCGCGCGACCCCCTTATCGAGAAAGCTGCTTGCACACCTGACCGCGCCGCTTGCCCGAGCCGTGAAAGCTGAACACCGGCCGACGCGTTCATCCTATGGAAAGAGCGCTTAACGCGACGTTAAGGTTACGCCCCGGTTAAACACGTCGAATCGCGGCTGCTCCCCCGCCGCGAGCCAAATCATGCCGGAGAATAACTATCGCAGATTCCATGTTGCTCGACGAGCCGCTGATCGCGCTCCGACGCACCGTTTTTTGCGCCGCGCGCGGCCCGATCAGACGTTTTGTCGGCTGTGAGATCGCCGGAGATATCCTTAAGTTGCTCAACGTCCGGCCCGCGGTGGGGCTCCGGGTTGAATTAGATCGAGGGACGGGGGCGGAATGGTCGGCGTTTCATTGCACGAGATAGCGGTCCTGCTGGCCGCGCTCGCGATCGCCGGGCCGTTGGCGCGCTGGCTCGGCATCAGCGAGGTGCTCGGCTATCTCGTCGTCGGCTTGATGCTCGGCCCCAACACCATCGGCTGGTCGTTCTCCGACTACAAGGCCAAGGAGATTCTCCACTTCGCCGAGTTCGGCATCGTCCTTCTCCTGTTCCTCATCGGCCTGGAGCTGCGACCCAAGCGCCTGTGGGCAATGCGCAACGCGGTCTTCGTCCTCGGCGCCGAGCAGGTCGTACTGACGGGCCTCGCTCTCGCCGGCATCGCCATATTGGTCGGCTACTCCTGGCAGACGGCGCTATTCGCCGGCCTCGCCCTGGCACTCTCGTCGACTGCGCTGGCCCTGCAGGTGATGGAGGAGACGGGCGATTTGCAGACGCGGCACGGCCGGCTCGGCTTTTCCGTGCTGCTGTTCCAGGACCTCGCCGCCATCCCGCTCATCGCCTTCGCGCCGCTGTTTGCCACCCAGGCGGTCTCGACGATCGCCACCGAGGCGGGGCCGATGGGACTGATCGCGGTCTTGAAGGGCCTCGGCCTCATCGCCGCGGTGGTGGTGGTCGGCCACTTCGTGCTCGATTTTCTCTTGCGTCTCGTCGCGGCAACGCGCGTGCGCGAGGCCATGACAGCGGCGGCGCTCCTGACCGTCGTCGGCGTGACGATCCTCATGCAGATGGCGGGGCTTTCCGCTTCGCTCGGCGCATTCATCGCCGGCGCGCTGCTCGCCGAGTCGTCCTATCGCCACCAGCTCGAGGCCGACATCCAGCCGTTCGAGGGCCTGCTGCTCGGCCTCTTCTTCACCGCCATCGGCATGACCATCGACGTGCGGCTCTTCCTCGACGCGCCCGGGATCATCCTGACGCTCGTTGCCGGTCTCGTGGCGATCAAGGCCGTGATCCTCTATTCCCTGGGGCGCATGCAGGGCCTCGACCCAGGACCCGCACGCCGCCTCGGTATCGCGCTGTCCCAGGGCGGCGAGTTCGCGTTCGTCCTCTTCACCGTAGGCTACGCCTCCGGCGCTCTGACGAGCGAGAACACCGAGCTGTTGACCGTCATCGTCTCTCTCTCGATGGCGGCGACGCCCATCCTGCTCAAGCTGGAGAGCCTGCTGTCGCGACGCCGCAAGGAGCCCGCGCCTCTCTACGACATCCTCCCCGACAACGACGGGCATGTGATCATTGCCGGCTTCGGCCGCGTCGGCCAGATCGTCGCCCGCATCCTCACTGCTAAGCGCGTTCCCTTCACTGCGCTCGACATCTCGGCCGAGCAGGTCGAGCTCGTGCGCCGCTTCGGCGCCCAGGCGTTCTACGGCGACGCCAGCCGGCCCGATATCCTCGAGGCGGCGGACGCGCACAAGGCACGTGCCTTCGTGCTCGCCATCGATGACGTCGAAGCCTCCATGCGCACCGCCGAGCTGGTGCGCGCAAGCTACCCGAGCCTCCCTGTGTTCGCGCGTGCCCGCAACCGCAACCATGCCATGCGCCTGCTCGATCTCGGCATCACCAACATCCAGCGTGAGACGTTTCTGTCCTCGCTCGACATAACCAAGCAGCTTTTGAAGAATCTCGGCCTTTCCGACCGCGAGGCCGGCCGCATCATCCATACTTTCCGCAGCCACGACGAGCGCCGCCTCGTCGAGGACTACAAGCACGCCAGCGACCTCGATAAGCTGCGCGAGCGCGCCCGCAGCGATGTAAAGACCCTGGAAAAGCTCTTCGAGGAGGATGCCGCCGAGGAGGCGCGGCTGCGGGAGCTCGCGCAGGCCGAGGAGTCCGCCCGGTGAAGCCGGTCATATGCGTCGGTCACGCGGCGCTCGACTATGTCTACCGC
>JAEXXM010000038.1 GCA_023405815.1 Pseudomonadota bacterium | reverse complement strand
GGCTGCGACTTGTCGATGTTGCGCGAGGGGCCAACGAGGCTCTGTTTCGGGAACGAGCTCTGGCGCTGCACGTCCGGCGCCAGCGTGGACGCGTCCTGGGCGTGAGCGTCAAAGGCTGTGGCGAGCGACGCAGACATCAGCGCGAGCACAGCCAAACGCACCCAGCCAGCAGCCTTACGGTGCTGGCAGGTGACGCGTGACGATCCGCAACCCTCCTGCGGTGCCCGCGTAAGACGCATCACTCAGCCATCCTCCTGGTGCAACAGTACTGTAGCCGAGACAACCATAACGAGGACCACAGGCAACCAGATCGCCGCCCAAGGGGGCGTCAATCCAGCCACACCGACTTGTCGGGAGACTTCCGAAAGAAGAAAGAAGCCGAACCCCCCTACCAGTCCCGTAACAACCATAGTCTGGATGCCACCGCCGCGGAATGACCGTAACGACACAGTGGCCGCCAAAAGGACCATCGCTGCACACAGCAGAGGCCTTGACACCAAAGCTTCATATTGAACGCGCAGCCGGCTTGCCGAAAGCTTTGCCTTTTCAGCCACTTCTATCAGCGCCGGCAGTTCCCAGAAGGAAACTGAGAACACTGTTCCCAGCGCGTCGGCCACGCGATCCGGTGTAAGGTATGTGGACACGAGGTAAGTATCGAATTTTTCCGGCTCCCGGCCGATGCGTGTGACCCACGATTCCTTGACCTCCCAATACCCCTCGTGCAGGTCCGCCCGCTTGCCGTCGACACGCTCCACGAAGTGCCCGTCGTGGTCGAAAATGAACACCGATACGCCATGCAGCGTCAGCCCCCGGTTGGTGGCGATGGCGGCATTGATCACCGACTGGCCGTCGGTCCCGTTCTGACGCAGCCACGACGCGCCCGAGCGCGATCGCAGCAGGTTGGTTTCCTTGCCGAACGCCTCGGCAAAGAGGCTCTCCGCTGCGGTGCGGCCGGCGGCGGCCATGGGATTGAAGACCGTTGCGGTCAAGAGCCCGACGAAGAAGGCCACGACAATTCCCGGCCGTAGGAACTGCCAGACGGACATTCCCCCGGCTCGCATCACCGTCAATTCGCTCTTGCGGCTGAGCTGCAGGAGCGCCGCGATCGAGCCGACGAGCACGGCGAAGGCGATGAGGAACTCGGCGTAGGCGGGCAGGCGCAGCAGCGCGATCAGCGCCAGCGTCACCAGGGATACCTCTCCGTGCTTGCCGGACTGGCGCAGCAGCTCGACGAAATCGATGAGATAGATCAGCACCGAGCAAAGCAGGAAAACGGCGAGGATCGCCATCAGGAAGCGAGTGCCGATATAGCGGCCGAGGGTGCGGGTGCGGAACATGCTCTACCCCCTCGCCACGCCGGGCGTGCGCCGGCGCGCAAATAGGCCCGCGAGCCGGCCGATGCCCTCGAAGACCGGATCGAGAACGACGCCCGGAAAACGGGACGTCGCGAGCGTCCGCCGCGCGCGCTCCATGACGATCAGCGACCCGAGCATGGCCGATAGCGGCAGGCCATACAGGAACGGCGTCGCCGCAGCGTTGAGCACGACGTAGTTGTTCAGCGCGAGCCCCCCGAGCCGTAGCGCCGCCGCCAGAACGAACGCGAGCGCCACCTGCTGCACCCGGTTCTGCCGCGTCGAATGCGCCTGGCCGACCGCCGCGACGGCAATGAGCACGAAAGCAATGGGATAGAGTGGGCTGGAGAAGCGCTCATGCAACTCGGAGCGGAATTTCCCCGGACCGTTGCGATAGCTTGCGCTGGTGGGTTCCGGGTAGAGCAGCTCGCTCAAGTAGCGCTCACGCGGCTTCAGATCCTCCGTGTCATCCTCCATCTTCTTCTCGAACTGGTCGAGATCGACGGCGTACTGCTCGAACGCGATGATCTGCGAAGGCTCGTCCTTTGCCGTGCGGCGGACGATGTGCCCCTTGTTCATGACGATGAAGTTCGAGGCTTCGCGCTGGATGATGACGCTGCGCTCGGCGAGGTAGGACTGGTTCAGCTCCTTGTTGCGCGTGTCGTGCACGATGAGGCCGAGCAGCTCGCCGCTCTGCGCGCGCTCGCGGATATGGAAGGTCAGCCCTTCCTCCGGGCTGGAGAAGGCGCCGGGCTGGATGACCTGCGTCAGGATGTTGGCGCGCACCATCACCACGTACTCGCGCAGCTTCTTGAGGCTCCACGGCATGGCGAGGTGATTGACGAAGGCGACGCCCATCGCCACCAGCAAGGCCAGCAGCAGCAGCGGCTTGGCCGCCTTCCAAACGGTGGCGCCCGAGGCCGTGAGAACGATCAGCTCGCTGTCGCCGTTGAGCCGGTTGAGCGTATGCGTCGACGCGATCAGCAGCGAGAAAGGGGCGATGATGGCCATGAGGTTCGGCAGGGCCAGCGTCGTCATCTTGATCAGCATCCACACGTCCTGACCCTGGCTGGTCACGACGTTGAGCTGGCGCAGCGCCAGCGCCACCCAGACGATGCTCGACAGCGACAGGAGGATGATGAGCAGCGCAGAGCCGGCCTGCCGAAAGACGTACCTTTCGAAAATTCCCATGACAGACCGATTGTGCTGGAGAGGGGGCTTGCCACCCTGACGCCCGTCCGTCCCAATAGCGCTTCGTTCCATTCCAGAGTGGCGGAAATTCGGCTTTTCCCCAGGGGCTTGGCGAATGTGGCCGAGTTGCCATATCCCCGCACGGGTGATCTGGACCGGGCCGCCCCAAGATGGTGAACGCATCCCGAACGGCGCCCTGGCCACGCGAGCGTGATCCGCCTTTGCGGCCCCCTCGCTTGCCAGCGCGGCACCGAGGCGTTAGCTCCAAAGGAAGACCACGTTCCGGATCTCCCCGCCTCATAGGCATGGCTGGGGTCCCTGCTCGGCGGCAGGGCCTCGCATGCATGAATTGCATCCCGGCGGGAAGCTTCCCCATCCAACTCGACCGCGGAGTCCGCCATCAGATGACCACCCGTCCCCAAATTGTGTTTGAGCCGCTGACCGCCGACCTCGAGCCCACAGTGGTGCTGCTCGCCGGCGAGGATTTCGCGCTCGCCTCGCGTGCCCGTGAGCTCGATCAGAAATCGGGCGGCGCCATCACCAAAGCCGCCGAGGCCGCCCAGTACAAAGGGCGCAAGAAGTCGACCGTCGAGGTGCTGGCTCCCCCGCGCCTCGGCTCCGTCAACCGCATCATCCTTCTCGGCACAGGTAAGGGAAGCGACTTCAAGGAGAACGACTGGGTGCTGCTTGGCGGCTCCGCGGCCGGCGCGATCAACGCCCGCAAGACGAAGAGCGCCAGCCTTGTCGCCGAGGCACCCGAGACCGGCAGCACCAAGGCCGCCGAGGTTGCAGCCCTGCTCGCCTTCGGTGCCGCCTTGCGCCACTACGAGTTCCGCAAGTACCTCACCAAGCCGCCGAAGCCCGAGGACGAGGGCGCCGAGCCCGATGGCCTGCAGAAGCTTGTCGTCCACTGCGCCGATCCCGACAAGGCGCGCGCCGCCTACGCCCGCTACGAGGCAGTCGCGGACGGCACAGTCACCGCCCGTGACCTCGTCAACGAGCCCGCCAACGCCCTCGGACCGGTCGAGTTCGCCGATCGCGTCAAGGAGCTCGAGAAGGTCGGC
The DNA here is from genome assembly GCA_023405815.1 of Pseudomonadota bacterium. Lineage (GTDB taxonomy): Bacteria > Pseudomonadota > Alphaproteobacteria > Rhizobiales > Hyphomicrobiaceae > Hyphomicrobium_A. The sequence goes on along the minus strand of JAEXXM010000038.1, from coordinate 33,593 downwards.
CTCGAGGTCGAGATTCTCGACGAGATGCAGCTTGCAGAGCTGAAGATGGGCGCTCTTCTGGCCGTCGCGCAGGGCAGTGTACGTCCCGCGCGCGTCGCGATTCTTCAATGGCACGGCGCCAAGTCGAAGCGCGCCAAGCCGATCATGTTCGTCGGCAAGGGAGTCGTCTTCGACACGGGCGGTATCTCCATCAAGCCCGCCGCCGGCATGGAGGACATGAAGGGGGACATGGGTGGCGCGGCTGCCGTCGTCGGCGTTATGCAGGCGCTTGCCCAGCGCAAGGCCAACGCCAATGTCATCGGCATCATCGGCCTCGTCGAGAACATGCCGTCGGGCACCGCGACGCGCCCCGGCGACATCGTCCGCGCCCACTCTGGCCAGACGGTCGAGGTCCTCAACACCGACGCCGAGGGCCGTCTCGTCCTCGTCGACCTCATCTCCTACGTGCAGGAGCGCTTCAAGCCGCGCCTCATCATCGACCTGGCCACGCTCACCGGCGCCATCATGGTCGCGCTCGGCAAGGAGTACGCCGGCCTCTTCGCCAACGACGAAAGGCTCGCCGCCGACCTGCTCGATGCGTCGGCTGCAACGGGCGAGAAGCTCTGGCGCATGCCGCTCGACAAGGCTTACGACAAGATGCTCGAGAGTAAGAACGCCGACATCAAGAACATCGGCGGCCGCTATGCCGGCTCGTGCACGGCCGCGGCCTTCATCAAGTACTTCGTCAAGGACACGCCCTGGGCACACATCGATCTCGCCGGCACGGCCATGGACGCGCCGAAGTCGGAGATAAGCCCGAGCTGGGGCGCCGGCTGGGGCGTGCGCTTGCTCGACCGCTTCGTCGCCGACAATTACGAGAAGGGCGACAAGTAGTCCCGACCACAGGCGGCGCCCGGGAAACACCGGGCGCCATTAATATATTGGAAACATGGGCGCTCTCGCCAATCATTTTCCATAATATATATTATGCGAACAACGAGGGCGGGCAATCCAGGCGCGTCAGCGGTCGCGGCTAGAGCAACGCATCCTCGGCGCGGCGCACGACCTGGGCGATGAGCGCCGCATAGACGGCGCTGACGAAGCCCGACAGGACGTTGACGCTGACGACGACACCGATCAGCCGCGCCCACTCTTCCCCGACCACCACCGACAGCGCCTTGACGATGAACTCGTCGAACGCCTGCTTCAATTGGAAGAACAGCTCGCTCACTTGCTCGATGGACGGCTGCTCCGGCGTATTGAAGATGATGTCCCAGCCGATGCCGGTCACGTTGGCGGCTGGCAGGATCTGGACCGCGGCCAGCAGCGCCAGCCCGGCCGAGAACAGCAGCCCCAGCGGCGGAGCGAGCCGGAAGTAGCCCCAGCGGATCGGCAGCGCCTCGGCACGCAGCGACAGTACCCGCAGCAGCGCCGCGCCCGCGTAGATGCAGACGCCGAACAGCACCGCGACCCAAAAACGGCGATCGGGATTTGTGCCGGCAAAAGTGAAGAGCGCGGCAACGCCCGCCAGCAGCCCCTTGAACAGCGCCTCGAAGCTGCCGACCAGCGCCGTCAGAAACGCGCTCCGCTTCACGAGGCCGCCGAAGTAGAACGGCAGCTCATAGCGCAGCCGCGCTACTTCCAGCCGCAGCCCGAGGAGAAAGCTGAGCACCGCCGTCACGCCGGCGAAGATGAAGGGGTAGTAGAAGGCGAACGCAGCGAGCCCCGCCACGGCCGCCACCTCGCCCCCGATCATGATGGCGTTGGTGATGATGCGCAAAATGATCATGTCGCCCCACGTCCATCGGCATGTCCGATGAACTCATCTCGTGCCCGCGCCATCGTAGTCCGGAGCCACGGGCCGAAACAACAAGGGCGTGAGCTTACCGCAGCGACGAGACAGTCTGCGGCGCATGGCACACCGCGTCCTTGATGCGCGCCAGCTGCGCCTCGAACGGGAACGACCGGCGATAGGCGCGATACTCGCCGCCCGTGTCGCCGGTGATCTGCAGGGTCAGCGACCCGTTCTCCGACGGCGGCATCAGCCAGGCCTGCACCACAAAGGGCTCGGTGCCGGGCGCCAGCTCCAAGGAGCCGTTGAACTGCAGGCTGTCGGACTGACCCTCTGGCAGCGGCTCGACATGCTCGACCTTGAGCGCCGTCCCGCCACACTTGTCGCCCGCCTCGACCTTGATCCCGCACCACGCGTTACCACACGCCACGATGTCGAGCGTCAGCGCGCCGCCGTTGCGCTGCGTGTACGTCTCACCCATCCAGCGTCCGGCGATCTGAACAGGCTTGAGCTCGTTGCCGGTAGCGCCGGCCGCCAGCGGCACCGCCGTTGCCAGAACACAAATTCCGACCAATATGCGCTTCAACATGACTTTCCTCGAACCATCTCGATGACCAACGCAGCGACCACAGCACTTTCCACGGGCGGATTTAAGTCGGGCATGCGCCAGCTTGCTGCGCGCGCTCCGGCACTTGCCGTCATTTGCGGTGTGTTGCTGCTGGCCGTGCCGACCGGGTTCGTCGCCGTCTCCCAGGGCCTCGGCGCCATTCCGCTGCCCTACAATCTCTTCGTGGTTGACCAGCAGTTACCGGGCATCTTCAAGCTCCACATGCTGGCATCCGGCGCCGCGCTGCTGCTCATTCCGCTCGTTGTCGCATTGCGCCGTCACAGTGCCTGGCACCGACCTCTCGGCTACGCCACCGCCGTCTGCGTGCTGCTCGGCGCGCTCACGTCCCTCCCCGTCGCCCTCTACAGCCATTCGGTCTTGGTTGCGCGCATGGGCTTCCTCGCCCAGGGCATCGTCTGGCTGGCGCTGATCACGCTGGGCATCCGCGCTATCCGCCGCCGTCGATACTCCGACCACGCGCGGTTGATGCTGATGATGGCCGCCGTCGCATCCGGCGCCCTGTGGGTGCGCCTCACCACGACCGTCGCCACCGGCTACGACCTCCCGTTCGATGCCGTCTACGGCTGTGCCGCCTGGCTCGGATGGCTCGTCCCGCTGGCGGTCGTAACCTTCCTTCCGACGCCCTGGGCGCCACAACGTCGCTAGCCCTCGCGGGTCCGCGCGCCATCGATTAGGGTGCCGCGCATGAAACCTTCAAAAGACATCTCCCGCCTCATCGAGATCATGGCCGCGCTGCGCGATCCCGATACCGGATGCCCGTGGGACCAGAAGCAGACGTTCGCCACCATCGCGCCCTACACCATCGAGGAAGCCTACGAGGTCGCCGACGCCATCGCGCGCGATGACCTCGTGCATCTCAAGGACGAGCTCGGCGATCTCTTGCTGCAGGTCGTCTACCATTCGCGCATGGCCGAGGAGCAAGGCGCGTTCGCCTTCGGCGATGTCGTCGAGGCCGTCACCACCAAGATGATCCGCCGACATCCGCACGTGTTCGGCACCGAGGAGGAGCGCGCCGCCGGAGTGACTGAGGGCTTCTGGGAGCGCGCCAAGGATAAGGAGAAGTCCGGTGCGCCGCCGGGCGTGCTCGATGGCGTGCCAGTCACCCTCCCCGCGTTGACGCGCGCCATCAAGTTGCAGGACAAAGCCGCCAAGGTCGGCTTCGACTGGCCCTCGCTTGAACCCGTGTTCGAGAAGCTCGAGGAGGAGATCGGCGAGCTGCGTGAGGAGATCGACAAGGCCGGCGGAGCCAAGCAGGCTGGTCTCGACCCCGCCATCGCCGAGGAGTTCGGCGACCTCCTGTTCGTCGTCGCCAACGTCGCGCGACACCTGAAGATCGACCCCGAGACGGCGTTGCGCGCCGCCAACGAGAAGTTCACGCGCCGCTTCCGCCACATCGAGGGTGAGCTCGCCGCACGCGGCTCGTCTCCTGCCCAATCCAATCTCGCCGAGATGGACGCGCTGTGGGACGAGGCGAAGGCACAGGAGAAGCGGCCATCATAGATTTCGGAGCAATCAGGTGCATTTCGATGTTCGGGATGTCGCCCTAGGCGCCGCGATCCTCGCCTGGAGCGTCGCTTTCCTTTCGCTCGCGGCGGCTACGCACATGGGCCGCAAGGCATCGCGCCATCTGCCTCCCGCGGAGCAGAACAACTACCTGCGCAACGTGATGCTTTTCCCGCGTGGCTCGTGGGTCGAACCGCTGCTCAAGGGGCAACGCCATGAGTTGCATGCCGCTGTCGTTGCCCACGCGCGCCGCGCGCACATGGCGATGATCGGATTCCTTGCGGTCATCGTGCTCGCGCTCGTCATCGTCGCGGCGAGCGGAACGCGCGGCGCGAGCGCCGTAGCCTGCGTCAAAGACGACACTTTGTATCCGCATGTTTCAGACGCGTGACTGAACATTTCGGTTCATCGGGCGTTCATGTAGCCGGCGCTTTCTAGCGCCTTGTGCACGGCGTTCAGGGCGTCTGCGCAAGTGAAAAATCCAATTGGGAGCTTTCCCCTATGTCTCGAGCACTTTTGATTGCTGGAGCGGTCGCCGCCATGTCGGCCGCTGCGTTCTTCACCCCGGTTCTCGCCAACCCGGTCGGCAACGTCGGCGCCACCGATCCCGTTGCCCAGTCGCTCATCGTCAAGACCGGCCCGTTCCACTGCGTCAAGTGGAACGCCATCTGCCGCGACCGTTGGGGTTGGGGCTGGCGCTATCGCCGCTGCATGCGCAATCACGGCTGCTGAGTTTGTTCGTCCGGAGCGGCGAACGTCGCTCCGGACTCCCCTGATGATCAACCGAGATCGAAATCTTCGGCCTTGGGGTCCTCGACCTTCAAGCCCATGGCGCGGTTGATCGCCATCGTCACCACCCACAGCGCGATCCCGAGACCGATCAGAACCGCGGCGATGACGTACTGCTGCGGATCGCGCCCCGTCCACGGTCCGACGAGAAATCCGCACGTGGCGGCACCAAGCACGGGAACGATGGTCGGCGTGCGGAAGTGTCCGTGCTCTACCGTGTCCTTGCGCAGCACCAGCACGGCGACGTTGACCACGGTGAACACGGCCAGCAGCAACAGCGCCGTCGTCCCACCCAGCGCCGGCACCTGCCCCACGAAAGTGATCAGCCCCAGGGCGAGCAGCGTCGTGAACGCGATCGCCACATAGGGCGTGCGCCGAGTTGCATGCACGCGTCCGAGCACCGGCGGCAGGACGTGCTCGCGGCTCATGCCGTAGATCAGCCGGCTCGCCATCAGCATGTTGATCAGGGCGCTGTTTGCGACGGCGAACATGGTGATGACACCGAAGATGCCGAGCGGGAACGACGGTGCCCCCGCCTGCACCACCTTCAAGAGCGGTGTCTCGCCCTCGCCGAGCTCCTCCGGTGGCACCAGTGCGATGGCCGAGATCGAGACCAGCACATAGACGACGCCCGTGAGCGTTAGCCCCATGAGCAGCACCTTGGGGAAGATGCGGCTCGGCTCCTTGGTCTCCTCCGCCATGTTGACCGAGTCCTCGAACCCGACCATGGCGAAGAAGGCGAGCGTCGTGCCCGCGATCACCGCCCAGAAAGCATTCCCATCCGCGCCCGTCTTGAATTCGAGGGTGCGCGATAGATCGCCGTTACCGCCGGCGATCGCCCACATGCCGATCATGATGATGATCAAGAGGCCCGACAACTCCACGGCCGTCAGCACCACGTTGAGCTTCACGCTCTCGCCGACGCCGCGAAAGTTGATCGCCGCGACGCCCGCCATGAAGACGATGCCGACGAGCGTCACGCCCGTGGCGCCGAGCCCCAGCCCGAGCGAGTCCGAGAAGTTGGCGGCGAACGCGCGCGATGCCGTCGCCGCCGACGCGATGCCGGAGCAGACGACGGCGAAGGCGATGATGAACGTCGCGAAGTGGTTGGCGAATGCGCGGTGCGTATAGAGCGCTGCGCCCGCCGCTCGCGGGTACTTCGTCACCAGCTCGAGGTAGCTGAACGCCGTCAGCACCGCCACGCCGAAAGCGACGACGAATGGCAGCCACACCGCGCCGCCGACGTGGCTCGCGACCTTGCCGGTCAGCGCATAGATGCCCGTGCCAAGGATATCGCCGACGATGAACAGCAAAAGTAGCCACGGGCCCATCACCCGATGCAGGGACGGCTCTCCGGTGGTCGTCTCACGCTTGTCGGCCATGTCGTCCCCGTCCGCCTGTCCGGGGAGAGTGTGGCCATCCGGCTGCTGTCGCGCAACAGCTCATGTTGCCGGGATTTGCGGCACCCGGTCGGGCGCACGCCCTGATGCAATGCCTGCGCGGGCGAGGCCGAACCCGCACCCGCGCCGGGTCGTCTTAGTTCGCGGCCTTGCCGCCACCCGAGCGATGCTGCCGGTTGCCGCCGCGATTGCGATCGGCACGATGCCCGTCGGCGCTGCGCTGGGGGCGCCCGGCGCCACCGGCACGGTGCCCGTTGCCGTTGCCCGACGCATGCACCGGACGACCACCGGCACGATGACCGCCGTGCTGCTTATGACCATTGGCGCTGGCGCCGCCATTGTGCCCGTTGCCGGGCCCGCGTGCCGGGCGCGCGCCATCGCCACGATGCGCGCCGTCTCTATGACCGTTGGCATTGCCGTGGTCCGCACCGTGCCCGTAGCCGGACGAGTGCGCCGGACGTCCCTCGCCGCGGTGGCCGGCGTGCTTGTGGCCATTCGCACTGTCGCCGCGCTGCCCGCGGTGGCCGCCGCTCTTCTGCTGCGGCCGCTGATGCGGATGCCGAGGACCGCGCTCGCCGGCCGCAGTTGCACCCGCCACGGCGATCAGCGTCGGATCGCCGGTGCGATGCGACGCGGGAATGGTCTGCCGCGTGATCCGCTCGATGTCGCGCAGGAACGCCCGCTCCTCGCCGGCACACAGCGAGATGGCGATGCCTTCCGCGCCCGCACGCGCCGTGCGCCCGATCCGGTGCACGTAGCTTTCCGGAATGTTCGGCAGCTCGAAGTTGATGACGTGCGAGACCTCGTCGATGTCGATGCCCCGGGCCGCGATATCCGTCGCGATGAGCCCGCGGATCTTCCCCTTGCGGAATTCATCAAGTGCGCGCTCACGCTGGCTCTGGCTCTTGTTGCCGTGGATCGCCGCAACCATGATCCCCGCGGCCTCGAGGTGGCGCGCGACCTTGTCGGCGCCGCGCTTGGTGCGCGTAAAAACGATCGTGCGCTTCAGTGTCGGGTCGGCGAACAGCTCGACCAACAGCGCGCTCTTCTTCTGCTGCTCGACGTGGATCACGCTCTGGCGCACCCGGTCCGCCGTCTTGGCCACCGGCGTCACCTGCACGCGCAGGGGATCGCGCAGGATCTCCGCCGCGAGCGCCCCGATCTCGCGCGGCATCGTCGCCGAGAAGAACAGGCTCTGCCGGCGCTGAGAAAGCTTGGCGAGAATCCTGCGGATGGGCTGGATGAAGCCCATGTCGAGCATCTGGTCGGCCTCGTCGAGCACCAGAACCTCGGTCCCGGAAAGATCGGCGCTGCGCTGATCGAGATGGTCGATGAGACGGCCGGGCGTCGCGACGAGAATGTCGACGCCGTTCTTCATCGCATTGACCTGCGGGCGGAACGGCATGCCGCCGAACATCACCGCAACCGTGAGACCCATGTGCTTGCCATAGGTGCGGAAGCTGTCGGCGATCTGCGAGGCGAGCTCGCGCGTCGGCGACAGGATGAGCGCGCGCGCCCCGCCCCGCAGCGGCTTGCGCCGGTCGGCGGCAAGGCGATGCAGGATCGGCAGCGCGAACGCGGCCGTCTTGCCGGTGCCGGTCTGGGCGATACCCATGAGGTCGCGCCCCGCCATCACGCCGGGAATGGCCTGAGCCTGAATCGGGGTTGGAGTTGTGTATCCCTCGGCGGTGAGCGCCTTGAGCAGCGCCGGATCGAGACCGAGGTCGGAGAACGTAGTCGAAGTCGTATCAGTCAAAAGGATGTCTTTCATGTAAGGCCGGGCGCGCACGGAAGGGCCGAGCACAATGCTGGCCCAACGCGCGTACGCGGAGGTGCTCGAGAGAGCCCCGCGTGGCCTGGGCTATCAAATGGAAAGGAAGATCAGAGGCGCTCAACAGGTGGATCAGCACGCGGCCATGGGCCGAAAGAAGCTGTCCGTTCACGCGGCTGGAGCGCCGATGGCCGCTCGGAATTGCCCGAACGATGACCCGCATATGGCATGTCGCAGTGCAACAAGCAAGTGCAATCCGACACCCCGGGGCTTGGCGCTCACCTATTTGCAGATGATTCCACTGACCTTTTCGAGCCCCCACCAGGCGTCCATGCGCTCGTAAACCTTGCCCGTGGCAGTGATCTGCTGGCCTGCCCGGCACTTGCTGACCGCTGGCTTCGGGACGCCGGTAAGGAACGTCAGGCAGTGGTCGGCGGCCGAGTTGTCGAGCGTGATCCACACCGCCTTGGGATCGTCTTCCTCGGGCTCGATCATGTCGATCTTCGCCGTCATCGTCATCTTCTCGCCGAGCATGCTTTGCAGCTCGCGGTACTTGCACTCGCGCGCCGAAGCCGGCGCCGTGGCGCAGAGCGCCAGGGCAAGGCCGAGCAGAAGAATTCCCCCGCGCACGCCATCCTCCCCCAGGTTGTCATGCGAACCCGGCGCCATGAATGCTCAAAGTCGCAGCCCAAGGCAAGAACACGAAAGCCACGCTTACCGATTCGCAAACAGCTTGCCGCCAACGGCAAAGACCCTCTCCATACGGACTAAAGTGCCATGCACCCGCCGGACCGCGGCCCCTATGCTGCCCCCAGTCCATTGCGAGGGAAACGGAATGGCCAAGCTGGAATTCTGGTACGAGTTTGCCTCGACCTACTCCTATCTGACGGTCATGCGCATCGAGGACGCTGCGCGTGCCGCCGGCGTCGACGTTGAATGGCGCCCGTTCCTCTTGGGACCCATCTTCAAGTCCCAAGGCTGGGAGACGTCACCGTTCAACCTCTATCCCGCCAAGGGCCGCTACATGGTGCGCGACATTGAGCGCATAGCGGCTTCACGCGGCCTACCTTTCCGCATGCCCGACTCGTTTCCTGCCAATGGTCTGCATGCCGCGCGCATTGCCTTGGCGAGCGAGCCGGCAGGATGGTGCGGCGCCTTTACGCGCGCGGCGTTCGAGGCTCAATTTGCCCGCGGCGAGGACATCTCCCGTTCGGAAGTGCTCGTCGACCTATTGTCCCGCATCGGCGTCGACCCACTCAAGGCGACCGGCTCGGCTAGCTCTCCAGCGACCAAGCAGGCCCTGCGCCTTCAGACCGAGATCGCCTGCCAGCGGGGCATCTTTGGCGCACCGAGCTTCATAACCGAGGACCGCGAGCTGTTCTGGGGCGACGACCGCCTCGAGCAGGCTCTGGCATGGGCAAGGAATTAGTGTCGCTGCGACAACGGCACATTGCGCAACCACCGCGCTCCAGTCTCTAATGTTTGGGCCAACAAGCTGCGAGGGACTTCATGCGCTCTCCAATAACAACGATCACCGCGGCAGCACTCATTCTGGTTACGACGTTCACGATCGCGGTCGGAGCATCGCTTCAGCTCGTCTCCACCACCCCCGACGGAAAGCCACTTCCCGCCAAGGAAGCCGGCGCCCGCTACGGCGAAGCCGCGGGAGCAGCCCTCGTGTGCCCCGGGCTGCAGATCACGCCACGCGTTGCCGAGCTACGCGCGCGCTATGAGGGGGACGAGCTCGCCGAGTTCGACGCGCAAGCCGGCAAGATTCTGCAGGCGTGGCGCTCGACCCTCGACTGCGAGCACGCAGAGGGGCCCAACGATTGCAGGCTGTCGCAACAGTGGAGTTGCCGCCAGGCGCTGCAGGAGATCGGTCCTGGCGGCACCGCCGTGCGCGACCTCGTCGAGCCGAAGAACTGAGCGCGCTGCCTCGAACCGCTCGCTTCTTTCGCGCGTTGCCACCTGCATGATTGGATAACTGCAGGTCCAGACGATGCGTATGCTTATGCTCGTTGCGATGCTCTGCGCAGCGCCGGCTGCCTTCGGGCAAGATGCGCCGCACGACTTCCGGCAGGATACGCCGCCTGTCCCCGGGCAGATCGTCGAGACGCCGCGCGAGAAGCTCCGCCTCGGGCGTGCGCCGCTGAAGCTCTACCGCTCCGACATGCTGGGCTTGCCGTCGAGCGGCCCAAAGGGGATGCTGCGCCAATCCTGCAGCGAGCCCAAGTACGCGCCTCCCACCGACCGCTGACGCAGGCTCACAGCGCACGCAGGAAGGCAACAAGTGCGTCGCGCTCTGCCGGGGTGAGGGTGAATTTCTGCACAAGCGGCGAGTTCTTGCGTGCCGCTTCGAACAGCGGGCGGCGCTCTCCCTCCTCCTTCCGCTCTTCGCGCACGACACCCCCACCGCCCTCGTAGAAGCGCACGACGCCTTCGAGGCTGGGGAATATGCCGTTGTGCATGTACGGCCCCGTGTCGGACACATGGCGCAGCGACGGCGTGCGGAACGATCCGGCGTCGGCCGCCTTCCCCGTCACGCCGTAGCGTCCGAGATCCTCGAGCTTGCGCCCGAAGAAGCTGAGCCCGATGTTGTGCGCTTCCCCGTTGCTGAGCAGGGCGCCGTTATGGCAGTTCGCGCACCCAGCCTTGGTGCGGAAGATGTGCAGGCCCCAGACCTGCTCGTCGGAGAGCGCCTTCTGATCGCCGGCCGCGAAGCGGTCCAAGCGCGTCGTGCGCTCAAGCGTGCGTTGGAATGCGGCGAGCGCCGCCGTCACGTCATCGAGCCTGACATCCTCGCGGCCTGAGAGCGTGGTGATGCGCTCGCGATAGGACGGCACCGCTGCGACGCGCTGGGCGACACCGGCGAGTTCGGCGTTCGCCATCTCGCCCTTGTCGCTGAGCGGGCCCAGCGCCTGCTCCTCGAGCGTGCGCGCCCGCCCGTCCCAGAAGAACGCCGACTGATACCCGGCCGTGAACAGCGACGGCGCGTTGCGACGCCCTTCGCTGCGCGCGTGCCCGAACGATGTCGGCAAGCCATCGCCCCAGCCGAGGCGGCGGTTGTGGCAGCTCTGGCAAGCGAAGTGCCCGGATGCGGAAAGCCGCGGATCGTTGAACAGCTCAGCTCCGAGCTGCGAAAGCTCGCGCTCCTTGCCCTCGGGACGCGGATGGAGTTGCAGCGGCGCCATCTCGGTGAACTTCGCGCCGGGGAGCAGCCTCGGCCGCGGCCATGTCGCCGGCGGGCCCGCGTAAGCCTTGCGGAGGGCAGCAAGCTCGGATGCGCTGAGTATCGCCGGGAAGCTCGCATCGAGCGGCGGCACTGCCGGGAGGAGCCGGTACACCGCAGCAAGTGCGCCAACGACGGCGAAGGCAATGAGCCCCGCTGCCGTTGATGTTCGAAAAGCATTTGGCGGGCGCATCAAAACCGCAAACCGGATTCCAGCCACACGGTCCGGCCAAGGACCCACGGATTGTCGTTCGACGAGACCTTGTTGCCGGCCGTATTGAAGACGTTGTTCACATGCGCACTGATGTAAGCCTGCTCCGTGATCATCAGCTCGGCTTCCAGATCGATGAGAGCCACGGGATCGAATTTCCTGTCCTCGTAGACGTCGTGCTGGCGACCGTTGTGGTCCTCGTTTCGACCCGTGTCATAGACACCATTATAGCCCAGGTTGTAATTCGCACTGACACCCAACCACAGCCGGTCGCTGAACCACGTCGTCGAGAGTGTGGCTCCGATGCGCACTGGAATATCAAGATTGCCGGTCACCGCGTTGAACGCTTCGCGCGTGTACGATTGCTCCTTGTACCAAATGTATTCGTCGCTCTCGTCATCGTCGACGTAGGTCGTATTCGACATCGACTGCTCGGACCATGTCGCTCCCACGCTGAACCCAGCGCCGCTGAGGTACGCAATCGATGGCGTCCGCCAGAACTTCACATATTCGGTGGAAGCCGACCGATAGAAATTTTCCGCGTCATTGCTCAAGGCATAGCAATTGGAGCCGCAAGATTCGGTCGCGAACTGGTCACGCCCATATCGCTCCAGGTAGCGAATCCTGAGACTGCCGCCTAGGAATGGATCTCTGACCCTCACCGCACCTGTATACTCATCCGTGAATGGCGTTTCGAGATCCGACGATTTAAATCCGTAACGGCGGATCGTGGTCGGGGGAACCCAGGCACCTGGCGTGTCAGTGCCCGCTATGAGGTTACGAGTCCACGACAGCGAGAACGGCTGAGAATCCCGCAACGCGTAGTACAGGGTCTCGCCGATGTAATAGCGATTGTAGCCGCCGGTAAAGCTCAGGCCGTCGATCGGTGTGATCGTTGCAGCAAGACGAGGCGCGACATTGAGGTTCTTGAGGTAGTCCTCATAGTCGACCCTCGTTCCCGCACGCACGTTGAACCATCCAAGGGTCTGATCGATCTCTGCATAGCCGTGCGCGGCATTTACTGTCTGGCTGATGTCAAATGCCGACGAAACAATCTTGACGCGGGCAAACTGGTCTTCCGAGCACGACTCATCGTTCGGATCGCAGTCGTATTCGCCGCTGGGCGGCGTTCTCGCCGCCGTATCGCCGCTCGCAGTCGCGTACGTCGAATAGTAGACGAAGTCCGACAGCCGCGCCCGACGCCCTTCGACCGACTTGACCTCGCCGCCGAGCAGGAAGCGCCCGAGGAGCAGATTGCCCCTCAGTTGGGCCTGTAGGCCCACGTCCGTCTGGCCAGTCTCCTTGTTGCCGTAACCGCCTTCGTAGCAGACGGTATTGTCTGATAGATCGCGAGAAGGGTTGACCGGCAGCGTGCTTTCGGGATCGGAGCGACACCAGTCCGTGTAGTCGTCCGTGGCAAACGTTTCGACCCAACCTGCTCCAAATGAGTTCTTTCGCCGCTGCGCGATCCGAGCAAACGCAGTGTCGCTGTTGGTGTAGTTCCCCGTATTGGCATCGTTGTAGAACGCCCGCGATTTCAGCGACACGTTCTCCAACCCAATACCGGGCGCAACGACTTTCGAGAGCGCCGTGAAGTATTCGAGCTGCGTCGTCGAACTCTTGGTGGTGACGTCCATCTCCATGTCGCGCCAGCTGTAGCTCTGCCAGAGCTGGCTATAGTCCGTCACCGACGTGTCGAGCGTGAAGCGCCCGATATCGGTCTTCAGCGCCGTCGCAAGCCGAAGGAAGATATTCTCCGAGTCCTCTGTGACGAAGCCGTCATAGTATCTGTACTCCTTCTGTCGCAGCGTATCGGCTTGCTTGCGGCTCGCCTGCAAGATGAAGGACAGTTCGTTGGTGATCGGCGCTCCGACCGACGCAGCCAAGTTCTCTTTCGTGAATGACGGTGCAACGCGACCGAGCGGGTTTGTCCCCGTTGGGGTCGCGAGCAGATAGTTCACCTGGTCGTCCGACAACCGGCTATAGGTGACGCTGGCGCGGTAGCGGTCCGTTGGCGGACGCGCGAGATCGTACAGCACAACGCCGCCTTGGAATTGGCCATACTCGGCCGACGCATTGCTGTCGAGCAGCGTCGCCGTTCCGATGAACTCTGACGGGACGAAGACCGTCTGTGAATGCTGGCCGTATACCGAATTGAGGTTAGGGGTTCCATCCGCCTCAAGGTCGGTTGTAAACCCGCCGCCCTCGACCGGACCGGTGATCGAGCTGATCGAGACTCCGTTTAAGATGAAGTTGTTCTCGTACGTGCGCGCGCCGTTGATCGAAAGCTCGAGCGGTCGCGTATCGATGAGACGTTGGGGCGTAACGCCCGCATCCGTGTCCGTGTCATTCTGATACTGCACGTTCGGCAGATTGCGCAGGAACGTGTTCGCGTCCCCGCTGCCATCGGTGCGCATCTGCACGTTCCTGGCGTCAAACGTCGTCATGCCCGTGTCGCTCAACGCCTGGCCATAGACGATGCCCGGCACCTCCGGCTCGGGATCGGGACCTGCGATCGCAGGAGCGCTCGACGAACTCTTTCCCTTGGCCTTCTTTACCGTAGCGGTCTTGGGCGCGTCGACCACCATGCCCGGCAAAGTCGCCGGCGCGGATTGCGGCTTCACCTCAGGCTTTGCTTCGGTCTGGGCAGCATCCGAAGCGCTCGGCCTATCCGGCGCTTCTTGCTGAGACGGCGCAGCTCCCGCTTCAGCCGCAGGCACCGCCTCCTGCGCTGCGACGTCCACCGCGCCCATCGCCAAGACGCAAACAACCACGCGCGCGCAACCGCGCGCGAACGCACATGCAACCATCGTCCCCCCAACTCGAACGCAACGCTACTTGAACGACGGCTGGCTAAGGACGGGCGTGACCGCACACCTTTGGCTGGCTAACGGAGGCCCGAGAAATTCCCCCGGCCCCAGGCCTCCCGAGAGCCGTAGGGGCCAGCTAATAAAACAATACTCATGCCGTCAACAATATAATCTGGCAATAGGCGCGGCATCCTGGCTGCACCCCCCTGACGGGCATCAGAACGCTCGCGCCTTTTCGCTACCTGGCCTTCACGATCAGCCGCCCGCTGCACGCCGCCGCCGCTCCGCGAGACTGAAGGGTACGCTGGCCTGCGGCCGGCGCTCGTGCGGAAACAGGGCACGGGGCGCCGCTGCCGCGCCGTTCTCATCAATCTCATCGGCGATGTTGCTCGCCGCTTCCCGCCAGTCGCCTGCACTCGGAATGTATGCCGCCGGCTCCGCCTCGATGCCGTCCCGTGCCGTCACGGCCGCACGCGGGATCTGGAACATTCCGATGCTCGAGGCGAGGCCCTGCAGCTCGCCGAGAATGGCCGTGCGCCGCGCCTCGTGCTCGCTGGCGATCGTCTGCACATCGACGAGCAACTGCTCGTCGAGACGCGTCAGCGCCTCGCTCAGCGCCTTGAGCAAATTCTCCTCGTGGCTCGCCATCTCGGCAATTCGGATGTGCATTTCCTCAAGTTGCTGTAGCAGCTTCCCCATGATGGCCCCCTCATTGCTTCAGTCGAATCAAATGCCTGAAGCAATTTGGCCATCCATTCGGGCCGGAAATGAGATGCGGAGAGTTGGCTGTACTGCCAAGAGCGAGGATCGCGCTTAGTAGCGCGCGCCGTCGGGCAGCTTGCGGAACTCTTCCCACACCTTCACCGCTTCCGGCTGCATGATCTGCTGCATCGCGACGTGGCGCTGCTCGTAAGGCAGCGTGAGGTCCTTGGCGATGTTGGCGTCGTCGAAGAGATCGGCGTAATCGGCATACGAAGCGCCATAGAAGATCTTGCCGACGCGCGCCCAATAGGCGGTCGAGAAGCACATCGGGCAGGGCTCGCAGCTCGAGTACATCATCGCCCCTTCGACATGCGGGCTTCCGAGCTTGCGGCAAGCTTCCCGCAGCGCGTTCACCTCCGCATGCGCCGACGGATCGCTGTCGCGCATCACGCTGTTGCCCGCGACGGAGAGAACTTTGCCGTCGAGCACGATAACAGCGCCGAACGGACCGCCCGTCTTGTTGAGCACACCCGCTTCGCGCATGTGCTGTAGGGCGAGCGACATGTATTTGCGGTCATCGTCCGTCACCGCGTCGGCCGCAGCCGGCGCCGCGGCGCTCACCAAGCCGGCGGGTAGAGCCGTGCCTGCTGCCAGGGCCGCACCCGCATAAAGGAAATCGCGACGGGCGATGACGCGAATACCCCGCGCTTCATCGTGACCGTGCTTGCATTCGCCCTCTGACATGCCTGCCTCCCGTGCTCAGCCGCGGACGACAGGCTAGTGGCTGCATGATGAATGGCCGGTGCCCGGCGGCGGCCTATCGGCTGCTACCCTTACGCATTCGTTGCCGCGGCCGTTGGGATTGTCGCTAGCGCTTCGCCCAGATGGCGAAGAAGGCATCGACCTTGCGGCGCCAATAGAGGCGGGTGTCGGCAAGCGCATCTAGGAACTCGGCGAGCCTATTGGCCTTCACGACCGTGTACACGGTAAGCAAGGTCGTCAGCACGGCAACAACACCGAAGTAGACCGCCTTGATGGTCAGCGACGCATCGGCCTCGTCGAGCAGGTTCATGCCGAGGAAGCCCGTCGTCGCCGTGCCGATGAGGCTCAAGATTGCGACCACCGTCAGCCGTACGATGGTCGCCGAGGAACGGCGCAACAAGTCGCTGTCGAGATACTCGCTCATGTCGCGCAACTCCTCGCGCACGTCGGTATAGAGACGCGTCGTGGCGAGGTGATCCGACCATAGGCGGAACAGATCCCGGGCAACAGCCTGGTTGCTCACCTCGTAAAACCAGTAGCGGTGCGAGAAGCGCAGAAAGATCTCCAGCGAGCAGCGAATGTCGGAGTGAAAGTTCTCGACGCTCTGCTGACGCCCGGTGTTCAGCCGGCCGATGGTGCGCGCGAGCCGGTCCGCGAGCACGAGCAGCGCGGCGCGATGCAGGTGGGCGATGAGACCGAGGCGAAAGAACGAATGGCGGAACTGGGCGAGCAGCCCGCGCTCGCAATCGGTGACGGAGTCCTCGCGCGCGTCCACCACCATCACGAACGCGTGCCCGCAGCACATGATGCGTGTATCGATCCAGTCGCCCGAGCGCGTGCGGTCGTGGAAGCGGTCGTAGCAGTAGCGCTTGTCGAAATCCTGCAGGAAGGCCGCCGCGTAAGGGGGCGACGCCGGATCGCCGGGCGGCAGCACGAGACCAAGACGCGCGTGATCGTTCGCCGTGAGACTAGATGGGTCCGCCATGGCGAGGTAGGCCATGAGAGGGATCCAGTTGTGCTCCACGAGCCCGAACTTCAGTGATCCGCTCTCGCCTTCACGGCTCAGCGGCGCCAGCAGAAACTTCCAGTGGGCTGCAATAGTCGGGACCTGCCGCGCGCAGACGGAAGCGACATATTTGTCGCGCTGCTCGTAGTCGGAGACGGCGAGCACGCGGCCTTCGTCGTCGAGCCATTCGACTCGTTCCGGACAGTGCCAGGCCTCACCGTCCTCGGTCCAGCCCGAGGGGTATGAGCGGCCAAATCGGTACATCGTCTCCTGCACGTCCGCCAGCGTCAGATCACGCCCTTCTATCTCGACAGCGAGGATGGCGACGTCGACGTCGCAGAAGACGTGCAGCTCTATGCGCGCAAGGTCGAGCACCAGCGGGGCAGCGCCGCGGGCGAGAGTGACGCGCACTTTGGCAACGTCGCGGCGGGAGAACACGCGCGTCGGGCCTCCATTACGTCGGCCTCCGGCATAGAGGAAACGTTGCACGTGCGGGAGGAACGACACGAACTCCCGGTAGGCGTGCTCGCGGAGCACGCCCGGGTCGTCGGGGATTGCCGTGTCGGTTTCCACCCAAGGGGATTCTGCGCCGCACATGAGCGCGGCGAGCTGATCCCCGCCGCCCTGCCCCTCTCGCTCGCCCGGCATCAGTTGCAGCGGCCACAAGAGGATTTGCCGGAACTGGCGTACGGTGCGTCCGGGATCGGAAGCTAACGCCGCAGCGCTTGCGCTTGGCGCGGAGATTGGTTCGCGGTCGGCAGAGTCAGTTGGCGCCATGACGTCACGGCTGGCTTGAGCACCCAGTCTTCTCGAATAGGTATCGCAAACCTCTAAAGAATATGGGTGCGGGCACGACGGGCGCCGTCACAGGTGGATTGGCGTTCACACCGGCATGAGCGCGGCGCCGGCGCGGCGAGCCTGCGACAGCAGCCGCTCCTTCTTTTCCGCGGCAACGCGCACGCGCGCACGCACCTCGCCAGTGGGCAGCGACTCCCGATCGAGCACCTCGGCCTCCTCGTAGAGCCAATTCATGAGGCGCCCGCCGTGCACGGGTATCAAGAGCTCCACCACCGCATCACCCCGGCCGAGGCGCCGGTCGATCTCCGCCAGCAGCCGGTCGATGCCCTCGCCCGATGTTGCCGAGACGAGCACCGGAGGCCGCTCGGCAAACCGCGCCGCGCTCATCGCTTCCTCGCGCGTCACCGGCGACAGAAGATCGATCTTGTTCCACACCTCGAGGATCGGCGCCTCGGCAGCGAGCGTATCGATGCCGAGGTCGGTGAGGACGGCTTCGACGTCCCGCGCCTGGCTATCGGTCTCGTCATGCGAGATGTCGCGCACGTGCAGGATGAGATCGGCCTCGATCACCTCTTCGAGCGTGGCGCGGAAAGCTGCGACGAGCATCGTCGGCAGGTCGGAGATGAAGCCGACCGTATCTGAAAGAATGATGCGCCGCCCGCTCTTGAGGCGCACCTCGCGCATTGTCGGATCGAGCGTCGCGAAAAGCTGGTGCTTGGCGAAGACGTCCGCCCCCGTGATCCGGTTGAACAGCGTCGACTTGCCCGCGTTCGTGTAGCCGACGATAGCGACGACCGGATAGGGAACGCGCCGGCGCCCCTTGCGGTGCAGCTCGCGCGTCCTGACGACGACCTCCAGCTCCTTGCGGATGGCCATGATGCGCTCGTCGATCATGCGCCGATCGAGCTCGATCTGCGCCTCGCCTGGACCGCCCAGGAAGCCGTAGCCGCCGCGCTGCCGCTCCAAGTGCGTCCACGTGCGCACGAGCCGGCTCTTCTGATACGACAGGTGCGCCAGCTCGACCTGCAACCGCCCTTCCTTCGTACGCGCACGGCGGCCGAATATCTCGAGGATGAGGCCGGTGCGATCGAGCACCTTGGTGTTCCAGGCACGCTCCAGGTTGCGCTGCTGCACTGGCGATACAGGATGGTCGATGACGACGAGGGCGATCTCGTGGGCGCTAATCAGCGCCTTGAGGCTTTCCACCTTGCCGGTGCCGAACAGCGTGCCTGGACGCGGGTTTGCGACCGGCACCAGGAGGCTCTCTTTCACATCGAGGTCGATGGCCTCCGCGAGCCCAGTCGCTTCCTGCAGCCGATCGTGTGGCGAGTGCAGCGGCGCCGTGCGCGCACCGCCTGCGGTCTGCTCCCCTGTGGCGCGGGAGCGCTTGAGATCCGGCACGAGCACTAGCGTCCGCGCACCGCTTGCGCGACCCTCGCCCTCAACCTGCTCCGCAATGTCTACGCGTTCGTCGATCGCCGCCGTCCGAGCTTAGGCCTCGGTCGTTTCGGTCTCCATGAGGTGGACCGGCTGGCCGGGCATGATGGTCGAGATCGCATGCTTATACACGAGCTGCGAATGACCGTCCCGCCGCAACAACACACAAAAGTTGTCGAACCAGCTCACGATGCCCTGGAGCTTGACGCCATTGATCAAGAAAATCGTCAGCGGCGTCTTGTTCTTGCGCACGTGGTTCAGGAACGTGTCCTGAAGATTCTGAACTCGATCTGCGCCCATTGTTCTTGTCCGCCTGTTTTTGGTCTGCTGGTGGTAGTCAGCCACTCCGGTGAGCGACGGCCGTGACCGTAATATAATAACATTATGCCGCACTGCACACTAAAAGGTATACCAACTCCGTAAGCAAAATGAAGCTGCTTCACGCGCTCGAAATGGCGGCAAACTGGTGAAATTTCTTGCGCAGCCGCTGCACCACCGGCCCGGGTTTGCCATCGCCGATCGCGCGTCCATCAATGCGGACGACCGGCATCACCGTCTGCGTCGCCGAGGTGATAAATGCCTCCCGGGCGGCGTACGCCTCATTGAGCAGGAATGGGCGTTCGATGAGCCGCACTTTCTCCTCCCCCAGCGTGTCGAGCAGCGTCGCGCGCGTCACGCCCGGAAGGATATCCAGCCCCAATTGCCGAGTGATGACAGTACCCTCGGCATCGACGATCCAGGCGTTGCTGGAGCCACCCTCGGTCACATACCCGTCCGCGTCGACGAACCAGACCTCGCGCGCCCCTTCCTTGCGGGCCGCCTCCTTGGCGAGGCACGCCGGCAGCAGCATTACTGTCTTTATGTCGCACCTCTGCCAGCGGATGTCCGGCATCGATTTGACCGCGATGCCCACCTCCGCGCGCCCGTCGATGGCCGTCCGCGATGCCGGACGCGCTAGGCACACGACCGTCGGCGGCACGTCGGGGCCGGGAAACAGGAATTCCCGCGGCGACGCCCCGCGGCTCACCTGCAGGTAGACGAGCCCGTCGCGGACCCGGTTGCGCTTCACCACCTGGCGCATGACGTGCCCAAGGGCGGCAATGCTCATCGGTTGGCCGATCTGCAGCTCCCCGAGCGAGCGCTTGAGGCGCGCCATGTGCCGAGCCTCGTCGACGAGGCGCCCGGAGCGGACCTCGCACACCTCGTAGATGGAATCGGCGAACTGGAAGCCGCGGTCCTCGACGTGCACGGCGGCCTCAGCGTACGGCACGTAGCGGCCGTTGACATAAACGATGCGGGTCACGCGGTCTCCGGCGTTCCGATAGGTCTATTCAACTTCACGCCTGCCGCACTTCCATGCCGCGGTGCTCCGAGGAGACCCCCAGTGCGCGCAGCTTGCGGTGCAGCGCCGAGCGCTCCATGCCGACGAACTCCGCCGTGCGCGAGATGTTGCCGCCGAAGCGGTTGATCTGCGCCAGGAGGTACTCGCGCTCGAATATCTCGCGTGCCTCGCGCAAGGGGAGCGACATCAGGTGCTCAGCGCCGCCGTTGACCGGCAGCGGCACGTTGGAGCCGATCTCCTCCGGCAGCATCTCGGCCGTGATCACCGTCGAGGGATCACCGCCGGCGAGGATCATCAGGCGCTCGATGTTGTTGCGCAACTCGCGCACGTTGCCGGGCCAGTCGTGCGCCTGCAGCACCGCGATGGCGTCCTCGCCGATGCGGCGCGGTGCAAGGCCGGACGCGCTCGATAGCTGGCCGACGAAGAACTGGATCAGCTCCGGGATGTCCTCGCGCCGCTCTGCGAGGCTCGGCACGCGCAGCGGAACCACGTTGAGGCGATGATAGAGATCCTCGCGGAAGCGGCCTTCGGCGATCTCCCGCTCAAGGTCGCGGCTGGTCGAGGAGATGATGCGCACGTCGACCGCCACTTTCTGGCTGCCGCCGATGCGCAGGAACTTCTGCTCCACCAGCACGCGCAGAACCTTGCCCTGCGTCTCGAGCGGCATGTCGGCGACCTCGTCGATGTAGAGCGTGCCGCCGTGCGCCTCCTCCAGCGCGCCGACCTTGCGCGGGCCGCCGCCGGTGCGATCCTCGGTGCCGAACAGCTCCTCCTCGACGCGGTCGGGTGCCATGGCGGCGGCATTGAGCACGACGAACGGCCCCTCGGCGCGCGCAGATTTCATATGAATGACGCGCGCAGCGAGCTCCTTGCCCGAGCCGGAGGCGCCGCGGATCAGGATGCGGCTGTTGGTCGGCGCCACGCGGTCGAGCGCATTGCGCAGCTGGTTGATGGCTGGCGACTTGCCGACCATCTCGGCCGAGAACGTGGACCGCTCGCGCAGCTCCTTCACCTCGCGCTTCAGCTGCGAGGCTTCCAGTGCGCGCAACGTGACGAGGATCAGGCGGTCCGCCTTGAACGGCTTCTCGATGTAGTCGTAGGCGCCGCGCTTGATGGCGGTGACCGCCGTCTCGATATTGCCGTGGCCGGAGATGATCACCACCGGCAGCTCGGGATAGGTGCGCTTGATGTAGGACAGCACCTCGAGGCCGTCGAGCCGGCTGCCCTGCAGCCAAATGTCGAGGACGACGAGATGCGGGCGGCGCTCCTCGATGGCCTTCAACGCCTCGTCGCTGTCGCGGGCAAGGCGCGCGCTGTGCCCTTCATCCTCGAGGATGCCGGCGACGAGATCGCGGATATCGGCTTCGTCGTCGACGATCAGGATGTCTGCAGCCATCTTCAAAACTCCTTCGATCGATATCGTCGGCCTAATGGGCCGCGGCTTGTTCGGTTGAGGAATGCGGGGTTGCGGAACGGGCAGGCCCGTGTCCGTAGACGAGCGGCAGCGTGATGCGCACCAGCGCCCCATGCGCGCGTCCGGGAGCGGGTGGAGCATCCTCGAGCGCCAGCGTTCCGCCGTGTTGCTCGGTGATCTTCTGAACCATGGCAAGGCCGAGCCCGGTGCCCTTGTGCCCTTTGGTGGTGACGTAAGGCTCGAGCAGCCGCGCCCGGTTCTGCTTCGGCAACCCGATGCCGTTGTCGATGACCTCTATCGTCACGCGGTCGGACTGCGGCGTGACGATGGTCTCGACGCGGCCCTTCCAGTTCGCATCTTCCTTGATCGCCGTCTCCCGCGCCGCCTCCACCGCCTCGCTCGCATTCTTGACGAGGTTGGTGATGGCACGCGTCATCAGGCGCCGGTCGATGGACATCATCAGCGGCTTGTCGGGAATGCGCAGCTCGTAGTGGATCTCGGGATGCCCCTCGCGGAACAGCACCACGGGCTCCTGCACCGCATGGCGCAGATCGTTCGGCGCCATCTCGGGCTTCGGCATGCGCGCGAACTCGGCGAACTCGTCGACCATCGTCTTGAGGTCGGTCACCTGCCGCTCGATGGTCATGGTCAACCGGTCGAACGTCTCTCGATCGTTGGTGATGCTCTTGGCGTACTTGCGGCGCAGGCGCTCGGCTGAAAGTTGTATCGGCGTCAGCGGATTCTTGATCTCGTGCGCGATGCGTCGCGCGACGTCGGCCCAGGCCGCCGTGCGCTGGGCAACGACGAGGTCGGTAACGTCGTCAAAGGTGACGACCGATCCGACATCGCCGCCACTCGCCCGCTCGCGCGTCACCATGACGGCAAACGTGCGCTCTTCGCCACCGACGTCCAGCGTCACCTCGATCTGCGATCTGTGCCGCAACGCATGCTCGTCCTGCTCGTCGAGCACTGGCCCGAAGGTCGGGATCGCCTCGCGCAGCTTCTTCCCCACGAGGTCGATATCCGCGATGCCGAGCAACTTGGCCGCCGCGCGGCTGACCAGTGTGATGCGGTCCTGGCTGTCGAGGCCGATGACGCCGGCCGAGACGCCGGACAGCACCGCCTCCATGAAGTGCCGCCGTTCCATCAACTGCTCATTGGCCGTGACGAGAGCATCCCGCTGCGTCTTCAGCTCGCGCGTCATGGTGTTGAACGTCTGCGACAGCCTTCGCATGTCGCCCTCGCCGCGCTTCTCCGGCAGCTCGATGTCGAGATTTCCGATTGAGACCTCCTGCGCCGCGCCGATGAGGCGGCGGATCGGTGCCACGAAGCGGCCGGCGAACCAAAGGCCGACCCAGATGGCGGCTAGCACCGCCGTCATCGAGATCATCAGGTACATGAGGCCGTGCGCGACCTTGAGGCCCCCGCGCGCCTTGCGCAGCCGGTTGAACTCGTCGACGTTCTGCGCCGTGAGCCGCAGGTGCTCTGTGACCTGCGGACTGACCCCGCGGGCGACATAGAGGTACATGCCCGGGTAGCGTTCGAGCTTGGTCACCGCCCCGACGCGATGGTTCTCCGAGCTCGGCATCAGCATCGCTACCTGGCCATTGTCAGCCTCGGTCATCGACCGCGGCGTCGGGCTGACGTAGGGGAGGCGGTTATCGGCGCTGGTCTCGATGACCGGCTGGCCGTCGCGGTTGATGATGTAGGCCGCCGGCAGGTCGCGCAGGCCGGCCTGCACCATGACGAGGCGCTGCAGCTTTCCCGGATCGCCCGCGATCGACCCTGCAGCCATGTCGAGATCGCGCGCCATGTTGACGATGTCGGTGCGGATCACCTGGCCGTGCTCGTCAAGATAGGCATTCGCGACGTCGCGCGAGGAAAGGACGATGGCCCGCGTGCTGGTCGCGAACCAGCCGTCGAGCGAGCGGGCGAAGGTGACCGTGGCACCGATCGCCAGCAGCAGCGTCGGCAACGCTGCGATGATCGAGAACAGGCCGACGATCCGGATGTGCAGCCGGGCCCCGGGCGTGCGCGCCCGCCAGGCTTTTGCCAGCCCGGCGCCCTGCCAAGTCAGGAGGGCGATCATCGCGATGATGAGCGCGATGTTGATGGCGAGCACCGCCAGCACCACCTCGTTGCGCGGGGTGATCGGCGTCAGTCCGGTGAGGATGAGATAGGTCGCGAACGCCGATACCAGCGACAAAAGGACCAGGCACAGGCCGATCCAGAAGGCGCGGTCGCTCGGATTGAGGGACGAGTGCCCCTCTTCCAAATTGTGGCCTCGCTGCGGTGCGACGAGCACTGCCGGCATCAGGGCGCTTTCGGTGGTGGCCGGGGGAGGCCGGGTTACGGGACTGCCGCTGAGCTTGGCGACCGCCAAATCACAGCAACAGACTGTGACATTTTCGCGACGTGGCCAATTGGTAACGCCGGCCTCGACCGCATGCAAGTGCGGGCGCGTAACGGCTTGGAATTTCAAGGGGACAATGGGCCGCGGCTAGCCCTGAGGGGTACGGAAAACCCTGATATCCAGGGCCCGGATGCGAGACCGCAGTGTGTTGCGGTTCAATCCCAACAGCTCGGCGGCCCGAATCTGGTTGCCGCGCGTGGCCGCCAGCGCGGCCGTCAGCAGCGGCAGCTCCACCTGCCGGATGACGCGGTCGTAGAGCCCCGGCGGCGGCAGCTCCTTGCCGAAGCCGGAGAAGTAGCCAGCCAGGTACCGCTCCACCTGCTCGGAGAGATCCTTGGCGTCCCCGCCGCCGATATCGGAGGCTTTCTCCGGCATCGCCTCGGCCAGCTCCTGCTCGATGATCTGCGCCGTCAGCGTGTCCTGCGTATAGAGCGCGGCAAGCCGGCGAACGAAGTTTTCCAGCTCGCGCACATTGCCCGGCCAGGGATGCGTCTTGAGGCGATCGATGGCCGCCGCCTCGATCGACTTCTGACCGAGGCCCTCGCGCGCCGCCTGACGCAGGAAGTGGCGCACGAGATCGCCGACATCCTCGAGCCGCTCGCGCAGCGGCGGGATGCGGATCGGAACCACGTTGAGCCGGTAGTAGAGGTCCTCGCGGAAGAGGCCCTGGGCGATCTGCGATTTGAGATCCCGGTGCGTCGCCGCGATGATGCGCACGTTGGTCTTGATCGGGGTGCGCCCGCCGACCGTCGTGTACTCGCCTTCCTGCAGCACGCGCAAAAGCCGGGTCTGGGCATCGAGCGGCATGTCGCCGATCTCGTCGAGGAACAGCGTGCCGCCCTCGGCCTGCTCGAAGCGTCCCTGCGTGCGCGTCTGCGCGCCCGTGAACGCGCCCTTCTCGTGGCCGAACAGCTCGCTCTCGACCAGCTCGCGCGGGATCGCCGCCATGTTGATGGCGACGAACGGACCCTGCCGGCGGCGGCCGTAATCGTGCAGCACGCGCGCCACCAGCTCCTTGCCGGTGCCGCTCTCGCCGTTGATCATGACCGTGAGGTCGGTCTGCGTCAGTCGCGCGAGGACGCGGTAGATTTCCTGCATCGCCGGCGACCGGCCGATGAGCGGCAGCTCCTCGTTCTCGATCTCCTGCGCCGGACGCTGCAGGCGCCGCCCCGGCTGCGTCAGCGCGCGGCCGACGACCGCCACGACCTCGTTGAGGTCGAACGGCTTCGGCAGATACTCATAGGCGCCCTTCTCGGCCGCCGTCAGCGCCGTCATCAGCGTATTCTGCGCGCTCATCACGATGATCGGCAGATCAGGACGGATCTTCTTGATGCGCGGAATGAGATCGAAGGCGTTCTCGTCGGGCATGACGACGTCGGTCAGAACGACGTCGCCCTCCCCTTGGCTGACCCAGCGCCAGAGCGTCGTGGCGTTTCCGGTCGCGCGCGGCGCGTAGCCGGCGCGGGCGAGCGCCTGGTTCAGCACCGTGCGGATCGCGGTATCGTCGTCGGCAATGAGAACGGTGCCACGGGCCATGGCCTACCTCTGGGCAGAGTTGGTGGACGGACGGTCCTGCATCGGCAGCAGGACGCGGAAGATGGTGCGCTTGGGCTCGCTGTCGAGCTCAATGATCCCCCCGTGGTCGTTGATTATCTTGGCGACGAGCGCGAGCCCGAGGCCGGTGCCATACGGCTTGGTTGTGACGAACGGATCGAACAAGTGCTCTTTGAGATGCTCGGGAACCCCCGAGCCGTTGTCCTCGATCTGGATCATCAGCGGCAGGCTGATGCGCGAATCCGAGCCCTGCACCGAGAGGCGCACGCCCGGACGGAACGAGGTCTGAATGATGATGCGGCCCTGCGCCTTGTTATCGCCGATGGCCTCGACCGCGTTCTTGACAAGGTTGAGGATCGCCTGCACCAGCTTGTCGCGATTGCCGGCGACAGGCGGCAGCGAGGGATCGTAGTCCTCGATGAAACGAATGCCGCGGCCGAACCCGGATTCGCACAGCCGCCGCACATGATCGAGCACGTCGTGGATGTTCACCGGCTCCTTGACCAGCGGGCGCTCGTCGCCGAACACCTCCATCCGGTCGACGAGATTGCGGATGCGGTCCGTCTCCGAGCAGATGAGCTGCGACAGCGAGCGGTCGGCGTCGGAAAGGTTCTGCTCGAGGAGCTGAGCGGCACCGCGAATGCCCGACAGCGGGTTCTTGATCTCGTGCGCCAGCACCGACGCAAGGCCTGAGACCGAGCGCGCGGCAGCACGATGGGTGAGCTGGCGCTCGATCATCTGCGCCATGTTCCGCTGCTGCAGCATCAATACGACGTCGCTGGGATGCTCCGGCATCGGACCGCCGTAGACGTCGACGAGCTTCGGGCTCTGGAACTTCGGCCCCGACACCTCGACGCCGTACTCGTTGACCGTGGCACCGGATTCGCGCACCTGGTCGACCAGCGCCAGCAGCGGACAGCCGAAGGCGACGACCTCGTCGAGCTTGATGCGCTTCAACAGTGCGATGCCGCTCGACAGGAACGCTTCCGCCGCCGAGTTGGCATAGACGATCCGGTTCTCGTCCCCGAGCACGATGATCGGGTGCGGCAGCGCCGCGAGCAGAAGGTCGTGCTCGACCGGTCGCCGATTGGCCGGCGAATTGCGTGCGGCGGTGGCGGCTCGTGTCACGCGGCGGCCTCCAGCGTCTCGTCGTAGAATGCCGATATGCCCTGCAGCACGCGCGCGGGATTGACCTCGGTGCAGAGCTGACGCCGCCACACCTTCACGGCGCCGAGCGCGCGTCCGCTCTTCTCCAGGTACCAACCGATGTGCTTGCGCGCATTGCGCAGCCCCAGATGCTCGCCGTAGTGGCCGAGCATCGCCTCGACGTGATCGCGAGCGATCTTCGCCTGCTCGGCGAGCGAGGGCGCGGAGAACGCATGACCCGCGAGATAGGCCCCGATGCGCCCCGGGAGCCAGGGCGCACCGTAAGCGCCGCGCCCGATCATCACGCCCGTGGCGCCGGACGCCTTGAGGGCCGCTTCCGCATCCTCGACCGAAGTGATATCGCCGTTGACGATCACGGGGATCGAAACCGCGCGCGACACCTCGCTGACGGCGCTCCAGTCCGCGCGCCCGTTGAAGAACTGGCAGCGCGTACGTCCATGCACGGTGATCATCTTGACACCGGCGGCCTCGGCCCGCCGTGCGAGCTCGGCCGCGTTGCGGCTCTTGTCGTCCCACCCGAGCCGCATCTTCAGCGTCACCGGCACGCGCACCGCCCCGACCACGGCGTCGATCAGCGACACCGCATGGTCGAGGTCGCGCATCAGTGCGCTTCCCGACAGCTTTCCGGTCACCTCGCGCGCCGGGCAGCCCATATTGATGTCGATGATGTCGGCACCCAGATCCGCGACGATGCGAGCGCCCTCTTCCATCCACCGCGCCTCACGGCCGACGAGTTGAATAGCGAACGGAGCAAGCTCCCGGCCCTCGGCGCGGCGCATGACGTCGGCACGTCCGCGCACCAGCTCCTCGCTCGCGACCATTTCCGAGACGACGAGACCGGCACCGAGGGAATGCGCGAGCCGACGGAACGGCAGGTCCGTAACACCCGACATTGGGGCAAGGACGACCCGGTTCGCCACATTGTGACACCCGATATTGAGGTCGCCGATGATCGACGTCATTCCGTTTGCTCAGAGATTAGGCAGTTCGATTGTGTGCCCTTCATTTGTGCAGAATAGGGGGTACCTTACTATTTCGCAAGCGCGAACAAATCCGTCCACAATTGCTCTGAAAGCCCGTTCTGGCTAAGCAGGCCAGGGCTTTGAGCGCGGGTGCGACAATGGTGACGACGGCAGCGGTAGTCGTGGCGGCGGGCCGCGGAACGCGCGCCCGGGGGGCGGGTGAGCTGCCCAAGCAATACCTTCCGCTGGCCGGGGTCCCGGTCCTGGCCCATTCGCTCCGGACCCTTATAGGCCACCCCGATGTCGGCCGCGTCGTCGTGGTCTACAACCCAGAAGACGCAGGGCTTTATGACAGCGCGACGGCACCGTTCGCCACCCGCCTGCTGCCCCCTGTGCCCGGCGGCGAGACGCGTCAGGCGTCGGTCCTCGCCGGCCTCGAGGCTCTTGCGGCCGCCCCGCCCGACCGCGTGCTGATCCACGATGCTGCCCGCCCGTTTTTGACCCATCGCCTGGTCACCGAGCTGATTGCCGCCCTCGCCGATCAGCCGGGCGCCATCGCCGCCGAGCCCGTCAGCGACACACTGAAGCAGGCCGATGCCGGGGGCACCATCACGCGCACCATCGACCGCGCGGGTCTATGGCGCGCACAGACCCCACAGGGGTTCCGCTTCGCCGCCATCCTCGAGGCCCATCGCCGCGCCGCCGCCGCAGGGCGCTCCGATTTCACCGATGACGCCGCGATCGCCGAATGGGCCGGGATGACGGTCAAGCTCGTGCCGAGCGAGACTCAGAACATGAAGCTGACCACGACCGCCGACATTGCGCTCGCCGAGCGTCTGCTCGAGCCGAACGTGGCGCTGCTCGAGCCGCGGAACGGAACCGGCTTCGACGTGCACCGCTTTGCGCCCGGCGATCACGTCTGGCTTTGCGGCGTGAAGATCCCCCACACGCATCGGCTCGAGGGCCATTCCGATGCCGACGTCGGTCTGCACGCGCTCACCGACGCGCTTCTGGGCGCGATCGGCGACGGCGACATCGGCCAGCACTTTCCACCAAGCGAGGAGAAGTGGCGCGGCGCGGCTTCGAAAATCTTCCTAGCCGATGCCGCCGAGCGCGTTCGCAAGCTCGGTGGCCGCATTTCGAACGTCGATGTCACGTTCCTGTGCGAGGCACCTAAGATCGGGCCGTACCGCAAAGCCATGCAAGCTGCGGTCGCCGATATCCTGCGCATCGATCCCTCGCGCATCGGTATCAAGGCGACGACCATGGAGAAGCTCGGCTTCATCGGCCGCGGCGAAGGCATTGCCGCCATGGCGAGCGCCACCGTGCTGCTGCCGGCGTCGCTTCTATAAGGTCGAGTTGTTCAGGCATTTGACCCCTGCGACAGAATCGCGGCATCAAGACCCAAAGGTGGTTGTATGACCACGAGCCTTCGGGGGGCCGACATGAACGTGATGACCAATACTCTGGAGCGCAAGCCGGTCGAAACGGCGAGCATCTCGGACATCGCAGAGACGACGGCGAATGCCTGCCTGGCAACCCGCGTGCGCCAGTTGTCGCGCATTGTCACGCGGGTCTACGACGATGCCATGCGCCCGCTCGGCATTACCGCCAGCCAGTACACGCTCCTGGCGCAGCTCGCCCAGCGCGACGCGATCACCGCCGTCGAGATCGGCCACGAGCTCGACATCGAGAAATCGACGCTGTCGCGCAACCTGAAGCGCCTCTTGGCCCTCGGCCACATCAACATGGACCCGCCAGCGGGACGCCGCGGCCGTGGTCTGCACCTGACGCCCAAAGGACAGGCCATCCTCAAGGATGCCTTCCCCATCTGGCAGGACGCGCAGAAGCGCGCCTTCACGGTAATGGGCGCGGAGAGCCGCAACACCCTCGACCACCTGCTGCATCAGGCCGAGAAACTCGTTCCCGCGTGAGGCATTTGACCTTACAGGCACGCGACGGACATATTCGAGGGGCGCCATCGGCGCCCCTTTTGCCGTCTGAGGCTCATGAGCACGCTCTTCCCAGAGGATCTCTACGTTGCCGCCAAGTCGCTGCTCGATCAGCTGCAACGGCACGCTCTGCTCGTCGCCACGGCCGAAAGCTGTACCGGCGGGCTACTCTGCGGATTGCTGACCGAGATCCCCGGCTCGTCGGCAATGGTCGAGCGCGGGTTTGTCGCCTACTCCAACGTCGCCAAGACCCAGCTGCTCGGTGTGCCCGACGTGCTGATCTGCCGGCACGGAGCCGTCAGCGAGGAAGTGGCGAGAGCTATGGCGGACGGTGCCCTCCAGCGCACGCCAGCGCATATTGCGCTCTCCGTTACCGGTATCGCCGGCCCCGACGGCGGCTCGGCAGAGAAGCCGGTTGGGCTCGTCTATCTTGGCGTTGCCTCGCGCGGTGCCGCGACGCGCGTGCGCGAATGCCGCTTCGGCGACATCGGCCGCCGCGAGGTACGACTAGCAAGCGTGCGTGAAGCCATTAAGCTCATGGCCAGCGCCATCAACCCAGGGCTTCCCCATGCGTAAGTCGGCCGCCGTTCTGCTCGCTGGTCTCACTGCCATGGCATTTGCGGCAGCCAGCACGCACGCGACCGACCTTTCCGTGCGCGACCTGACGGCAAAGCTCTTTCAAGCCGACCGCGCGAAGCCCCCGCATTTCAGCGGCCTCGATTTGCGCGAGCTCGATCTGAGCGGTCTCGACTTCAAGGGCGCGACGATCGCCGACAGCAACCTCTTTGGCGCCGACCTGAGCCACTCCGATCTCAGCCATGCAAAGCTGAAAGGCTGCCACCTCGATCGCGTGACCATCATCGGCACCCGCTTCGACGGCGCCGACCTCTCCGAGACGAGCGTCCTGCGCCCTTCGACCTTCTCGACCGTCGCCGCACCCGCGAGCGAAGCCGCAAGCTTCGCCGGCACGAACCTCACGCGCGCACGCCTCTTCGGCCGCTTCAGTCGCATGAGCTTCCGCGGCGCAAAGCTCGCCGGCGCCACGCTCGCTCCCTTCAACCGTACCGGCTTCATCGAGCACATCTGGCGCACCGAGTTCACCGGCGCGGACCTTTCGAACGCCGATCTGAGCGGCGCCGACC
This sequence comes from Pseudomonadota bacterium, assembly GCA_023405815.1. Classification (GTDB taxonomy): domain Bacteria; phylum Pseudomonadota; class Alphaproteobacteria; order Rhizobiales; family Hyphomicrobiaceae; genus Hyphomicrobium_A. The sequence goes on along the minus strand of JAEXXM010000038.1, from coordinate 2,830 downwards.
TCACCTACGTTTTGCTGTCGTTCGCGAGATTGCGTGACGCCAATCTTTCCGGCGCCGTGCTGCGCAAGGCCGACCTGTCACGCGCCGACCTGACGAATGCCGACCTGACCGGAGCCGATCTCACCGAGGCCGACCTCGATGGCGCCATCCTCACCGGAGCGCGCGGCCTCGAGACCGCGCTAGGTCTCGACACCGCCCGCAACGTCGACAAGATGATCCGCTAGCTAGATTTATCGCAACACCTAACCTCTCCCGCTGGGAGAGGTCGCCGCCACATGCGTCAGCATGAGCGGCGGGTGAGGGTTGCGACGTCTACGGTTGGCCCCCTCACCCGGAAGCTCATCGGCATTCGCTTCCGGCCTCTCCCCGCCGGGGAGAGGCTAGATCGAACGACCACGGCGCATCATGTGCGCGCCTGCTCGCCTTTGCCGTAGAGCAGCCGCGCACGCGCCTCGAAAGCATCGGTGTACTTGCGCACCGCCTTGTCGAACACCGCCCCCATCAACATCGACAACATGCGCGAGGCGAACGCGTAGTCGATGTAAAAGTGCACCTCGCACCCCCCGGCCACGTCGCGGAAACGCCAGCGGTTGCCGAGGCGCGAGAACGGACCGTCGATCTTGGCGACGTCGATCTCGCGGCGCTCCGGCCGCAGCGTGACCCGGCTGGTGAACCGCTCGCTGATGGCGTGGTAGCCGACGCTCATGATGGCGGTGAGCGTCGTATGCGTAGAGCCGACCTCACGCGCGGTGACGGTGAGGGTCTCGCACAGGGGCACGAACTCCGGATAACGCTCGATGTCGGCGACGACCGCGAACATCTGGTCGGCCGTGAACGGAACCCGGCGCGTCGTCTCGAAGGTTGGCAAGCTCGAAGCTCCGTTGCGTCTCAGACCTTGCGCGCCTGGCGCTGGGCCTTGAGCTTCGCGAAATCGTCTCCCGCGTGGTACGACGAGCGGGTGAAGGGGCTGGAGGCGACGAGCGCAAAGCCCTTCGCCACCGCGATCTGGCGCAGCGCCTCGAACTCGGGCGGCGTCACGTAGCGCTGCACCGGCGCGTGCCGTGGGCTCGGCTGCAGGTACTGGCCGATGGTGAGGAAGTCGACGCCGGCGGAGCGCAGATCGTCCATCACCTGCATCACCTCTTCGCGCGACTCTCCGAGCCCGACCATGATGCCCGACTTTGTGAACACCTCCGCATCGATCTCCTTCGCGCGCTGGAGCTGGCGCAGCGAGTGGAAGTAGCGCGCGCCCGGCCGGATCGAGAGATAGAGCCGCGGCACCGTCTCGAGGTTGTGATTGTAGACGTCGGGCCGGGCCGCCAGCACTGTCTCGAGAGCGCCGCTCTTGCGCAGGAAGTCGGGCGTCAGCACCTCGATCGTCGTCGACGGAACCTCCGCGCGCAGGGCCAAGATCACACGTGCGAAGTGGTCCGCACCGCCGTCCGCGAGATCGTCACGATCAACTGAGGTGACGACGATGTGCGTCAGGCCAAGCTCCCGCGCTGCCTTTGCGACGCGCGCCGGCTCATCGGCGTCGAGCGGTCGCGGCATGCCCGTCCGCACGTTGCAGAACGCGCAGGCGCGCGTGCACGTGTCGCCCATGATCATGAACGTGGCGTGCCGCTTCGACCAGCACTCGCCGATGTTGGGGCAGCCGGCTTCCTCGCACACCGTATTGAGCCGATGCTCGCGCACGACGCGCACCGTCTCGGTATGCACCGGCGAGCCCGGGACACGCACACGGATCCATGCCGGCTTGGCGAGGCGCGTGGTGGCTGCCGGAGGCTCGTCCGCCCGCGTCAGTTCGGTATCGAGGGATGTGCTCAAGGGCTTTGGTCCTGCCTGAAGCTTCCGGCGGTATTCTAAAGCCCCGGGCGCGGCAGGCAAATCAGACCTTCCGCCCCCCCTAACGGCCGACAATTCGCCCCAGGATGATGATCAGCAGGGCGCCGATCGTCGATACCGCGATGAGGTGAAGCCAGGGCCAGTCGTAGAGGAAGGGCAGCTTCAACAAGCCGGCCTGCACCAGGGCGCCGCCGACGAACGCGCCAATGATGCCGATGAAGATGTCGCGAATGATGCCGCCGCGGCCGCCGAGCAGCAGCGAGGCGAGCCAGCCGGCAATGAGGCCGTTCACCGCCATGATGATCCACGGCGCGTAGGTCGAGTAGTCTTCCATTGGCGGTTCCCCTTCGATTGTTGTTTTACGCGCTATGCGATGATGCGCGCTATTACGACGACGATGACAGCGCCGACGGTCGCCGTGACGACCTCCGACAGAAACTTGTTGCCGATGCCGAGGTCGATCTTCAGCGCCTCGAACAGGTAGCCGCCGACAAAGGCCCCGATGATGCCGGTGACGAGATAGCGCAAGAGCCCACCCCCGCCGCCGATCAGGATCGAAGCGAGAAACCCGGCGAGAATGCCGATGACCGCAAAGACGACGAGCGCCCGAGTGTCGATGTTCATGCGATCTCCCTCCCTCAGGTTGCCGGCTTCCCTGCCGGTGGAATGTGCAGTGCCTGCCCGTAGGCCGCCAGAGCGCTCTCACCCATCATCTCCGAAAGGGTCGGGTGAGGGAAGACGGTCCGCATCAGATCCTCTTCCGTCGCCTCGAGCTGCATGGCGATCACGAACCCCTGGATCAGCTCGGTGACCTCGGCGCCGATCATGTGCGCCCCGATGAGCTCGCCGGTCTTGGCGTCGAAGATCGTCTTTACCAGCCCCTCCCGTTCCCCGAGCGCCAGCGCCTTCCCGTTGGCGCGGAAGGGAAAGCGCCCGACGCGGATCTCGCGCCCCTCGGCCTTGGCGCGCTGCTCGGTGAGGCCTA
>JAEXXM010000030.1 GCA_023405815.1 Pseudomonadota bacterium | reverse complement strand
CTGCTCCAGACGTGACGCCGGCCGAGGCGGCGCCCGCGATGATCACCCCGCCCGCCACAACTAGCGTAGCGAGCAAGAAACTCCTTTTCATTTGATACCTCCGATACTTGGCTCGCAGGGCTTCGAGCCTGCTGCGTGACATTCTCCTTACTTGGGCGGCAACGGCTCGACGACTGGCGTCAGGACAAGACCTTGCAGCCAAACACCATGTTGCACACGAACCTGAAACCTGCCTGAACAGATCAAGCAAAAAGGGCGGCGATGTCATCGCCGCCCCGACGCTTGAAGGGTCGGATAGGTTAGTGCTCATGCTTATCCTTGATGCCGAGAAGCGCCTGGGCCTCGCCGAGCGCCTTTTCGCACTCTTCGTACTTCTTGGCCATGTGCATCTCTTCAGCACTGGCCCGCGCGGCTTTGACCTTCGCCATGTCGGCATCGCTCAGCTTGGCTGTTGCCATGGCCTTGTCGACGGCGGCCATATCCTCGTCGCAGTGTTCTCCCCCGGCAAACGCCGGCGTTGCCAATCCCATCACGACAACGGCGGCTAGCATGCGCACTTTCATCATTTCGACCTTTCGCTTTTGCTGCTGGTTGAACCGAGTCCTTGAAGCGGCCCCGGCTCGGTGGTGAACTGGTGAACTGAAAACGCCTACATGATTGGCGGATCCGCCGAGGCTGTGCCTACCAGCGCCGGCCGTGGTGGGCTCGACGCCCGTGGCTGGACCCGCGGATTCTGAACCACCGCGAGCGCATGTGAGCGCGATGCTTGCGATACCCGTGCCGGGCATATGCGCGATCGTGGTGACCCGAGCTGTAGCCGCCTCTTCCGTAATCCCCCGCTTGCGCCCCTGAGGGTGCGAGCCCGGCGGCAGCCGTGAGTGTCAAAAGGCCCAAGGCCAGAAGCGTCGGTGTACGTGACATGGAGCTCTCCTCTTGATCGATTCATGTTGTGTGCCGCTTTCTGCGTCGGCTCGATCATCATTTCGGATACCACGTGTCCCGCACCTGAACCGCACATTCACGTGCAATTCATCGGCCTGAGCTGGAGCTGAATAGGAAGGGATTGAGAGCTTTTTCAGGCGCTCAGCTGAAGCGAAACTGAATTCTCTGAAATGCCCAAGAGCTTTCTCACTGAGTGGGTATATGCGACTCGCGATCGAGCTTACGCGGATCATCCTTCGATTTCTCCGCAAAGCGTTTGAGGTCCTCCCGCGCGGCGTTCGTATTGCCGATGCGCTCATGCAGCAGCGCCCTGTCGGCGCGCGCGACCAAGTCGTCAGGATCGATCTCCAGCGCAGCATTGAGATCAAGCAGAGCCGGACCCTCGAGACCTTTGCGGAGGAACAACAGCGCACGCCGGTGATGGGCTTCGGCGAAGCGTGGCACTGCCTGGATGGTTGCGTTCATGTCCGAGATGGCGGCGTCTAGCTGACCGCTACGTTCATATGCTAGCGACCGATTGAAGTATGAAATCGCGGGTGAGGCACTGCGCCCGATGGCCCGCGAAAAATTGGTGATCGCCTCGGCCAATCTGCCTTGCGCCATCAGGGCAGAGCCGAGATTGTTGAAAACCGCACCATCACCGAGATTGGGATCGAGAAATGCCGCGGCGGTATAGTCGTCAGCGGCGCTCTCCCACATGCTCAGCCGACCATAGATAACACCGCGGTTGTAGTACGCGACGGCCAGGGCCGGATCGAGCCCGATGGCATAATCTGCATCACCCATGGCACCCAACTGGTCACCGAGGAGCAAGCGCACGTGCGCGCGCGACGCGTAAGCCGAGGCGTTGTCCGGATTGAACCTTATGGCGACGTTCAACGAGCCTAGGGCTCTTCGGAGGTCCCCCTGCCGTGCAAATGCGAGGGCGACATCGTGCGCCTTGTTGCTGAGAGCCTCATTTTTCAGCGGAAGAGTTTCGTCAGCAGCCTGCAGTAGAGGCGGTGGAACCATCGACACAGTTCCGAGCTGCTGGCCGATGAAGCCGCCGATATGACTCAGGATGACTCCGCACAGCCCCATGGCATGTGCAAACATGTGGCACCGCCTGTCTCTTCCCCAGCGATGCGGGTGCGCCCACGATTAGCTTTAGTATACATCACCAAAGCGACTTGTCCGTCATTCGGCCGGCTGTTCCGCGGCTTCGGGCTGTTCGACAGCACGAGGGCCCAGCAAGTACCGCTTGTAGAGCGCGGGCAGCACAATCAGCGTAAGCAATGTCGCTGTTATCAGGCCGCCGATCACAACGGTAGCCAACGGCTTTTGCACCTCGGCGCCGGTTCCGGTGGCGAGCGCCATCGGCACGAATCCGAGTGACGCCACGAGTGCCGTCATGAGGACGGGGCGCAGGCGTGTCATGGCACCCTCGAAGATCGCCTCATCTCCGTGCAAGCCCCCTTCGCGCAACTGATTGATGTACGTCACCATCACGAGGCCGTTGAGGACGGCAATTCCGGAGAGCGCGATGAAGCCCACGGCCGCCGAGATCGAAAACGGCATGCCGCTGAAGTACAGGGTGAAAATGCCCCCCGACACGGCGAGCGGGACGCCCGAGAAGACAAGCAGCGCCTGAGGCACACTCCTAAGCGCCGTGAACAACATGAGGAAGATAACAAAGAAGCACGCTGGCACGACGATCAGCAATCGGCTTTGCGCCGCCTGCAAATTTTCAAACTGCCCGCCCCACGTGATCCAGCTGCCCGCCGGGATCTTAACCTGAGCATCGATTTTCGCCTGTGCCTCCTGCACGAACGAGCCGATGTCACGGCCGCGGACGTTGGCCTGAACGACGACGCGCCGCTTGCCATTCTCGCGGCTGATCTGGTTGGGACCTTCCTCAATGTTGAAGCTCGCCAAGCTCTTTAGCGGCACGAAGTTCGGCCGCCCGGCACCGGCAGTCGGAATAGCGACGGGGAGGTTTTGCAGCGTCTGGAGATTGCCGCGCAGACGGTCAGGGAGACGAACGATGATGTCGAACCGCCGGTCGCCCTCGAACACGACACCGGTTTCGCGTCCGCCCACCGCGATGGAGACAACGTCAAGGACGTCACCGACGTTCAGGCCGTAGCGTGCGATGGCCGCCTTGTCGAGCTTGACATTCATCATGGGTAGGCCGCTGATTTGTTCAACCTTGACGTCGGCGGCACCGGGTACGGAGCGCAGCACCGAGGCGATCTTGTTTGCCGTACTGCCCAGTTCCTCGAACTTGTCGCCGAACACCTTCACCGCGACATCGCTGCGCACGCCGGCGATGAGCTCATTGAAGCGCATCTGGATCGGCTGGGTGTATTCGTAGTTGTTCCCGGGAAGCTGACCCACGGCCTGCGCGATGCGGTCGATCAGCTCGGCTTTTGTCTCGCTGGGATCCGGCCATTCATCGTGAGGCTTCAGGATGATAAACGTATCAGAGACGTGCGGCGGCATCGGATCCGACGCCATTTCTGCGGTGCCCGTCTTCGAGAAGACGAACGCCACTTCAGGAAACTTCCGCACGGCTGCTTCGACCTTTAACTGCATGTCCGTCGACTGCGTAAGGGACGTCGAGGGAATGCGCATGGCGTGCATCGCCAGGTTCTTCTCATCAAGTGTCGGAATGAACTCCTGGCCCAGACGCGTGAAGAGAAACAGCGCCAGGGCGAAGAACAAGATGGCGAGGATGATGACGAAGCCCGTATCGGCGAGCCCCGCCCGCAGCATGGGCGCGTAGTGGCTCTTGGCGACGCGGATAAAGAAGTTCTCCTTCTCCTCCACCTTGCCGGAGATGAAAATGGCGATCATGGCCGGCACGAACGTCAGCGAGAGGATGAAGGCACAGACCAGCGCGATGATGACGGTGAGCCCCATCGGCTCAAACATCTTGCCTTCGACGCCGGTGAACGTCAGCAGGGGGATATAGACGGTGATGATGATGATCTGGCCGAACACGGAGGGCTGGATCATCTCCTTGCTCGCGACCATCACCTCATGCATGCGCTCATCGAGGGTGAGCAACCGCCCTTTGTGATGCTGGCGTTCGGCCAGCTTACGTATGGCGTTCTCCGTGATAATGACCGCGCCGTCGACGATGAGGCCGAAGTCGAGCGCGCCGAGGCTCATGAGATTGGCGGAGATCTTGCTTTCCAGCATGCCGATGGCCGTCATGAGCATGGTAATCGGGATGACGAGGGCGGTGATCAGCGCCGCCCGCAAATTGCCGAGCATCAGGAACAGCACCACGATCACGAGCAGCGCGCCCTCGGCGAGGTTTTTGGAGACGGTTTTGATCGTGGCGTCGACGAGCAGCGTGCGATTGAGAACCGTCTGCACCGCAATGTCTGGCGGCAGGGATTTGTTGATGACCTTGAGCTTTTCATCGACGGCTTCGGAGACGGTGCGGCTGTTGCCGCCCTTGAGCATCATGGCGGTGCCGACGACAACCTCGCTGCCGTTCTCGCTGGCGGCGCCGGTTCGCAGTTCGCGCGCCAGACCAACCTCAGCAACATCCTTCAGGTAGACGGGAACGCCATTCTTGTTGGCGAGGATGACGTTGCCGATATCCTTCGTTGTCTCGAGCCGCCCGTCGGCGCGCACGACATAGGATTCCCCGCGCTGCTCGACGTAACCGGCGCCGATGCTGGTGTTGTTGCGCTCGAGCGCCGCGATCACGTCGGGGAAGGACAGCCCAAATGCGAGGAGCTTTTCCGGATCGGGCTGAACCTGATACTGCTTTTTGAAGCCGCCGATGGCGTCGACTTCTGCAACTCCCGGGAGCCCTTTGAGCTGCGGCCGAATGATCCAGTCCTGCACGGTGCGCAGGTACATGGCGAGTTCGAAGTCTTTTGTGAGACGTAGCCCCTCCGGCGTCAGATAGCTTCCGTCGCTCTGCCAGCCGGGCTGTCCATCTCGAATATCGGCGCCTTTGCCTTCCGGGTGCTTGTAATGCACCGTCCACATGTAGACTTCGCCGAGGCCGGTCGACACGGCGCCCATGCGGGGCTCCGCACCGGCGGGCAGACTGCCTTTTGCTTGCGCGAGGCGCTCGGCCACTTGCGTGCGGGCAAAATAGATATCGACATTGTCCTCGAAGACGGCGGTTACCTGGGAGAATCCGTTGCGCGACAGCGAGCGCGTATAGGAGAGCCCAGGTATACCGGCGAGCGCCGTCTCGATCGGATAAGTGACGTTCTTCTCAATCTCGAACGGCGATAGCCCGTTCGCCTCGGTATTGATTTGCACCTGGTTATTGGTGATGTCGGGGACAGCGTCGATCGGCAGCTGCGACAGCGACTTGATGCCGAACGCCGCGATTGCCGCGACGGCAAGCACGACGAGGAACCGCTGACTGATCGAGAAGCCGAGAATACGCTCAATCACTGCTCTTCTCCCTCAGTGCTCGTGCTCGGCTTCGGCTTTGCCGAGCTCCGCCTTGAGCACAAACGTGTTCTTCGTGGCGATGCGCTCGCCCGGCTGAAGACCTGAGACGATTTCCACGTGCTGGGAATCCTCGCCACCGGTCGTGACGGACTGCGCCTTGAACCCACCGTCCTGTGCGACGAAAACAGACTTCTGCCCATTGATGGTCTGGAGCGCGTCACGCGGCACCAAAACGTCAGCGCCCTGACGGCCGGAGATGAGGTGCGCGCGCACATAATCGCCCAGTTGCCAAGCGCTGTCGGCATTGTCGATTTCGGCGATTGCCCTGGCCGAACGAGTCTCGGGATCGATCACGGGGCTCAGTGCGACGATCTTGCCTTTTGCGTTGCGACCACCGCCTTCGATGAGCACCTCCTGGCCTTCCTTCGCGAAGGGAAGATCTGAAGGTTGCACCGCTAGGTCGACCCACACCGTTGACAGATCGGCGATGGTGAAGATTTCTGTTTGGGTCCCGACCATTTCTCCCAAGACAAGGTTGCGGACTGTGACCCGGCCGGAAATGGGCGAGCGTATTTCATACGTCCGGAACGACTGTTCGCTGGCGGGCTTCACCCTCACGGCCTCGATATCTCTTTCTTCGAGGCCCATCGTGTGAAGTTTTTGATGCGCCAGATCCAGCTGGATCTTGGCGGATGTAAACGCGTTCTTGGCATTGAGATAGTCCTGCTCGGCCGTCACCTTCTGCTTCCACAGCCGCTCCTCCCGCTCGAACACGGTCTTGGCCAACTCCTCGGCTTGCCAGGCTTCAAGGTACTGGGATTTCGCATCCGCCATCTCGCGGCTTTCGATCCTCGCCAGAACATCGTCTTTGGCAACGCTCTCGCCTAGCCGTTTGTCGATAGTGGCAACAGTACCGGCAAGCCTCGGAACGATCTCCGCCTGCCGATCGGCATTGAGGGCGATGCGGCCAGGAACAGCGATTTCCTTCACCAGGGTACCCGGCTGTGCAGCTGCGGTTTCAATTCCCGCCGCGGCGATCTGCTGGGCCGTGAGCTTTATGAGGCCTTCTTCCTCCTTGCCGCCGCCGTGTCCATGCCCGCCTTCCTTGCCGTGGCTGTGACCTTCTGGCTCCTTTGCGCTGTGCTCGTGGCCGTCCGGCTCCTTGTCATGGCCGTCGGCTTTCGAGCCGTGCGTGTGGCCGTCAACTTCTTGTGCGCCGTGCTGATGTCCGGGGTCTTCCTCAAGGTTGGCGACTGTGGGGTTGGAGGCACTAAAGCCCATGCGCTCACCAAGTGCGGCGAAGAGCCCCGCTTCGCATACGCGCGTACCAAATCCTTCGGTGTTCGTTTCCTGCGTCTCCTCATGGCTGTGCGCGCCTGCGGCCTGACCGCCCCCGCATGATTTCGATACTTCACGATACCCGATGGCAACAACAAGGCCCAGCAGTGCTACGCCCGTAAGCAGTTTCATTCTTCGCGTCATCTATTGACTCACTTGCCAAGGCCATTCAACTCGCGGCCGATAAGGGCCTCGACCTGAACGCGGGCCTTCTCATAGTCCGCACGCGCGTTCACAAGTTCGCGGCGGGCTTCAAATAGCGTGCGCTGCGTATCGAGAACGTTCAAAAGATCGAACTTGCCTTCCTCATAGCCGATGCGGGTGCGACTGAAGGCTGATTCCGCCGCAGGCAGCACCTGGCCTTCAATGATTCTCGCTTGCGCATCAGCTGTGGCCAAAGCGCCAAGGGCACCGATGAGCGTCCCTGTCAGCTGCGTCCTCGCGGCCTGTGCGTCGAACTCGGCGCGGGCTATGCGGTGTTCCGCGGCGGCGATGGCGCCTTCATTACGGTCAAACAACGGCAGCGGAAGCGATACGCCAGCGATCATACCCGATGAGCCGTCGGTTTCGAAGCGCCTGACGCCGGCACCGATCGTCACATTTGGAATGGCTTTCGACCGCTCCACCTCAAGCACGGCGTAGCGGTGTCCTATGCCGTCGCTCCAGCGGGCGAGCGAGGGGTTGCCCTCGAGAAACGCCTTCACCTCTTCCAGGGACGGCGCGCTACGATTGCGACCAAGTTTTCCGGCCGCACGGGTGAAGGTCGCGCGGTCCCTGCCCCACAGGGCCGAGAGCCGATCCTTGGCCGCGGCGAGCCGTGCCTCTTCCGCGGCGCGAGACGCTTGCGCCAGGGCGACAGCAACTTTCGCCCTATCAAGCTCTATCGAACTGGCGCGGCCGCCTTTAACGCGCGCTTCGACGGCATCGCGAGTCTTCTGCGACACGGTGACGAAATCTTGCAGGATGGCGAGGCGCTCCTGGGAAGCGATGACATCGACAAACGATTGCGCGGCATCGGTCGCCGCCAGGAGGCGGGCAACTTCGAAGTCCCAGCCCGCAAGCGATGTTTCGAGGTTCGCAGCGGCGAGCCTCGCAAGTCGCTTGCCACCCAGCTCCAGCGTTTGCGACAACTGCATACTTTCGCTTGAGTCATCCTGTGCGAGGCCTCCAGAGTTCGGCAGGTTCTCGACATTGAGGGCAAGCTCGGGATTGAGACGCCTCGATGCCTGGAAGGCGTCTCCGTGGCGGGCCTCAATCTCGGCAAGAGCAGCCTTGACCGCCGGGCTAAAGGCAACGGCTTGGCTAACGGCTTCGCGAAATGTGATGGTGCCCGACGGAGCATAGGTGCTGCCAGTCATCTCGGGAGGCGAAGCCGAAGCCTGCCACCCATAGGTCACAGCACGCCCGGGCTGTTCGGTAACAACAGTCTCCGTGACGCCGCCGCATCCGGCGACGATCAGCGTCGAGGCCAACGCGATTACTCGGCTTGTGGCGCCGTAACGGCCTGCCATGTTGCCTCCCAAATACGAGCTCAGCTGACGGCCTCCAATTCTGGGAGGTCGCCGTTACCCAAGTGCGATTCGGAGACGCTAAATTAAGAGTACGACGGTCCTGCGCAGAGCCAGCGGCTCAGCAACGGAAGCGGCGGAGTGGCACGTGCGAGGGGACGCCTGAGGGGGCGCTCGCCAGCTGCTCCTGTCCGCAAAGATTGCCGGCGCAATCGGGGGCGACTTGCTGAGCACCGACTTGAGGTCGATGCCACGCGGCGCAAACCCCGCGAGTGAGGTAACCTTGTAGTCAATGCAACCTTCAGCCGCTTCGACCGCGGCGCCGTGCTCGGAATGATCGGACGGCTGCACGTCGGAATCGACGTGGTGAGGGGTGCTTTGAACGAGCTCGATGCCGCGATGGCCGTCCGCGCCAAAGCAATAAACAAGCGGTAGCGCCGCCGCTATGCTGGCGGGTACGAAGGCTATCAAGAGTATCGCGGCAACGAACCGCTGCCAGAACCGCATGGGCGTGAGTCCTAAACTCCAATTTAGCCTAATGCGCATCAGGGCGCTCATATTCAAGTAGAAAGGCTGTTTTGGCAAAACTGGATTGGGCGCTGTCGCCCACCCGCAACAATATTTGTATTTGAATCTGAGCGATGTTTGCTCGGCAAGAGCACGTTTACCATACGATTTGGGCTGCCGAGGGTTAGGCATGCACATATCCTTCAACCCCTTCGCGGCAGTCGGTCGCCTCGGTCTGCAACGTGACATGTCGGATGCAAAATCTGGCGCCCAGCATGCCCGAAGCTGCCTGGCGCACGCCTGCGCAGTCCTCGCCATTTGCAATAACAAGATGGGCGGATAGGGACGGGCTGTCGCTGCTGAGTGACCAAATATGAAGATCGTGCACGTCTCTTACGCCATCGACCCGATGCAGTGCCGATGCGACAGCGTCTAGGTCAATGCCTTCAGGAGTACCTTCGAGGAGCACGTTCGTCGTCTGCTTGAGGAGCGTCCATGCTCGCGGGACGACCCAAAGGCCGATGGCGATGGCGACGATCGCATCAACCCACAGCCACCCTGTCAGCCAGATAATCGCGGCGGCTAGGATCACGCCGATGGATCCCAGCATATCGCTCCACACTTCCAAGTAAGCCCCTTTGACATTGAGGCTGGTAGCCTGTCTCGCCGCGAGCAGGCGCATCGCGATGAGATTGATCACCAGCCCACTTGCCGCGATCACGAGCATTCCGACGGACTGGATCGCTTCCGGTTCGACAATGCGCTTGTAGCCCTCATAGAGAATATAGCCACCAACCGCGAATAGGAGGATCGCATTAAAGGCGGCCGCCAGGATCTCGAACCGCTGATAACCGAACGTGCGCCGGCTATCCGCCGGCCGCTCACCAAGCTTGATAGCAACGAGGGCGATGACGAGGCCAAGGGTGTCGGTCAGCATATGCATCGCGTCAGAGATGAGCGCGAGACTTCCCGTGAGAACGCCGCCGATCACCTCTACGATGAGAAACGTGCCAGTGAGAAGCAATGCGGCGCGAAGAGCCAAGGCGTTGGCCGCGCGAGTATCAGTATGCTGATGGCCCGCGCTCATCTATTCGTCCCGAGCAGGGCGGGGTCAGCCGAATGGTCATCGGGATTTGGAGCGACGGAGGCATAGGCGACCGTTCTCAGCTTGTCGGCATCTCGTTCCCCTTGCGAGACCGCCACGATAATGCGCAGCACCATCATCTTGCTTACCGCCTCACTCAGTTCGAAGTTTACGTCAGCTGCCTTGAGATCATCACAAGCAGCCTCATAGGCACGCGTCATTAGAGCGAGCAACTCCGGGC
>JAEXXM010000085.1 GCA_023405815.1 Pseudomonadota bacterium | reverse complement strand
CTTCACGGATCGGCGTGCTGCCGCGGGCTAATGTGATGATCGAGACGTCAACTACATCTCGATAATCACATTAGCTCTTTGATTTTGCCGGTGTCCTTCAGATCGCGGCGTCGTCGGCTCGTGCCGCCGACATGAAGCGATGCGAAGAACACCGGCGGTCGACTGGGAAGAGTGGAGACAGTGATGCCGAACGACGTGCAGCCCATTGCCACCGGAAAGCTCGACGAGTTCCGGTTGCGCGACGAGCTTCGCGCCTTGCGCACTCGAATTCCCGATACTCCGGCGCTGAACCCGATCGTCAATCTGGCGTTCGACCTGTCGCGCCGTCTCGAAAGCGGCGAACTCAGCTTTGCGGAGGTCAAGGCCCTCGCCGGCCGCCTGATGGACCGTGCCTGCGTGCAGCGCGCCGTGCACCTGCGCGAGCGCGTCGGCTTCGTCGACCGCGCAACGACCTACAAGGAATTCGCCGATTTCGTCGAAGGCGCCGCTGCGGCCGCCGACTTCGAGACCTTCAAGGCCCGTTGGGAGCGCGCCCGCACCGGCATCGTGCTGACGGCGCACCCGACGTTCGGATTGTCGGACGCGCTGTCGAAGCGCATCGTCGAGATCGCCGTTGCGGACGACGTCGATCCGAACACGCGCATCGGCGTCTCGCACAAGCCCGACGACAATATCGACCTCGCGTACGAGCACCGGAGGGCGCAGAACGCCATCCAGAACCTGCGCAACGCGTATGTCGAGCTGCTCGACAGCTTCTTCTCGGCCGCGGTTCACCGCTTCGGCGCCAAGGCCTACGAGCTTAGTCCAAAGCTCGCGACATTCGCGTGCTGGGTCGGCTACGACCTCGACGGACGCACGGACATCGACTGGCGCAAGTCCTTCATCCTGCGACTCAGGGAGAAGCGAGCCTCGCTCGCCGATATCCGCGAGCGCTTCATCGGCCTCAAGAACGAGTTGCCGACCGAAGGCGAAGCTCAGCGGCTGTCACGCCAGGTGACGGGCAAGCTCGACCTCACCATCGCCGCCGTGGACGAGCAGATCGAAGCGCTCGACAAGGTGATGAAGACGAGCGCCCCGCTGGCCGAGGCGGCAAACATCATCACCCGCCAGGACGGCTACAACATCACGACGGTCGAACCGATCGTCAGCCTGTTCCGCTCCCTCATCGAGTGCCTTCCGGAAGGCAAGGGCAAGCGCAGCGTGGCAGTGCTGGCCGGGCTCATGGAGGCGACCGGCCTCGGCACGGCGCACATCCATGTGCGCATCAACGCCGTGCAGCTCAACAACGCCTTCCGCGCGTTCGTGCACGAGCCGTGGACCCGCGACCTGACGGAAAGCCAGGCGCTGGCGCGCATCGTGGGCATGATCGAGTCGGCGCGCAAAGAGACGGTGAACTTCGAGTCGCTCGACCTCGAGACGGCGACGGCGATCCGCCAGTTCGCGCTCATCGCGCAGATCAAGAAGCACGTCGATCGCGAGACGCCCGTCCGCTTCCTTATTGCCGAGACGGAATCGCCGGCGACGGTGCTGATTGCCATCTTCTTCGCCACGCTGTTCGGCGTCGACGACATCACCGATGTCTCACCGCTATTCGAAACGCCGCTCGGCCTCGAGACCGGGGCGCGCGTCGTCGAGCGGCTGCTGGAGGAGAAGGCGTACATCAACTATGTGCGGCGGCGCGGCCGACTCGCGCTGCAGACGGGCTTCTCGGACGCGGGACGGTTTGTTGGCCAGATCGCCGCGACGCTCGCCATCGAGCGCCTGCACCACGGCATCGCCGAGGCAATCGGCAACTCCGAACTCAAGGGCGTCGAGACGCTGATCTTCTCGACGCACGGAGAATCGATGGGGCGCGGCGCGCATCCCGGGTCGATGCACACGCGCCTGCACTATGTGTTCTCCGACGAGGCGCGGCGCCGCTTTGCGCGCCACGGCATCCCGATCAAGCATGAGACCAGCTTCCAGGGCGGCGACGGCTATCTGTTCTTCGCCAATCGCCGGCTGACGACGCGGGCGCTCGCCACCGTCATCATGGACGGCGAGGTGCCGCCGGACGGGGAGGATCCGTTCTACGAGGACACCGACCTGAGGCTCGACTTCATCGGCCGCCTCAGGGCCTACCAGGAGCATCTCTTCGCGCATCCCGGGTATCGGGCCGTACTCGGTGCGTTCGGCTCCAACATCCTGTTCAAGACCGGCTCGCGCCCGGTGAAGCGACAGATGGATGCGACCGGCGCCGTCGACCGCAGCGCTGTCTCGCGCATGCGGGCCATCCCCAACAACGCCATCCTGCAGCAGTTCGGCTACGTGGCGAACGTCGTTGCCGGCCTCGGTGCGGCTGTCGGGTCGGAACGCGACCGCTTCATCGAGCTCGCCCGCTCCTCCCAGCGGCTGCGCCCGCTGCTGGAGATGATCGCCCGCGGCAAGCAGCTCTCGAGCCTCAATGCCATGGGTGCCAACGCGATCGTGTTCGATCCCGGCTTCTGGGCGTGGCGCGGCTCGTGGGGGCGCGAGGCAAGTCTCGACCCGGCCTTCCGCTCGCTGGCGGCGCTGCTGCTCGACGATGACCGCATCGAAGAGATCAACAGCCTCGTGCATCACTTGCGTCTCGATGCCGTCGAGCTGCACTCAATGCTGGAAGAGATCGGCATCGAGGGCGGCAAGATACCGGACGACACGCGCCTCGAGCTCGATCTGCTACAGGCCGTTCGCCTGGCGCTGATCATGCGGGTGTTCATTCTCGCAGCGCAAATGCCTCGCTTTGCCACGCGCGAGATCTCGCACCGTCAGCTATTCGAGCTGGCGCTGATGCTGGACGTGCCGGCGGTTGTGGCGGAGATGCGGCAGGCGTTCCCGCGCCGCGTGGAGGCGGGCGGCGACGGCACCCAGTATGCCGAGAAGGCGACCTACCGGCCGCACGGCATCGACGACTACGGCCGCGTCGAGACGGAAATCCTGGCGCCGATGGAGGAAGCCTACGAGCTGATCCGCGAGATCGGCACCGGCATCTCGCATCACTTCGGCGCGTTCGGCTAAGCCTATCGCTGCATTGTCATCCCGGAAGCCGCGAACGAAGTGAGCGGCTATCCGGGACCCAGCGCAATGCGCGTCGCAGACTCTGAAGTGCCTTCGGCGACTCTTGTGCTGGGTCCCGGGTCATCGCTCAGCTCCTGCCTCTCTCGCCCGGGATGACAGACGCGAAAAACGTCAGTGCTTGCCCCAGACCTGGACCGTGGCGTAGGCGCGGTCGCGCTTAGAGGTGGCGAGAGCGCGAGAGCGCCAGGTCGCCTCGATCTCCTTGATGGTCGCGCCCTTCTTGATGTCGACGGGGCCAAACGCCTTGTCGGCCTCGACCTTGATGCGGTTGGTCTCGATCTCGTCCTTGGCGCCGTCGGAGTAGACGACGGCGAGGTTGGTCATGGTGATGTCGCGATCCTTGACCGACACGCGGAGCTGCTTGAAGCCGCCCTCGTTCTGGCCGACGGGAATCTTCACGCGATCGAAACCGACGCTGCCGGCGGTGTCGGTGCCTAGCAGCACCCAGCCGTCGTTGTACTTGCGGCCCTCGCCGTTGGGGCCGAGCCAGCCGGGCTCGTACTCGCCGAACACCTCGACGCGCGCCTGCCCCTTGAAGTCGGGCTTGGAGCGATAGACGAGCTGGATCTCCTTGATGAAGCCCTTGTGGTTCAGCGGAATCCAGTCGGTCTTGCGGTCGGCGCCGATCTTGGCGTCCGTCAGCAGCGTCTCGGTCGTGCCGTCGTCAAACACTGCCTTCAAGTCGGTCACGAATATCTCATTGCGCAGGACGCGCAGGCGGATGCGGTCGAACTTGCCGATCTCGGCGCCGACGCGAATAACGTCGCGATCGACGAGGAAGCCAACGTCCTGGACGCCGAACAGCACCTCGCCGTTACTGGCCTTGCCGGCCGGGAGGGCGGATGTCTCGGGTGCGGTCGCGCGTGTGCCGACGTCGCGGCTGCGGCGCTTCCTGGCCACCTGAACGATATGCGACGCCGCTTTGCTCCGCGCAGCGGCATCGCCCAGCAGCGGGGCGCTCGTTGCGCGGGCCCCTCCTACAAACGCCACCCCCGCCGCGGCCAAAGCAAAAGCCGCCAGCGCTAGCCTGATCGTCATGAACCTCTCCCCTCGCTCGGCGAAGACGCGCACCGACAAATCGCACCGCCCGAGGTTATTAACTCAGTATGAGCGGCAACAAAAGCTGATGCTGGCGAGAAATCACGCCAACGCTCAAAGACAAAGTCAGCGAGCCCGAACCGGCGGGCCCTGCCCCCTTGGAAACGCCGAGTTCTTAACCCGATCGGTGTATCAACGTGCCGAGTTGCGTCGGCGCCAATGACTCCGGCGCACCGGGACCAGAGGCGAATGACCAGCCCCAAGCATCTCGACCGCCTGATCAACGTGGCCGGCGCCCTCGTCGTGCTGTTCGTGCTGGGCTACGTGGCATTTGAGGCGTTGCATACGGAGGTCGAGCAACCTTGCAGCGCGCGCTACCCGGCGGCGACACGCCTTTCACTGCAGACGAGCGAGGGCAAGCCGCTGAGCGCCATCCAACTGCAGGCGCGCGCGGGGCTGCGGGACATCGGCGTCATCGACAATGCGTCGGTGGTCGAGGTGCAGAATGGCCCGTCGCCCGACGCGCTGGAAGTGAAGCTGCGCAAGCTGCCGGCCGGCGCCGACCCGAGCGACAAGGCCCGCAACGGCATCGAATTCCGCTGGGCGCCTCCCGGAATGGCGAAAGCGACGTCGGCGTGCCTCAGCTACAGCGTGTGGCTCCCCGACGGGTTCGAATTCGGCGGCGGTGGTTTCCTGCCGGGGGTGTTTGGAGGCTCTAGGGACACGGGCACGATGGCCGATGGCCTTTCCGTTTCGCCGCAATGGGACGGGGAAGGTAGACCCGTGCTCACGGCCATAGGCAGCGGCGGCGTCCACCGCATGCTCGGCACTGCGGAACCGCTTCCGATGAACCGATGGGTCAAGGTCGAGCAGGAAATCGTCCTGAACGATCCCGGCGCAGAAAACGGCCGCGCGCGGCTATGGATCGACGGCACGCCGACGATCGACGACAGCCGCGTGCCGCTGCGCAATGATACTGATGTGTTGCTCTCCGGCGTCCTGGTGGCGATCGGCTATCACCAAATGCCGGCCCAGCCCGGCGTGCTGCGGCTATCGCCGTTCCAGATTTCCTGGCGCTGACCGCGCACCCTTTCCAACCCCTACCTGCGCTCACCATATCAGGCAGCAAT
This sequence comes from Pseudomonadota bacterium, assembly GCA_023405815.1. Taxonomy (GTDB): domain Bacteria; phylum Pseudomonadota; class Alphaproteobacteria; order Rhizobiales; family Hyphomicrobiaceae; genus Hyphomicrobium_A. Next base: position 13,756 of record JAEXXM010000085.1, on the reverse strand, counting down.
GCAAGCGCGGCTCGCCTCGGCGAACGCGGCAGGGGAGATAAGCATGCGCAATGTCTTAGGGTTCCTTGGAAGCGCGGAGCCGAGCCGCTCTGGGGCTCCGGCAAGCGGCAGCATCGCCAGCGACGAGCAACTCCTTGATTCTTATTCCCGCGCCGTCGTCGACGTGGTGGATACGGTGGCGCCAGCGGTGGTGCACGTCGAGGTCAGCGGCGTGCGCAATGATCGTCGCGCGGAAGGCACAGGCTCGGGCGTTCTTGTCTCCCCCGACGGCCTGATCCTCACCAACAATCATGTCATCGACGGCGCAAAGGACGTCGCGATCTCCATGTCGGACGGACGCCGCTTCGGCGCGCGCGTGCTCGGCCGCGACGCCGACACCGACATAGCCGTGCTGCGCGGGGAGACGAGCGAGACACTGCCGGTGGCGCAGCTCGCAAACTCCAAGAGGGTGCGGCAGGGTCAGATCGCGATTGCAATCGGCAATCCGCTCGGATTCCAGTCGACGGTCACGGCCGGCATCGTCAGCGCGGTGGGACGGTCGCTGCGGGCGCAGAACGGGCGGCTCATCGGCGACGTCATCCAGACCGACGCGGCACTCAATCCGGGCAATTCGGGTGGCCCGCTCGCCAACTCGGCGGGTCAGGTGATCGGCATCAACACGGCGGTCATCATGGGCGCGCAGGGCATCTGCTTCTCGGTGGCGTCGAACACGGCGCTGCATGTGTTGACGCAGATCCTCGCGCACGGACGCGTGCGGCGCGCGCGCATGGGCATCGTTGCCGAGCAGGTGCCGTTGCCGCCGCGCGTCGCCTATCGCGTGGAGCTGAAGCAGCCGAGCGCAGTGCGTATACGCGAAATTCAGACAGACAGCCCCGCAGCACAGGCCGGCTTGCGGAACGGCGACCTCATCGTGCGCCTCGATGGAGAGGCGATCACCGGGGTCGACGATCTCTTCCGTCTATTGGACGAGAGGAGGATCGACCGAGACGTCGCGCTCACCATTGTGCGCAGCAGCGGAACAAGCGAAGTCTTGGTGCGCCCCATCGACCGAGAGCAATAAGTGTCCATTGTTCGAGATGCAGAAAGGCCCATTTTACAGGAGTTACTGCAGCGCAATGGAAGTCTACGAGATAGCGAGAAAACATTACGTTATTGTAAGTCGTTTCTTAACTCTTGCGGGAAGCAGTCCTGGAATTCCTTGCAAAATGGCCGCCGATAGTATTTCATAGTATTCCGAACGTGGCGCCCTCCCACCTGTCCCCCCTAAGCGGCGTCACGCATCGCAGCCCGCGCTCTTCCCCCGGAGCGCGGGCTTTCCTTTTCTGCCTCAGGCATCAGGATTGCTGGGCGGGCTTGAAGCCGGCCTCGAGCGCGTCCGCCTCCGAACAGAACCATCGCTCTCCGCGGCTCTTCGTGACGCGCACCTCGTCGTAACCGCGCGCCCACGGCAAGACGTAGAGGCGGCGGCCGCCGCGCACGCTTCCTTTGATCGGACATCCATCCGGCGCCGCGCGCTTTGCGTCCTCCCACTTCCGATCGCGGTATTCGGACGGTCGGAAAGCTTCGCCGGTCCAAAGGCCGGACTTGTCTGCGCGCGCCTCGCTCTCCTCCGTGCCATAGGGAGCGAACAGCCCGGTCGCAGCAAACACGTGGCCGCCGCGCACCAGCTCTGCGGCGACGTCGGTATCATTCACGCGGCAATTTCCTGCCCTTAGCTCGCCGTCGCCGGAGAGGTCGCAAGCGACGCGTCCAGACCGCAGCGCGCGGGCGAGGGCTTGGCGCGCGGCCTCTCCGCAGGTCCACTTGCGTCCGCTTGCGTCATCGCAAGTCTGATCGGGCAGCGGCGCCTCGATGCCATCAAGACGCACAAACGTCTTACCGACGCGCAGCGTATCGCCGGTGATTGCCGTGCCCCGACCTTCAATATCGGCTGTGCTCGACAACGGACGGCTTTCGCCACGGGCACGTACCTGCGTCGGTTCCACGTCCCGCGACGTCGGGGCCCACAGGTAGAGGCCGCAACCGACAAGGAGCGCCAGCACCAGGACGGCGATGCCCTTCTGGAATGCGGGCTTACCTGCGGCGCTCTCGAGAAAGCCTCGCGCGCGACCGAAGGCGGCAGCGAAGGGCGTCGAAAGCCATGCGGGCATGCCGGCAGGGCCATGCGCCAGGATCAGCGCCCCAAGCAGACCGATGCCAACGAGAAGGGCGATCCAGGTATCGCGCTCAAAACCGTTGGCGAATGCGCGGATGATACCGCCGAGCAGCGCCACGCCACCGGCGATGAGCACCGCCAGGCGGATTCCCGGCTGCCGCAAGAAACGAGCAACCGGCGACAGCGGCGGTCCAAGGTAGTCCGCGACAATACCGGCAAGCGTGCGCAGCACGGCCCAGGTGTAAGCGAGCGTATAGAGGATGCCGGCGCCGGCGCGCTGCAGATAGTTGCCTGCCACCGGTATGGCGGCGCGCAGCTTTTCGGCGCCGGCCTGCGCACCGGCAGCTCCGAGCCTCGCGCCTTCCTTGCCGTAGTGGAAGAGACCTTCGCCGACGGCCTTGGCTCCGGCGGCACCCATCATCGCGCCCTGCTGGCCGAGGTTGACGGCACCGCGCCCGACAGCCTTGGCACCCTCGGCGCCGGCGGCGACTCCGCGCTGGCCTGCCTCCTTGACGTTCTCGACAGCCGCGCGGCCCGCCTCGCCGATGCGATCGCGGCGCTGCTTGCGGCGCACGAGGATGGTGGTGCGAACGTATTCGCGCCACTCAAAGCCGTCGTTGCGTTTGCGCCAGCCGAGCATGCGGCCTCCAAACCTCGATTGGGAACTGGCGACGGCAACGAGTCGCCGACGCGAATCGAAGGGTTCCAGCGAACCGGTACGACATCATGGCAGGGCTCGGCGTCCCTGCGGCGGTCAGACTAGTGGTAGCCCTCACCCTCGCGCACCTTGCCGCGGAAGGTCCAATAGACGAACACCGTATAGCCGAGGATGAGGGGCAGCATGATGAGGACGCCGATGAGCATGAATATCTGCGACTGCGGCACGGCGGCCGTGTCCCAGAAGGTCAGCGTCGGCGGAACGAGATAAGGCACGTTCGAGATGGCGAGGCCGAGGAAGCCGAGCAGGAAGAGCGCTACGGCAGACAGGAACGGCGTCACCTCGCGTCCGGTCGCCAGCCCGTGCCAACAAGCGAAAGCCGCCGCCGCGGTGAGCAGCGGAACCGGCGACAGATAGATCAGGTTCGGCCAGGTAAACCAGCGCTCGGCGATGCGATCGAAGGCGAGCGGCGTCCACAGGCTGATGATGGCCATGATCACGAGCACGGCGAGCAGAAGGTACTGAGCCCAGCGCCGTGCATTCACAGCAAGCTCGCCCTCCGTCTTCATCACCAGCCATGTCGTGCCGAGCAAGGCATAGCCGACGACCAGCGCCACGCCGGTGAAAAGCGGGAACGGGGCGAACCAGTCGAGAGCGCCGCCGGCGAACTGGCGGTTCTCGACGGTGATGCCCTGCAGGAAGCCACCCAGCACCACGCCTTGCATGAAGGCGGCAACGATCGAGCCCCACGCGAACGCGTCGTCCCAGAAGCGATGGCTCGGCTTCGCCGTCCAGCGGAACTCAAAGGCGACGCCGCGGAAGATGAGACCGAGCAGCATCAGGATGATGGGCAGGTAGAGCCCCGACATGATGACGCCGTAGGCGAGAGGGAAGGCAACGAACAGGCCGCCTCCGCCGAGCACCAGCCAGGTCTCGTTGCCGTCCCAGAAGGGCGCGACCGAATTCATCATCACGTCGCGGCGCTCTTCCTCGGGCGTGAAGGGGAAGAGGATGCCGAGGCCGAGGTCGAAACCATCGAGGATGACGTACATGGCGACGGCGATGCCGATGATCGCGGCCCACACGACAGGCAGCCAATAGGCGATTGCATCCATATCTCAGGTCCCCTCGATGGCGTCGTGCGCCGCCGGCTCGGCAGCTGTGAGCGGTCGCGAGGGAAGCCCTTCAGGCGTCTCTGCGGCAGCGCCCTTGGGTCCGTATTCTATAAGGCGATTGATGTAGTAGATGCCCATCGAGAACACGATGCCGTAGACGACGACGAAGAGAACGAGGCCGAGCAGGACCGCCGAGAAGGCGACAGGGGAGGCTGCGTCGGCGGTTCGCAGTATGCCGGAGGCTATCCAGGGCTGACGTCCTATCTCGGTGACGTACCAGCCGGCGAGAATGGCGATGAAGCCGAGCGGCCAGGCGTACTGCACGTACTTCAGGTACCACTGCGTCTCGAACAGGCGTCCGCGGAACCAAAGCCATGCGCCGACAAAGCCGATCGCCAGCATGACCACGCCGAGGCCGACCATCAGCCGAAAGGCGAGGAACACCGGAAAGACCGGCGGGCGATCCTCGGGCTTGAACTGCTTTAGGCCAGGAAACAGGCCATCCGCGCTGTGGGTGAGGACCCAACTCGCGCCATAGGGGATGGAGATCTCGAAGTCATTTTTCTCCTCCGCCGAGTTCGGGATGGCGAAGAGGACGAGCGGCGCGGGCTTCGATCCGTCCCAGTGGCTCTCGATGGCGGCAACCTTGGCCGGCTGATGCTCCAGCGTGTTGAGGCCGTGCTGGTCGCCGATGAATACCTGTAGCGGAGCAAGAATGGCGACCATGCCAAGCCCCATGCGCACCATGGTCTTCGCCTCCTCGGGGAAGCGGCCATTGATGAGATAGCGGCAGCCGACCGCCAGCACCACCAGCGAGGTGGTGAGGTAGGCAGCGGTGAACATATGCGCGAAGCGATAGGGGAAGCTCGGATTGAAGATCACTGCCAGCCAATCGACGGGATAGGCGATGCCGTCGCGTACCTCGTGACCCGCGGGTGTTTGCATCCAGCTATTGGCGGAGAGTATCCAGAAGGCCGACAGCGACGTACCGACAGCGACGAGAACGGCAGCAAGCACGTGGATGTTCGGCGGCACGCGCTTCCAGCCGAACAGCATGATGCCGAGGAAGGTCGCCTCGAGGAAGAATGCCGTCAGCACTTCGTAGCCGAGAAGCGGGCCGAGAACGTTGCCGACGACGACGGAGAAGTTGCTCCAGTTGGTGCCGAACTCGTACGACATGACGATGCCGGAGACGACGCCCATGGCAAAGGAGACGGCGAAGATCTTGGTCCAGAAGCGTGCGAGTCGGTGCAGGTGATCGCGACCCGTCAGACGCCAGCGCACCAGGAGCGTGGCGATAAAAGCCGCAAGCCCGATCGTGAAGCTCGGGAATATGATGTGGAACGAGACCGTGAAGGCGAACTGGATACGGGCCAGAAGAACTGCGTCCAAGTCCATGGCACCCGCTTATGCGTTTGTTATTTCTGATCGCGGGCGCATTCTGGCGCGCTTCGACGACGGCGTCGAGACAAACGGATGCGGCTCGCCGTCCCGCGTGACAAGCTGTGCATGAAGGCCGAGGCGGCAGCAGCAAAAGCGCGAAAAAGTGCAACTATTCTCGTGCGATCGGGCCGAGCGGAATTGCCCACACGCGCACGCGTCCGTCGACGCCGGCCGAGATCAGGTGCTGGCCGTCGGGCGCGAAGGCGACGACGGTTGCGCCGCCGACATGGCCGGTGAGAGCGCGGGTGATGAGTCCGCGCGGCAGGTTCCACAGCCGGACGGTGCCGTCCTCGCCCGCTGACGCGAGCTCATCGCCCGATGGGGAGAACGCGACGTCGGCGACGCGGCCGCGATGGCCCGTGAGCCCGCGCAAGCGCCGCGATGACAGAACAGACCAGATGTGAATGCGGCCGTCGAGAGCGCCCGCTGCAAGCAGCTTTCCGCTGTTGGAGAAGGCGAGCGACGTGATGAAATCGCGCGGGCCGGAGTAGCTGCGCTTCAAGCTCAGCGTGTCGAGGTTCCAGACGCGGACGGTCTTGTCAGCACTGCCCGAGGCCAGCAGAAGCTGTTGCGGGGCATAGGCGAGGGCCTGCACGGCATTCTCATGGCCGTCGAGCACCGTCAGCGGCGCCGACGGCTGGCGTGCGTCCCACAGCGTCACCTTCCAGTCGTGGCTGGCGGTGGCGAAGCGATCGGGATCGCCGGTGAAGGCGACCGACCAAATGTTCGCCTCGTTGCGGTGGACTGTGGCGATCTTCTCGGCCTTGTCGATGTCCCACAGGACCACCTTGCCGTTGGCGTGGCCGGTAAGAGCGCGGCGGCCGCTGATTGCCAGGGCGGTTGCCGGGCCGTCGTCGAGCTCGATGGTGCGGACGAGGCCGTGGGAACTCGCGTCCCACAGCTTCATCGCTCCATCGGCGCCGGTGGTGATGATCTGGCGCCCGTCCTCGGTGTACACGGCGCCGGAGACGGAGCCGCGGTGCGCATTGATCTCGGCAATCGGCGTGACGGGAGCCGGCGGCTGGGCCTGAGCTTGCGCAGCCGGGTTGACCGGGTTGGTCGTGCCGGTGGTGATGCCCGAGCCGCGGCTCTCGAACTGCGGGAAGCGGTCCTGCATGGCGACGGCGGCGCTGGCGACGCCGACGCCGACGAGCAGCTTGAAGAAGATCGGCAACAGGCTAGGGCGGCTCCCCTTCAAACGGCGGGGTCGCGCGCGTGCAGGCGCCTTGACGACGACGAGCGCGCGCTCCTTGGGGATGGGCTTCTTCGACTGCGATTTCTTCTTTGCGGCGGCTGGCGGGGGCTCAACCTTCGTGGCGGCAGCGGGAGCAGGGACCGGCGCCGGCTTCACCTCGATGCCCGGCTTCCTGCGCAGCCCCTCGAGCAAGTCGAGCAGGCCGCCTTTCGGCGTCGGCAGCTCCGCGATAGCGGGGGCTGGGGCGGCCGGGGTCGTCGGGGGCGCGGGGGGCGGCGGCTCCGGGGTGGGAGCGGCGGCGATGGGGACAGTGGCGGCAACAGTTGGCGCCGCCGGGGCGGCAACCGGCTCCGCCTCCTCGGGCGCTTCCTGCTTGCTCTTTCCACGGCCGAGCCAGCGCGTGCGCACCGGATCGGGCGCGAACAACTCGTTGCGCCAGGCTGCGATCGACTGCGGACGCGCGTCGACCGTCAGCGCCAAGGCCTTATCGATCGCCTTCAGGAATCCGGTGCGATAGGAGCTGAGAGCCGCCTCGCGCGCGGGCACGAACTCGTCCTTGACCATGCGCGAGGGCGCATCGGGCGGCCGCTTTCCAGTTATGGCGTGATAGAGCGTGCCGCCGAGGGCGTAGATGTCGGTCCACGGTCCCTGCTGGCGGCTCGTCTCGGCGTATTGCTCGTAAGGGCTGTAACCCGGCTTGACCAGCGCCGACACGGTCTTGGTGTGAGAGGCGATCTCGCCGCGAGCCGAGCCGAAGTCGATCAGCACGGGGTCGCCGGCCTTGCGGATGATGATGTTATCGGGCGCGATATCGCGGTGCAGGAAATCCGATTTGTGGATCAGCTCCAGCGCGTCCAAGAGCGGCGCGAGGATAGAGTCCAGCTCCTTCTGGCGTGGCGCGCGGCCGAGCGACTTGAGCCACGCCTTGAGGCTCTGGCCCTCCTCGAAGTGGAGCACCATGTAGCCGGTGTTGTTGGCGCGGAAGTAGCGATAGACGCGGACGATATTGGAGTGGTCGAACTTGGCGAGGGTCTGCGCCTCCTCGATGAAGCGGTCGAGGCCCCAGCGGTAGTCGCCGGCGCAGTCCTGGGAGCGGGGCACGGCATCGATGCCGCCATCGCGCGCGGCGATATCGCTCGGAAAATACTCCTTTATCGTCACCATGCGGGCGAGCGCGATCTCATCGGCGAGATACGTCACGCCGAATCCGCCGGCACCCAGCACCCGCTCGATGCGATAGTCGCCTACCAGCTCAGTTCCGTTCGGCAGTGCGATGAGATTCGTCATTGGTCTCCGAGACGTCGGTCTTCGTGCTCACATGCTACGCGCCGCGCCGCTCGTCAATTTGCCGTCCTGCCTCCGACACACTTATGTCGGGCAAATGTGGCGCAGGCTTGAGCAAGAAGGACGGGCAAACAAATCTCATCGGAAGCACTAACTGCCATGTTCTCGCCGTCATGGTTCAACAGGCTCACACCTGATTTGATCCGAGACCCCTGACCATGAGATCGCCGTGGTCGCCGCTGCCGAATCTGTCGATTGCGACAGTCGCGATTTTCCAACTCAATGTTGCAGAGGCAGCGACCGCTTCGGAAGCGGGGCGTGCGGCGATGCTTTCCGACCTCGTGATCGCCGGGACGGCGGACACGTGGATGCAGCTCAACGCCTGGTTGGGTGACAGCTATCACAAGGCGCCCGCACTGATGCTCGTACTGACGGCGCTGCTCGCCTTGCCGACGCTGGCCATCGCCGGCTTCATGCTGCGGCGGCAGCAAAGGCGCTCGCCGGATTCGACGGTGCTGATCTCGCGCTCGTCGCGGGGGGCCTCTCAGCGCAGCGTCACGGCGCGTGAAATCTCTGCCTGGCCGACCGAAGCGTGGGTCGAGGTCGAGGGGCAGAAATACGTCGTCGGGCGCGCCATGCTGCGCATCGGGCGCGAAGCCGACAACGACATCTGCCTGCAGGAGAAGACCGTTCATCGCTACCACGCCGTCATTCGCCGCAGCACGGACGGCGAGGTCATCGTCACCGACCTGTCCGGGCCTCAGGGCAACGGCGTTCTGGTCAACGGCACGCGCGTCGGCGAAAGCCGCCTCAGGGCCGGGGACGTCATCTTCATTGGAGAAGTGAAATTGAACTTCGACGCGCGCCCAATCTGACGGCTATTGAAGATGAGGCGTGCGCTCGATCGGTCTGGAGAGAGCTCACATGCCGGACAAGAGTCTAGGCACAACGGAGGATACGATGTCTCAGCAGGGTATCAAGCACGCCCGGTTCCTGGGCTCATTGAAGGATGCGCTGGCCGCGGCGAGCCGTGATGACACGCATCGTGGCGCGGCACCTGCCGCCACGGAGTCGACGACGCAATTGATGAAGACCGAAGCGCCGAAGGCGGCGACGCCCGAGCCGGCAAAGGTCGAGGCGACGCCGGCAGCGGCTGCTCCCGCGGCATCAACACCCAGCGCCGCGGAAGCTGCGCGCGAGGTGAAGGCGCAGACCTCGCTCAAGCCCCAGGACAAGCATATGGAGTTCGGCGCTCCGCCGACCACGCGCGTCGTCCGCGGCGGGGCGCCAACGCCGGCGGAGACCGCGGATTCCCCGCGCACACAGCTCGTCCGCGGCAAGGTGCAGGTGAAGCGCGGCGAGTTCGAGCAGGATCCGGTCGTCGGCTGGCTGGTCGTCGTCGGCGGCCCTGGCCTGGGCTGCTACCGGCCGATTTTCGAGGGCAACAACACCGTCGGCCGGGCCTCGTCGCAGCGCATTCCCCTGGATTTCGGCGACGATGCCATATCCTCCGAGGAACAGGCCTACCTGCGCTATGACTCCTCGTCGCGCTCGTTCCTATTTGTGCCGAACCTCGCTAAGACCAATATTGTATCCATCAACGACAAGCGCCCCACCGGTGCCGTCGAGCTCAATCAGATGGACGTGATCACGATCGGGCGCACGCAGCTCGTATTCGTGCCGTTCTGCGGACCGGAGTTCGATTGGGCCGAGCTCAACGATGCCAAGGACTGATGCTCGCCTACGACCATGCCTCACGCGCCAGCAAGGGCGCGCGCGACTACCAGGAAGACTCGAGCGCATTCTGGCCGCCCAATGATCGCGCGGCCGGAAGCGCCGACGTGCCGCCGACCGCCAACAACACTCGGCTCGTCGCCGTGCTGGCGGACGGGATGGGTGGGCATACGGCCGGCGCTCTCGCCAGCCGCATGGTGTGCGACAGCTTCATCTCGGCTTACTCCGGGCTCAACGGCGGAAGGCCGGAGCGGCTGCTCAAGTCTCTCAGCGCGGCGAACGATTCCATCGCGGCGCAGGTGCAGGCGAATCCGATGCTGGCAGGCATGGGCACGACGCTGGTCGCCGCCGTGTTCACCAACGAGGGCGTCGAATGGGTGAGCGTCGGCGACAGCCCGCTGCTGCTGTTCCGCCGCGGCGAGGTGGCGCTGCTCAACGAGGATCATTCGCTGGCCCCTGAGCTCGACAGGCTAGCCGCCATCGGACGCATCACGCCGGAGCAGGCAAAGAACGATCCGCGCCGGCACATGCTGCGCTCGGCGGTAACAGGAGACGAGCTCGACCTCGTCGACATCTCGCGCAAGCCGCTGGTGCTAGAAGAAGGGGACTACGTCATCCTTGCCTCGGACGGGCTGCATACTCTGGAGACGAGCGAGGTGGAGCGGATCATCTCGGCCTATGCCGAGGACGGCGCCGAGGCGGTAGCGAACGCGCTGATCCGTGCGGTGGAAGCGATCCGCGATCCGCACCAGGACAACACGACGGTGCTGGCGGTGCGGCCGCTGCCAGGGGCTGCATAGCCCGCACGCCAATATGCTGAAAACCTATGGTAAATCCCTGATTAACGTCAGGAATGCTGATTCGCAGAAGCAACACGATGCGCTAAGTTGCTGATACGCGTCGGCTGGACCTCCCCGTCCCCCCTGATGGTCGCTGGCGCATATTAAAGGGCGCCGAGTTCTCCCCCCGGAACGAGGCGCCCCTTTTTTGTCCTCTTCGTTCCCAAAATGTTCTTGAATCCGGCCGCGCATTAACGCTAAGGTTGCAGGCGCGCGCGGGAGCGTCTCGGGGCGGGCATGTACGGGCAGATTTCGACTTTGGCGTTCGTCGGCATCGAGGCGCGACCGGTCGAGGTGCAGGTGCGCATCACGCCGGGCAAGGCGGCGTTCGTCATCGTCGGCCTCCCCGACAAAGCCGTCGCCGAAAGCTCCGAGCGGGTGCGCAACGCGCTACACGCGGCAGGGCTCGGCCTTCCCTTCAAGCACGTCACCGTGAACCTCGCGCCAGCCGACTTGCCGAAGGAAGGCAGCCAGTTCGACCTGCCGATCCTGCTGGCGATGATGGTCGCCATGGAGGCAGTGGCGCCGGACGCCGTCGCGGGCTTTGCCGCCATCGGCGAATTGGCGCTCGACGGGTCGATCCGCGCCGTGCCGGGCGCGCTGCCGGCGGCGATCGGCGCCAACGCCATGGGCAAGGGACTGATCTGCCCGGCCGCGTGCGGGCCGGAAGCGGCGTGGGCCGGCGAGGACATCGACATCATCGCCGCGCCGCATCTCCTCTCACTCGTCAATCACTTCAAGGGGACGCAGACGCTGTCGCGGCCGAAGCCGGGGCTGGGCGCCGATATGACGGCACGACCCGATCTTGCGGACGTCAAAGGGCAGGAGAGTGCCAGGCGCGCGCTCGAGGTCGCGGCGGCCGGCGGACACAACCTCTTGATGATCGGCCCACCGGGCGCGGGCAAATCGATGCTCGCGGCGCGGCTGCCGTCGATCCTGCCGCCGCTGACGCCGGAGGAGATGTTGGAAGTTTCGATGGTGCACAGCCTCGCGGGCGAGCTGATGGGCGGGAAGCTCGCGAGCGAGCGGCCGTTCCGCGCGCCGCATCATTCGGCGAGCATGGCGGCGCTTGTCGGCGGCGGCACGCGGCCACGGCCGGGCGAGGTCAGCCTCGCGCATCTCGGCGTGCTGTTCCTCGATGAATTCCCCGAGTTCCAGCCGAGCGTGCTCGATGCGCTGCGCCAGCCCTTAGAGACCGGCGAAACGGTGATCGCCCGGGCGAACCATCGCATCCAATATCCCTCGCGCATCCAGCTCGTCGCAGCGATGAACCCGTGCAAGTGCGGCGGCGCCGTCGGCGTCACGTGCAAGCGCGGGAACCGATGCGCGGCCGAGTATCAGGCGCGCATCTCAGGGCCGCTGCTCGATCGCATCGACCTGCAGATCGAGGTGCCGGCGGTGAGCGCGGCCGATCTCATCCTGCCGGCGCCGACCGAGAGCAGCACCGATGTGCGGGCGCGCGTCGCACGCGCACGCGAGGTGCAGCGGTCGCGCTTTGCGGCGCTCGGCGCAAAGGGCATGCGCACCAACGCCGAATGCTCGGGGCGATTGCTGGAAGAGATCGCGACGCCGGATGCGGAGGGCACCAAGCTGTTGCGTCAGGCGGCCGATACGCTGCAGCTTTCGGCGCGGGGCTTCCACCGCGTCATGCGCGTTGCGCGCACGCTCGCCGACCTCGACGGCGAAGCCGGGATCGGGCGCATGCACATTGCCGAGGCGCTGAGCTACCGCGGGGAGACGCTCAGGCAGCGTTCCGCTGCCTGAGCGGGCAATAGGCAATTGGCAATGGGCAATAGTTTGGAGAGGATAGAGTCTCACCGGGACCTACGTGTCTGGCAGGCCGCGATGGACTTGGCGGAAGCCTCGTGCCGGGCTGCCATGGGTGCGCCGGCCAACTGGCGATTTGCTCTCGCCGACCAGTTGATCCGCGCAGCGACCTCAGTCCCTGCGAACATCGCCGAGGGTTATGGCCGCAACAGCACCGGTGCGTATCTTCAATTCCTCAAGGTTGCTCGCGGATCGTTGCTGGAGCTCGAAACCCACGTCTTGCTGGCGCGGCGTATCGAGGCATTTGGCAACGACAGATCGGCGGCAATCCTGCAACAACTCGAGCGCGTCGGAAAAATGCTGAACGCGCTGATCAAATCGCTTCAGCAATCCGACATACAGGAACGCCGCATCGGCTAGCCGCCCGCCATTGGCGAGCGACTCCGATTGCCTATTGCCCGGTGCCTATTGCCCGCCGCTAGGCGGCGAGGGCCTTGAGGCCGCGCTGCATGAGGGCCGCCTCGACGGTGTTCTTCAGGAGGCAGGCGATGGTCATCGGGCCAACGCCGCCCGGAACCGGCGTGATGGCGCTCGCGACCTTGACGGCGCTGGCGTAATCGACGTCGCCGACGATCTTGCCCTTGCCGTCCTCTTTCACGATGCGGTTGATGCCGACGTCGATGACGATGGCGCCCGGCTTGATCCAGTCGCCCTTGACGAACTCGGGCTTGCCGATGGCGGCGACGACGAGATCAGCGCGGCGCACGACGCCGGGCAGGTCCTTGGTGCGCGAGTGGGCGATGGTCACGGTGCAGTTCTCGCGCAGCAGGAGCTGCGCCATCGGCTTGCCGACGATGTTGGAGCGGCCGACGACGACCGCGTCGAGCCCCGACAGGTCGTGCTTCACCGACTTCGCGAGGATGATGGAGCCGACGGGCGTGCACGGCGCCAGGGCGCGCTCACCGATCGACAGGCGCCCGACGTTCATCGGATGGAAGCCGTCGACGTCCTTCAAGGGGTCGATCAGCTCCAGCACCTTGTTGGAATCCATGTGCTTGGGGAGCGGCATCTGCACCAGAATGCCGTTGACGTTCGGATCGGCGTTGAGCTTGGCGACGAGGTCGAGGACCTCCTGCTCGGAGACGGTCTCGGCGAGCTTGAACTCGAAAGACTGCATGCCGGTCTCGACGGTCTGCTGCGCCTTGTTGCGCACGTAGACCTTAGAGGCCGGGTCCTCGCCGACGAGCACCACGGCAAGGCCGGGCACGAAGCCGTGCTGGGCCTTGATGCGCGCCACATCGGCGGCAACGTCGGAGCGCACCTTGGCGGCGATAGCCTTGCCGTCGATGGCGTAAGCAGTCATAGCGAGAAATCCTCCCTCGGATCGTTCAATTGCGCCGTTCCAGCATCATTGCATCAGGCAACTGAGAGTTTTGCCCTGAGGCGCTCCTCAAGGCCAACCGTCTCCCCGCTGATGGTGAGCGACTTGATGCGGGATTTTCCGCCCGCAGTCACGCGCACCGTGCTTTTCGGCACGTCGAGCCAGCGCGCGATGAGCTTTTCCAC
>JAEXXM010000083.1 GCA_023405815.1 Pseudomonadota bacterium | reverse complement strand
GCCCTGCACAGTCCAAATTCTCCAGCGCCTGGCATACGGCCTCTGCAATCATTTGCAGACGAACCGCGTCATCAGGCGTCTTCCTGGATGACACTTGTCTAACAGTCTAGCAGCTATCGGCGAGCCGTAAAGCGCAAGTCGCGCCGGCACGGCTATCCTCATGCTCCCGTAGCTGAAATAGACTTAACCGATGCATCGCCCTGCGCTCGTAGCGATTCTTGTTGCTTCGGCACTCCTGGCAGCCCCCGTATTCGGTGGCCCGCTGGGCGACGCCGATCGCCACCGCCTGCTCGCCGCTTACCCGCACCTTCTCGACCGCGTCGAGGGAAATGAGCTCGTCTGGCGCGACGGCACGCGCATGCCGCTCGACGACGGCAAAGGCGCAAAGGCATTCGAGCAGTGGCTCGACGATCCTGACATCGAGGATATGTTCGCTCTCCCCTATCCCGCCGGAGCCGCAGCCTCTCCGCCCGCCGTCGACGCCGACCCGGGGCGCGCGCGCAACAAAGCCTTCTTCGACAAGGTCTATGGCGACTGCCGCAAAGGCGAGGTGGAGAAGAACCTCGTGCGCGTTCCCTGGCTGCCGAAGCGAGGCACGCAGCGCCTGCCGTTCAACCGCGCCAATGGAGCAGCGGACGCCCTCGCCGCCGTCAGCCGTGAGCTCGACGAGCTGCCGCCCTCGTTCGATGTCTTTCTCGTTCCCTCGGCTGGCACTTATAACTGCCGCGTCATCGCCGGCACCGATCGTGCGTCGGCACATGGCCACGGCATAGCCATCGACGTCGCGCTGAAGCGCGCCCACTACTGGCGCGATGCGAAACCGGTGCCGAACGGCGGCATCGCCTTCATCAATGAGATCCCGATCGAGATCGTGCGCATCTTCGAGCGCCACGGCTTCGTCTGGGGCGGGCGCTGGTATCACTACGACACCATGCACTTCGAGTACCGCCCGGAGCTGATAGGCACCACCGCACCAGGATCAACTGCCGCCCCCTGATGCATGCCCGCCCGGTGCGCCGCTGGACGCGCGCCTCCCCGCCGCGCACATCTCTCCCGCGTGACGGGTTGCGGCGCCCCGGGCCACCTGTTATATGGCGCCCCTCCGGCGGCGCGCTCGCCGTTGATCCCGGCTTTGGGGGATCGTCTAATGGTAGGACTGCAGACTCTGACTCTGCCTGTCTAGGTTCGAATCCTAGTCCCCCAGCCAAGCTAAGCCATTGAAATTTCAGCACTAAATTGTGGCGGCGATTACCCGCTTACCCATCTGAATTACCCATACAGGCAGATCCAGGTAGATCGCTCCAGAAATGTTGAGGGTGGCAGGAAGGTCGCCCAGCCGCCGCCGCTGAACGCAATCAGTGAGCATTGAACAGCTGCGCGCGGCCGCCGTTCGTGGAGGTTACTCGCCGCGGATGCCCTCATCTATCCGGAGGGCGAGCCAGAGGGCCGGGAAGATACCAAACACCGATCCCACGAGCCCCGCCACAACGAGACCGCATATGCCGTAGGGTGCCATCGCCGGAACGGCCATGGCGATAAACGCCGTGTTGATCGCGAAGGCCGGCCCCATCATCCCAAAGCAGAAAAGTAGCAGGCCGACCGGCACCGGATGCTTGTCATTTCTCGCGGCCACCTCACCCCCCTGAGCCAATGGTGTGAAGCGCGAAGCTGAGCGCCAGAAAGAGCCCAATCGCGAGATCGAACGCACGCGTCCAGAAAAGCGATCCTGAGAGTCCGAGATAGCGCGCAAGTATGACCCGCGCCTTGAAACCCGCCAACAAGAGTACTCCGGCCGCCACGAACGTCGCCGCACCTCCGGAGACGTCCGCAGTGGCAAGGATCACTGTTCCAACGCTGAGAGCGATCAGCCCCACCCAGGCTTCAATGAGGTCACGGTGCAGCACGCTATCACCTCAACACGTAGATGATTGGAAACAGCAGCACCCAGACGAGATCGACCAGGTGCCAGAAGGCGACGCCGGCTTCCATGTTGCGTACGCTGTCGGCCCAGGCAATGACTCCCAGAACGACTACGCCGGCGACAACATGGAGCGCGTGGAAGCCGGTGATGAGATAGTAAAAGGTGAAGAACGGGCTCGTCTCGACGTCGATCCCGAGCGAGGCCTTACTCGCGTACTCGAACGCTTTGACGATAAGGAACACGACACCGAAGCCGCCCGCGGCTAAAAGCCAGCGCCGCGCGGTGCCCCTTTTTCCGCTCTCTCTCGAGCGAAGCGCTATCGCAGCAAAAAGGCCACTCGTCACGAGCACGAGGGTGTTGAGCGCGCCGGCGCCTTGATCGAGCAGGGCCTGATCCGCCGCAAACCTTGCCGGGTCGGCAATCCGTACGGAAAGACAGGCGATCAACCCCGCGCCGAACACCATCAGTTCGCTCGCGATCAGCACCCACATCATCAGCTCGCCCGGCAGCTCCGACAATACATCGGAGCCGCTCACCGCGGGACGCGCGTCGGTGATCCTGCTCATCCGTGCACCAGGTGACGGTAAAGTTGCGGGAGCGCCGCCGTTAGCTTTTCGGGATCCGGTATGACGACATATCCGCCCTTGCCGAATATCCGGCTGAATGTGGCCTGCGATTTGCTGTCGATGGTGACACCAAAAACGGACTGCCCCCGCCGTCGCGCTTCCCGCACGGCCATATGCGTGTCCTCGATGCCGTAGCGCCCCTCATAGTGATCAATGTCGTTGGGCTTCCCATCGGTCAGAACCAGCAGAAGGCGCCGCTGCCGCGGCCGCTCGGCGAGCATGCTCGAGACGTGACGCAGCGCCGTTCCGAGCCGTGTGTAATGTCCCGGCCGCAGGCCTTCGATCCGTTGCTCCACGGCCGCACACATCGGCTCGTCGAAGCGCTTGCAGGATTGCAGGAAGACCCGGTCGCGGCGCCGAGATGAAAATGCGTCGATCGCAGTGTCGTCGCCGCACGCGTCCAACCCCCAGGCGAGCGCAATCAGTGCCTCGCGCTCAATGTCGATTACTTGCCGTCCCGAAACGTAGCTTTCTGTCGACCGCGAGGCGTCGAGGAGGATTGAAACCGCAAGGTCGCGCTCCTGGCTGCGGCTGTCGATATACACGCGGTCGGAGTGCTCCCCCGTCGCCGCAAGTTCGACGCGCGCCTCGATTGCCGCGGCAAGGTCGATGTCATGCCCTTCGATCTGCCGGGTAAGCTGAACGCGCTTGGGCCGCAACGTCTCGAATTGCCTACGCACGCTGCGTATCCGGCGAGCGCGAGCGTCGTCGCGCACCTCTGCTGCATCCTCCGCCTTGCCGACATCGCCCGTGAGGACCCGGCAGTAGTCCGGTAGATACGCTTTCGTGCGGTGGCACCACTCGGGATAGACGTGAACGCCCGCCAGCCGCTCGAATTCGGCCTCCTCGGGCGACAAGTCGAGGTGCAGCTTCAGGCGCGTGCGCGCACGTTGCGGCACCTGCGCGAGGCTGATCTCGTCCTGGTCGTCGGCGGCTTTCCTGGCGTTCTCCTCGTCGTCGTCATCGATGCGGCGGTTTATGTTGAGGAGCTCCGCCCAGGAGAGAATAGCTTCAAACTTATGGAGGATGAGGCTGTCCTTGCGCGCCGCCTGGTCGGACGGCTTGCGCGAGGCTTTGAACGTGCCGGGCTCCGCATTGGGCGGCGGCTCGCCCTCTTCATTGGGCGCGTCCTCGCGCGTCATCTTCGACATGCCGGTGGCCGCACGCAGATCGGGCCACAGCAGCACGGGAAGAAACGGACGATATCCGCGCGGCGCCGAGAACGCCGAAAGATCGGCTGCCTCGCCGCGAACCGCTGCCGAAACCGCTGCCGCCAGTTCGTCCTTTGGCGGCGGAGCACCAAGCATATGAAGAATGGTCGCCTCGACTGCCGCCTCGGCAGGCGGCAAACGATGCTCGGGCCGACGCTCGCGTGTCGCGAGGGCGAGAGCTGCATGCATCGGACGCAGCCCCGGACACTCGGCCAGCGTGTCCCGCGTCGTGCGCTGCGCAGCCTGCATCATGCGAATATCCGCCCTCAAGGGGTCGGCATCAGCCTCCGGCCTCCACGCAAAGACGGCCGCCGCGGAGAGCCAGAGATAGAGAGCGACGTTGGCGTCGCGGTCAGGAAAGACAGCAATGCGCTCCGGGAGCCTCAGCGTCTCCCCGTCGAAGCTTGATCCCACGACGCGCTCGACACTCCGGCCCAGCGCACGACGCCACGACAGCCGGTGCGTGGAGTTCTCCGGTGTCGCCACCTTGATCTCGACATCGCGAGCTCCTCCAAGTCCACGAAAGAGAACGCCTACACGACCGCGCGTTTCATCGAGTGTCGCTGCCGCCTCGGCGAACACACCCGGCGCATCGAGCGGGTCCACGAGCGAGTGCCAGAGCTTGCCGACGCTCTCCTCAGGCTCCCAGGGCTCGAATTCGACTGGACGCATCCGATTACGATCACCCGTAAATGGTCGAGACCAGGTCGCGCAGACCTTGCTTGATGTCGGCGTCATCGCTGAGCGGCTCGATCAGCGCGACCTCGATGGCACGCTCGGTCGCCATCCCGCCGTGAATGAGGCTAGCGCAGTAGACGACGAGGCGCGTCGACACGCCCTCCTCGAGATCCTGGCCCTTCAGCACCCGCAGCTTCCCGGCGAGGCGGACGAGCTGTGCGACGCGATCGCGCCCAAGCCCGCTCTCGCGGACGACGATCTCGGTCTCCCGCTCAGGCGGAGGGAAATCGAAATCGACCGCCAGGAAGCGCTGCCTCGTTGAAGGCTTCAATGTCTTGAGGATGTTCTGATAGCCGGGATTATAAGAAGCGACGAGCATGAACTGCGGCCCCGCCGCCAGCACCTCGCCGGTCCGTTCGATCGGCAGCATGCGCCGGTCGTCGGTCAGAGGATGCAGCACCACGGTCACGTCCTTGCGCGCCTCGACGATCTCGTCCAGATAGCAGATCGCCCCTTCGCGCACTGCACGCGTCAACGGTCCATCGACCCACTCTGTCTCGCCGCCCTTGAGCAGAAACCGCCCGATCAGGTCGGCAGCCGAAAGGTCGTCGTGGCACGCAACTGTATAAAGTGGCCGGCCGAGCGACGCCGCCATGTGCGCCACATACCGGGTTTTGCCGCAGCCGGTCGGCCCCTTGAGCAGGAGCGGAATCTGCTTCCTGTACGCCGCCTCGAACACAGCGCATTCGTCGCCCTGGGGAAGATAGAAGGGGACAGCCGTCCCCTCCTGTTCGCGTTGAAGCAATTGCATTGTCTACTCCGCTGGCAGGAGTCTGGTGGAGCCTGTCGCTATGACCTCTCGGCGCGGTACCAGCGTGGCAAAGATGAAGAGAACCGCCCCGAGCACCACAGCGACACCGGCCCCGAACCGCATGTAGTGGAACAGCATGATCTGATCCTGCACGTCCATGTAGGGCTGGCCCAGAACGCGCTGCAGATGCGTCTGGATGGTGCCCGCGAAGGTCAGCACGAACGTCATGAACGCCATGCCGCCGGCCATCAGCCAGAAGCTCGCCATGATGAGCACCTGGTTATAGGGGTCGCGGTTGCGCAGCATCGGGAATGCGTAAGTGAAGATGGCGAGATTGAGTGAGACGTAGGCACCGAAGAACGCGAGGTGCCCGTGCGCCGCCGTTATCTGCGTGCCGTGCGTGTAGAAGTTGACGCCATGCAGCGTATGCATGAAGCCCCAGACGCCGGCACCGAAGAACGCCAGCGTCGTGCAGCCGAGCGACCACAGCAGCGCCGCCTTGTTGGGATGCTCGCGACGCCCCTTCCACACCATGACGAAGCTGAACGCCATCATGAGGAAGAACGGAACAACCTCGAGCGAGGAGAAGATCGAGCCGATCCACTGCCAGTAGCCGGGCGTTCCGATCCAATAGTAGTGGTGGCCCGTGCCGAGGATTCCCGAGAACAGCGCCGTGCCGACGATGACATAGAGCCACTTCTCGACGATCTCTCGGTCGACTCCCGTCAGCTTCAGCATGAGGTAGGCGAGGATCGAGGCCATGATCAACTCCCACACACCCTCGACCCAGAGATGAACCACGTACCACCAGTACATCTTGTCGACGCTGAGGTTTGCGGGATTGTAGAACGCGAACAGGAACAGCAGGGCGAGGCCCCACAGTCCAATCAGGAGCACGCTCGTGATCGCAGTCTTCTTACCGGCGAGCACGGTCATCGAGATGTTGTAGAGGAACATCAACGCGGCAACGACGATGCCTATCTTCACCCATAGTGGCTGCTCGAGAAACTCCCGACCGTCCTTGCCGAGCAGGATGTTGCCGTGGAACAGGTCGAACACGTAGGTGACGACGGCGCCGAGCGTGCCCAGCACCAGGATGGCGAGCTGCAGGTAAGCCATCCGCGGCGAATAGATCTCCCGCTCGGACTCTTCTGGAACGATGAAGTAGGCGGCGCCGAAGAAGCCGAGCAGCAGCCACACGATCAGCGCGTTGGTGTGCAGCATCCGTACGATGTTGAACGGCAGCACGTCCGACAGCGTGTTGGGTGAGATGTAGATCCAGCCGGCGAGCAGCCCACCCGAAACCTGCACGATAAACAGGGCGAGAGCGACGACGAAGTAAGCGAGGGCGATCTTCTGAGTCTGGTATTTCATCGATTTGTTCTCCGTGCGTCCGCTTCAGCCGGAATCTTTCGGCGGCCAGCCCTGGGTGTTTGTCTTATCGGTCCAAATCAGGAATTCGGAGAGATCCCGTATTTCCTCGTCGGACAGGTGGAAGCGCGGCATCTGGCGGCGCCCAGGAGCCCCGCTCGGCTGCGCCTCGATCCAACCCTTGAGAGCCTGGAAAGCGTCGTCAGGGGAATCGACCACGCCCCAACGGGTCATGACGTTCCCGACCTCGGGCGCGAAATACGCGCCCTCGCCGTGGATGGTGTGGCAGTTAATGCAGGCGTTGGCCTCCCACACCCGCTTGCCGCGCGCGACGGACTCCGTCAGCGGCGTGCCCGCCGTCGACCTTGTGACGACGTAGTAGTGGCTGTGAGCTGTCAGGCCGACGAAAATGAGAATGAAGAATATTGACCCGCCATAGAAGATGTTTCGGGCCATGGTCTTTGTCATGACTTCGCGCATTGTTGACTGTCTCCCGCCAATGGCCATGGGAGACGGACTCTGACGCGCAGCAGCCGAATGCACTTGACGAAAGGTAAGTGCCGCGGGGTTTCCGGGCGGCATAGCGGAGGTAAGACGCCGCGCGCGGCGAAGCAGCGCAGGCCTCAGCCGCGCGTACCCTCGGCAAGGCGCGACAGCCCGTCGAGATCGCGTACGATGACCTTTTGCCGCCCGCACTCGACCAGGCCCTGGGCCTCCCACCCGCTGAGGATGCGCGAGACTGTGTGCAGCGTGGTTCCCGTCATTTCTGCGATGTCCTGCCGCGAGATCGGAAAGGCGATCTCGATTCCGCCTTCCTCGCGCCTGCCCGCCTGAAGCGAAAGGCGCAAGATCGCATGTGCGACTCGCCGTTCGACCTCCTGCGTCGACATCTCGCGGATGCGCGTATGGGCTTCCTCGAGCTGCTTGCCCATTGTCTGGATCGCGCTCACGGCTACGCGGCCGTTACACTCAATGAGTTTCGCCCAAAACTCGCTTGGCCAGACAAGGATGTCGCTGTCCATCACCGCCAGTGCCGTGCCGGGATAGTCCGGGCGCTGCAGCGCTGCGGCAAAACCGAACAGTTCGCCCGGGTGCACGACGCGAACGATGACCTGCTGCCCATCACCCGTCACTTGCGTGACCTTCAGTCGTCCGTTGAGGAGCAGGAAGAAGCTGTCCGCCTGCTGGCCCTGCTTGAATACGGACTCGCCCTGAGGCACACGCCGGACCGACGCGTGGCCGAGGAACACGTCGAGGTCGGCGTCGCTCATGTCCTGGAACAGGGGGAGCGACTTGACTGCAGTCCTGTCGACTTTCACGACCAGCGCCCTCACTCGGCAGGTCGCGAATCTATCATGATGAAAGGAACCGACAAAGCTGGGCGATGCGCCCGGCCAGTGCTCTGGCGCCGCGCCCCCGGACTATCGGAACGCCGTCAGCAGCCGCGCATACCACCGCGTATCTTTCACCAGTCGGAACCCGAGATTCTCCGGAGGCGCACCAACCGCGCATCCGCCACCCTTTGGATTGCGAATGAAAGAGACCATCGCGGCGCGGTGTTCACCCGACACGAACTGTACGCCGCATGGCGAAGTATCGGCTTGCTCGGCGGAGCCTGCAATAACGCGACGGTAGCAGGTCGTAGTCCATTCCCAGACGTTGCCGCCAAAGTCGGCCAGTCCGAATTCGTTTTCCCCGAAATGCCCCCTTGGCTTCGGCACCGGATCACGAGCCGCACTGCGCGCAGTCTCTCTGCGATACCTCTCCAACCACCGAACCGCCGGGTTGGGACTATCGGTTCCCAGCGCGTCGTCCGGAAAGCGGGAGCCGGCAGCGAATGCAAGCTCCCTATCCGTCGGCAGCCTCCACGCCTCGCCCGTTTGCCGGCTGAGCCAATCCGCATAGGCTTGGGCGTCCTCGAGGCTGACGCCCGTCGCCGGAACGTCGACCTTCCCGGACGGCAAATATTCCGGTTCCGGCAGCGCGCAAGCGCCATCGCCGACGCAGCGGTCGTATTCGACCCTGGAGACTTGATACTTCATGATCGTAAGGGGACGAGTGACGGAAATCGCGACCAGCGGCGCATCTACCGCATAACCGTCACGCGTGTACTCGCCCGGAGGTCGGTAATTGTATGTACGCGGGGCAACCATGACGGTCTGTGGTGTACCGACAGCAATGCCATCCGGCACGTAATCGATGCCCCCAGACTTCAGCGCCAGCCCGCCGGCGATCAGGACCACCAGCAGCGATGGAGCAGCAATCAACGCCAGCGTGGCATCCGGTCGAGACAATAGCGACGCCATGTGGGCCCCTTTGCCTGATATATCGGCACCTTAGAGTGCGGCGCCTACGGAAGCGGCGCAGTCGAAAGCGGCGCGCCACGGTATCGCCACAGCAGCGCGCCGCTTGATTGCACTTAGCTCCCACCCGGAGGGACGACCGACGTCATCAGGTCATCGTCCCAGTCGCCAGTCACGGTGAAATGCGCTGCCGCCCCGAGCTCGAACGCCTCGATCAAGTTGTGATTGACGTACGCGTAGATACCGGGCTGCGCGAAGGTGTAATAGGCAGCGCCCGCCGTGCCCCCGGGAATGAACCACGTCTCCTGATCGACGTCCGGAGGCGTACGGAACTTTCCTGTCGGCCACACATAGTCACCGTGACCGCCGATCAGGTGCGGACGCGTGTCGCGGTTTGCCTGCGAGTGAACGACAAGAACCTTCTCCCCAACAGACGCCTTTAGCGCCTTGTCGCCAGTAAGCGCGCCCACCGCCCCGTTGAACACGACGTGAGTCGGGGTCAGCGTGCGCATCACTGCCACCGTGTCCTCATAGGCCTCCGCGGCCGATTCATACTTCTTGAAGTTCCCCTTCTCGTCGCGCGGAATGTAGAAGTCCTGCTCCCCGACATAATAGACGCGATCATAGGGAAGCTCCTTCCCCTTGCCGTCCGTCAGCCCTTCGCGCGGCAACACCATGATCGCGCCGTTCATCCCTGCCGTAACGTGCCACGGAACCATTCCCGGAGGAGCGCAGTGGTAGACGAACACACCGGCTTTGGTCGCCTTGAAGCGCAGCACGGTCCTCTCTCCGGGATTGATGAGCGTGAGAGCCGCCCCTCCCAACGCGCCGGTGGCCGCATGGAAATCGATATTGTGCGGCATCGTGTTGGTGGCCGGGTTAATCAGCGTCAGCTCGACGTAGTCGCCTTGATGCACGACCATGAGCGGCCCGGGCACCGAGCCGTTGAAAGTCATGGCGTGTACTTCAGTGCCTTTGTCGTCGATGACGATCTTCTTTTCCTCGATCGTCATCGTGAACTCGACGATCTTCGGCGCGCCCATGGCCTTCTGCGAATGCGCATGAACGAACGGCGGCTTCGCCAGTTCGATCTTCACGCGCTCCAGCGCACTGAGGTCTGCAGACTTGCCTTTAGCCGCCGCCTGTTCCGCATGCAGCGACGTCGCACCGATAATCAGCATAACAGCCGCTCCGGCGACTACGCCGACTCGCTTTGGGCGGCGCACCATTTCAGTCCCCTCAGCCATTGGCCAATTCCTCCTATCAAATAGGACGGGAAACCCCGCCTCAATTTGCAATTATAGGGGCGAGAGGCGCTCACTCTTTGCTGCGAAACAAAGAGAGCAGCAACATCGATGCGGCAAATTGGCGTTTATATGGGTTCAACAATGCCGGCATCGGCGACAGCTGATTGATGGCTATTGACGCACTACGAGCTGCACCGCGTCGCGCTTAAGCGTCATCGGACTCGACCGCGGCCGCACCGCGAATTGATTTCGCTGCGCTCATCGCGGCCGCGCTGATTTCATCGAACAGCATTGCCATTTCTTCAAAAACGCTTTCGTCCGCTTCGTGCTCGGAAATGTCGTTCAAATCGTCCAGAAAACCTACTTGGGCAGAAATCCAATCTCGTTGCCGACGCGCCTGCGCCAGCGCGCATTTCAACTGGCGTCGGGACTCAAGGCTCGAAAAGCGGTCGAGAGCGCCGTCCAGCGTCTCGCGACATTCACAATCGAGGTGCAGCGACGATAGGATGCGCCGCAGGCGATGAAACAGATCTTCGGGCTGGCTCGGCGAATGAACGGGCATGTAGCACCTCCTTCAAGCAGCCATTCCAGCAGACATTGCAGCGCAACGACGCACCTAGTGACAAAGCGACATCTGCGTCATGCACCATTGCACTACGACATCGAGCTGCATCGGCAATAGTTGCAAGTCATCACCCACGAACTCGCGCCAGGAGCCGACATGTGCGCGGTTGAGCCCGACGATAGCCGGGACGTCAAGAAGCACCGCTTGCTCGATCAGCGCGCGAAAGCCACGCCCTTCGGTCTCCTGCTTCCCGAAGCGATTGACGATGACGAGATCGGTCGAAGGACCGATCGAAGCCGCTGCTAGCCCGACGCTTTCTTCCAGGGCGCTGGAATCGAGCCGACATCCATTCGCAAACGCGCCTCGGTCCTGCGAAGCCTGGATCACTCGTCGCGTGGCTAGATCCTCGAGAACGATGTCGCAACGGTTTCTATTCTCGACCGTGGGGTTCAACTGTATCGCGCCCGCAAGGGTCACGCCCTTTTCTCGCAGTTTGCTCGCAAGCTCTGCGATCAACGCATCGACGCTCCGGCTCTGCGTCCCGTCATAGAGAATCGCTGCGATCCTCATAGCGTTTCTCCGCGCGGCACGTATCGACGCCGCTCATGGCTCCTCTCACCGGAAACAGGAGTTCCCTCTGGCGCGAGGCTCCGATCCGAGAGAGAGAGATTAGGAACGTGTTTGCAGACCGACCGACTTGCCTTCGGTTAAGTGTAGCTGCGGCACAGTCTAAATTCCGCGGCGCGGAAGCCGAAAAGGCACTGCTGCGCTCACTAGGAGCGCGCATCGCTCAAAAGTTAACGAGCGAGCCGACGCTGACGTAGCGGAAGGGATCGATGCCGCCGAGACCGCCGCCTGCGATGTCGACTTCCTGCTGGCGGTATCGAATCCACATCGACATCGACGCGGCATCGATCTCCTGCACCGCGCCGAAGCCCCAGCGCGAGAACTCGCTATCGATAGCTCCGGCCTTGAGCGCGGCCGGCGAAAGCTGGTCCTCGTACTGCGCGTATTCTCCGTAGAGAACCGTATGACCCAACGGAAGCCATTGATGCCTGATACCACTCTTCACGTACCACTGGTGCGTATCGGGCTCGGTGAAGCCGGCAAGCGTCTCGGCGCGGTGATTGTCTTCGGTGCCGTAGATGGCGTGCAGGAATAGGCCCGTCGACAGATGCTGGAGGTAGCCGCCTGCCTGGAAGAAGCTTGAATCCTTGTGCAGCGATATAGGCGGCGGCTGCGTGTTCTCATCCGTGTTGACCGAGTAGCCGACGCCCAGCGAGACCTTGAAGCCGCCAACCTCACCCAAGTAGCGGCCGGCCACTTCCCAGTCGTCATCCTCGCCATAGCTCGCTGCCATGGAGAATCCAGCGATGGTCGGGCTGTCGTAGCGCACGCCGTTCATGACGATGCCATCACAGTCGCCGCCCCAAGGGCGCTGCTGCGAGTAGCAGTAGCCGAAGTCGCCCCACCGCAGCTTGAGGAGATCGCCTCCTTGCCGGAGGAAGAAAGCGTTGCCATCGAACAGAACATAGTTGGCGATGACCTGCGTGCCTGACAGGTCAGTGAACATCGCCGCGCTCTTCGATGCGAGCGCGTTCCTACCCACTGCGAGCTTCCCGAGCTCCTCGCTGGCGAGATACCAATAGTTCATCTGCACGTTAAGTCCGGGCCCCGACACCGCGGTTGACTGATCGAGGGCCATCGGATTGCTCGACAGATCCTGGATGCGCATTAAGTAGCCTGCAGACCACCCTTCAGCGATCTTCGCGCTGCCCATGAAGCGGAAGTTCGTAGCCTGCGTCGGCCCCATGTCGGTGATATAGGCATCCTGTTCCACCCCGTCGTCCCAATACATGATCTGTTTGGTGACGTATCCCGTGACGGAGAGGCTGACTGCGCGATTGCCCTTTCTCGCCGTTGTCGATTCGAGCTCGGCGATGCGGCTTTCCAAGTCGACACAGCATGTATCGCCGAGATCTGCCGCTGAAGCAGTCGAGCCCGTGCAGAGCGCGGCGAACATTGGCAGGAGCAATCCACGGACGAAGGCCGAGCTGATAAATCTCATCTTCGATGCCATCAGTCGCATCTCCGGCCGCCAGTGCGTTTCAATCCCGCCCATGGCGACGACAACCGCGTCGCCTCGAGTCCCAGCACATCGATCGTGCGGCGAGCAATCTGGTCGATAATGTCGGCGGCCGAGTGCGGGGCAAGATAGAAGCTGGGGATCGCGGGAGCGACGATCGCTCCACATTCGGTAGCCGCGATCATCGAGCGAAGGTGCCCGAGATGCAGCGGGCTCTCGCGCGCGACCAGCACCAGGCGCCGCCGCTCCTTGAGGTGGACATCCGCCGCGCGCGTCAAAAGGTTGTCCCCGACGCCCGTCGCGATGCAGGACAGACTGCGCATCGAGCACGGAGCAACGATCATGCCGGCGGTGCCAAAGGATCCGCTTGCGATTGGCGCGCCGACGTCGCGCACGTCATGCCGGAAGGCCACGATCTCTTCGAGGCGCTTCAGCGCGTCGCTTCCAACCTCGTGCGCAAGTGTCTTCTCGGCCGCCGGTGAGACCACGAGATGCACCTCTGCATTGCCCAGTGTCCGCAGCAGCTCGGCAACGCGCACTCCAATCCCTGCTCCCGAGGCGCCACTAATCCCTAGAACCACGCGATGGCCGGTCATTTCGCGAACGCAGCCCCCTTGATACCACCGGCGCGAAGACCGAGCCGAGGCCACAGCGCATCGACGCGCTGACCTACGTCAGAACTCATCGACAGTTTGCGGCCCCACTCTCGCGTCGTCTCCGCGCCAACCTTGTTCGTGGCATCGAGACCAAGCTTGCCGCCGACGCCTTCGCCTGGCGAAGCGAAATCGAGATAGTCGATCGGCGTATTTTGAATGAGCATCGCGTCTCGCGAGGGGTCCATGCGCGTTGCGAGCGCCCACGAGACGTCGCTCCAGTCACGCACATCGATGTCGTCATCGACGACAATGATGAGCTTCGTATAGGAGAACTGCGGCAGCATTCCCCAGAGCCCCATCATGACGCGGCGTGCCTGTCCCGCGTAGCGCTTCCGAATCGACACAACGGCGATTCGATACGAACAGGCATCGGGAGGGAACCAGCAATCGACGACCTCTGGCAGCTGTCGCCGCAGGATGGGGACGAACAGCTCGTTGAGCACTTCGCCTATGACCGATGGCTCGTCGGGAGGTCTGCCCGTGAACGTCGACACGTAAATCGGCGATTCGCGTGTCGTAATGGCGGTGATGCGCACCACGGGAAACTCCGCGACCGAGTTGTAGTAGCCCGTATGATCGCCGTAGGGGCCTTCGGGGACCGTCTCCCTCGCGGAGACAAGCCCTTCGATCACAATCTCCGCGTCGGCTGGAACCATGAGCGGGACTGTGAGACAGCGCGCCAGCCGCGGCCGCTCTCCACGTAGGATCCCAGAAAAGCCGAGCTCCGACATGCCCTCCGGAAGAGGAAGCACTGCCGACAGCATCGTCGCGGGATCGGCTCCGATTACGACGGCAATGGGCATATCCTGTCCTGCAGCGGCCCAGAGCCGATGGTGCCCCGCGCCGCCGCGATGCGGCAGCCAACGCACGATTGCGCGTTCAGGACCGAGCACCTGCATGCGGTAGACGCCCACATTGAGAGCGTGATCTGCCCCATCACCCGGAGACTTGGTGATGACGAGAGGCCATGTGATCAACGGCGCCGGCTCGCCCGGCCAACAGGTTTGGATCGGGAAGTTTCCAAGGTCTATATCTGCCCCCCGGCGCACGCATTGCTGCACGGGCGGATGCGTGACGCTTATAGGCAGCGTGGCATAGGCGGCCTTGAGAAGCGGCCAGCGACGGAGTGCTCCTCCGAACCCATTGATCGGCTTCAAGTCGCGTAAGGCCGCGAGGCTTTCACCGAGCGCGCGGAGATTCTCCCTTTCCACGCCAAGACCCCAGGCCACGCGCGAAATGGTGCCGAACAGATTGACCACCACCGGAATTTCCGACACTCCTCCGTCGGCTCGCACAGCCTGATCGAAGCGCAGCGCGGGTCCCCCCGTTGCCATTGTCCGTCGGTGCACCTCCGTCATCTCGTGCACGGTGGAGACTTGCGCGCGAACGCTCGCAAGCTGGCAGTTCAAATCGAGATAACTCAGGAACGCGCGTAGGTCGCGAAATCGCGGCAGGTCGCGCATCACGGTCCCCTATGGTTGCAGCGCGACTATCGCCGGCCTTCCATGAGCCGTCTTGATTTCGGTTAGGCCGCCGCACGGACCTTGCCCTAGACCTCCCGCATGATCGAGCCAGCACAGACCTCACCACCGCGCCTGCCAGCGGTTGCCACTTGGGGGTTGCGCCCTCTGCCTCTCCTGCCGCTTCGCTTCCTCCTGGTGACACTCGCAGCAAGCATCGCGCGCCGGCATCCCGAGTTGCACGAGCGTTTGGAAGCATACCGTGGCCACAGCATCGGCATCGAGCCAACCGATGCACCGTTTGCGATCGTCATCGAGCCCGGACAGAGTGGCATCACATTGCGTGTCGAGCGGCGGCTTGCGCACGGTAGCTTTGTCGCAGCGATACACGGCCCGCTCCTGGCCCTATTGGGACTTCTCGACGGCTCCTATGACGGGGATGCGCTTTTCTTCTCCCGCGACATCGCCATCGACGGCGACATTGGCGCGGTACTGGCTCTGCGCAACGCCGTGGACGACGCACAGATCAATCTCCACAGTGAGTTCTCGGCGTGCTTCGGCCCGTTTGCGGCCGCTATCCTCGACGCTGCCAAGAGACAGATCGAATCGCTTTCCGTAATCGCGTCGCAGCGCCGGCAGATGGCGAGGTAAGCCCGTGAGCACATCTGGCAAGTCTTTGGAGCTCGTCTGCCCGGCAGGAACGCCGGCCGCGCTCCGCACCGCCGTCGAAGCCGGCGCCGATGCTGTCTATTGCGGTTTTCGCGATGAAACCAACGCGCGCAATTTCCCTGGTCTTAACTTCAGTCGCGACGAGCTGCGCCAGGCGATTCCCTTCGCGCACCGCTTCGGAGCCAAAGTCCTTCTCGCCATAAATACCTTTCCTCGCGCCGGCGATTCCGGCCCGTGGATGCGCGCTGTCGACGAGGCCGCCGCTCTTGGCGTCGATGCCGTCATTCTCGCAGACCTAGGACTCCTGGCATACGCTGCCAAGAGACACCCCAGCCTTCGGCTCCACCTGTCGGTGCAGGCCGGCGCCGCCAACACTGAGGCGATCGCCTTCTATGTGGAGGCCTTCTCCGTCAAGCGCGTCGTGCTTCCACGCGTGTTGAGCGTACCGGAAATCGCGCGCATGACGAGCGCAGTGGCCTGCGAGACCGAAGTGTTCGTATTCGGCGGCTTGTGCGTGATGGAGGAGGGGCGTTGCTCACTCTCCTCCTATGCGAGCGGAAAGTCGCCCAACATGCATGGCGTCTGCTCTCCCGCAAGCCACGTCACCTACCAAGAAGACGACGGCACGCTCGTCTCGCGTCTCGGCGATTTCACCATCAACCGCGTACCGAAGGACAAGTCAGTAGGCTATCCGACCCTCTGCAAGGGACGCTTCAAGACCAGTTTCGGCACCGGCCATATCTTTGAGGACCCCGTCAGCCTCGATGCGCGGCCACTTCTGCCCGCACTGCTCGATGCCGGCGTAAAGGCTCTGAAGATCGAAGGCCGACAGCGCGGGCGCGCGTATGTCGGCGCCGTCGTCCAAGCCTTCCGCCACACGCTCGACGCGCTCGCCCGCAGCGAACCCGAGCCGCGCAGCCCTCTTACCGGACTTACAGAGGGTCAAAGCGCCACTTGCGGCGGATACCTCAAGACGTGGCGCTAGCCGGTGCATGACATGAACGCCTCGCGCACCACTCTCACCCTCGGCCCCGTGCTCTTCAACTGGCCAGCCGAGCAGTGGCGCAACTTCTACTATCGCATCGCCGATGAAGCGCCCGTCGACCACGTAAGCGTCGGCGAGATCGTATGCTCGCGCCGTCAACCCCTCCTTGCCGACCAGGTCGCCGACGTCATCGAACGACTGGAGCGCGGGGGAAAGACCGTGCTGCTGAGTTCGCTGGCGCTGCCAACCCTGGAGCGTGAGCTGCGCGCCGACGGTCAGCTCGGCGCCACAACCTACATGGTCGAAGCCAACGACATCTCGATGCTGCGCTCGCTCGCTCCGACACCGCACGCCATCGGCCCCTTCATAAACGTCTACAATGAGCATACCGCGCAGTTCCTCGCATCGCGCGGCGCCACGCGCATCTGCCTGCCACCCGAGCTGCCCAAGCAGTCGATTGCCGCCATCGCGCGCGCAACGACAACGGCCGCCATCGAGGTCTGGGCATTTGGCCGCTCTCCGTTGGCCATATCGGCTCGCTGCTATCACGCCCGCCTCAATGGGCGCACCAAAGACTCGTGCCAATTCGCCTGCGAGCAAGATCCTGACGGCCTCGAGGTCGCGACGGTCGACGATCAGAAGTTTCTCGCAGTCAATGGCGTGCAGACTCTATCGCACACCTACTGTTGCCTGCTTGAGGAAGCATGCGAGCTGGCCGCACTCGGGGTCGCCGCGCTGCGTCTTTCGCCGCACACGTTCGACATGGTCGCCATCGCTGACCTTTTCAGGGACGTCTTAGATGGACACATCGACGCCGACACCGCAATTTCCCGCGCGCAAGAACTTTGTCCCGGCGCCCATCTCTCCAACGGCTTCGTCCACGGCGACATCGGCGCTCGCTTCGTGACCGCCTGAGAACTAATCCTAAGTCCTCTTCGCGAGATCGGCGAGGATTTGTCCCGCGACGCTAGCGCCGTCGCGGACGAACGTCGTATAGATCTGCACCAGCGAAGCCCCTGCCGACATCCGGTCTCTGATGTCCGCGGCGGATACGATGCCGCCGCCTGAGATCACGACCTTGTCCTCTAGCCGCTTTCGCGCAGCGGCAATCTGCGGCAGCGAATCCGAGACAAGCACAACCCCGGAAAGCTCGATATCGCGGGCCAACGTGAGCGCCACGGGCAGGCCCGCATCGGCACGGCAGGCGACTTTGACGAGCAGCGGAACGTGACGCGCGGTCTCACGTGAGAGAGAGCGCCATCTTGCTCCGATCTGCCCGAGTAGCACTTCGATCCCTGCCGTATCTCCTCGGCGCCCGGAGAAGGGAGAGCTCAGGTTGGCCACTATGTAGTCGGCTCGCGGCCAGACCTTCGAGAACGTCGCGACATAGTCGTCGATCACTTGAGGACTGATGCCAGTCCTCGCACTGCCTATGCTCACGCCCACTCTCACATCCTCGGGCGCGGTTCTCGGTAAAGCAAGATCGCCGCCGCGACGCGTGACGGTGCCGACCTCGATGTGTCCAAATCCCAGGGGAGCCAGGCCCGAGAGCAGCCTTCCGGTGCGATCGAAGCCAGCAGCGAGCCCCAGAGGATTTTTGAAATGCAGCCCCATGACTTGCGACGGACGAACTAGAGGCACCCCGGCCGTGGTGAAGACGTCGGAGCTTCCAGCCGATTCCGTCGCGCATATAACCCGGGGATCTTTCACCCGTTTTGCCTCAAAAAGTTCGTCATGAACTCCAACAGGGCATCAACCGCCTCATCTGCGGTCGAATTGTACAGAGATGCTCGCAAACCGCCGATGCGCTGATGCCCCCGCAGATGGAGGAGACCACGAGCCTCGGCCTCGTGCACGAACGACTCTTCCAGCTCTGGGTCCGGCAGGCGAAAGCAGACGTTCACCCGCGACCGAGCCTCGCGCGCAGCGACGCAGCGGTAAAAGCCGCTTCCATCGATGATGCCGTAGAGATTGGCGCTTCTCTCTTGGGTCCGCATGGACGCTGCCGAGAGCCCTCCACTCTCGACCAACCAGCGAAGCATGCGCGCCGCCACCAGGATGGCCAACGTGGGTGGCGTGTTGACCTTTGATCTGGCCGCGACCTGTCGTGCAAGATCGAACGGCGCCGGGATTGCACGATTTCCGCGAACGAGAAGATCCGCCCGCACAATGATAATGGTCAGGCCCGAGGCACCGAGGGACTTCTGCGCACTGGCGTAGACAAGGCCCAAGCGCTCAATCGGAATGGCCCGAGTGAGAAAATCGCCCGTCATGTCGACGACAAGAGGCACTTTTCCCGCCTGGGGAAATTCCTGGAACTGAAGGCCATCCGCTGATTCATTGCTGGTGAAATGGCAATAGGCCGCATCGGAGCTACGCCGCCACTCATCAAAATTCGGCACGCACCCCGCCGCTGCGCTGGCAATGACGCGCACATCCCAGCAGCTCCCAGCCTCCTCGATCGCGCGCCGCGACCAGTATCCGCTTTCGACATAGTCGCAGTGACACCCCATGCGAGCGAGGTTCATCGGCACCAGGGCGAACTGCGCCGTGGCGCCTCCCTGGATGAACAGGACCTTGTGCGACCGGGGCATCTCGAGCAGCGAACCCAAATCGTTCTCGGCCGATTCGAGTATCTCTGCGAATTCGTCGCTGGTGAATGGCAGCTCGAGCGCGGAGACACCGCAGCCTTTCCAGTTGCGCACATCCTCCGCAACTTGTTGCTTCACCTGCGGCGGGATTGGACAAGGTCCGGCTGCAAAGCTGAAGCGCTTCATTTCTGCCTCGCCTCAGGGGCTCCAGCCGCCATGCGCGCCCAACACCATCAGCGTCAATGTCACAACCGACAAAACCGTGTTGACTCGCGACGACAGGAACGTAATTCGCGAGCACCGCAGCCGCTCGGCTAGCGGCGCATCGATGAAGCCGAGAACCTTTTTCTGATGCGGCCACATGATGAGCCATAGGTTGAGAACCATCAGCGTACCGATCCATGCCCCAAGACCGATCACGGCCGAAGGTCCCGAAAGAGCAATCGCATCCAGCAGATCGCCACGCTGCCACAACAGGAAGATTCCCGTCGCCCACACCACAAGCGAGGCGTGGCGAAAGATCCCGTGTTCTCGCTTTGAGGCGCCGATGAAAACACTGCGCACGGCTTCAGGTGGATCGTCCGGCAGGACGCCGCGATAGACAGGCGTCTGCACCACGTTGACCCAGTTATGGCCCACCCAGATGATCACGCCGGCGATGTGCAGCAGGCGTGCCGCCGGATCGAGAAGCGTTAGGTCCATTGATGTTCTCCAGCCCGCGTCGATAGGGGGCGCCGCTACTCACGTCGCGTCCGCAGGCGGCGCGACGCCGCGACGGCGCATGACCAGATTCTGGTGCTGCGGTTTGCCCCTCTTCTGCGTGCAGCCGATCAGCCCATCGATGACGTCGCGATGTGGAGACTTGGAACAAACCGGATCGGTATTGGTCGCATCACCCGTGAAGAGGTAGGCCTGGCATCGGCAGCCACCGAAGTCCTTCTCCTTCTCGCTGCAGCTTCGGCATGGCTCCTTCATCCATCCGTCGCCCCGAAAGGCGTTGAAACTCGGCGACTCCTTCCAGATCCACTCCAACGAGTGCTCGCGCACATTCGCAAACTCGATGCTTTTGATGAGCCGTGCCTCCTGGCACGGCAGCGCGGTCCCGTCCGGCGCGATCGTGAGGTGGATTGCTCCCCAGCCATTCATGCAGGCCTTTGGGCGATTGTCGTAATAATCGGGGACGACGAAGAAAATCGTAAGTCGCTTTCCTAGGCGCTCGCGTGCGGCTTTCACGGCTGCCTCTGATCTCGCGAGTTGCTCACGCGTCGGCAGCAGCTCGGCACGATTGAGCAGGGCCCAATTATAGTACTGCAGGTTTGCGAACTCGAGGTACTCCACGCCGAGATCCGCAGCGAGATCGATCAGATGCTCGGTCTGGTCGATATTGTAGCGGCTTACGGGTACGTTCAGCACCATCGGCAGCCCCTCGGCCTTTATCGCCCGCGCGATCTCCACCTTGTGCGCAAATACGTCGACGCCGACTAGCTTCTCGTTGAGTTCCTGGTCGCAAGCTTGGATGCTGAGCTGCACCTGCTTTAGGCCTGCCTTTTTCAGATCACGCAGACGCCGCGCATTGAGGCCGACGCCCGAGGTAATCAGGTTGGTATAGTAGCCGAGCCGATCAGCCTCTTCGACGAGCTCCTCCAGGTCCTTTCGCAGCATCGGCTCACCACCTGTGAAGCCAAGCTGCAGCGATCCCAGCTTCCGTCCCTGCCGCAACACGTCCTTCCACTCCTCGGTGGTAAGCTCGCTGCGGTAGCGATTGAAATCGACGGGGTTGCTGCACCACGGACATTTCAGCGGACACTTGTAGGTCAGCTCGAGCACCAGCCACAGCGGCATGCCGAGGCCATCAAGGCTTAACCCGGACCCAGCCTTTGGCATGGGCCACCTCCAAGAATTTCAGAACATCTTTGCCGAGATTGGCGCCGGCGTACTCGTACGATAGCTCCGCAGCGATGACGGCGATCGATCGCCCGTCCGTGCACCGCCCGATGATCGAAGCCGCAGTTGGATTGAGCTTCACGATGCCTTCAGGGTAGAGGAGCACATGGGCCTGTTGCGGTTCTTCCCAGCGAAGGTGGAAGTTAGGATTTAGCTCGACCACATCCTCAGGCCGCAGCCGCCTGTCCGTCTCCATGTGCTCCTCCCGAGTAGGGGCGCGGGCCCCATCTCATGTCGTCAACGCACGTAGACGTAAGCCGTCACCTCGAAGCCGAGGCGCACATCGCAGTACGCAGGCTCCACCCACTTCTTGGTGACGGCGCCGCCGTAAGTTGCGGGCTCGAGATATCTCATGGACTTTCCTCCTTTTCTCTCGCAGAGCGGGCATGCACCCGCGGTCGCGGACTATCGCGGCCGCAACACCGTGCTCGGTTGACTTTTGTTAAGGGGACCACTGCTAGTGGCGGGCATTACCACCGTGGCTCTCGCTGTCGTGATCGACAGAAGGCCGGCCGGCTCCGCGCGCTCGTTTGCCCCACGCGCTGCGCGGAGCCCGCACGGCCCGCGCCCCATCACCGGACTTCACAGCGTGTTGATCGTCCGTCGACGACTGCTAGGCGTCGTCGTCTTCGGCGTATTCGACCAAGCTCAACAGCCGTCCCACATCATCGATCTTGACGACTTCACGATCGACGCTGACGCCGTAAGAACGTAGGCGGCTCAACGCACGCGAGAAGCTCTCGGGCTTCATGCCCAGGCGATTAGCCAGAAGGCTCTTCTCGAAAGGCAACTCGACGACGGCAGCCCCTTCCCGAGTGGGCGCAATCCTGATTAGGAAGTCGGCGATCCGTTGTGGTGCCGACCTGACCTTGATCTGTTCGATCTGCTCCACCAGCATCTTCAACTGGTAGGATGCCGAGGCGAGCATCGACATCGCCAGCTCTGGCCGCTCACGGATGCGCGAGCGAAATGCTTCGCCGTCGATCTTCAGCAAGCGTGAAGGCGCGACGGTCTCGGCACTCGCCGGGTACCGGCCGCCAAGGAACATTGCGGCCTCGGCAAAGGCCTCGCCGCGTTTGAAGACGTGCAGCACCACCTCGAGTCCGTCGGCGGTGGTGCGATAAAGCTTCACCCATCCATCAAGGATGATGAAGAAGGCCGACGCTGGCTCCCCTTGATGAAAGAGCATCGACCCCTTCTCGTAGACACGCGGTATGGATCTGCCCACCAGGGTGTCCGACATTTCCGACGACAAGCCACGAAACAGCGGCGTCGCCGCTATGATCTCGTTGTCGATAGCGTTCATCTTCTGGATGCTCCGCCGAGGCTTGATTGCCTCTACTCTGACGCCTCAACACTATGACGAATTGATCTGGCGCAAACATGCAACGCAACGAATTGCCACATACAGTCATCGGGAATGCCTGTTTAACCGCGGTTAAGGTGCGGCAGACACGTAGGCGCCATATCTGCCCGGGCAACCATAGCAGGGGCGCTCACCGATGCCCGCAATGCTCGATACGGCTGCTTTCTGGCCTTTCGCCCAATCCATGCACGAACGCAGCGGATGGATTGTCACCGACGGTCGCATGGGCCCCGTCTCCGCGGCGAGCGGCGTCGCCGAAGCAATCGGATTGAGGTTCGAGCATAAGCGAATTGCTGCCCGGGCGACCTGGAGCATTTTGCCAGCCCGAAGCTTCCTCGATCCGGGCGACGGGTTCGAGAATGCCGACAGATTCCTCCTTCCGCCCTGGCCCGAGATCGCCATCGCTGCAGGCAACCGAACAATACCTTACCTTCAGGCGCTGCGGCGCGCCTCCGAAGGGGCGACCTTCACGGTCGCCTTACAACACCACGCGACACGTGCCGACCTCGCCGATCTGATCTGGTGTCCGGCCCACGAAGGTCACACCGGTGCCAACATCATCTCGACGTTGACGACGCCCCATCTGACGCGCCCGCAGAGGCTCATCGCGTTGAGGACGGGCCGGCCGCCTGAGATCGCAGCGCTCCCGGGGCCCTTGATTGCTGTTCTCCTCGGTGGGCCGAACCGGCTCTATCGCTATGACGCCGAGACGCTGGATCGGTTCGGTACATGCCTGCGCAAGCTCGCCGATGCCGGAGCGAGCTTCCTGATCACGCCCTCGCGACGAACGACGGCAGCGCTGTTTCGGACTGCGGCACACGCAACGCGCAATGCCCGGCGCATCATCTGGACCGGACGCGCCCCTAATCCCTATTGGACGTTCCTGGCTAACGCCGACTTGACCATCGTCACGGCCGATTCCGTCAACATGACCAGCGAAGCCTGCGTCACGGGGCGCCCGGTCTATGTCTTCGAACCCATGGGCGGCTCGGACAGCATGGTGAGGTTCCATGCGAGCTTGGCGCGGCACGGCGCAACACGCTCTCTCACTCCCGACATCGATCCCGCCGAGAAATGGCGCTACCGCCCCCTTGATGCCGCGCCGAGAATTGCCGCCGAAATCGCGTGTCGATTCAAGAGCTCGAGCACCCCACGCCGTCCCGGCGCGGGACTCTCAGCCACGCGATCCTGAGCCAGGGCGCTCGTCCAGCAATGAACCTCCATCACAATTTCATCAGCGGGCAGACCTGCAATATCGGCGCAATCGAAATCTCCACACAGGCAATCAAGACGTTCGCAGCCGAATATGATCCACAGGCCCACCACCTTGATGAAGCTGCGGCGGCGCGCAGTCTGCTGCGTGGCATCGCCGCTTCAGGGTGGCAGACCTGCATTCTGACGATGCGCCAAGTCGAGCGCCACTTTGCAGCGCAATCCCTTCATCTCGCTGGGCTCACGGTCGAGGACATAAGGTGGTTCCAACCTGTGCGACCCAGTGACGTCATCCTCATCCAATTGCGTTGGGGCGAGGCGTGCCGTTGGGGAGCCTGTCGGAACCAGGGCGGCCGCACGGCGACCATTACGGTGTCGAAGCCGTCGGGAGCACAAGTGCTGCGCATCAGCTGCAGCATTCTGCTATCGCCCAGCATCGCCAAACAAACCAGCGCTCTTGGATGCGCAGACCAATGCCGGCGACGATCCCGCGTAGAACGGCGCCAAGGGGGACATCTCGTCCGCTATTTCGAAGATGTACGGGTGGGCGACGAAATCATGCTCGGTTCCTGCTGCTTCACCGCGGCTGCCATCCAGACCTATGCCCACACCATCGGCAGATTGGACGAGTCTCCCGACGATGGAGCTCAAATGGAATTCGTGCACGATTGGCACATCATCTCAATGTGGACCCGGCTTATGGTCGACTACTATCACGCCGAAGCCGATTGGTTGGCCCGCAACCAGCAGCCGGTCCCCTTGCTTGGACCGGCTGCGGGTACGCGAAACCTCTCCTGGCACGCACCGGTCTACGAGGGCGACCGCATCTCCTTCAACAGTTGGGTCGAGCACAAGGTCGGCGCGGGCACGTCGAAAGAATGGGGCATGCTCGTCGTCGGCGCCGAGGGCGTCAACCAGAGCGGCAGTACTGTCGTCTCCTTCTATCCCCAGTTTCTCCTGCAGAAGCGCCCCGAATAGCGAATCTCCTACACACCATGCCGGTCGAGCACCCGCTCGATGTCTGCAACGGTGCGAATCTCCAGCATCTCGTCCATTGACAGTCTAATCGCGAACGTGGCTTCGATCATCTGAACCAGCGCTATGTGCTGTAGCGAATCCCAGCGTTCGATGTCGTTCGGCGAGGTCGCCAAAGTGACCGGCCCGGAATACTGGAATACCTCCTCAAAGATCGCCGCAATCTCGGAGCGGCACGGCAGACTCCTTGAAATCCGCGTGTCCATTTATGACTCCCAGCCAACAGTGACAAACTGCGAGGCAGGCAATTCCTGGCTGGACAGGTCCAGGAGCCAAGTCGTCCGACCCTCGTCTTCATCCACCTGCGCAAAACCGCAGGATGGATAGAAGTCGCGAACCATCGCATTCTTTGCCGTCGGGATGTATTTGCCGTACACGCGGCCGACACCGCGCCGCCGAAGCTCCCGCAAGACTTCACCGAGGAACGCTCGTTCGATCTCCCGTCCGATGACGCGACAGCTCATGAGGAACGACCCCAAGTTTGCATCGCTGCCTTCGATCTCGGCGACGGCTGCGATGACGATTCCGTGGTCGCCGAACCGGTCACTTGCGCGCCCGTAGAGAGCAAGTCCGCGAGAACCGTCACCCAAGACCGAGGCAATATCGGCTTCGGTGCTCCGCATGGTCGTGAGGTTGAACTGGTTTGTACGCTGATGCATCTGCGCGACGCGCGCCACGACACTCCCATCGACGCGCGCAACATATAGACGCTGCTGCAATCCAGTCAGGAAGTCTTCATGACTGCCCGCCGACGTCCTCCAGCGCTCGGCCTCCTGGCCGGCGGCATAGAACGCTCCCCGCTCTTCGTCCTCGGCCGTCAGTCGCACAGGCCATGTGCATGCCTGCCGCCGCAGCCACAGGGGACGTTCGGCGGGGTCGCCTGGCATCTCCGGAACACGCACCTCAGGACATAGCCTGCGCATGGCATCGCGTTCATGCGGACTATCGTCGATGAATAGGAAACTATCCAAGCCCACGTTGAGTCCAGCAGCAACCTTGCGAAGGTTATTCGGCTTGGGGTCCCAGTTCACTGCGGTGGCGGCAAAGTCGCTCGCCTTCAATGCCATTTCCGGATGCCGCTCGAATACGCTGATCGCATCGGCGTTGTTCTTGCTTAGCGCGACGAGCAAGATGCCCTGATTGCGCAGCCGCAGGCACTCCTGTTGCATGGCTCTGAAGGCATTCCCGGGGAACTCGTGCCCACACGCCAGTCTCTCCACGCCGTCGTCGCCATAGATGCCGCCCCACAATGTGTTGTCGAGATCGACGGCCAGCACCTTGATCGGCCCGCGTCGCAGCGAATGCCAGGCCTGCGCAAAGCCTCGTGCGAGGGCCCATGCTGCTTCGCCCGAGTGAGCGATGCGACCATAGAACCAAAGCTTCTGATCGACTTGCCGGGAGAGTGGGATATCGGCCAAAGCCTTATCGGCATCGATCACGACAAGCCGAGCGCTTGATCCCACCACTTCATACAGCCTCGAATTGATGAGATCGACGGCACGTCGAACACCGCTGCCGTGGCGCCCATCGACGAGCCCCACCGACGGAGCGGACGCCGAAGGGATCGTGTTGATCAAGAGCGGGACGTCTGAGCGCTCCGCAAACCCGGTCAGCGCCGTGGCCAACAGCTCCACCCGTTCGCTGAGCAGCTCCGCCACCCGCGCCGGTGGATTACGCCAGTCTATCGGCGCAAATCCTTCAAGGTCGAGCGTAAGGATGAGCGCGTCATGCTCCCCTCCCACCTTCGTCAGCTCGGCCAGCCCCTCGCCAAATTCCGATTGCGCAACGTTCGCCTGCCAGCCCTGAGCTGCGAATGCTGGCCGCAACGCATCGGCAAGAATTTGCGTCGTTGAGAAACCTGCCAGGCGCAACTGCACCGGAGGCAATTGTGCCACCGCCATGTCGAGGTGAGGCCCAACCGCGCGCAACGCGTCCCGCGTCCGGTGAGCATGTCCCAGGGCCAGCTTGACCGCATGGTCATGAGCACCGCACGCGATCAGCCCCTCCACAATCGCAACGACGATCTCGACCCCGATCGACTCATCGTCGGTCATCCCATCGATTAGCGGGCCAAACTCCCGGCTAGATTCACCGCCACGCCTTGATCTGTTGACGAAGTCCAGCACCTTGAGATGACCTGGCAGGTGCTGGCCGTCATCGACTATATGGCCAGCCAACAGAATAGCCTTGGATAGCCATCGGGGGCAGCCCATGCCCGCCTGCTCGAGTCGAGAGAGCATGCGCATCACCCTCTCCGGCGAGACCCTCGTCCAATCGACCGCGGGCAATATCGCCCGACGCCGCACGAGATCCGGAGCCGCCTCGATCGCTGCGTCCACGACCATATCGATCGACTGGTCTTCGGGCACGCCGCTCATGGCGATTGCGCGCGCGCTGGTGTGCGCCGATGTTGATAACAACGCAGCCTGCCTCCTCAGATCATGGTCTCGCCGCCGGTGACGAGCAAATTCTCGCCGGTAATGAACTCCGCGTAAGGAGAGGCCAGCAGCAGCGCTGCCCCGGCAACGTCGTCGACGGTCGCCAGCCGTCGCAGCGGCGTGCGCGACACGATCATCTGTCGGATCCGATCTGGGAC
>JAEXXM010000064.1 GCA_023405815.1 Pseudomonadota bacterium | reverse complement strand
CATCGACAAGTCGCAGCCGCTCTATCTGCAGGGCGACGAGCTGGTGTACGACACCGGCGGCAACAAGGTGATCGCGCGCGGCAACGTCGAGATCTTCTACAACAACTACATCCTCACTGCCGACGAGGTGATCTACGACCAGTCGGCGAACACGCTGACGGCCGTCGGCAACGTCGTGCTCAAGGAGCCTAACGGCAACGTCGTCCGCGCCGACCGCTACACCCTTACCGACGATTTCCGCGACGGCTTCGTCTCGCAGCTTTCCGTCGTCGCCAGCGACGACACGCGCATCGCCGCAGAATCCGCCCAGCGCCGCGCCGGCAACACGACGGTGTTCAAGAACGGCCGCTTCACGCCTTGCAAAACCACCGATGGCATGCCGCCGCTGTGGTGCTTGAGCGCCGCTACGGTCATTCACGACCAGCAGGCCGCGACGATCACCTATCAGGACGCCCAGTTCGAACTGTTCGGGGTGCCGATCCTCTATACGCCCTACTTCGAGCACGCCGATCCGTCGGTGAAGCGCAAGTCGGGCTTCCTGATGCCGCAGCCGTCGATCTCCGACAACCTCGGCTACGCCACCACCATTCCCTACTACTTCGCGCTGGCGCCGAACTACGACTTCACTTTCTACCCGATGGTCACCTCGCGGCAGGGCATCCTGTGGCAGGGCGAGTGGCGGCACCGCACCGAGACCGGCGAGTACTACATCAAGGGCGCGGGCATCGATCAGGATGCCGGGCAGCTGCCGTCGGAGATCACCAATCGCGAGCAGTACGACGGCTGGCGCGGCAGCCTCGACACCAAGGGCCTGTTCAACATCGGGAGCTGGTGGAAGTTCGGCTGGGACGTCACGACCGAAACCGACGACGAGTTCCGCCGGTTCTACAAGCTCGACAACATCCTGCTGACGGACCGGGTCAACAAGATCTTCTTCAACGGCCTGTCGGACCGCAACTTCTTCCAGATCGCGGCCTACGAGTTCTCGGACCTCGGCTACACCACGCCGGGGACGAACGAGACCAAGCAGTACGCGTATCCGATCATGGACTACAACTACGTGTTCGCCGATCCGATCCTCGGTGGCGAGCTGACGTGGAATACCAATGCGCTGGCCCTTTCCAGCAACCAGGATGTGACGAGCTTCGCGCCGTTCGCCGACAGCAATCAGCAGATGAACCGGGTGGTGACGGAGGTGAACTGGCGCCGGCGCCTGACCGATCCGATCGGCATTACCTATACGCCGTTCGCACAGCTACGTGGCGACCTCTACCAGATCAGCAACTACGTCGATCCCTACGCCATCAACACGCCGCTGGAGAGCACATCGCTGGCGCGCGGCTTGGCGGCGGGCGGCGTCACCGTTGCCTATCCGTGGGTGGCGAACACGGGCGGCGGCTCGCACGTCATCGAGCCGATCGGTCAGATCATCGCGCGCCAGGCTTCGATCGATCAGAACAGCCTGCCGAACGAGGATGCGCAGAGCCTCGTCTTCGACGACACGAACCTGTTCGAGTTGACGAAGTTCTCCGGCTACGACCGGATCGAGGTCGGCACCCGCGCCAACGTCGGCCTGCAGTACACGTTCCAGTCCAATAACGGCGGATATGCGCGCGTGCTGGCCGGCGAGAGCTATCATCTGGCCGGCACGAACCCGTACGCCGATCCCGGCAAGGACGTGAACGACAATCCGGTCTTCACGCCGTACAGCGGCCTGCAGACGGACCGCTCGGACTACGTGCTCGGCGCGTACCTTGCGCCGTGGAGCTTCCTGCAGCTCATCTCGCAGTCGCGCTTCGAGAAGGACAGCTTCTCGCTCGCCCGCCTCGACGCCGGTGGCCAGGTCAGCCTCGGCCCGGTGACGATGAATGCCGTGTACGCCTATCTGGATACCGATCCCACGAACGGCATCGACGACGCCCAGGAGGACGTCTACGGGAGCGTCGGCCTGCGCCTCACCGATCGCTGGACCCTCGCGGCAGCCGTGCGCTACGACATCGATGCCGACGAGCTCGCTTCCGACATGATCCAGATCCGTTACGCCGACGAGTGCTTCGTGCTTACGGCGACCTATACGGACAACTACTATGTCAATCCGGACCTGGTCGACGGCCAGACCCTCATGTTGCGCTTCGAGCTGAAGCATTTGGGTGAGTTCGGCTACTCGACCAACGCGCTGAACTTCAACTTCATGGAGCAGCAGTCGGGCGCGACGCCGCAGTAGCGGGTTGCTCCGGTCGGCGGTATCTGCGCAGCGGCCCCCAGCTCGAGCCTGGCCCCCGGGCGCTGGTAACCTCGATGCTGCTGGCGCCCTGCCGCGGGCGCAGATCTGGTTGTAGCAACCCTTTGGTAGGCGTGGGTGTCCCGGAAATTGGGCGCGGCAGGCGCTTCACGGTGGCCTCGCGTCACGGCTCCGCCAAGGTTTGCGTCAATAAGACGTCGCAAAGCGGTTCGGTTCGTCCGGCCTTTCCATTAGGGTGGCGGGACACTGCAAGCATTTGAAAGACGGGCATTGAAAGACGAAAGAGCGATGGGCTCCGTCAGATCAAACGGGCAAAGTTGCGGGCCGGAGCAGCCCTGCACAGGGCCGCGTCGGCGGAGCCTCGCCCTCCTCGGCGCCGTGGCACTTGTCGTGCCGGGCGCCACGGCGCTCGCCCAATCCGCAGCGGCGGAAAAGCCCAAGCATGTCGTCACCGCACGGGCGACTCAGGCCGACGCCTTGGCGGATCGCCCGGTGCAGTCCATCGTGGTGCTGGTCAACGACGAGCCCATCACCGGCTATGAGATCCAGCAGCGCGTGGCGCTCGCCATGCTCGGTGCGCCCGAGGTGCAGAAGAAGCTGCAGGCGCGCCTCAAGTCGCCGAGCATGAACGATCAGTTCAAGGCCTTTGCCATCAAGCGCCTGCAGGCCAATCCGCCGAAGTCGGAAGCCGAGCAGCAGTCCCGCGTCAAGCAGCTGCAGGGCGAGTTCGTCGCCAGCATCAAGAACCAGATCGAGAAGGAGTACGTGCCGACGGCGCGTAAGCAGGCGCTCGAGGAGCTGATCGACGAGCGGCTGAAGCTGCAGGAGGCCAAGAAGCTGAGCGTCGTGGCCGCCGACGACGAGGTGGAGCGCATTCTCGCCGGCATGGCCGAGCGCAACAAGATGACGACCGCGCAGTTCGGCGAGCATCTTACCAAGATGGGCGCCAACATCGCGGTCATGCGCGAGCGCATCCGTGCATCGCTCTCCTGGACCGACGTCATCCGCCGCAAGTTCGGCCACATGATCTCCGTCGCCAACCGCGACGTCGACAAGATAGTGGCAGCATCCGAGGGTCAAGACG
This sequence comes from Pseudomonadota bacterium, assembly GCA_023405815.1. Lineage (GTDB taxonomy): Bacteria > Pseudomonadota > Alphaproteobacteria > Rhizobiales > Hyphomicrobiaceae > Hyphomicrobium_A. The sequence continues at coordinate 14,308 of JAEXXM010000064.1, read as the reverse complement.
ACGTCGAGTTGCGCATCCATCGCGTGCTGCTTAACCTACCCGCCAACCCGGACCAGAAGCGGCTTGCCCAGCGCCTCAGCGACGCGGAGAACCTGCGTGCGAAGTTCACGGGCTGCAACGAGATGGACGCGATGGCCCGCGGCGTTTCAGGGGCGCGCTTCGACAACCTCGGCGACCGCAGACCGAGCAGCCTTCCCGAGCCGACGCGCAGCCTGCTGCTGGCGGCCCACGACGGCGAGCTGCTGCCTGCAACCATCGGCGAGAACGGCGTCGAGCTGTGGGCGGTCTGCGGCCGCAAAGTCGTCAAGGCGGAGAACACAAAGCGCGAAACGGCACAGAACGAGCTGCGGCAGAAAGAGTTCGAGATCCTCTCCAAGAAGTATCTCAAGGACCTGCGTACGGACGCCCACATCGAGTATCGCTAGATGGCCGCGGGGTCCCAGACGCGGCGACGGCGCCCTCTCGCCGTGAGCATGGGCGACCCGGCCGGGATCGGTCCGGAAATCACGCTACGGGCCTGGCTCGATCGCAATGATCGCGGGCTCGAGCCGTTCGTCGTCTTTGCCGACAAGGACGTGCTTGCGGACAGGGCCCGGCGGTTCGGCCTTTCGGTGCCGATCGCGGCCGTCACGTCGCCAGCGGAGGCGCCCGACGCCTTCGGCTCGGCGCTTCCCGTTTTGCACGCGCCGCTCAACGTTCGGGCGCACGCCGGAGTTGGCGATCCCTTGAACCGGTCGGCGATCATCGGTGCCATCGAGCAAGCGACGGCCGCCGTGGTGCGAGGGGAGGCTTCCGCGATCGTGACCAACCCGATCGCCAAGCATGTCGTGCTGGCCGAGGACTTCCCCTTTCCGGGCCATACTGAATTCCTCGCCGCGCTCGCGGAGCGGCACACGGGCAAGAGCTGCCGGCCGGTGATGATGCTCGCCTCGCACGAATTGCGCGTCGTGCCGCTCACGGTGCATTGCGCGCTCGCCAGCGTGCCGAAGGCGATCACGCGCGGGCTGATCCGCGAGACGGTGCATACCACCTACACGGCGCTGAAGACCGACTTCGGCATCGCGGCGCCGCGCATCGCGGTCACCGGGCTCAATCCGCACGCAGGCGAGGAAGGGACCATGGGACGGGAGGAGATCGACGTCATCGCGCCCGCCATCGCCGATCTGCGCTCCGAAGGGCTTTCGGTCACCGGGCCGCATCCGGCCGACACGCTGTTTCATGCCGCGGCGCGGCGCACCTACGATGCGGTCGTCGCGATGTATCACGACCAGGCGCTGATCCCGCTCAAGACGCTGGCGTTCGACGAAGGCGTGAACGTGACGCTGGGGCTGCCTTTCGTGCGCACCTCGCCCGATCACGGCACCGCATTCGACATCGCGGCGGAGGGCCGTGCGTCGGCAACGAGCCTGATCGCCGCCGTGAAGCTCGCATCCGACATCGTCGCGGCACGCTCCAGCGCGGCAGCTCCATGACGACGGGCGAGCGCGAGGGAAACGGCGCGAGCCCCGACGGATTGCCGCCGCTGCGCGAGGTGATCCGCGCCTTCGGGCTCGAAGCGAAGAAGAGCCTGGGACAGAATTTCATCCTCGACCTCAACCTGACGCGGCGCATCGCGCGCGCTGCCGGCTCGCTCAATGGCCGCACCGTGGTCGAAGTGGGGCCGGGCCCGGGGGGCCTCACGCGCGCGCTGCTCATCGAAGGCGCCGAGCGTGTGGTCGCCGTCGAGCGCGACGAGCGGGCGCGTGGCGCGCTGGAGATGATCGCGCAGCGTTATCCCGGCCAGCTCGATGTGCACTTCGGCGATGCGCTCGAGGCCGATTGGGCGACGCTGGTCGGCCCGGCCGCCGGTCGCGCGGTCATCGTCGCCAACCTGCCCTATGGCGTTGCCACGCTGCTGCTGACGGGCTGGCTCGACTCGGAGCCTTGGCCGCCGTGGTTCGATCGCATGGTGCTGATGTTCCAGAGGGAGGTGGCCGAGCGCATCGTCGCGGTGCCGCGCACCAAGGCGTATGGGCGGCTGTCGGTGCTGGCGCAGTGGCGAACGGCGCCGCGCATCGTGCTCAACGTCCCGCGCGAGGCGTTCACGCCGGCGCCGAAGGTGGAGTCGGCCGTCGTCGAGTTCGTGCCGCACAGGGAGCCGTCGCCGCCGTGCACGCCGCAAGCGCTCGCCAGGGTGACGGCGGCGGCGTTCGGACAGCGGCGCAAGATGCTGCGGGCGAGCCTCAAGCAGCTTATCGGCGCGCCGGAGGAGCTGCTCGACGCCGCCGGCATCGCCGGAAACCTCAGGGCCGAGGATCTCTCGGTGAAGGACTTTGCCCGGCTGGCGCTGGTGTTCGAGCGCTTACCCCGTGCTCGCGGCTGAAGGCGGGAGCGGAGCGCCGGCTAGCGGGGGCAGTCGTTGCGCGGTGGGCGTCCTTTGAAGCGTTCGTTCAGCCAGATGACGGCGCCATAAGCGCTCTTCTCGGCGGCAAAGCTGTGCGAGACGTTGTTGAGCATCTTCAATGTGACTGGCGTCCCGCGGCTGCAAAGCGCCTTGGCGAAGGCAACTGTGATGCCGGGCCTCACCGTGACGTCGCCGGTTCCCTGCGCAATGAACACAGGGACTTTGATCGGTCGCTTTCCGGGTGAGTTCTGCTCCATCAGCGCGCGGAAGGACGGGATCTCGGTCGGATCGGCCTTGAGGAAGGCCTTCTTCAAGGGCCGGGCGAGCTTCAGGGTCTGCAGCATCTGCGAGATGGACTGGATGCAGCTCTCGCCGACCTTCTCGAACTGCTCCTCGATCCCCTCCTCCAGCACAGTGTCGAGCGGAAGGTTGTATGTCCGCGACCAGGAGAGCAGTGCCATGGCCGTGAGGCTGTTGCCGGCGATCGATCCCTTCTGCGCCTTGAAGAGCTCGACGAGGTCGGTCGCGGGCGCCGCCGTCGCCAGAGCGACGAGCTTCAGCTCGGGCGCGTACTCGGAGACGATCTCCCCGGTGAACAGCGCGGCGTGGCCCCCTTGAGAGTGGCCCCACACGGCAAATCGGTCGGTCGCGTGCGCGCCGGCGAGATTGCGCGCCGCGCGCACGGAATCGATGACGGACCTCGCCTCGCTATCACCGACGAGGTAGGCGTGCACGCCGGGCGTGCCGAGGCCCTCGTAGTCGGTGGCGACGACGATATAGCCCCGCGCCAGCATGTCCTCGAGGCCGGCGATGGTGCCGGAGAGATTTGGCAGCAGCGTCGGTGCGCAGCGGCCCGAGACGCCGGTGGTGTAATGCGCCCAGGCGATGACGTCCCTGCCCTCCTTCGGCGCCGGGCCCGCCGGATAGATCACGGTGCCGGACACGGCAATCGGCTCGCCCTTCAGATTGGTCGAGCGATAGATGATGCGGAACGCTTTCGCATTGGCGGGGGCGCCGCCAACCTGCGGGTGGATATGGAAGACCTTTCCCGGCTTCGCCTTGCGGATTTCTGCCGGCGAGACTTCGAGCTTCAACTGCTGCGCGGATACGTGTTGGAGCGCGCCGGGCGCCAGCGACAGGGCGAGGAACGCCAGGAGAGCACGAGGGATCGAGGCGAATGAGAAGAGGACGCGCATGCCGAGCTGCATCTGAGGAATGACACCGAGCGGATTGCCGGCGGCGCAGACTATCGCTTCCGGGGCTCGGTGTCGTGCAATCGGGTAGCACGGTAAATCGGGGCCGCGTTCCGCGTATGACAATCGGGGCGGGCCGGGTGCGGCTTTATTGCTTGCAGCCCGAGGGCGGGTGCGCGCCGCGGAAACGGTCGGCCATCCAGGCGATCGCCTCGTTGGCGCTGTCGTATCCCGCGTAGACGTGGCTGACGCCGTCGAGAAGCTTCATCACGACGGGCGTGCCCTCGGCGCAAAGATGGTCGGCAAACTGGCGCGTAATCTGTGGCCGCACCGTCTCGTCTGCGGTCCCCTGGGCGATGAAGACCGGCGCGCCGGCGGGTTTGTGTCCCGGGGAATTGGCCAGCATGATGTCGCGCCAGGGCTCGATCTTGGTCGGGTCAGCCTTGAGGAAGCGGCGTTGCAGGGGCTCGGCGGCCTGCTCGAGCTTCAGGAACTCGGCGATCGATTCCATGCAGGTCGTCGCGACCTCCTCGTAACTTCGCTTGGCGCCGGGGGCGAGGACGGTGTCGGTGGGAATGTCGTAAATCGAGGACCACGAGTAGAGCGCCATGGCGGTCAGCGTGCTGCCGCCGACGGAACCGCGGTCGGCCTTGAACAATTCGACGAGGTAGGTGGCGGGTGCCGCCGTGGCGATGCCGACAAGCTTCAGCTCCGGCGCGTAGCTTGGGGCTTCCTCGCCGGTGAAGAGAGCGGCGTGGCCGCCCTGCGAGTGGCCCCACACGGCGAAGCGGTCGCCCGCGAGGGCGTCGGGCAACTGCCGCGCGGCACGCACCGAGTCAATGACGCTGCGCGCCTCGCTGATGCCGACGAGATAGGGGTGGATGCCTTTGACGCCGAGTCCCTGGTAATCGGTCGCCGCGACCACGAAGCCGCGGCGCATCATTTCCTCGAGGCCGGCTACGGTGCCGGCGAGGTCGGGCAGCAGGGTCGGTGCGCAGCGGTCGACGACGCCGGTGGTCGGGTGCGCCCAGGCAATGACATCCCGGTGCCCGTGTGGCGCTGGGCCATCGGGAATGAAGACAGCTCCAGAGACGGCGATCGGCTCGCCATTGGTGCCGGTCGAGCGATAGAGGATGCGATAGGCCTTGGCATTGCCGACGGCGCCGCCGACCTGGGGCCACACGCGCAGGATCGTCCCGGGCTTTGCGGCGGCGATCTCGTGCCCTGCCACATCGATGACGTGCAGTCCCTCTTGCGGCAGGGCCGGAGTCGCCGTCAGCACGGCGGCGGCAAGGATCGCTGAAACGGCGCGGCGAAGAATCAAAGCTGGGCCTGCATGTCGCGGACGAAGGTGGTGAGGCCGTTGAGGCGCTCGCGCCGCAGGCGCTCCGCCGCGAGAATGGCGGTCAAGCCTTCCATGGACGTCGGCAGATCGGAATTGACGATGACGTAGTCGTATTCCGGCCAGTGACTGATCTCGGCAGCAGCCGCGTCCATACGCTTGCGCAGCACATCCTCGGGGTCCTGGGCACGGGCGCGCAGGCGCTCCTCGAGCGAGGCGGCGGAGGGCGGAAGAATAAACACGCGTACGACGTCGTGCTTCATCTTCTCGGAGAGCTGCTGTGCGCCCTGCCAGTCTATGTCGAAGAGGACATCCTGGCCGTTCGCCACGGCGGCCTCGATGGGCGCGCGGGGCGTTCCGTAGAAGTTGTCGAAGACGCGCGCCCATTCGAGCAACTCGCCCGTGTCGGCCATGCGCTTGAACTTCGCCTCGTCGACAAAGATGTAGTCGCGGCCATCGACCTCGCCCGGGCGCGGCTTGCGGGTGGTGACTGAAACCGACATCGAAATGTCGGGCTCAGCATCGATCAGGCGGCGCGCAATCGTCGTCTTGCCGGCACCCGAAGGCGACGACAGCACGAGCAGCAGGCCGCGGCGCTGAATTGTCGGCGTTTCTCCCATTGCAATCTTTCGCCGCGCGAGCGCGCGTGCCCCTTTTTTGTTTTGCCCTACTCGATGTTCTGCACCTGCTCGCGCAATTGGTCGATGACCGTTTTCAGCGCCAGGCCGGCTCGCGTGATATCGAGGTCGCTCGCCTTGGAACATAGCGTATTGGCCTCGCGATTGAACTCCTGGGCGAGGAAGTCGAGCTTGCGGCCCACGGCTGCGGAGTCGGCGAGCAACTCGCGCGCCGCGCCAATGTGCGAGGTGAGGCGCTGAAGCTCCTCCTCGACGTCGGCGCGGGTGGCGAGCAGCACGGCTTCCTGGTGCAGGCGCACGGCATCGAAAGACCCGCTTCCCGCCTCGAGCAGGCGGCGAACCTGCTCCTTGAGCCGGGCCTCGATCGCCTCGGGGGTGCGCGCCGGCGACGAACGCACGACGGCGACCAGACGCTCGATCTCGACAAGGTGCGCATCGAGGGCCGCTGCGAGGCGCGTTCCCTCGGCGGAGCGGGCGGCCACGAGCGCGCGAAGGCCCTCGTCCAGCGAGCCCAGCATGGCATCGGCGCGGGCCGCGAGCTGGTCAGGATTCTCCTCGGGCTCGGTGATATCGAGCACGCCCTTGATGGCTATGAGGCCGTCGACGCGCGGCGGGGCTGCATCGGTGAGGGTGCGGATGCGATCGGCCGCCTGCATGACCTGGACGAGCGCGCGCTCATTGAGACGGATCTCGGCGGTCGTAGTGCTGCGCTCGGTCGTCAGCGTGAGGTTGAGGCTGCCGCGCGTGATGTGGCGGCCGACGGCCTCGCGCACGCGCGGCTCGAGATACTCCAGTCCGGATGGAAGGCGCAGGCGCAGGTCGAGGCCGCGTCCGTTGACGCTGCGGACCTCCCAATGCCAGCTCGCCCCGTCATGCGTCCCTTCGGCACGCGCAAAGCCGGTCATGCTTCTGATGGTCATTGCGGCTCCGTCGGGCTCCGGCGCCGGGGATCCCAACGCGTGGCGAAAATCTAGCGGCAGCGCGGGCGGGCAACAAGCGTGTGGCAGCCTGGGACGGGTAATGCCGTCTATTGCTTCGGCTTGCGCACCGGCAGGGGCACGGAGGCAGCGGCTGCAGGTGCCTTGCTGCTCGGCGTGGGGGCGGCATTGATCACCGGGATCGCATCCGGCGGCGTGGCTGCCGCAGCCGAGGCGTCCTTCTTGCGCTCCTTCTCGACCTTGCGCCAGGTGGTGACGGCCGCGTTGTGCTCCTTCAAGGTATCGGAGAACGTGTGCCCGCCGGTGCCGTCGGCGACGAAGTAGAGATCGGTCGTGCTCGGTGGATTGAGCGAGGCTTCGATGGCGGAGCGCCCCGGGTTGCAGATCGGCGTCGGCGGCAGGCCGGGGATTTGATAGGTGTTGTGCGAGGTCTTGGCGTCGAGATCGGCGCGCGTGATCGAACGGCCGAGCGAGCCCTGGCCGCCGACGATGCCGTAGATCACCGTCGGATCCGACTGCAGGCGCATGCCCTTGCGCATGCGGTTCATGAAGACGGCAGCGACGCGTCCGCGCTCGTCGGCCCTGCCCGTCTCCTTCTCGACGATGGAGGCGAAGATGATCGCCTCCTCGGGCGTAGCGATCGGAAGGCTCGGCTGGCGGCGCTCCCAGGCAGCGGCGAGGAAGCGCTGCATCTCGCCCTGCATGCGGTCGAGCAGCTCGCGGCGGTCCATGCCCTTGGAGAAGCGATAGGTATCGGGGAGCAGGGAGCCTTCGGGCGGGATATCGGTGACGTCGCCGGTGAGCTCGTTCTCCTGGCGCAGGCGCTCGACGATCTGCAAGCTCGTCAGCCCTTCGGGAATCGTGATCTTCGACAGCACGCCGCGGCCCGCCGAGAGCAATTCCATGATCTCGGCCATGCTGGCGTTCTTCTTGATCTCATAGTCGCCGGCCTTGAGCTCGAGCGGCTTTGAGCCGAGGGCGTTGCGCAGCAGATAGTTGGCGATGAACGCCCAGCGGCTGGAGATCGCGCCCTCCTTCTCCAGGCGGCTCGCGATCTCGATGCGCCCTTCTCCCTTGGGGATGGCAACGACGCGGGCGACTGCGAGGGGGCCCGGCTGCTCGTACTGATGGTAGAGCAGCGCGGCGAAGGCGCCGGCGGCGAGCATCAGGAACAGCGCGAGGGTCAGAAGGCCGCTGAGGAAGCGCATGAACCCGGCGCCGCGCTTTTGGGCATTCGGCGGCGGCGCGCCGCGCGGGGGGCCCGGCGGGCGCGAGGGCTCGAGCATCTCGGCAGGCGAGCGCGGGCGAATAGCCCCGCGCTGATACGGCTGCTGATGCCTCGAAGGGGGAATGGTGCTCAAGCTGCGCTCCCGACGAAGCCGTTCCCGCGCGGTGTCGTAGACAATATCGCCCCGACCCTAGAGCCAAATATGGCAAAAGCGCGAATGGAATCCGTTACCGGGGGAGGTGGCCGGCGCCTCGTGGCGCCGGTGCCTCAGGCGACGCGGCGCAGGATCAGCGAGGCGTTGGTGCCGCCGAACCCGAACGAGTTCGAGAGCACGGTGTTGACCTCACGCTTCTTTGCCTTGTGCGGCACGAGATCGATCACGGTCTCGACCTCTGGATTGTCGAGGTTGAGCGTCGGCGGCACGACGTTGTCGCGGATGGCGAGGATCGAGAAGATGGCCTCGATTGCGCCAGCTGCTCCCAGCAGATGACCTGTCGCCGACTTGGTCGACGACATCGACAGCTTGCCGGACGCATTGCCGAACAGGCGCTCGACGGCGCCCAGCTCGATTGTGTCGGCCATGGTCGAGGTGCCGTGCGCGTTGACGTAGTCGATGTCGCTGACGTCGATGTCGGCGCGCTTCAAAGCAGCCCGCATGCAGCGGTATGCTCCGTCACCGTCCTCGCTCGGCGCCGTGATGTGAAAGGCGTCGCCGGACATGCCGTAGCCGATCACCTCGGCGTAGATCTTCGCGCCGCGTGCCTTGGCATGCTCGTACTCCTCGAGCACGACGATGCCGGCGCCCTCGCCCATGACGAAGCCGTCGCGGTCCTTGTCGTAGGGGCGCGAGGCAGCCTGCGGGCGATCGTTGAACGCCGTAGCCAGCGCGCGGCATGCCGCGAAGCCGGCCATGGCGATGCGGCAGATCGGCGATTCCGTTCCGCCGGCGACCATGATGTCAGCGTCGCCCAGCGCGACGATGCGGCTGGCATCGCCGATGGCGTGCGCGCCGGTCGAGCAGGCGGTGACGACGGCGTGGTTCGGGCCCTTCAGCTTGTGCCTGATCGACACGTAGCCGGAGGCGAGATTGATGAGGCGTCCCGGGATGAAGAACGGAGAGACGCGCCGCGGGCCCTTTTCCTTGAGGAGGATCGACGTCTCCGCGATGCCCGGCAGGCCGCCGATGCCCGAGCCGATCAGCACGCCCGCCCGCTCCTGCTTATCCGCAGTGTCGGCAACGAAGCCGGAATCGGCAATCGCCTGCTCGGCCGCCGCCATCGCGTAGACGATGAAGTCGTCGACCTTGCGCTGCTCCTTGGGCTCCATCCAATCGTCGGGATTGAACTTGCCCTCGTTCTTGGAGCCGCGGGGAATGAAGCAGGCGATCTGGCAGGTGAGATCGTCGACCTCGAACTCCTCGATGCGGCGCGCGCCGTTGGCGCCGGCAAGCAGAGCCTGCCAGGACGCCTCGATACCGCAACCGACCGGCGAGACGATGCCGAGACCTGTAATGACGACGCGACGCATCCTAGTCCTTCGCAGCAGAAATGCTACCGGCGCACCTAGCTTGCGTCCCGGTCAAGCCGCGAGGCAAGCCTCTGTGGGCTGGCCTCGGCGGGCTTGAAGCTGGACACAAGCTGGGAGAAGCGCCGCTGAGGCAGGCGACGGCGTCAGGCCGCGCTGGCGTTCTTCTCGAGAAACTTCACCGCGTCTCCGACGGTGAGGATGTGCTCGGCGGCATCATCGGGGATTTCGCAGCCGAACTCCTCCTCGAATGCCATCACGAGCTCAACCGTGTCCAGACTGTCGGCGCCCAGGTCGTCGATGAAGCTGGCGTTCTCGGTGACCTTGTCGGCCTCCACACCAAGATGCTCCACGACGATCTTCTTCACGCGCTCAGCGACATCGCTCATAGTCTTCCCTCGCGTCCATTGCTTTTGGCAGTTCGTAAATTCGGTTGTTCTGGACTAGCCCGTGGCCGGACCGTGACCCCCTGCTTCTATAAAGAAGCGAGCGTCCGGCCGATATCGAAACGACGCGCTATTCCACTTGTTCGCACTCCGTGCGGCGGCCGAACTTTGGCCCTTCGTTTACTCGCGCAGGAGCGGCGAGGGTCGAAAAACCGTTCGGCTCGTTAACACACTTCATTCTGCTTGACCAGCGCTCGCCGCGGCTTGCCGCTGAGGCATTTGGGACCGGATTTCGCGTTTCCGGCCAAGCGCTAGGCTCAACTGATGCACATTTACCATGGGCCTTAAACCATCGCCATGCCGCCGTTGATGTGCAGGGTCTGCCCGGTGATGTAGCCGGCCTCGTTCGAGGCCAGATAGACGACGCCGGCGGCGATCTCCTCGGGGGCGCCGAACCGCTGCTGAGGGATCATCTTGGCGATCTCCTCGGTCTGCTTCTCGTTCAGCGCCGCGGTCATGGGCGTGGTGATGAAGCCGGGGGCGATGCAGTTGGCCGTGATGCCGCGCGGGGCGACCTCGCGGGCCAGCGACTTGGTCATGCCGATCATGCCCGCTTTGGAGGCAGCGTAGTTGCCCTGGCCCGGGTTGCCGAACACGCCCGAGACCGATGCAATATTGATGATGCGCCCGAAATTCGGCTTGGCGCGCAACATGGCGCGGGCGGCGGCGCGGCAGAGCATGAAGGTCGAGGTGAGGTTGACGGCGATCACCTCGTCCCACTGCTCGTCCTTCATCACCATGAAGAGGTTGTCGCGCGTCAGGCCGGCGTTGTTGACGAGGATGTCGAGGCGGCCGAGCTTGCCGACGGCCTGCTCGATGAGCTTTGCCACCTCCTCGCGCTTGCCGAGATCGCAGGGCAGCACGTGGCCGCGGTCGCCGAACTCCTTCGCCAGCTCCTCGAGCTTGTCGGCCTGGCGCCCCGACACGGCGACGGTCGCGCCCTGGGCATAGAGCGCGCGGGCGATGGCACCACCGATGCCGCCGGTCGCGCCGGTGACGAGGGCGGTCTTGCCGGTCAGGTCGAACATCCTGGGTTTCCTTAGCTATTGAGCCGCGCCAGCGCGGCGTCGATGTCGGCGGGAGTGCCGACGCTAGAAGCGTTGAGCGCGGGATCGATGCGCTTGGCGAGGCCGGCAAGCACCTTGCCGGCGCCGATCTCATAGACGTCGGTGATGCCGTTCGCGGTCATGTAGGTAACACACTCGCGCCAGCGCACAGTGCCGGTCACCTGCTCGACCAAGCGCCTCTTGATCTCCTCGGGATCGCTCACCGGAGAGGCAAGGACGTTGGCGATAACGGGCACGACCGGGGCGCTGACCGTCACCTTGGCGAGGGCCTCGCGCATGGCATCGGCGGCAGGTTGCATCAGCGCGCAATGGAAGGGGGCGGATACGGGGAGCGGGACCGCGCGGCGCACGCCATGCGCCTTGCCGATCTCCGGTACGCGATCGAGCGCGACCTTGGCGCCCGAGAGCACGACTTGCGTCGGCTCGTTGTCGTTGGCGACCTGGCAGACGTCGCCCTGCGCGGCCTCTTCGGCCACCTTGCGCGCGACGTCGATGCCGACGCCGAGAAGCGCCGTCATGGCGCCCTTGCCGACGGGGACGGCGGCCTGCATCGCCTGCCCGCGCAGCTTCAGGAGACGCGCGGCATCGGCGAGCGAGAAGGCGCCGGCCGCGGCGAGGGCGGAATATTCGCCGAGCGAGTGGCCGGCGACGTACTTGACCTTGTCCTGAAGCTTGAAGCCGTGCTCGCGCTCCAAAACGCGCATCACGGCCATCGACACGGCCATGAGCGCCGGCTGGGCGTTCTCGGTGAGCGTCAGGGTCTCCTTCGGACCCTCCCACATGATCTGCGAGAGCTTCTGGCCGAGGGCGTCATCGACCTCGTCGAAGACCTCGCGCGCGGAGGCGTACGTCTGGGCAAGATCGCGGCCCATGCCGACGTCCTGGCTGCCCTGCCCGGGGAAAACGAATGCGATGGCCATGTAAGATGAGACTTCTGTGACGGTCGAGGCGGCAGAAACACGCCCCGCCTGCCGCTGTCAAGCGGGCGCCACAGCGCGGCCGGAAACGGCGCCTCCCCGCGGCTTGCTGCTGTCATAGTGCTGTCAGCCGGACGTGGTTTGCCTGCCGCCGAAGCAAGGGAGGGACCCATGCCCCATCGTTCAGCTTTCGATCCCGATACGCTCTCGATCATGGGCCAGGCCTTCGAGGCGGCCTGGAGCGAGGTCGAGGCCAAGAGCTCGGTTCGCGGCGAGCCGGAGAAGGCCGGCATCAAGCGCGCCCTGGCGCTGCGCATCATGGCGGCGGTACGCGTTGGCCAGCGAGACCCGGAGCGGCTGCGGGCAGTCGCCCTGCACGTCGTCGAAGGGTGCCGGATCACCCGCGCCGCGGACTGGCAGCCGCTGGCATAGCAGCTCGACTGCCCATGTGCGGTGGCCTTTGGCGCGCTATACTGCGTTGTCCCGCGACCGAGGGAGATGGCAGATGCCGAAGGTCTTGCTTTTGAGTTTTGCTATCCTTGCCTGCGGGGTGGCGGCGGCGCTCGCGTGCGAAGGACAGGCGCGGATCGCGTTCGACAAGCCGGCGGTGCTCGAGGGCGTGCTCAAATCCGGCAAAGGCACGCACGAGGCGCAGGGCGAGTTCAGCTACGTCTACGTCGAGCTCGACAAGCCAGTCTGCGTCGATGCTCCTCCGGCCGCGGAGGCGAACAACGAAGACGCGGTTCAGAGCATCGAGGCGCCGGTGACGCGCGTTCAGCTCGCCGGCGAAGCGGTCGGCACTGATCTCCCCATCGGCAAGCACGTAGCTGTCGAGGGGACGCTGTTTGCCGCTCACACTATGTGGCACGCCGAAGAAGCTCTCATCGACGCGTCGGAAGTGAAGCAGCGCTAGTGAGCCTTGCGCGATGCGGGCTTGGCGCGGCTGCGCGCAGGCTTGCGCCGCGGGCGGGCTTTGACGCCATCGCTGGCAAACCCAACCCAGAATGCTGCCTGCTGATCGGCGATGATGTGAAGAGGCGACCACGTCATCGCCAGATCGAGGAGCGCGATCTGGCGATCGAGGATCGTCCGACGCAAAGGCTCGAAGGCCGCGAGCGGATTGGCGAGGCGGGGCGCGGCGAGCGGCTCGCGCCGAACGGCGTCGGCCATCGCCAGCGCCTGCGTCTTGGCGCGTCGGCGCTGCATCCGCTTCGGGGCCTTGGTGTGCGCCTTCGTCGATCGGTGGGCTATCGTGTGTCGCTTCTGCGGGGGCATGCTCGGTCCTCGCCTGATATTGAAGCCGCAAGTAACGCCGCGTCCTTCTCGGCGCGGCAATGACCCCCCATCTTCAAGGGGACAAGGCTACCGGCAACAGCCGGATATGCCAACGTGCATGCAATTGCCTGTTGCGTGATCCGAGCCCGGCGAAGGAACGACCTGCGCCGGGGCACGTTGGTATCGTCTTTAGCGAGAAAGGACATGGCCAACGATAAGCAACGCAAAGCACTGTTAGTGATTGGTAAGCATTTGCGATCGGAACTCGACCGGGAGCCTACCGAGCCGCGGCCGGACATAGAGAGGGCGCTGCGGCGGCTGCTCGAGCGCGATGTGGCGGAGCGTTCGCGGCCGACGACGCGCTGGACCGGCAGGCAGAAGCAGTAGCGCGGGCCGCGCCGCGTGGTCTAACGGATCTGGTCAGAACCTGTATCTGAGGCCGGCGCCCCACTTATCCCCGCCCTCCCTGCTGCGCATAAACTCCCGCCAGCCCACCCGACGACGCGGGGTGTAGACGTGCGCTGGCGGACTTGCATTGGCGTGGGCCGGCAGGATTTTGCGCGGGACCCATAAGCTGGTCCCATGACCCTCTGTCGCCGGCGCGAAAATGCCGGTGGGCCCCGGGCAGGGATGCGATCCGGGGAAGACGGTAGGTCGGCATACCTGTCCGGGTGGGGCGGCGATGGCTGCATCCAAACAAACAAGTATGAGGGCCAGGACCGCCCCGCCCCCGTGTTTCTCATCGCCTCGCGCTCAATGCCTGGGGCCAACGGCGCTTGCCGGATCGGAAAATTCAGCTATAAAGCGCGCCTTGCTCGCTTCGGCTGGAGGCTGAACGGGGAGCCGCGCCAGGGGGAAACCCCGAGCGGTCGGGCCCTTAGGGGGCTGGTTCCCGGTGTCTTCGCTCTCTTGGGTGACCTGCTTGGGCCTTGTATCAGGTCCATTAGGGGCTTTGCGCCGGGGCGGCCAAACAAAAGGAAAGGCCATCACATGCCGCTTTACGAGCATGTCTTCCTGGCACGCCAGGACGTCTCGAACACGCAGGTCGAGACGCTGACCAAGGAATACTCCGACATCATCGAGCAGGGTGGCGGCAAGGTCACCAAGTCCGAATATTGGGGCGTCAAAGGCCTCGCCTACAAGATCAAGAAGAGCCGTAAGGCCCACTTCTCGCTGCTCAACATCGATGCTCCGCCGGCGGCCGTCGCCGAGATGGAGCGCCGCATGAGCCTCTCGCCCGAGATCATCCGCTTCCTCACCGTGAAGGTCGAGGAGCACGAGACCGAGCAGTCGGTGATGCTGCGCAAGGGCGATCGCGACGAGCGCGGTGAGCGCGGCGATCGCGGCGGCTTCGGTG
>JAEXXM010000015.1 GCA_023405815.1 Pseudomonadota bacterium | reverse complement strand
CTGCAGGAGGGGCGAGGTCGGCGGCGTCGGACTTGCGGCCGACGGCCCAGTAGCGCAGGCCGGCGGCGTGGGCGAGGCCCGCCGAGTAGACGTTGCGCAGATCGACGAGCACGTCGCCGCGCATCTTCGCCTTCGCCGCCTTGAGATCCAAGGCGCGGAACTCGTTCCACTCGGTCACGGTGACGAGCACGTCGGCGCCGGTCGCGGCCTCCAGCGCGCTGTCGCACCAGGTGACACCGGGCAGCAGCGGCTCGGCCTGCTTGCGCCCTTGCGGATCGACGACGCGCACCGATGCGCCGCGCTCCTGCAGCATGGGGATGATCACCAGGCTCGGGGCATCGCGCATGTCGTCGGTGCCCGGCTTGAAGGTGACGCCCAGGATGGCGACCACCTTGCCGCGCACGGCGCCGCCGGCCGCCGCCTCGATGCGGTGGGCCATGGAGATCTTGCGCTCGTCGTTGACGCGCTGCACCTGCTCGATGATCGACACCGGCGCCTTGTGCTCGCGCGCGGTGCGGATCAGCGCCGAGACATCCTTGGGGAAGCAGGAGCCGCCGTAGCCGGGGCCGGGATGCAGGAACTTGTCGCCGATGCGGCGGTCCTTGCCGATGGCGGAGGCGACCTCCTGCACGCTGGCGCCGACCTCCTCGCACAGGTCGGCGACCTCGTTGATGAAGCTGATCTTCAGGGCGAGGAAGGCGTTGGCGGCATACTTCGCGAGCTCGGCGGACTCGCGGCCGACGAACATCACGGGGGCGTTGCGCAGGGCGAGCGGCTTATAGAGCCGGCCCATGATCTCCTCGGCGCGGGGATCGTCGGTGCCGACGAGGACGCGGTCGGGGTGCATGAAGTCGCCGATGGCGGAGCCTTCGCGCAGGAACTCGGGGTTGGAGCAGACGGCGAAGTCGGCGTCAGGGCGGGCGGCGCGCAGACGGCGCTCGATCTCGCGGCTGGTGCCGACGGGGGCGGTCGACTTCGTCACGATGACGGTGAAGCCGGAAAGGTGCGGGGCGATTTCCTCGACGGCCGCGTAGACGTAGGAGAGGTCGGCGTAGCCGTCGCCGCGGCGCATGGGCGTGCCGACGGCGAGGAGGATGACGTCGGCGTTCCTGGAGGCGGCGCCGAGGTCGTCGGAGAAGATGAGGCGGCCGGCGCCCATGTTCCGCTGCAGCAGGTCGTCGAGGCCGGGCTCGTAGATGGGCGACTTCCCGCTCTTCATCTCCGCCAGGCGCTGCGGGTCCTTGTCGACGCAGGTGACGGTCCAGCCGAACTCGGAGAAGCACGCCGCCGACACGAGGCCGACATAGCCGGCGCCAACCATGCAGATGTTCACGTCGTCCTCCCCAGCTTGCGATCGGCGGTCGAGGCCCACGCCCCAAATCGAGTGCGCCGATACGGCGCTAACTCAACCGGTGCTACGTGGCAATTGCGGCGTATTCGCACCTCTCACAGCAACTGTGCAAGTGCGCGGCCTAAACGTTGAATTCCTCGATCTTGGTGAAGGCCTCGCGCAGCGCCTCGGACCAGGCTTGTGACAGTTTCTTGAAATACTCGTCGTCCTGATGAATGCGCGTCTCCCGATGCAGGTCGAGGCTATCGCGCTCGTAGAGGACGATGTCGATGGGCATGCCGACAGACAGGTTCGAGCGGAGCGTGGAGTCAAAACTCAAGAGGATGAGCTTTGCCGCCTGCCCGAGGCGCATGGTTGGCTGCGCGACGCGATCGAGTATGGGCTTGCCGTACTTGTGCTCGCCGATCTGGAAAAACGGGGTCTCGTCGGTCGCCTCGATGAAGTTGCCTTCGGAGTAGACCTGAAAGAGACGAGGCGGCTCGTTGCCGATCTGGCCGCCGAGAATGAACGAGCCGGTGAACCCGGTTTTCGTCGCCTCGAGCGCGGGGCCGTCGATGGCCCTGATGGCGCGCACGGCATCACCCACATGACGCGCCGCGCGGTACATCGAGGGGACATTGAAGAGAGTGGGGGCCTCCGGGTTCTCCTCGCTGTTGGCAATCTGCTCGTTGAGGAGGCTGACGACGGACTGCGTCAGCGACAAGTTGCCGGCCGTCAGCAGCACCAACACGCGCTCGCCGGGGATTTTCCACGAATGGACCTTACGGAACTGCGCGATGTTGTCGACGCCGGCATTGGTGCGGGTGTCGGCGGCAAATACCAGACCGCGGTTGAGCCGCAATGCCACGCAGTAGGTCATCTGTCCGTCCCCGTTCGATCCTGAGGCGCCCACCCGCAGCGCCCGAGATGACGGGTCTACTGCTGCTGGGCGCTGCTTTGCTGCTGGACTTCAACGAAGACGTCAAGAACCTCGCCGACGCCGCCGCGCCTGCTGCCTGTAATAGGCGCCGCGGAGGCCGCATCCAGCCCGCAGGCGAGCCTGACGTAGCGATCGGTCGGGCAAAGTTGGTTAGCGGGGTCGAAACCGAGCCAGCCGAGCCCGTCGACAAAGGCCTCGGCCCAGGCGTGCTGGGCCTCCGAGGGCTCGCTCCCGGTGCCGAAATAGCCGCTCACGTAGCGGGCCGGCATACCCATGAGGCGCGCGCCTGAGACGAAGATATGGGCGTGATCCTGGCACACGCCGCGACCGTCCCTCAGGGCCTCGGCGGCGCTGGTGTGGGCGTTCGTCGCACCCACCACGTATTCGACGCGCTCGCCGATGACCTGCGTCAGCTCGTGCAGGCGGTCGATGCGGTCCGCCGCCCTGAGACCCGCCACCAGATCGACGATGGCGTCGTCCGGCTCCGTCTTCGGCGTCTGGCGGTGGAAGATGCGCACCGGTGCGACCTCCGACAGCCCGCGCACAAAGCCGGCTCTGTCATGGGTCTCGACGGTGCCGCGCGCGATGATCGCGATCTCCGAATGCGGGCGCGGAATGGAAACGAGGTGCGATACGTTCCCGAAGGAGTCGCGGAAGCGCACCGCGTGTTCGATGTCCGGCATCTCGACGCGCCAGCTCACGACGCGCTGGCCCTCGAAGTTCGGCGGCGTCAGCCGAAGGGTGTGGATACTGTAGAGCGCCGGCGTCGCGTAAGTGTAGCGCGTGACGTGACCGATGGAGACGAGCACTGGACCGTAGCCCTCATCAACCGTTGAAGTGGTAGGCCTCGGCGACCTCGTTCCCCAGCCGGTTGTTGCGGATGATGAAGTCCTCGATGAACTCATGCAATCCGGACTGGAAGATGTCGTCGATGTCGCCGTTGGCGAGAAGGCTTCGCGTGGATGCCGCCGTATCGTGGCACAACGCTCTCGCTCCGTAGAGATTGGCGAGATCGTTCAGCGCGACATTGATCTCGTCGTAGGAGGAGCGCAGCGAGCGCGGCATCGCTTGATTGAGGATGAGGTACTCGGCGATGCGCCAGGGCTTGTAGTTCTCCTTGTAGACCCAGCGGTAGCTGCGGTGAGCGGAGACTGAGCGAAGGATGGCGCCCCACTGCACGGCATCGACCCCGCCGCCGACCATCTCGATCTGCGGCAGCAGGACATAGTACTTCACGTCGAGGATGCGCGCGGTGTTATCCGCCCGCTCGAGGAACGTTCCGAGCTGGCTGAAGAAGAACGTGTCGTTGCGCAAAATGGTGTTGAGAAGTGCGCCGCGATAGAGCGCCGAACGCGAGCGAACCCAATCCAGGACCCGCGGCAACTCGCCTGCACTGATGTTGGTCGGGTTGATGTTGGAGAACTCGATCCAGGCCGAGTTGAGGCTCTCCCACATGTCGCGCGTCAGCGATGTGCGCTGTGCCCGCCCGTTGCGGCGGGCGGCGGCAAGGCACGACTTGACGCTCGACGGGTTGGAGAAATCGAACAGCAGGTAGTTGATGACGTCGCGCGTGTTCAGCGTCTCGAACTTCGAGAAATAGCCTTGCGCGCAGCCGGCGCTGGCGAGCGTCGAGCGCCACTCCTCGTGCGTGCCGTCGCCGTCGCGCGGCAACAGCACGATGCGGTAGCCCACCTCGGTGAGGCGCGCCATGTTCTCGGCCCGCTCCACGTAGCGCGCCAGCCAATAAAGGTCGTTGGCCGTCCGTCCTAGCATGCGATGTGCTGCGCCCGCCTATTGATTGTCATCAGTCCTGAAGAACCCAGGTGTCCTTCGTGCCGCCGCCCTGGCTCGAGTTGACGACCAGCGATCCAGCTTGCAGCGCGACGCGCGTCAGGCCGCCAGCCGAGAGACGCACCTCGTCGCCGAACAAGACGAACGGCCGGAGATCGAGGTGCCGCGGCGCGACACCCGCCTCCACCAATGTTGGACAGGTGGACAGGGCCAGGGTCGGCTGGGCGATGTAATTGTTGGGGTTCGCCTGAAGCTTCTGCCTGAAGGCCTCGATCTCGGCGTGCGAGGCCGTTGGGCCGACGAGCATTCCGTAGCCGCCTGAGCCGTGCACCTCCTTCACCACCAGCTCGGGGAGGTGATCCAGCACGTACTTGAACTCGTCCGGCTTGCGGCAATTGTAGGTCGGCACATTCTGCAGAATGGGCGCGCGGCCGGTGTAGAATTTGATGATCTCGGGGATGTAGCTGTAGATCGCCTTGTCGTCGGCGATGCCGCCGCCCGGCGCGTTGACAATGGTGACGCGTCCAGCCCGGTAGAGATCAAAGAGCCCCGGCACGCCGAGCACGGAATCCGGGCGAAAGACGAGGGGGTCGAGGAAGTCGTCGTCGATGCGCCGGTAGAGCACGTCGATGCGGCGCGGTCCCTGCGTGGTCTTCATCTGCAGGTAGCCGTCCATGACAATCAGATCGTGCCCCTCGACCAGCTCTACGCCCATCTGGTCGGCAAGGAACGAGTGCTCGAAGTAGGCGCTGTTGTATTGGCCGGGGGTCAGAAGCGCGATGGTCGGCTCGCCGTCGAGGCTGCGCGGGGCAACGCTCGACAGCGTCTTCAGCAGGTTCTCGGGGTAGTCGTCGACCGGCGCGACGCGGTTGCGGGCGAAGAGGTCCGGGAACATGTGCATCATCGTTTCCCGGTTCTCGAGCATGTAGGAGACGCCCGAGGGGGTGCGCGTATTGTCTTCGAGGACGAAGAAGTCGCTCTCCGAGGTGCGCACGATGTCGATACCGATGATGTGGCTGTAGATGCCGAGCGGCGGCTCGACGCCCATCATCTCCGGAACGAATGCCGAGTTGCCGACGATGAGCTCCTCGGGGATCTTGCCGGCCTTGATGATCTCCTGGCGGTGGTAGATGTCGTACATGAAGGCATTGAGCGCGCGCACGCGCTGCTCGATGCCGGCCGTCAGGCGTCCCCACTCGGCGGCGGAGATGATCCTCGGGATGATGTCGAAGGGGATGAGGCGCTCTGCCGCCTCCTCCTTGCCGTACACCGCGAAGGTGATGCCGGTGCGTCGGAACATCGTCTCGGCCTCGAGCAGCTTCTGCTTGAGGTCGTCGAGCCTCTGCGTACCCAGCCACTCGGATACAGCAGAATACGGCGCACGGACACCGTCGCCGGTGCCATTCATCTCATCGAAAGCCTTGCGGAGCGCCGCCGTGGCTTTGATCGACGTCTGTTCTTGCTGCAACTTCGGCCCCGATTGCCAAACCAAGCCGCATCATGCCTGCAAACCGAGAAAAGTGGCAGCAAATCGTACAAAGAACGCTGCCTGAGTTGCGAGCATTTGCCTTGAGATAGGGCAAACGGAGCCGAGAGTTATACGCGTTCGCGCTAGAACAGGCCTTCGATCTGACCGTCGGCATTGAGACGGATGGAATCGGCCGCGGGGACGCGCGGCAGGCCGGGCATAGTCATGATCTCGCCGGTGATGACGACGACGAACTCGGCGCCAGCTGAAAGGCGCAGCTCGCGGACCGGAACCACGTGGCCGGTCGGCGCGCCGCGCTTGTTCGGATCGGTCGAGAAAGAGTACTGCGTCTTCGCCATGCACACAGGCAGGTTGCCGAAGCCGCCAGCCTCGAGGTCCTTGAACGCCGTCTCCACCGAGGCATCGCAGGCGATATCGGAGGCGCGGTAGATCTCGGTGGCGATGGTCTTGACCTTGTCGCGCAGAGAGAGGCTGTCCGGATAGAGCGTCTTGAAGTTGGACGGCTTGGAATCCGTCAGCTCGACGATGTGGCGCGCAAGCTGCTCGGTGCCGGCGCCGCCATCCGCCCAGTGCGTACAGACGAAAGCCTTGGCGCCGAGGGTCTCGGCCGCCTTCGCAACCTCGGCAAGCTCGGCGTCGGTGTCGGTGACGAACCTGTTGATGGCGACCGCCACCGGCACGCCGAACTTCGCCATGTTCTCGAGGTGGCGCTTGAGGTTCTCGCAGCCCTTGTTCACGGCGAGGACGTTCTCGTTCTTCAAGTTGTCCTTAGAGACGCCGCCATGCATCTTGAGCGCGCGCACGGTGGCGACGACAACGGCCGCTGCCGGCGCGAGACCTGCCTTGCGGCACTTGATGTCAAAGAACTTCTCGGCGCCAAGGTCGGCGCCGAAGCCGGCTTCGGTAACGACGTAGTCGGCAAGCTTGAGCGCCGACTTCGTGGCCAGCACCGAATTGCAGCCGTGCGCGATGTTGGCGAACGGACCGCCGTGGATGAACACCGGATTGTTCTCCAGCGTCTGCACGAGGTTCGGCATGAGCGCGTCCTTCAAGAGCACGGTCATGGCGCCGTCGGCTTTGAGCTCGCGGGCGCGGATCGGCGTCTTGTCGCGCGTGTACCCGACGATGATGTTGCCGAGGCGGCGCTCCAGATCCTTCAGGTCGAGCGCGAGGCAGAGGATCGCCATCACCTCGGAAGCCACGGTGATGTCGAAGCCGTCGGTGCGCGGGAAGCCGTTCGCGACGCCGCCGAGCGAGTTGACGATCTCGCGCAGTGCGCGGTCGTTCATGTCAAGGACGCGGCGCCAGGCGACACGGCGGGTGTCGAAGCCGAGGCTGTTGCCCCAGTAGATGTGATTGTCGATCAGCGCCGAGAGAAGATTGTGCGCCGAGGTGATGGCGTGGAAATCGCCGGTGAAGTGAAGGTTGATGTCCTCCATCGGCACGACCTGAGCGTAGCCGCCACCGGCCGCACCGCCCTTAACGCCGAAGCACGGGCCGAGCGAAGGCTCGCGCAGGCACATCATGGCCTTCTTGCCGATGCGGTTGAGGCCGTCACCGAGGCCAACCGTCGTCGTCGTCTTGCCTTCGCCGGCAGGGGTCGGGCTGATGGCCGTGACGAGAATGAGCTTGCCGTCCTTGGCGTCCTTCAGGCCGTCGATGTGCTTGAAGCTTACCTTCGCTTTGGTGTGTCCGTAGGGGACGAGCGCGTCGGCCGGGATGCCGATCTTGCCCGCCACCTCGGTGATCGGCTTCATGGTCGCGGCGCGCGCGATCTCGATGTCGGACTTGATGGTCACGGACAAGTTCCTCCCAAAAGCGCTCTTATTGGCCCCCGAACGGACTGCCGAAGGAGCTGGCTGAAATTTTTCCCGCGCCGATATTGTCGGTTCGAACACGGCGCGCAAGTGCCTCAACCAGCCCGGACGCCATTGCCGCAGTGCGGATAGAGATCAAGGTCAACGGCGAGGCATCGTCGCCTCGTCGACGGCCGGGTCGCCGGCCGAAACCGTGCTTCGTTGCAGCAATTCCCCAGAGGAAATAGATTTTCGTGCCAGCGTCGCCTCGCGATGGGTGATTAAGGCAGACGCGGCGAAGATGACGATGGCGCCGACCCAAGTCCACCAGCCGATCAGCTCTCCGAAGACGAGGTAGCCGACGAGCACCGAGAACGGCAGGCGCGTGAAGTTGAAGGTCATGGCGAGCGAGGCATCGGAAACGGCGAAGCCGCGCACGAGGGTCATATGACCGAGAACGGCGAAGACACCGAGCAGCACGAGCTGCGGCCAGACGGCAAGCGGGGGCCATTCCCATACAAAAAGGGCAGGGATGAGCGAGATAGGAACCGAGACGAGGTTGGTGATGAAGACGATGCGGTCGGCATCGTCGGCCGCGGTCAGTTGCTTCACCAGCGGTCCGATGAGGCCCATCGCCATCGCCCAAGCGATGGCGGAAGCCTGACCCAAGCCGAAGGCCATGCTGCCTGGGCGCAGCATGATCATCGCGCCGGCGAAACCGGCCAGCAGCGCGGCCCAGCGCGCCGGGCCCACGTGCTCGCCGAGAAGGGAGATGGCGAACAGAGCGCCGAACAGGGGCGCCAGAAATCCGATCGCCGTGACCTCGCCGATGGGGAGAAGCGCCAGCGCCTCGAAGTAGGTGAGCATGGCGAAGAAGCTGACGGCGACGCGGAAGCCGTAGAGCTTCGGCTGGCTCGTCTGCACCAGAGACCAGCCGCGCCGGTAGAGCAGCGGAAGCATCAGCACGACGCAGAAGAAATTGCGGAAGAACATGATCTGCAGCGGATCGACGCCGGCGAGGGCAGCGCTGCGCGCGACGGCCGCAATGCCGACGAGCAGCGCCATCGACGCGGTCACCAGCAGCAGCGCGGCAACGGGATGATTGCGGCTGCCGGGAGCGCCACTGCTTTTCAGCGCTGCGGCCAGCGAGCTCAGACTGTCGCGCATGCGGGGAGACAAACGGGTTCGCCTCGAAGGTTCGGGGCGCGGCGCTTAGGTGGGGCCGTGGACCCGGGTAGAAGCCCTCTTTGCCTGACGCACACCACAGTTACTGCCTGACAAATTGCCTCGCGGTGGCGATGCTATAGTGATGCGCAAGGAGCCGACGCATGGAACATCACCACAGCCACGGGCACGGTCACAGCCACGGACCGACCGGCGGAAAGCACGACGGGCACGGCCACAGCCATGCGCAAGGCAAGGTCGACGGCGGCGCGACGAACGAGCGCCGGCTGCTGCTGGCCGCCGCACTGACCACGGTTACGCTGCTGGCGGAAACCGTCGGCGGCATCCTCTCTGGCTCCCTCGCCCTGCTGGCAGATGCGGGCCATATGCTGACGGACGCTGCCGCCTTGATCCTCGCCTGGCTCGCCGTGCGGTTCGCACGCCGGCCAGCCGACTGGCGTCGGACTTACGGCTTCGACCGCTTCGAGGTGCTCGCCGCGTTCGCCAACGGACTAGCGCTCTTCTTCATCTCGGCGATGATCTGCTACGAAGCCTTCGAGCGGCTGTACGCCCCGGTCGAGGTGCTGGGCGGAACGATGCTCATCATCGCCATCGTCGGCCTTCTGGTTAATGTCGCGACGCTGCTCATCCTGCGCCATGGCGAGGAAGCGAACCTCAACGTCCGGGCGGCGCTGCTGCACGTCATGAGCGACCTGCTCGGATCGGTGGCCGCCATCGGCGCAGCCATCGTCATCCTGCAGACCGGCTGGACGCCGATCGACCCAATCCTCTCGATGGTCATAACGCTGCTGATCCTGCGCAGCGCCTGGTTCATCACGAAGGACGCCGGGCACATCCTGCTGGAAGGCGCTCCGGGGGATCTCGACGTTCGCGAAGTCCAGAAAGACCTCGAGGCGACGGTGCCCGATGTGCAGAGCATCCATCATGTCCATGCCTGGTCGCTCAGCGAGAACCGGCGGGTCATGACGCTGCATGCCCTGACATGCGATAGCGTACCGCCGGAACGAGTTGCTGCTGCCATTAAGGCCCGCCTGAAGCAGGCGTTCGGCGTGGTCCACGCCACGGTAGAGATCGAGCACCAGGAGTGCGCCGACGACCCGGCCAGGGGCTGCCGCAAGGTGTAGAAGCAAGGCGCTAGAAGCGGCGCCGGCTCTTGACTGAATCCTTCAGGTTCGCTGCTACCAATGGCGGAATGGCAGAATCATTGCTCCCAGCTACGCAGGGCGCCCCCCGTCCGAAGGTCATGATCGCGGACAAGAGCCCGGTCGTGCGCTCGGGCCTGCGCGACTTCATCAACCGCGACGGGCGCTTCGAAGTGCTGGATGCGGTCGCGTCGGGGACGGAGTTCATCGCCGCCATCGAGCAGCAGGCGACCGACATCGGCATCATCGGCTGGACGTTCCCCGACATGACCGGCGCCGACATCCTCGCGGCGCTCAAGCGGCGACACCTGCCAACGCGCGTCGTCGTCTATACCGGAGAACCCGGCAAGGAAGTGCTGCGCCAGGCCATCCGTCTCGGCGCGTGGGGATTCATCTCCAAGAGCGACGAACCGGCTGTACTGGTGGAGAGCATTGCGGCCGTCGCACGCGGACGCATGTCGATGCCCTACATCGATCTGCAGGCGCTGACGACAGATCCGTTCGCCGAGCTCACGTCGCGCGAGCGCGAGCTGCTTACCGCGCTCGCCAACGGCTGGACTAACCTGCAGATCGCATCGCGCATCGGCATCTCGCGCAACACGGTGAAGTATCACCTCAAGAACCTCTACGATAAGCTCGGCGTCTCCAATCGCGCGATGGCTGTCGCGCTCTACATGCAGACGACGATGGATCAGCGCTGAGCGCCGATGTGCTCGCGCGAATGACGCGCTGCACAATCGATGCGCGCGCTTTTGCACGTTGCTTCAGCGTCGAGAGCGGCTAATGTTTTCGCGGGTTAGCGGCGCGGTGGAGCGTGCGCGGTCACCAGCGGAAATCGACTGGCAATCGCGGGCGGCGAGAGTGGGTAGGACCAACTACCCAAACGCACAGCCGGACCACTACCCATTCGCGTACAACGGCTGCCCGAACGGGTGTTGCGTAAGCATCAACGTAAATAGATGCTCCCGGCCCAGCCGCAAGCAACAGAAACGGAACCTTCCTCGGGCGCGAGGACGGGGCCCGCGCATAAGCGCAATTCAGACCACGCCAGCTCAGACGGCAATTCGGAGGAAACACATCATGCTTATTACGCCGCATCTCTTTATTCCTGGTCCGACGAATGTCCCTGAGGCCGTGCGCCGGGCAATGGACATCCGCCAGGAGGACATGCGCTCGCCGGAATTCCCGAAGTTCACGCTGCCGCTGTTCGAGGACCTCAAGAAGGCGTTCAAGCTCACCAACGGCCGCGTCTTCATCTATCCGGCATCGGGCACGGGCGCCTGGGAGTCGGCGATCACCAACACGCTGAACACCGGCGACAAGGTGCTGATGAGCCGCTTCGGCCAGTTCTCGCTGCTGTGGGTCGACATGGCGCAGCGCCTCGGCCTCAACGTGCAGGTTCTCGACGAGGAGTGGGGCACGGGCGTGCCGGTCGAGAAGTATGCCGAGATCCTCGCCGCCGATAAGAACCACGAGATCAAGGCCGTCTTCGTGACGCAGAACGAGACCGCGACGGGCGTCACCAGCGACGTCGCCGGCGTGCGCAAGGCTCTCAACGATGCCAAGCACCCCGCGCTCCTGTTCGTCGACGGCGTCTCCTCGGTCGCCTCGATCGACATGCGCATGGAAGAGTGGGGCGTCGACTGCTGCGTCTCCGGCTCGCAGAAAGGCTTCATGCTGCCGACCGGCCTCGGCATCCTCGCCGTCTCCAACAAGGCGCTGGAAGCCAACAAGTCGGCGAAGATGCCGCGCTGCTTCCTGTCCTTCGAGGACATGATCAAGAACAACGACCTCGGCTATTTCCCGTACACGCCGGCCACGCCGCACCTGCGCGGTCTGCGCGCCTCGCTCGACCTTCTGTTCGCAGAGGGCCTCGAAAACGTCTTCGCGCGTCATAACCGTCTTGCCGAGGGCGTGCGCAAAGCCGTCGCCGGCTGGGGCCTCAAGCTCTGCGCCAAGGAGCCGAAGTGGCACTCCGACACCGTCAGCGCCATCCTCGTTCCGGAAGGCGTCGACAGCGCCCAGGTCGTGAAGACGGCCTACTATCGCTACAACACCTCGCTCGGAGTCGGCCTCAACAAGGTTGCCGGCAAGGTGTTCCGCATCGGCCACCTCGGTGCGCTCGATGAGGTGATGGTCGGCGGCGTGCTGTTCGCGGTAGAGATGACGCTGCGCGACTGCGGCGTGAACATCGTCCCCGGCTCCGGCACGGGCGCCGCTGCAGAGTACTTCCGCGAGACCAGCAAGGCTTCGGCGACGAGCCGCCCTGAGCTGAAGCTCGCCAGCTAGTCGAAAGGGAGCGGCGCCTTACGGCGCCGCTTCGTTCTCGGCAATGCGAATGCGGCCCGATGCCGTCGACGGCACCGGGCCGAAGTGACCCCAAACAAAAGCCGTTCAAGAGGAACGCCCCAAGATGAGCTACACGCTTTATCCCCTCCGCAAGTCCCGCCTGCAGCGCTCGGAGCTTGCCGTCCCCGGCTCGAACCCGACGATGATCGAGAAGGCGCTCGCGAGCGCCGCCGACTACGTGTTCCTCGACTGCGAGGACGCCGTCGCGCCGCCAGATAAGGAGCAGGCGCGCAAGAACATCATCCAGGCGCTGAACGATCTCGACTGGCGCGGCGCCGGCAAGACGGTGTCGGTGCGCATCAACGGCCTCGACACGCATTACTGCTGCCGCGACGTCGTCGACATCGTCGAACAGGCGGGCGCCAAGCTCGACACCATTCTCATTCCCAAGGTCGGCACATATGCCGACGTCTATGCCATCGAAAGCTTCGTCAGCCAGATCGAGGTGGCAAAGGGGCTGCCGAACAAGATCGGCATGGAAGCGCTCATCGAGACGCCGCTCGGCATGGCCAATGTCGAATCGATCGCGTCCGCCAACAGCCGTCTCGAAGCCATGCACTTCGGCGTCGCCGACTACGCCGCCTTCAACAAGGCGCGCACCGTGGTCATCGGCGGTCTCAACCCCGACTACCCGGGCGACCAGTGGCACTTCGCCCTGTCGCGCATGACGGTTGCCTGCCGTGCATTCGGCCTGCGTCCCATCGACGGTCCGTTCGGCGACTTCTCCGACCCCGCCGGCTACACCGCGGGCGCCAAGCGCGCCGCCGCTCTCGGCATCGAGGGCAAGTGGGCCATCCATCCCTCGCAGATCGAGCTCGCCAACGACGTGTTCTCGCCGACGGCGAAGGAAGTCGAGCGTGCCGAGCGCATCCTCGCCGCGCTCAAGGAAGCCGAGGCGCAGGGCAAGGGCGCTGCTTCGCTCGACGGCAAGATGATCGACGCCGCCTCCGAGAAGATGGCGAAGAACCTCATCGCGACCGCCGCCGCCATCAAGGCGTCCGCCGCCCGCAGCAAAGCCGCCTAAGAAACCGGACACCTAGGGAAAAACAACCATGGATATCCACGAGTATCAGGCCAAGGAGCTTCTTTCGAAGTTCGGCGTGCCGATCGCCCGCGGCGGCATCGCCTACAGCCCCGAGCAGGCCACTTATCGTGCCACCGAGATCGGAGGCAGCAAGTGGGTCGTCAAGGCCCAGATCCACTCCGGCGCCCGCGGCAAGGCCGGCGGCATCAAGGTGTGCTCGAACGATCGCGAGATCGAGCAGGCCGCCGA
This sequence comes from Pseudomonadota bacterium, assembly GCA_023405815.1. Classification (GTDB taxonomy): domain Bacteria; phylum Pseudomonadota; class Alphaproteobacteria; order Rhizobiales; family Hyphomicrobiaceae; genus Hyphomicrobium_A. The sequence continues at coordinate 1,768 of JAEXXM010000015.1, read as the reverse complement.
GGCCATGCTGGGCAAGAAGCTCGTCACGAACCAGACGGGTCCCTCCGGCAAGCTCGTTTCGCGCCTCTACATCGAGGAAGCGACCGACATCGCCAAGGAGATCTACTTCGCGCTGGTGATGGACCGCGCTTCCGAGCGCATCATGGTGGTCGCATCGGCCGCCGGCGGCATGGAGATCGAAGAGATCTCGGCGAAGCAGCCCGACACGATCATTCGAGTCGTCGTCGACCCGGCTGTGGGCATGCAGCAGTTCCAGGCGCGTGAAGTCGCCTACGGCCTCGGCGTCGACCCTGAGGTGATCAACAAGCTGGTCCCGACGATCCTCGCCTGCTACCGCGCCTTCCGCGATCTCGATGCCACGATGGTCGAGATCAATCCTCTGGTCATCACCAAGGACAAGAACCTCGTCGCGCTCGACGCCAAGATGAGCTTCGACGACAACGCCCTGTTCCGCCGCCCGCACATCGCCGAGCTGCGTGACAAGAGCCAGGAAGACCCGCGCGAGACGTACGCGTCCGACCGCGGCCTCGCCTACGTCGGCCTCGATGGCGACATCGGCTGCGTCGTCAACGGCGCTGGCCTCGCGATGGCGACGCTCGACATGATCAAGCTCGCCGGCGGCGAGCCCGCCAACTTCCTCGACATCGGCGGCGGTGCCTCGCCCGAGCGCGTCGCCAAGTCGTTCAAGGCGGTGCTGAAGGACAAGAAGGTGAAGGCGCTGCTGCTCAACGTCTTCGCCGGCATCAACCGGTGCGATTGGGTCGCCAAGGGCGTCGTCGATGCCGTCAACGACCTCAACATCAAGATGCCGGTCGTCGTCCGTCTCGCAGGCACCAACGTCGAAGAAGGGCGCCGCATCATCGATGAGAGCGGACTGACCGTGATTTCTGCGGAAACGCTGGCTGAAGCGGCCCAAAAGGCCGTCGCGGCCGCAAAGAGCGCCGCTTAAGGGTAGGGAGATCGCTCACATGGCTATTTTCATCAACGAGAATACCCCGGTCCTCATCCAGGGCTTCACCGGGCGCATCGGCACCTTCCACGCCCAGGAGATGATCGACTACGGCACCAACGTCGTCGGCGGCGTGACCCCGGGCAAGGGGGGCACCACGCACCTCGGCCGCCCGGTGTTCAACACGATGAAGGGCGCCGTGCAGGAGACGAACGCGGAAGCCGCGATCGTGTTCGTGCCGCCGCCGTTCGCGGCCGACGCGATCATGGAAGCCGCCGATGCCGGCATCAAGTACTGCGTGTGCATCACCGACGGCATCCCGGCCCAGGACATGATCCGCGTGAAGCGCTACATGCGGCGCTACAAGAAAGAGAACCGCATGGTTCTCACCGGACCGAACTGCGCCGGCACCATCTCGCCTGGCAAGGCGATGCTCGGCATCATGCCGGGGCACATCTACCTGCCGGGCCGCGTCGGCATCGTCGGCCGCTCCGGCACGCTGGGCTATGAGGCCGCCTCGCAGATGAAGGCGCTCGGCGTCGGCGTGTCGACCTCGGTCGGCATCGGCGGCGACCCGATCAACGGCTCCTCGTTCCGCGACATCCTCGAGCACTTCGAGAATGACCCGGAGACCGATGCCGTGCTGATGATCGGCGAGATCGGCGGTCCGCAGGAGGCCGAGGCCGGTCAGTTCGCGCGCGACCACATGAAGAAGCCGGTCGTCGCCTACATCGCCGGCCTGTCGGCACCCAAGGGCCGCAAGATGGGCCACGCGGGCGCCATCATCTCCGCGTTCGGCGAGTCCGCTCCGGAGAAGGT
>JAEXXM010000063.1 GCA_023405815.1 Pseudomonadota bacterium | reverse complement strand
CCTCTGCCGCCTCCCTTTCCACCGGCCGCCGGCGCTCCGCGTCCGGGACCGCCGCCGCTCGCGCCGTGGCCTGAGCCGGAGCGTGGGTTCGGCGGCGGAACTGCACCCGGCGGATCGGCTGGCCATGAGGCGAAGAACCGGCAGATACCGCCACAGGCTCAACCGATGCCGCGCCCCGCCGGTCGCGGCGCGTCGGGGCGTGCGGAGATCGGCCAGCTGGTCGAGAACATTCCCCGCTCGATGCGCGTTGCGGTGCCGGCGATGATCGAGGTGCGGATCGCGCGGGCCGATGTGCAGGCGCTGGCGGAAGGGCTGCAGGGCGGGGGTGCCGCCTATCAGCACGAGGTCATGATCACGAAGGCGATGTCGGTGCGGCTGCGTGCGCCCGACGGCGGCTTTTATATCGAGACGGCGTCGCCTGAGACGCAGTGGATCGAGCGGGCGACGCTCATGTCGCAAGACGATTTCGCGAGCTGGCGCTGGCACGTGACGCCGCGGGAGGCGGGACGCAAACGCCTTCAGCTCATCATCTCGGCGCGGACGATGAGCGCCGATGGCTTGGTCGCGGAGACAGCGCTTCCGGATCAGGTCATCACAGTGCGCGTGCGCACGAACTACACGCAGGTTGCTTCGCGCTGGATCGGCTGGGGTGCGGCGGCGGTGGCCGGTGGCCTGCTCGCCAAGTTCGGCGAAGGCGCCTTCGCGATCGTCGGGAGGATGATCGGCGGGTAGGCAGATTTCCTCGCAACGGCTCATGCCTTCAACTGTCATCCTCGGCCTTATGCCGAGGATCCGGCATGCAGCATTCTCCTTCGCACGTTGACCTGGTTGAGAGCTGGGTTCTCGGGACAAGCCCGAGGATGCCCCTTTTGGGGACGCGCGCGTGGCCCAGGTGCGTGTGCTACGTACGATCGGAGAGGATGCCGGCGATGGTCGCGCGCAGCTCGTCGATGCCGAGGTTCCTTTCGGCAGATGTCTCAATGACGTGCGGGAAGGCGGCCGGATGCTTCGACATGGCAGCGGCGGTTGCCTCGCGCACCTTCGCTAGCTCGTGGGCGTTGATCTTGTCCGCCTTGGTCAGCACTGCCTGATAGGTGACAGCAGCGTCGTCGAGAATTCCTGCGATCTGCTCGTCGGTCGGCTTGATACCGTGGCGGGCGTCGATGAGCGGGAAGACGCGCGCGAGCGTAGTCCGTCCGCGCAGGTAGTCGGTGACCAGCGCGCCCCAGGCTGCGACCTTCTCCACCGGGGCCTTGGCGTAGCCGTATCCGGGCATGTCGACGAGGAAGAGCGGCTCGCCCGGGCTTTCGAAATAGTTGAGCTCCTGCGTGCGGCCGGGTGTGTTCGAGGTGCGGGCGAGGCCGCCCTGGCGCACGAGGGCGTTGAGGAGGCTCGACTTGCCGACGTTGGAGCGGCCGGCAAAGGCAATCTCGGTGCGGTCGGCGGGAGGCAGAAACTCCAGTGCCGGCACGCTCTTCAAGAGCTGCCAGCGCCGCTCGAACAACCGCTCGCCGGCAACGAGCAGCGATTTGTCGAGCTCAGTCATGCCACCATCCTGCCGGCCACTCGCTGCCGGGCGCGCTACTCGCCCTTTTCCTTGCCGGGTCGTCGCCTGATCGCGTCGGCGCCGCGCCCTGCCATTCCGGCGACCGAGCGGTATTGGCGCGAGATGTTGCCCATGAGGTGGATCTCGGTGCCCTGCCTGCGCATGATGTAATACTGCTGGGCGAGCGAGAGGATGTTGCTCCAGGCCCAGTAGATCACCAATCCAGCGGGGAACGACGCCAGCAGGAAGGTGAAGATCACCGGCATCCAGTTGAAGATCTGCTGCTGGACGGGATCGGGCTGCTGTGGATTGAGCTGCATCTGCAGCCACATGGTGATGCCCATGATCAGCGGCCACACGCCGATGTGCAGGAACTCGGGTACGGCGAACGGTAGCAGTCCGAACAGGTTGAACAGCGATGTCGGGTCGGGCGCCGACAGATCCTTGATCCAGCCGAAGAACGGCGCGTGGCGCATGTCGATGGTGATGTACAGCACCTTGTAGAGCGCGAAGAACACCGGAATCTGCAGGAGGATCGGCAAGCAGCCGGCGACGGGGTTCACCTTCTCGCGCTTGTAGAGCTCCATGAGCTCCTGCTGCTGCTTGACCTTGTCGTCCTTGTAGCGCTCGCGCAGCTGCTCCATCTGCGGCTGCAGCTTCTTCATCTTCGCCATGGCCCCATACTGCTTGTTGGCGAGCGGGAAGAATGCGAGCCGCACGAGAACGGTGAGGATGAGGATGGTCACGCCGAAGTTATGGACGATGGAGTTGATCGCCTCCATCAGGCGGAACAGCGGCTTGGTGATGAAGAAGAACCAGCCCCAGTCGATCAGCAGGTCGAACTGCTGGATGCCGCTGTTCTGGTACTGCTGCAGAAGCTGCATCTGCTTAGCGCCGGCAAACAACTGCGAGGAGACCTTGCCTGTCTCGCCGGGCGCGATGCTGATTACGTCGCGCATGTAGTCGGCCTGGAAGGACGCCTGGTCGCTCGGCAGCTTCGGCGCCTGGGCCGAGAACGTGGCGCGGTATTGAGCCGTCTGATCGGGGATGACGGTTGCGGCCCAGTATTTCTCGGTGAAGCCGAGCCAGCCGCCGGTTGCGGGGTCAAACGTGCGCGGGCCGTCCTCAACGGCGGACGAATATCCGGTGCGCTGCTCGCCCTGGGCGCCGATGACGCCGATCAAACCCTCGTGCAGGATCCAGTTGTTCTCGAGCTTCGGAGTGCCGTAACGGTGCACGCGAGCATACGGCGCCAGCGCGATGGCGGCTGCCGACTTGTTCTCGACCTCATCGACGATCTTGAACATGTAGTTCTCGTCGATGGAGACGGTGCGTTTGAATACGATGCCGGCGCCGTTGTCCCACGCGAGGGTGACGGGCGTTGCCGGGGTGAGCGTGCCGGCGCCTTGCGCCTGCCACAGGCTATCGCGGTCCGGAACTTTGACGTTCGACCCGGCCGCCGGCACCCAACCAAACTCGGCAAAATAGGGATGCGCGCTGTTGTTAGGGGACAGGAGGACGACGTTCGGGCTCTTGGGGTCGACCGTCTCGTGATACTTGACGAGCACGAGGTCGTCGAAGCGGCCCGAGCGCAGCGCGATCGAGCCCTTTACCGAGGGCGTCTCAATGGAGAGGCGCGGAGACGTCGCGATGCCATCCTCGCCGGCGGCCTGGGCCGGAGCCGGCGGCGCGCCGGGCGTCGCTGCCGGACTCGCGGGCTTGGCGGCCTCTTGCTGCTTTTGGACGAGCTCCTGCTGCGCACGCTGTCGCGCCTGCTCCTCCTTCATCTTGGGGCCGGCATAGAAGAGCTGCCAGCCGAGCAGAACCGCCATCGACAGCACGACGGCAATCAGTAGATTTCGCTGTTGATCGGGGTCTTGCATCTATGCCTCAGCGCCGTTCTCGTTGCCCGCTGGAGCCACCCGCCGGCCAATGGGCGAGGACCGCGCTCTTGTTGGCGCAAGTGCAAATACTCCGAGAGGCTTGGATCGCAAAGCCGGAAGTCATGCGTTTTTCGCTCCTCGGCGCTTTTGCCCCGGGGGTTGATGAACGCGTGTGAGGGCCTGGTCGAGGTCCGATCTGAGATCGGCGAAGCTTCGCGCCATGGCGGCAGAGCGTGCGATCAGCACGTAGTCGAAGCCCGGCAGGGTACGGCCCGGCGCGAGGCCCGCGGTCAACGCCCGTAGGCGGCGCTTGATCCTGTTGCGCTCGACCGCGCCACCAACCTTCTTTGAAACGGTAAATCCGAACCGTGCGCTGCCCGGCGCGGAAGTGTCCGGCCGCGCGCGCGCCTCCAAGACGAACCCCGGCGTGCTCCAGCGCAGGCCGCCTCTGACCCAGAGAAACTCGCTGCGCTTCTTGAGGGTAGCGGGGGCCACGGCGCAATTTCCCTGCCCAACGAGGGCTGCGCGAGATGGCGGCCAGCCGGAGGGTTTGGCCCACTCCGCTTAGGCCGACAGGCGCTTGCGGCCCTTGGCGCGCCGGCGATTAAGCACGCGAACGCCGCCTTTGGTCAGCATCCGCTTGCGAAAGCCGTGGCGACGCTTGCGGACGAGCCGGCTCGGTTGATAAGTGCGCTTCACGATACAGCTCCAGTGCCCGTCGCGAAAAAAGAGCCTGCCGTCCGAGCGGTCGCCGCTGGCGGGAGCCCCTGCTTCTTAAGGATTGGCGGGCTTATACGGGCTCAAAAGCGCCAAGTCAACGCGCGCTGTGGCCCGTTAATCCACGGCCGCAAGCCGCAAGAAGGGTGCGCCACGCCCGCGGAAATGGCAAATCTCTTTGCGGCGCCTGGCGGTCGGAAAATCCGTCGACCGCGGCGGCCTGGGGGCATTGGCATGGAGCAGGGAAAATCGACGTCCGAGTTGCGGGGGGCGGCGGCCGGCGCCTCCCCAGAGGGGGCGGGCGACAGCATCTCGGCCGACATCTGCGTTATCGGAGCCGAACCCGGTGGGTTGGCCGCGGCCATGGCAGCCGCCGCGTTCGGTCGTAGTGTCGTGCTCATAGAGCGGCATCAACTGGGGGGCGAGCCCCTTGGATACGGCATCCTGGCGCAGCGGGCGCGGGCCGCGGCGGCCAATCGCGCACATGCTCTACGCACGGCGGGCGTCTTCGGCATTCAAGGGCGCGACCCGGAAATCGACCCGCGGGCCATCAACCAGCACGTCGCAAACGTCATCACCGAGGTGACGCCCAACTTCGCCGCGGAGCGGTTCGTGGGCCTCGGCATCCGGGTCATCCACGCTGCGGGGCGCTTCATCAACAAGAAGACCGTCGCTGCGGGAGAGCAGCGCGTGCGCGCGCGACGCTTCGTCATTGCGACCGGCGCGGTGCCCGCCGCTCCGTCGATCCCAGGGCTCAACAGCGTTCCCTACTTCACGACGGAGACGATCGCCTCCAGCCACGAGCGGCTGCACAATCTGATCATCATCGGCGGCGATCCGGCAACGCTGGAGCTGGCGCAGACCTACAGCCGGCTCGGCTCGCGGGTCATCGTGCTCCTGGCCGGCAAGGCGGTCGCCGATGCCGATCCCGAGCTTGCGAAGTTTCTTCTCGATCAGCTTGCCGACGAGGGCATCGCCGTTCACGAGAACACAAAGGTGGAAAACGTCGAGGGCGGGCTCGGCCGCGTGAAGGTCAACGTCACCGTAGGCGGCGAGAAGCACCTAGTCGAAGGCAGCCACCTTCTGGTCGCTGCGGGCCGCAAGCCGGCGACCGCCGATCTCGGGCTCGAGGCGGCGGGCATTCAGCACGATGAGCGCGGCATCAAGGTCAATGCCGGTCTGAAGACCTCGAACCGGCGCGTGTTCGCGCTCGGCGAGGTCGCGGCCGCGCCCGGAGCGCAGGCCCCGGACTATCAGGCCGGCGTCGTCATTCGCCGTGCGCTGCTGCACGCGCGCGCACGGCTCGACGAGCGTCTCATCCCGCGGGTCACGTTTACCGACCCCGAGCTCGCATTCGTCGGGCTCTCCGAGGCGGAGGCGGCGAAGTCCGCCAAGAAGATCCACGTCCTGCGCTGGCCGTATCGCGAGAACGACCGGGCGGTGGCCGAGGGGACCGTCGTCGGCCATATCAAGGTCCTTACCGACCGGGCGGGCAAGATACTGGGTGCCGGCATCGTCGGGGCGCAGGCGGGGGAGCTGATCGGGATGTGGGCGCTGGCGCTCTCGCAGGGCCTCAACATCAAGGCCATGACCGAATGGGTTGCCCCCTATCCGACCCTCAGCGAGATCAACAAGCGGGCGGCGGCGAGCTACTATGCCGGCAGGCCAGGAAATCCCACATTACGCAAGGTTATCGATTTTCTTGCTAAGTTCGGGTGAGGTCCCGGGAGCGAAAGGACGCGCGTGCTCCGCGAGAACAAGAATGAGGTGGCGCCGCTAACATTCGCCGACCGGTGGAGGCGATCGCGGATTCCCGAGTGGGCCGCGAAATACCGGAGGAATTGGCGCGACCTCGGTCTGCCCGCAAAGCTGCTGATGCTGACCGCGGTCTTCGTCATGCTGGCCGAGGTGCTGATCTTCCTGCCCTCGATCTCGACGTTCCGCGTCGACTGGCTGAACGAGCGCCTGACGGCGGCTCAGCTGGCGACGCTCGCGGCAGAGGGCTTTCCCGGCGGCGACGTGCCGTCGGGACTCAGGGCGGAGATGCTGCGCACCGCGCAGGTGAAGGCGATCGCCTCGCGCCGGCAGGGTGTGCGCAGACTGGTGCTGCCGGTCGATCCGCAGATGACCATCGACGCGCACTACGACCTGCGGCAGCGCCCCGAGAGCTGGCTGGAAGGCGTCGGGCTGAAGCTCGAGCAGATCGGCGATGCGATCGCGGTGTTCTTCGCACGCGACGGGCGCACGATCCGCGTGCTCGGGGCGATCGGGGACGACCCGGACGACCTTGTCGAGATCGTCATGCCGGAGGCGCCGCTGAAGGCGGCGCTGCGGTCATACGCGCTGAACATTCTCGGGGTGTCGATCGTCATCTCGCTTGCCACCGCGGCGCTGGTCTATTTCGCGCTGAGCCGGCTCCTGGTGCGGCCGATGATGCGCATTACGCACGCCATGGTGCATTTCAGCGAGGATCCGGAAGACCCGGAGCGCATCATCGTTCCCACGGGGCGTCACGACGAGATCGGCACAGCCGAGCGCGAGCTCTCCGAGATGCAGCGCCAGCTTTCAGGTGCGCTTCTACAGAAGACGCGACTGGCGCAGCTCGGGCTCGCCGTGAGCAAGATCAATCACGACCTGCGCGGCATGCTGGCGAATGCGCAGCTCCTCTCGGACCGCCTGACAGCGATCCCCGACCCGACGGTGCAGCGCTTCGCGCCCAAGCTCATCGCCTCGCTCGATCGCGCCATCAATTTCTGCAACGACACGCTGCGGTTCGGCCGCGCCGAGGAGGCGGCGCCGCGCCGCGAGCTGATGCGGCTGAAGCCGCTCGCCGAGGAGGTGGGCGAGGCGCTCGGGCTGCCGCGCGAAGGATCAATCGATTTCGTCCTCGAGATGGACGACACGCTGCGCATCGATGCGGATCGGGATCATCTGTTCCGGATCGTGTCGAACCTCGTGCGCAACGCTATCGAGGCGGTCGAGGGGGCGCCGCCCGAGCCGCGCGGGGAGATTCGAATCAAGGCCTGGCGCGACGGGCGCAGGGTGCTCGTCGAGGTGCGCGACAACGGGCCGGGGGTGCCGCAAAAGGCGCGCGAGCACCTGTTCGAGGCCTTCACCGGCTCGCAGCGCAAGGGCGGCACGGGCCTCGGCCTTGCCATCGCGGCGGAGATCGTCGGCGTGCACGGCGGCCACTTGCGGCTGCTCGACACGCAGAAAGGCGCCGCATTCGAGTTCGAAATCCCCGATCGCGGGGTACATGCCGGCGCCGAGGCGCACGCCTCCGGGCCAATATCCACGGGCAAATCCGACGATCGTGCGTCGTGACAGCAAGCCTCTTGCGCGGCCGGGGCTGAGCCATTAGTAGTGGCGAACTTCGGTGGGGCTTTGCCCCGCCGACTGTCGCAGGCCGCTGCGTGGCCATGAAAAAACGCAGGCAAGCGCCCGTAGCTCAGCTGGATAGAGCACCAGACTACGAATCTGGGGGTCAGAGGTTCGAATCCTTTCGGGCGCGCCAGTTTCCTTCAATGACTTAACAGTCGCCTGCTCCGGCCAAGATGGCCGCAGCTAGCACAATGCTGAAAACTGCTGCGGGCTCGTTCAAGCTGTCCCGCATGGGCACGATGACTCAACCTGGCTGCCGGTTGGACTCGCCCAGCATGCGGTGCCCACGCTCGACCTTGCATTGGGCCTTATACTGGAGCCGCGCGAATCGGCGCCCCGGCGCGCCCATATCGACGCTTTTGGCTCACAGGATTGCGATGACCGTTCTGCGCCACACATTTGCTCCGCCCAGTGTCGGCCTTGCGGACCTCAGCGGCGTTGCCAAGGTCTTCTACCACCTGCGCTACCGGTTCTTCCCCGTCGAGTTTGCGGATCTTTGCACGCTCATCGACGAGATTGTGCTGCGCGACCACATCGTTCTTGTCGGCAAACTGGAGACAACGCCTAAGCAGTACCTGGATGCCATCCAACCGCTGATAAACGCCGGCGTGTTTCAACTGCTGGCTGAACCCGTACGCCTGCAAAGGCCTGCTGCCCCACCTCCGGAACTCATCAGTGCTGCAAGTGCTGCGACTGCTAGAGGCTTGACAAAGGCGACGGTCGCCGACGCAGACCTCGAGATTACGCGCCTGCTGGGCGCGGAAGCGAAGCTGCGCCGTCCAGCGACCATTCTGTTGCGCAACCTACATAATTTCGGCCTCTCGCGGCGACCAAAGTTCGAGCACACCCTCGTGGACCTTGTTGAGCGGAATCGCCGCTTGGCCGCTGATGCTCGTCGCCTGCACGCAGAGATTCAGCGCTGCGGGGCACCCGCGCGCGGTTTCGTTGTGGTTGATGCGCCCCCGCTTGCGCTCGCTGTCTTCAAGGAAGCCGCCACCTTCGAACAGGTCATCGAACGCATTCTTGATTTGCGCGACGCCAATGCCGTCTTGCGTCAAGACACGGCCGCCCTACACGAGCAACTTTCCGATCCGGCGACCAGCACTAGCGAATACGCCGACCTAGTGCGAGCTTGGGAAGCGAAATGGCGCAAGTCGTGGGATGGCGTCATTGCTCACAAGCTGTTGATCTGCAACACATCGGCAGCGCTCCTCGCCAAGGGCGCCAACATCGTAACCGCGCTCGGAGCGCCGACTTGGGGCGCCGCCTTTCATAAAGGCTTATCGTTGATGAAAGACTTGAATGAGGCAACCAGCCTTCTGGCGCTGCGTCCGTTGCATACCCCGGTGCGCAATTATCTGCTGTCGACACGCAAACAGATGAGCGCATCGATCGCCCGCGTTTTCGAGAAGGATCCAGTCGTCATTGACCGCCTCATGCAGCAGATCGCGGCGCCAAGCTCCCTTTGGCGCAAGGCGTTTCGCGTCGAGCGTCCGTGACGTTGGAGGCTCGGTGAAGTTGGGATTGGGCGCGCTCGCGTAGCTGGCGCTTGAGCGAAATCAAACTTCCGCGTTAGTGAAGAGTGCATCGTGCGGTGCAATATCGTTGTTGCGGACCGCAGCCATGCTGAGCCTACTGTTGCGCCAACCCATGCAGTGGAAAGTGTCGATGCCTGGCCGGCTGCCCAATCCACTCGGATCGCGTCCGTCTGCAAAGGCGCTGTTGTTCGCCGTGCTCGCCCTCATCGTGGTGGCGGGGGGAGGCTATCTCGCGTGGCGCAAACTCTCGACCCCGAGCCTGCCGCCGGGAATAGCCAAGGCGAACGGGCGCATCGAGGCCGAGCGCGTTGACGTCGCAACGAAGCTCGCCGGGCGGCTCAAGGAGGTGCTCGTCAAGGAAGGCGACAGCGTCTCCAAGGGCCAGACGCTCGCGATCATGGATACGGCCGAGCTCGAGGCGCAGATGAATGACGCCAAGGCGGCGGCGGTGCAGGCCGAGCGCCAGCTCGACCAGGCGATCGCGCTCCTCGCGCAGCGCAACAGCGAGCTCACTTTGGCGAAGCAGGAGCTCGACCGCTCGGAGAAGCTGGCCCTCAAGGGCTATACGCCGAGGGAGGTGGTCGAGCAGCGCACCTCCAGCAAGATCACGGCCGAGGCGGCCGTCAACAGTGCGCAGGCGCAGATCGATCATGCCAAAGCGGCGATCGAATCGGCGACCGCGCGCGTCGCACGCATCCAGACCTATCTCGACGACAGCATTCTCACGGCGCCGCGATCCGGCCGCGTGCAGTACAGGTTGGCGCTACCGGGCGAGGTGCTCGCGGCGGGCGGCAAGGTTCTGACACTGCTCGACGTGACCGACGTCTACATGACGGTGTTCCTGCCGACGAGCGAAGCCGGCCGGTTGCCGATCGGGGCCGAGGCGCGCATCATCTTCGACGCGGCGCCGCAGTTTGTCGTCCCGGCATCGGTGTCGTTCGTCGCCACCGAAGCGCAGTTCACGCCAAAGTACGTCGAGACGCAGAGCGAGCGGGAGAAGCTGATGTTCCGCGTGAAGGTGCAGCTGCCTGCCGACATCCTCGAGAAATATACGGCGTGGGTGAAGACGGGTGTGCCCGGCGTCGCCTACATCAGGCTGTCGCCGAACGCGAAGTGGCCCGACTTCCTTACCGTGGCCTTGCCTGAGCAGTGAGAGCGAGCCGATGAACGTTGGCGAGCGTGCCGTTGCCGAATTGCAGGCAGTGACACATCGCTACGGGCAGTCGGTGGCGCTCGACTGCGTGTCCATGATCATCCCGGCCGGGCGCATGGTCGGGCTCATCGGGCCTGACGGGGTCGGCAAGTCGACGGTGCAAGCGCTGGTCGCGGGTGTGCGCAAGATCCAGTCCGGGCGGGTCACGGCGCTCGGCGGCGACATGGCGGACACTGCGCACCGCACCAGCGTGTGCGCGCGCATCGCCTACATGCCGCAGGGCCTCGGACGCAACCTCTATCCGACGCTGTCGGTCTACGAGAACGTCGACTTCTTCGGCCGCCTGTTCGCGCAAGAGGAGGAGGAGCGGCGCTGGCGCATCAACGAGCTGCTGCGCTCGACACAGCTGGAGGCGTTTGCCGAGCGTCCGGCCGGCAAGCTCTCCGGCGGCATGAAGCAGAAGCTGGCGCTGTGCTGCGCGCTGATCCACGACCCGGACCTGCTCGTCCTCGACGAGCCGACGACGGGCGTCGATCCCTTGTCGCGCAAGCGGTTCTGGGAGCTGATCGAGCGCATTCGCGAGCGGCGCGACGGCATGAGCGTGCTGACCGCGACCGCGTACATGGAGGAAGCCGAGCAGTTCCAGTCGCTGATCGCCATGGACGACGGTAAAGTGATCGCGACGGGAACGGCCGTCGACCTCAAGAACATCTCCGGCTGCGACACGCTCGAAGAGGCGTTCGTCGCGCTGTTGCCGGAGGAGAAGCGTCTCGGGCACAAACGGCTCGACTTCGTGCCGCGGACACGCCACGACGGCGCTCTGGCCATCGAGGCCAAGGATCTCACGAAGCGGTTCGGTAGCTTCACCGCCGTCGACCGGGTGACGATCCGCATCGAGCAGGGGGAGATATTCGGCTTTCTCGGCTCCAACGGCTGCGGCAAGTCGACGACGATGAAGATGCTGACGGGGCTGCTGCAGCCGACGTCGGGAAGCGCGTCGCTGTTCGGACGTCCCATTGATGCACGTGACCTCGAGACGCGCCGGCGTGTCGGCTACATGTCGCAGTCGTTCTCGCTCTATACCGAGCTGTCGGTGCGGCAGAACCTCGACCTGCATGCGCGGCTGTTCCAGGTGCCGGCCGATGCGGTCGCTGCCCGCGTCGAGGAGATGTTGGCGCGCTTCGGCCTTGGCGGCGTCGCCGACCAGATGCCCGAGTCGCTGTCGCTCGGCATGCGGCAGCGGCTGCAGCTCGCCGTCGCCGTCATCCACAGCCCGGACATGCTGATCCTCGACGAGCCGACGTCGGGCGTCGATCCGGTGGCGCGCGACAGTTTCTGGGAGATGCTGATCGAGCTGTCGCGCAAGGACGGCGTGACGATCTTCATCTCGACGCACTTCGTCAACGAGGCGGAGCGCTGCGATCGCATCTCGCTGATGCATGCGGGGCGCATCCTCGCCATCGGCGCGCCGGCGGAGCTGCGCGAGGCGCGAGGCGCGGCGACGCTTTCCGAGGTCTTTATCGACTATCTGGAAGAAGCCGACGGCGCGAAGGAGGATCGCGCCGAAGCGAAGGCCGAGCGCGAATTCGCGTCGCAGCCGCGAAAGGCGTTCGCCGACCACGCTAGCGAGCAGTTCAGTCCCGCGCGGATATGGGCCTTCGCCCGCCGGGAGTCGCTGGAGCTGATGCGCGATCCGATCCGCATCGCGTTCGCGCTCATCGGGCCCATCGTCCTGCTGCTGACCATGGCGTACGGCATCTCGTTCGATCTGGAGAACGTGCGCTACGCCATGCTCGACCACGATCAGTCGCAGGAGAGCGGCATCCTCGGGGAGGCATTCTCGGCGTCGCGGTACTTCAGCGAGCGACCGAAGCTTAGAAGCGAGTCCGACATCGACGCGCGCATGCGGTCGGGCGACATCAAGGTCGCCATCGGCGTGCCGCCGGACTTCGGGCGCCACCTGATGGCCGGGCGGACGCCGGAGATCGGCATCTGGCTCGATGGCTCCGACACATTCAGGGCGGAGACGGCACGCGGCTACGTGCAGGGCGTGATCAACAACTATCTGGAAGACCTTTCGCGGCGAGAGACCGGCTCGGTGGCGCAGCTCAGTCCGGTAAACATCGAGGCGCGGTTTCGCTACAACCAGGCGTTCCTCAGCATCTATGCCATCTCGCCGGGCGTGCTGATGATGCTGATCGTGATGTTCTGCACCATGCTGACAGCGCTCGGGATCGTGCGCGAGAAGGAGCTTGGCTCGATCACCAACCTCTATGCGGCGCCGGCGAGCAAGCTGGAATTCTTGCTCGGCAAGCAGCTTCCCTACATCGGCATCGGGCTTTTGAACTTCATCGTGTTGACGACGATCATCGTCGTCGCGTTTCGCGTGCCGATCACGGGAAGCTTCCTGGCGCTCGCCACTGGCGCGGTGCTGTTTGCCGGCGCGGCGACAGCGTTCGGGCTCGTCATATCGACGTTTGTGCGCTCGCAGATCGCCGCGATCTTCGGCTCGGCGATCATCGTCACCATTCCGACGGTGAACTTCTCGGGCATGATGTATCCGGTGTCGGCGCTGGAGGGCGGGGCGCGGGTGATCGGAACGCTGTTCCCGGCGCTATATTTCCAGCGCATAAGCACGGGCGTGTTCAACAAGGGGCTCGGTTTCTCCGAGCTATACATGAACCATCTCGTGCTGGCGCTATTCTGCGCCGTGTTCCTGGCGGCAGCCTCGCTGCTGCTGCGCAAGCAGGAGGCATGAAGGATGCGCATGCTGGAGCACATCTACCGGCTCGGCGTGAAGGAGCTCTTCAGTCTGCGCTACGACCCGGTGCTCGTATTCCTCATCATCTATACGTTCACGTTCGCGATCTACACGGTGGCGACGGGCGTGAGGACCGAGGTGCGCAATGCATCGATCGCGGTTGTGGATGAAGACGGGTCCGATCTTTCGCGGCGGCTGCGCGATGCGTTCCTGCGCCCCTACTTCAAGCCGGCGTCGCTGTTGCCGTCGGTCAGAGATATCGATGCCGCAATGGATTCGGGCGCATATACGTTCGTCGTCGTGATCCCGCCGCGGTTCCAGGCCGATGTCCTTGCCGGGCGGCGTCCGACGCTGCAGGTCGATGTCGACGCCACGGCGATGACGCTGGCAGGCAACGGTACGGTGTACGTGACGACGATCCTGCAGAACGAGATATCCGACTTTGTCAGCCGTGCGGAGTCTGGGACCGCGCTGCCGGTCAACCTATCGGTGCGCGCGAAGTTCAATCCGAACCTCGAATCGAGCTGGTTCATGGCGGTGATGCAGATCGTCAGCAACATCACCATGCTGTCGCTGATCCTCTCGGGTGCGGCCGTCATCCGCGAGCGCGAGCATGGAACGATCGAGCACCTTCTGGTGATGCCGGTCACGCCGGCGGAGATCATGCTGGCAAAGATTTGGGCCAATGGGCTCGTCATCATCGCCGCTGCGCTACTGTCCATCACCCTGGTGGTGCAGTTGATGCTCGGCGTGACGATCAACGGCTCCATCGCGCTATTCATATTCGGAGCGGCGATATTCCTGTTCTCGATGTGCTCGATGGGGATCGCGCTGGCAACGTTTGCGCGGTCCATGCCGCAGTTCGGCCTGCTCGCCATTCCGTTCTTCATCGTGATGAACATGCTGTCGGGCGGCGTGACGCCGCAGGAAGCAATGCCGAATGCGCTGCGCAACATCATGCAGCTGGCGCCCTCGACGCACTTCACAAGCTTCTCGCAGGCGGTGCTCTACAGGGGTGCCGGCGTGGATGTGGTCTGGCCGCAGCTCGCCGCCATGACGGCGATCGGCGTCGTGATGTTCCTCATCGCCGGCTGGCGGTTCCGCGGCACCATGGCGGCGGCGCAGGGTTAGTGCTCGAGCTCAAGAGATGGGCACAACGTCGACGCCGACGAAGACCGAATGTTCGCTGCCGCCGAGCAGGATGCCGCCGATGGGACTGACGTCGTCGTAGTCGCGGCCAAAGGCGATGGTGATGTGCTCGTCCTTCGGCATCAGGCCGTTGGTCGGATCGAAGTCGACCCAGCCGAACTCCGGCGACCAGACCGAGATCCAGGCATGCGAGGCGTCGGCGCCGGCGAGGCGCGGCGAGCCGATCGGCGGTCGTGTCATGATGTAACCGCTGACGTAGCGGGCCGAGAGGCGCAGCGCACGCAGGCAGGCCAGTGCGAGGTGGGAGAAGTCCTGGCAGACGCCGCGGCGCTGCTGGAGAACCTGGGTGACGGGCGTGGAAATGTCGGTCGCCGTCGGATCGAAGGTGAAGTCGGAATAGATGCGCTCGACGAGGTTCCAGGCGCCGAGGAGCACGGGCCTGCCGGCCGGGAACGATTGGCGCGCGTAGGCGGTGATGTCGTGGGTGGCGCGGGTGTGCCGCGAGGCGCAGGCGTAGCGGCTCACCTCGAGGTCAGTTCCGGCGCGGGGATCGGCGATGCGAGGCGCGAGCTCGTCCCACGGCGTGCTGGCGGCGAAATCGATCGTTCCGGCGGGCGTCACGCCGATGGTGCTCTTGGCATGGACGACCAGCTCCTTGTGCTCCTGCTCGATGTCGAACAGGACGACGCGATTGCCGAAATAATCGAGGCGCTCGGTCTTGATCGTCGGGGTCGGCTCGATGAGCAGCGCGTGACCCCTGACGCGCTGGCGGTCGATCGCGCGCGGCGTCATGTGCACGATGTGCTGGCTCTGCACCACGGGGGTGGAGTAGCGATAGACGGTACGGTGGCTCACCTCGTAGATCATGGTTTCGGCTCCAGCCGCGTGTGGACGCGGTGCGGCTGCTCCTCCAGCAGGTTGAAGTAGTGCCTTTCGATGGCGGTCGTGAGCTGCGGCAGCAGGCGGAGCTGCTTGCGGAGCGCGCCCTGCAGGTCGGAGCGCGTGGCGTCCTTGGCCAGAGCCTCGACGTCGAGATGGCGTATGGACGTCAGCATGGAGAGGATGAGGCGGCGCTCATCCGTCAGACCAGTGGCGGTCTGAGCCTGCAAAAGACTGCCGAGATGCTGCGAAATGCTGGCGAGCTGGTAGCAGAGGCTGCGCGGGTTGGTCTCGTCGAGCAGCAACAGGTCGAGCACCAATGCGAGCATCGGGTCGAGGCGATAGCGCGAGCGATAGGTGATGAAGCTGTCGGCAACCTCAAGCAGATAGAAGAGCCGTCCCGACTCCTCCTCGGGCGGCAGCGGCCGGCTGAACAACCAGAGTATCGCTTCGCTCATGTTGCCCGCGCGTTCGATGCGCCGTCCCATGTCGAGGAACGACCACCCCTTGTTGCGGGTCATGTTCTCGTGGAAGAGACCGTTGAACGCCGCGAGCCAGCCGAGCCCGTCCTCGATGAGCTCTAGCAATGCTTCGGGCGGGGAATCGACGAGCGCGCGGCGCCAATCGGCGCCGGGTCGGAAGTGGCTCAACACGCGCCAGGCTTCGAGAGACAGGCGATCGCGCGTGAGATTGGCGACGCGATAGAGCTTGTCGAGCGTGTCGTCGAGCGTCCGGCGGCCGTCCTTCGCGGCAATGAGAAGATGCGCCATGCTCTCGACGGCGTGCGCGTTGTCGATGTCGGAGCGTGCCGGCGCTGGTGCGTGCTCTTCGGTTGCCAACGCTTCGAGGCAGGCGCGCGCCGCGCCTTGAACCTGGGCGGGCGCATTGTCGCCGCGCAGCGGCTGCAGGGCGCTGCGCAGAACGCGCATGATCCAGTCAGCGCGCTCGGCGTATCTGCCGAGCCAGAACAAGTCGTCGGCAACACGGCTTTGGATGACACGCTGCGAGCGTTGCACGCGTGCCGTGTCGATGGTCGGCTGCCATAGGCTTCGGTGCGGTGGAACCTCGCCCTCGGCAATGACCCACACGTCGCGCGTGCGGGGCTCGGGTGCACTGAGCGCCACGGCGAGGTTGGGGACGATGGCCATGGCGAGGCCGCCCGGCATCACGGCGAGGCCTTCCGAGGTGGCGGCCACGAAAAGGCGAACGGCGAACGGCTGGGGGACGAGGCCGCGCGGAGAGAAGGCCGGCGTGGTGCCAAAGCCGATGCGCTCCTCGGCGACCAGCAACTCGCCGTGCAGCTCGATCTCTTCATTCATGGTGCGGCGCTGCGCGTCGGTGAGGCTCGCGCCAAGCTGACCGTATTGTGCGCCGCCCGGCCGGCCGGTGCCTTCCTGTGCCGGTCGGATGACCATGCGGTCGAGGTTATCGATGACGTGCCGCCGGTTACCGGCGTCGCCAAGCCATCGCCGCGGCGTATCGGTGATCAGAAGATCCTCGCCGAAGACCTTGCGACAGACGGCGGGCAGATAGGGAGCGAGGCCGCGGTTCTGCGCGACTGCGGAGCCAAGGGCGTTGCGCACGAGCTGGGGCACCTTGCGGCAGGCCTGTACGAGTCCCGGGGGGCCGCCGTAGCGGCCAGCATCGAGCTCGAGCGGATCGGACTGGCGGCCGTCGATGCAGCGGACGATAAGATCGACGCGCTGCAAGCCTTCGAGCGTCTTGAGGAAGATCTGGTCGCCGGCCATGCGCAGGTCGCTGCCTTCGACAAGCAGGTAGCCGAGGTAGCGCGCAAGATAGGCGTGGCTGAAGTAATCGTCGTGAAGTGGTCCCGGCGTCAGAAGCGCGATGCGAGGGTCGCGGCGCCCAGTGAGCGCCGTCAGTCCCGCCTGCACGCTCTGGAAGAAGGGGGCGAGGCGAAGGCTATTGCAGGCCTCGAACAAGTCGCCGGCGACCTGTGTGTGCACTACGCGGTTGGCGAGCGCGTAGCCGACGCCGGCCGGGGTCTCGGTGTGGTTGTCGATGATGCGCCAGCTTCCGTCGGCCTCACGCGCGAGATCGACGGCGTAGAACTGGAGGTAGCCGGCGGCCGGCTTGATGCCATGGCACGGCGGAAGAAACGCGGGATCGGAGAAGACGAGTGCGGGCGGGACGAGGCCGTCGCGAAGAAGCTGCTGCTCGCCATAGACGTCGGCAAGAATGGCATTCATGAGCCGCGTGCGCTGAAGGATCGCCTTCTCGAGCCGATGCCATTCGCTGCTGGCCAGGATCAGCGGGACGAGATCCACCTCCCAGCGTTTCCCGGGCGCCGCAGGGTCGGCGAAAATGTCGTGTGCGATGCCCATCTCGCGCACACGGCGGTTGAGGCGGTCGGAGCGGTCAGACTGCTCGGCTTGGGGCAGCTGGGCGAGGGCATCGAGGAACGGTTGCCAATGCGGGCGGACATTGCCGGAGGCGTCGAGCAACTCGTCGTGCGCGCCATTACGGGCCTGGGCATAGCCCGCGAGCAGCCCCTGGTCGAGCTGCTGGGAAAGCCGGGCTTCGAGGTTCATAGGGCGATGCCCTGCAAATTGTGCATTTCAGGCCAGCCTGGCTCTCTGGTTCGGCGGCAGAATAGTGCTTCGCGGCGCAGGGTGCCAGCGCCACCGGGCGGTGCGGGGCGCGTTGGCGCCCCGCCGTGACGATTGGGATTTGGCGCCCGGCGCTCAGGTTCGCAGGTCGAGCGTCATCGGGTAGTCGGGGTTGATTTGCGCCGGCGCGACGGAAAATCTTCCGGGCGTGTGGCCGAGGCGCTCGAAGCGGGCGAGACGCCGGCCCTCAGCCTCGTAGGAGTTGATCGGCGAGACCTCGAAGTTGCGGCCACCGGGATGCGTCGAGTGATAGCGGCAGCCGCCGACGGACCGGCCGGTCCATGTGTCGATGACGTCGAAGACAAGCGGCACGTGCGGCGGGACGGTTGGATGCAGGCAGGAGGCCGGCCACCAGCCGCGGTAGCGCACGCCTGCAACCTTCTCGCCGTAGGTGCCCGTCGGAGCGAGTGGCAAGCTGCGGCGGTTGCAGGTCACGGCGAAGCGGCCGTTGGCACCGTCATTCACCTTCACCTGCAGACGATCGAGCGAGTTGTCGACGAAGCGCGCCGTGCCGCCGGCGGTGCTCTCCTCGCCAAGGACGTGCCATGGCTCGAGCGCCTGGCGCAGCTCGACGTCGACGCCATAGGCGCCGAACTCGCCGATGAGGGGGAAGCGGAACTCGAAGTGCGGCTTGAACCAGTCGAGCTCGATGGGGATGCCCGCATCCTTCAGGTCGCCGATCACCTCGGCGAAGTCCTCGCGCACGAAGTGCGGCAGCATGAAGCGGTCCTGCAACGCCGTTCCCCAACGCACGACCTTGCCGCGATAGGGGCGGTCCCAGAACATGGCGATGAAGGAGCGCATCAGAAGCTGCTGCACGAGGCTCATGCGCGAGTGCGGCGGCATCTCGAAGGAGCGGAACTCGACGAGACCGAGGCGGCCGGTCGGGCCATCGGGTGAGTAGAGCTTGTCGATGCAGATCTCGGCGCGGTGCGTGTTGCCCGTGACGTCAACGAGCAGGTGGCGGAAGATGCGGTCGACCAGCCACGGCGGGATGCTGCCATAGGCTGGGTCGGGCACCTGCTTCAGTGCGATCTCTAGCTCGTAAAGCGTTTCAACACGTGCTTCGTCGAGGCGCGGGGCCTGGCTCGTCGCGCCGATGAACAATCCGGAGAAGAGGTACGAAAGCGAGGGATGGTTCTGCCAATAGGAGACGATCGAGGCGAGTAGATCGGGGCGGCGCAGGAACGGACTGTCGGCAGGCGTGATGCCGCCCATGACGATGTGGTTGCCGCCGCCGGTGCCGGTGTGTCGTCCGTCGAGCTGATACTTGTCGGTGCCCAGCCGCGCCTTGTGCGCCTCGTCGTAGACGGCCGTCGTGATGTGGACGAGCTCCTTCCAGCTCGTGGCGGGATGGATGTTTACCTCGATAACGCCGGGGTCGGGCGTCACCTTGATCACGTTGATGCGCGGGTCGTGCGGGGGCGAATAGCCCTCGATGTGGACGGGGAGCCCCGTTGCGGCGGCGGCCTCCTCGATGGCGGCGACGAGTGCGGCAAAGTCGAGGGCGTCAGACAGCGGCGGTAGGAACACACATAGGTGTCCGTCACGCGGCTCGATGGCGAGCGCGGTGCGCACCGAGCCGTAGATTTCGCTCGGGCCCAACGGCGGGGGTACGGGTGCCGGGCGGAGCGTGACGGCCCTGCGTTGCTGAATCAGAATCTCGCGCTCGGGCAACGGAGGCATATCGCTGAAGGGATCGCGCGGCAGCACGTGAGGATAGTTGTACGCCGCCAAGGCGGGCAGCGAATTCATCGGCAGGCGGAAGCCGGCTGGCGAGTCGCCGGGAACGAGATAGAGCTTGCTGCGGCGCAGGCCCCAACGCTCGGTGACCCAGCGGCGGCCCAAATCAGGCGAGTGCCAAACCTGCACGGGCAGGATGTAGCTGACCGGTTTATCCAGGCCGTGCTCGAATACGCGCACGATGCGCGCACGCTCGGCAGGGTCTTGAAGCTTGTTCTCCTCCGGCGTCACGTTGACGGGAAGCTTCTGCTCGACGAGTGCGTAGTAGCCGGGGTCCTCGAAGGCGGGAATGCCGGCGTCAGCGGGCAGGCCAAGCTGATTGCAGAGCGCGCCCATCAATTTGCCTGCGTCCTCGACGGTGGGATTCGAGGGCTTGCTTTCGCGGTCGATGAGACCGTCATTGGCCCACAGCGGTTCCTGATCGCGACGCCAGTAAAGTGCGAAGGCCCAACGCGGAAGCTGCTCGCCGGGGTACCATTTGCCCTGGCCATAATGGAGAAGGCCGCCGGGCGCGAAGCGATCGCGCAGGCGGCGGACGAGGTCCTCGGCGTAGGCACGCTTGGTCGGACCGACCGCATCGGTCTTCCATTCGTCGCCGTCCATATCGTCGATGGAGACGAAAGTCGGCTCGCCGCCCATGCTGAGGCGCACGTCGGCGCTGTCGAGGCGGGTATCGACCTCGTCGCCGGCGGCAACGATCTGCTGCCAGGTCTCGTCGGTATAGGGGAGAGTGACGCGGGGTGTTTCGAGGATGCGCTCGACCCTCATGTCGAATGCGAAATCGACCTCGGCCGGCTCATGGGCGCCGCTGATCGGGGCTGCGCTCGAAGGCTGAGGGGTTGCCGCAAGCGGGATGTGTCCCTCGCCGGCGAGCAGGCCCGATGTCGGATCGAGGCCGATCCAGCCGGCGCCGGGGACGTACACCTCGGCCCAGGCATGCAGGTCGGTGAAATCCACGTCGGTGCCGGCCGGTCCGCCATCGACGGGTTTCACGTCGGGCCGTAGCTGGATGAGGTAGCCGGAGACGAAGCGGGCGGCGAAGCCGATGTGGCGCAGGATCTGTACCAACAGCCAGCCGGAGTCGCGGCACGAGCCTGACGCCTTGCTTAGGGTTTCTTCAGGAGTCTGGATGCCCGGCTCAAGGCGTACGCAATACTCGACGTCAGCATGGAGCCTGCGGTTGACGTTGATGAGGAAATCGACCGTTCCTTCCTTCTTGGTCGGCAGCATGGCGAGGAACTTGCGCAACAGGGGGCCAGCAGGTGCCGGCTCAAGGTAGGGGGTCAGCTCCTTTTTCAGATCGGGATCGTAGGCGAACGGCCACTCGCGGGCGCTTTCCTCGACGAAAAAGTCGAAGGGGTTGATGACCGCCATGTCGGCGACGAGGTCGACGGTGACGACGAAGCGGTCGGTCTTCTCGGGGATGACAAGGCGGGCGCAATAGTTGGCGAAGGGGTCCTGCTGCCAGTTGAGGAAATGAAGCTTGGGCTCGATGTTGAGCGAATAGCTGAGGATAGGGGTCCGGCAGTGGGGCGCAGGGCGCAGGCGGATCACCTGCGGACCCATTCCGATCACGCGGTCATAGTGGTAGGCCGTGCGGTGCGTCAGCGCGACATGGATTGGCATCAGAACCCGCTCAGATGGAGTGCCTTGTGCAGTGCAGCGTGAGGACCATAGAACATCTTTCGTCGCGCACGAAGATCAGGCATTGCCCGGTGCTTAAGCGTGCTGCAAGAACTTTGGGCAGGCAACGAGGGTGAACACGCCGGAGTTTGCGCTAAGGGTGGCGTGGGGGGACCGGCGGGACGAGGACAGGGTGCAGACATTCAACTGCGGGGCGTGCGGTAACACCGTCTACTTCGAGAACATCAAATGCCTGCGGTGTGGGCATGCGCTGGGCTTTCGCTCCGACAAGCTGGAGATCCGCACTGTCGTTGAGGCTGGTGGCGGTCTTTATCGCGAATACAAGAAGGGTTCGGGTGCGCGGCTGCGCTATTGCGCCAACACGGCCCAAGGCGTGTGCAACTGGCTCGTCCGTGACGAGTCGCCTTCGCAGTTCTGCGTCGCATGCGAGCTTAACCGCACCATTCCCAACCTCGCCGATCCTGGCAACGTGCTTGCCTGGGGTGAGTTCGAGCGGGCCAAGAAGCGGCTGATCTATTCGCTGCTGCGGCTGGGGTTGCCGCTCGATGGCGCCGCAATGGGCAAGGCGCCGCTCAACTTCGATTTCGTCAACGACGCGCTCACGGGGCATTTCGATGGAGTGATAACCATCGCAGTCGGCGAAGCCGATTCCGTCGAACGCGAGCGCCAGCGCAAGGCTATGGATGAAACGTATCGCTCGCTGCTCGGCCATCTGCGGCATGAGAGCGGCCATTACTATTGGCTGCTGTTGATCGACGGAACCGGCAATATCGAGCGGTTCCGTGAACTGTTCGGCGACGAGCGCGAGCACTACGGTGCGGCTCTGGAGCGACATCATTCGCAAGGGCCGCCCGCGGACTGGGCGCTGCATCACGTTTCGGCCTACGCCAGCTCGCACCCGTGGGAGGATTGGGCGGAGACGTGGGCGCACTACCTGCACATGATCGACGCGCTCGATACTGCAGCCGTGCATCGCAGTGAGCCTCAGTTCGGGCGCATCGGCAAGCTGTGGCCGCTGCGGCCACTCGATGTCTATCGGGTGGAGAGCTTCGATTCACTCATCAACCGCTGGGTCCCGCTTACACTGGCGCTCAATGACATAAACCGGAGCATGGGGCATGCGGACTTCTATCCGTTCGTCATCCCCGAGCTGGCGGTGACGAAGCTGGCGTTCGTGCATCGCGTCATTCGGCGCGCGATGCAGTGATCTAGAAGCGGATGACGGCGCCACTCAGCATGAGATCCAGATCGTCGATAGGGGCGTCGGCGATGGGGCCCGTCGCGGCCACGCCCTGCAGCTGACGCAATGTCAGGTCGCCGCTGAGGTGCCGATAGGAGAGATAGAGGATCATCGATGCGCTATCGACGCCCTGGGCGATGCCGCCTCCCCAGATATCGACATCGGAGTGCCACGCCGTCCAAGTGCCGGTGCCCGTCGGGTTGAGCGAGTCGCCGGGGCCTACGGTGAGGACGGTCGGAGCGCCACCGCTGTAGGTGTAGTGGCTGGCGTAGATCGTCGTCTTGCCGAGCGTGTTGAACTGCCGCTCGATGCCGACCTGGCCGGACAGAAAGTGCTCGCCGTCATCGACGCCGGTGCGCATGAAGCGCTGCGTCTTTTCGACGATGCCGTCATTGGTGAGGTCGGCACCAAAGTTGACGAACAGGCCGGTCTCGAGATGCTTGGCACTGACCGAGGCGCGTAGCTGCTGACATGCGGTGGCGTCCTCGCCGCCGGTGAAGAACGCGGCGGGGCAGACGCTGCGCGTTCGCGAGCCGGGCTGGAGCTGCAGGAAGCCGATGCCGGCAGCGACGTCGAAACCGGCGATCTCCTTGCGGTAGCGCAGGGCGACATCCCAGAAGTCGGTGACGACCCAATCGGCGGCGAAGGTGAAGCCGTTCCAGGTCGGGGAGACGTATTTCATGAGCGAGAATCCGCGCTGGCTTTCGCCGGGCTGATCGCCGCCGGCGCCGATGATGCGGCGCCAGTTGAGAAAGCTCCTGGTCAGCTCTCCGTTTCTGGCCGAGCGCAGAAACATGCCGAGGCCGGCGTTCTCGGGGGCAGCGTAAGCATCGAACATCTCAGTCTGGGTGACGTTCGAGTTGGCGATGCGGTCGGTGGCGGCGAACGTGGTGCCGAGAAATCCACTTCCCCAATTCTTGTTGCGCAGGAACCAGACGGAGCTGCGCAGATCGAATCCGGTTGGCGGGCGTCCATCGAAGCCGCCGTCGGCGACCTGATTGACGAGCTTGGAGTTCGCTGTCCGTATGCCGACGTCGATGGCATAACCGGCCTCCCAGATGGCGTCGATCGCGGCCTTGCCGACGAAGGCAAAGCGTGAGCGCTGGTTGTCGTTGGTGACGACGTAGGCATTGCGCTCCTCGCCGTCGTCCCATGCCATGACGGCATTGTTGACGAGGCCGGTGAGGATGACCGTGAGCCTGCGGTTGCCCTTTCGGGCAACCATCGCCTCGAGCTCGGCGACGCGCTGATCGAGGTCAGCGCAGCACGTTTTCTCGAGGGCCCGAGCATCAGAAGGCGTCCCGGCGAGAATGGTGATCGCCAGGGTCAGCAGCGATAGTCTCTTGCCCTGCCCGGCTATGGGCACGCCCTTGCCTCTCAGAATCGCGTCTTGCGAGGTCCAATGCCTTGAGGCCATAGCAGATTCGAGGTGCGGGCGGCTCGTGCCCGCGCACTCCTGCAAAGCGAACAGGGGCCGCGCATCTGCAACCCCCACGTGCCGATCGTCCGCCGACTGAAGGGCTTTACAGTTTTTTGGGCGCCGTCGTTTAGATTGGCGCTCGAATTCCTCCCCACCTGCAAGGATCTCGGGTGAGATGCGTCTGTCACTGCCCCGATCCATCGCTAACAACCCGTGGACCAGCGCTCAGGATGCGATTCTGGCCGTGAGCGTGCTAGCGGCGGGGCTGCTGCTGGCCATAGAGTTCGACCTCTTCCATTTCGCGCATGAGCTGTCGGTCGAAGAGCAGCGCATATCTCTGCTCGAAGCCATCGCGCTGACTGTCTTGCTCGCGCTCTGCATCGTGGCCTTTGTCCTCCGGCGCGTGCGAGAGGAGCAAATCGAGACCGAGAAGCGGGCCGAGATCGATGTCGCCATGCGCGAGCTGCGCAATCAGGCGATGCACGACGAGCTGACCGGACTGCCAAACCGGCGCGCGATGTTTTCGCGCCTGAAGGAGCTCGATCCAAAGGGCGACGGCAGGCAGCACGCGTTCTTCCTGCTCGACCTCGATGGGTTCAAGAGCGTCAACGACCAGCGCGGTCATGCGGCGGGCGACAACGTGCTGTTGGTCGTGGCCGAGCGCTTCAAACGTGTGGCGCGACCCACGGATTTGCTGGCTCGGCTCGGCGGCGATGAATTCGCCGTGCTCGCTCACGATGTCGACTATGATGGTGCAAAGGCGGCCGGACATCGCTTCATTGCCGCGCTAGACAACAAGATCTGGGTGGACGGGGTTGGCCACGAGATCGGCGTGTCCATCGGAGCGGTTCTCATCCCTCGGGATTGCACGGCGGTGGAAGCGATTTTGGGCGACGCCGACATCGCCATGTATCGCGCGAAGGCGGCCAGGGGGTCGGCGCTCGTGTTCTATTGTGATCTAGATCAGCACGGCAGTCTTGCCAGCGGAAGCTCCGGCTAAAGGTCGCTGTCATCTCAGCGGCCATTGACATTAACAGTAGCCCCTCGCATATTTGCAGTTGCAAATCATTTGCAACTAGGCGGGCGGTCGCGACCCCGGTGGGGCTTGCGCAGGCCGGTGCGGGCGGGTGAACTCATCCCAGGAGACGTTCATGGGCACTACACGACGGATCTTTGTGCGGGCGCTTCTGCTGCTCGGTGTCGCGCTTTTGCCGGGCATGGCGGCTGCGGCCGATGGGGGGAAGCCGTTTCGCGTCGTCACGACATTTACCGTGATCCGCGACATCGCGCAGAACGTTGCCGGGGAAGCGGCAGTGGTCGAATCGATCACCAAGCCGGGAGCCGAGATCCACGACTACCAGCCGACGCCGCACGACATCGTCAAGGCGCAGACGGCCGACCTCGTGATCTGGAACGGCCTAAACCTCGAGCGCTGGTTCGAGAAGTTCTTCCAGAACGTCGAGAACGTACCGAGCGTCGTCGTCAGCGAAGGCATCGAGCCCATGGGCATCAGCGAGGGCGCCTATAGCGGCAAGCCGAACCCGCATGCCTGGATGTCGCCGTCGAATGCACTGGTCTACGTCGAGAATATCCGCAAGGCGCTGGTCCAACACGATCCGGCGAACGCCGAGGTCTACAACAGGAATGCAGCGGCATATTCAGCGCGCATCAAGGCGATGGACGCGCCGCTGCGGCAGCGGCTCGCCTCCATCCCGGAGGAGCAACGCTGGCTGGTGACAAGCGAAGGCGCTTTCAGCTACCTCGCGCGCGACTATGGCCTTCGCGAGCTGTACCTGTGGCCGATCAATGCCGATCAGCAGGGTACGCCGCAGCAGGTCCGTCGCGTCATAGACGAGGTGCGCAAGAACAAGATTCCGGTCGTGTTCAGCGAGAGCACCGTATCCGACAAGCCGGCGCGCCAAGTCGCCAAGGAGACGGGGGCGCGCTATGGTGGCGTGCTCTACGTGGACTCGCTCAGCGAAAAGGACGGCCCGGTGCCGACCTACCTCGACCTGCTCGAGACTACAGTGGGCACGATTGTCGAAGGGTTTGGCGCATGAACCTTGTTACGACGGACGTGTCGATCGATGCATCGGGTTTGGCGTCTTCGCTGTCCGTCCGCGACGTCACGGTGAGCTACCCAAGCGGTGTTACGGCCCTGAAGGAGGCTTCGTTCGAGCTGGGGCCGGGCACCATCTGCGGCCTCGTCGGCGTCAACGGCAGCGGCAAATCCACGCTTTTCAAGGCGATCATGGGGTTCGTACAGCCGAGCAGCGGAGAGGTGCGCATCGGGGGGCTGTCGGTCGCGGAGGCGCTGCGCCGCGGCTATGTCGCCTATGTTCCGCAGAGCGAGGACGTCGACTGGGATTTTCCCATCCTCGTCGAGGATGTGGTGATGATGGGCCGGTACGGCCGCATGAACTTCCTGCGCATTCCATCCGCGCCGGACAGGCGGAAGGTCGACGAAGCGCTGGAGCGCGTGGGGATGACGCGCTATCGGCATCACCAGATCGGCGAATTGTCGGGTGGCCAGAAGAAGCGCGTGTTCCTCGCGCGGGCACTGGCGCAGGAAGGCCGCGTCATACTTCTCGACGAGCCGTTCACGGGGGTCGACGTAAAGACCGAGACGGCGATCGTCGACCTGCTGCGGCAGTTGCGTGAGAGCGGGCATTTGATGCTCGTTTCCACCCATAATCTCGGCAGCGTGCCGGACTTCTGCGACCACGTCGTGCTGCTCAATCGCGTCGTGCTGGCGGCGGGGCCGACGGCGCGGACCTTTACGCAGAGAAATCTCGAGCGCGCCTTCGGCGGTGTGCTGCGCCGCTTCCAGCTCGAGGGCGGCCAATTGCATGACGACGACGACCGGCGCGGCGTGACGGTTCTCACCGACGACGAGCGCCCTGTGGTGTTCTACGGGGAGGGGCGGGCGGAGGTCGAGCCGTTGAGCCGCCAGACCGACGAGAAGAAGCGATGAGCGAGCTCCTATCGCCATTTGCCTACGACTACATGCTGAAGGCCATGTTCGTCAGTGCGCTGGTCGGCGGCGTGTGCGCGTTTCTGTCGGCCTATCTGATGCTCAAGGGCTGGTCGCTGATGGGCGACGCGCTGGGGCACTCCGTGGTTCCCGGCGTTGCCGGAGCCTATCTCCTGCACCTGCCATACGCGGCCGGTGCGTTTCTCGCAGGGCTGCTGGCTGCTCTGGGGATGGCACTCGTCAAGCATCGCACGCGACTGCGCGAGGATGCGATCATAGGCCTCGTATTCACGTCCTTCTTTGCGGCCGGTCTGCTGATCGCATCGATCTACCCGACAGCCGTCGACATACAGACGATCGTGCTTGGCAATATTCTCGGGATCTCCGACGAGGACGTCATTCAAGTCGTGATCATCTCGACCGTCTCGCTGGCGCTGCTGTTGGCGAAGTGGCGCGATCTCATGGTGGTCTTTTTCGATGAAAGCCACGCGCGCACCGTCGGCATCAACGCCGGAGCGCTCAAGATCATGTTCTTCACGCTGCTGGCCGCCTGCACCGTGGCGGCGCTGCAGACGGTCGGAGCGTGTCTTGTGATCGCGATGGTGGTGACACCCGGGGCGACGGCATATCTTCTGACCGACCGTTTCGGGCGCTTGATTTCTCTCAGCGTAGGGATCGGCGCCGCGACGAGCTTCGTCGGTGCCTACATCAGCTATTTCCTCGACGGGGCGACGGGAGGGGTGATCGTTACGCTGCAGACACTCCTGTTTCTGGGCGCGTTCTATTTCGCACCCAAGCACGGCGTGCTGGCGGCGCGGCGGCGTCCGGCCGCTTCGGAAGGGGCGATCCCATGAGCGAGCTTTGGGACTTCCTTGCCGTGCCGTTGAGCTACGGCTTCATGCAGAGGGCGCTCGTTGCCGCCGTCCTCATCGGCGCGGTCTGCTCGGTCCTCTCCTGCTACCTGGTGCTCAAGGGCTGGTCGCTGATGGGTGATGCGATCTCGCATGCCGTGCTGCCGGGCGTGGTGCTCGCGTTCGTGCTCGGCTTGCCGCTCGCCGTCGGCGCCTTCGCGGCGGGACTCGCCTGTGCGCTGCTGACCGGCTACCTCAAGGAGAACAGCCGCGTGAAGGAGGACACGGTGATGGGCATCGTATTCTCCGGAATGTTCGGCCTCGGGCTCGTCCTCTTCACCAAGGTGGAGACGGACCAGCACCTCAATCACATTCTGTTCGGCAACATGCTCGGCATCACAGTTGGCGACCTCATCGAGGTCGCGATCATCGCTGGCGGCACGTTGCTGATCGTTCTCGCGCGGCGTCGCGACCTTCTGCTCTACTGCTTCGATCCGCAGCACGCGCGCGCCATAGGGCTGCCGCTCTCCGTGATCCACTACGGGCTTTTGGTGCTGCTCGCGCTGACGATCGTCGCATCGCTGAAGGCAGTGGGGATCATTCTCGTCGTCGCCATGCTCGTGGCGCCGGGCGCGATCGCCTACCTGCTGACCAACCGCTTCGAGCGCATGCTGGTCATTGCGGCGGCCGTCGCGATAGGCTCAAGCGTACTCGGCACCCTCATCAGCTTCCACATCGACGGCGCGACGGGACCGTGCATCGTGTTGCTGCAGGCCTTTGTCTTCGTGCTGGTGTTTCTATTTGCGCCGGGACGAGGTGTATTCGCCCTTCGGCGCAACAATCACTCGGCCGGCTGATTGTAGCCTGTAGACGCCGCTCGTTCGGCCGCGGGCGCACGACGGTGCTCGCGGGCGATGTAGGTGTAGACGGCAGGCGTCACGAACAGCGTGAACATGGTGCCGATGGTCATGCCGAAGGCAATGACGATGCCGATGGCAAAGCGCGATGCGGCGCCTGCTCCCGAAGCGAGGATCAGCGGCACCATGGCGATCACCATGGCGGCGGTCGTCATCAGGATGGGCCGCAGGCGGATCGCGGCCGCCTCCTCGATTGCCTCGCGCCGTCCCAGACCCTTCTCGATCTGAAGCTGGTTGGCGTAGTCGACCATCAGGATGCCGTGCTTGGAGATCAGGCCGATCAAGGTGACGAGACCGATCTGCGTATAGATGTTGATGGTTCCGAGGCCGAAGGTGAGCGGCAGCAGAGCGCCGAACATCGAGGTCGGCAGCGCGATGAGAATGATCAGCGGATCGCGGAAGCTCTCATACTGCGCGGCTAGCACGAGGTAGATCACGATCAGCGCGAAAACGAACGTGATGACGAGACGGTTGCCTTCCTGCACGTACTGGCGGCTCTCGCCCTGGAAGTCGTAAGTGAAGGATTCGGGGAAGAGCTCCTTCGACTTCGCCTTCAGGAAATCAATCACCTCGCCGATGGTGCGGCCAGGGAAGGGCACGCCCTGCAAGGTCGCCGAATTGAGCTGCTGGAAGCTCGTCAGCGCATTCGGCTGCACGCTTTCGCGCACATCGACGACGGTCGCAAGAGGCACCATTTGGCCCGATGTCGTCTTCACCTGATAGCGCTTGATCCAATCGGGCTGCAGGCGGAAGTCGCGCGGCACCTGGGGGATCACCTGGTAGCTGCGGCCGTAGAGGTTGAAGCGGTTGACGTAGTTACCGCCGAGGAGCGTCGCCAGCGAGGCACCGATGTCCTGCATGGTGATGCCGAGGCTGTTGGCTTTGGCGTGGTCGATCTTCACCTCGATCTGCGGCGTGTCGAACTTCAGGTCGCTGTCGGCGAAGATGAAGAGACCGCTGCTCTGAGCCTCCTGTTGTACCTTCTGCAGAACTCCTGCGAGCTGCTCGTAGTCGGCAGTCGTGGTGATGACGAACTGGATGGGCGGTCCGCCGGTCGAGCCGGGGAGCGAGGGCTGGCCGAACGTCAGCACCTGTGCTCCGGCGATGGAGTTCACCTTGGGTTGCAGCTCCTGGAGTATCTGCGCCTGAGTGCGGTGGCGCTCCTCCCATGGCTTGAAGAGAATGCCGGCGAACGCCTGGTGCACGTCGCCGCCCATGCCGTTGATGGCGAAGACGTGCTCCTTCTCGGGCACAGTCTGGAACACCTTGTAGAGGTGATCGGTGACCTGCTCGGTATAGTCGATGTTCGTTGCTGGCGGCGTCTTGACGAGGTTGAAGAGGATGCCCTGATCCTCCTCAGGCGCCAGCTCCTGCTGCGCGGTCACGTACATGAGCGCGGTGGCGGCGATGACGCCGACAAGAACCAGCAGCGTCACGGGGCGATAGTTGAGCGTAGAGTTGAGGCGGCGCTGGTAGCGGTGCTTCAGGCGCTCGAAGGTGCGGTCGAGGAACTTCACGAAGCCGCCGGACGCCAACTCGCTGGTGAGGAGCTTCGAGCACATCATCGGCGAGAGCGTCAGCGCGATGATGCCGGAGACGACGACGGCGCCGGCCAGCGTGAAGGCGAACTCGCGGAACAGCGAGCCGGTGAGGCCCGAGACGAAGCCGATGGGTGCGTAGACGGCGGCGAGCGTGATGGTCATCGAGATGACGGGCACGGCGATCTCGCGCGCGCCGACGATTGCGGCATCGAAGGGCGACAGGCCCTCCTCGATATGGCGATGGATGTTCTCGACGACGACGATGGCATCGTCGACGACGAGGCCGATGGCGAGGACCAGCGCGAGCAGCGTCAGCAGGTTGAGCGAGTAGCCGAGCGCCAGCAGGGCGAACATCACGCCGATCAGCGACAGCGGGATGGTCACGATCGGAATGAGGGTCGAGCGCAGGCTGCCGAGAAAGAGGAAGATGACGACGATGACGATAGCCGCCGCCTCCACGAGTGTCTTTCTCACCTCGGCGATGGATGCGTCGATGAACTTCGTCGAGTCATAGGCAATGGCAGCCGACATGCCGGGCGGGAGCTCGGCCTCGATGGAGGGGAACTCCTTGCGCACGTCGGCGATGACGGTGAGCGGGTTCGATGTCGGCGTGGAATAGATGCCGATGAAGACCGCCTTCAAGCCGTCGAAGGCGGAGGTCGAGTTCACGTCCTCGGCGCCGAGCGAGATTTCCGCGATGTCGCGCAGGCGCACGAGCGCGTCGCCGCGCGCGGCGACCACGA
Organism: Pseudomonadota bacterium; assembly: GCA_023405815.1. GTDB lineage: Bacteria > Pseudomonadota > Alphaproteobacteria > Rhizobiales > Hyphomicrobiaceae > Hyphomicrobium_A. The sequence goes on along the minus strand of JAEXXM010000063.1, from coordinate 5,768 downwards.
GCTGGCCAAAGGCATCGGCGCTCGCAAGCGAGGTCTCGGCGTTGATCGTCGTCTCGACGAAGTCGCCCTTGATCTGGCCGGCAGCGGTGGTGAAGTTGTTGGTCGCAAGCGCCGTGCGCACCTGCAGCGGCGTGACGCCGAGCGAAGCCATCTTCTCGGGGTTGAGCCAGATGCGCATGGCGAACGTCTGGCCGCCAAGGATCTGCGCATTGGCGACGCCGTTGATCGTCTGCAGCTTCGGCTGCACCACGCGGGTCAGGTAGTCGGTGATCTGCGAGGAGCTGAGCACGTCCGAGTTGAACGACAGGTACATGAGCGCCGTCGATTCGCCGGTCTGCTTGACGACGACGGGGTCCATCGATTCCGGCGGCAGCACGCTGCGCACCTGGTTGACCTTGGAGAGCACGTCGGTGACGGCGCGATCTGGGTCGGCGTTGAGGCGCAGGTTGAGGGTGACGGTCGAGACGTTCTGGCGCGAGGACGAGGTCAGCGTGTCGATGCCTTCGGCGCTCGCCACCGCCTGCTGGATGGGGACGGTGATGAACCCCTTGATCACGTCGGCGTTGGCGCCGGGATAGGTCGTGGTGATGGTGATCGTGGTGTTCGACAGCTCGGGATACTGGCGTACCTGCAAGTTGAAGGCGGCGCTGAGGCCAACGAGCAGAATGAGGAGGCTGACGACCGAGCTCAGCACCGGTCGGCGGATGAAGATGTCGGTGAACGACATGGTCGGGCCTCGCCTCTACTGAAGTGGCCGCGTGGCCGGTGGCACAAGAGCCTGCGAATTGTCGACGCGAACAAGCGCTCCATTGGTCAGCTTGACCTGGCCGCTCGTCACCACCTGCTCGCCTTCGGTGAGCCCCGATGTGATGGCAACGCGCTCGTCGCGGACCTGTCCGCTCTTGATGAAGCGGCGCTCCACGACGTAGACCGCGTCCTCGGGCTTGGCGGGGGCCGGCTCCCCCTGCTTGGGCTTCAGCACGTACACGCTGTCGCCATAGAGGCTGTACGTCACGGCGGTGCGCGGAATCGTGATGAGCTTCTTCGGGGCGCCGGCGAGCACGGCGACATTAGCGAACATCCCCGGCAGCAGGATACGGTCGGGATTGGGTAGCGTGCCGCGGACAAGCAACGTCCGGGTATCCTGCGCAACGCGCGCGTCGAGCGATGTAATGCTTCCGGCAAAGACGTGACCGGGGAAGGCATCGACGGTGAGGTCGATGACTTGGCCGACCTTGAGCTTGCCGACGTTCTGCTCCGGCATGGGGAAGTCGACCCAGATGGGGTCGAGGGCCTGCAGCGTCACCATGGCGAGGCCCGGAGAGATGTACTGACCGAGCTCGACGTGGCGGATGCCCAAGCGGCCAGAGAATGGGGCGAGGATCGTCTTCTGGCCGATAAGGGCCTTGATGCGGTCAAGCGAGGCCTCAGCGCTGTCGCGCTTTGCGCGGGCGGTATCGACATTGGCCTCCGAGGCGACGGACTTGATCAGGAGGTCCGCCTGGCGCTTGAACGAGACGTCGGCCTCCTTGAGGATCGCGGTGGCGCTGGCGAGATCGGCCTGCTCGACGGAGATGTCGAGCTGGACGAGCTTGGTGCCCTTCTCGACGTCCTGGCCGCTTTCGAAGCCGATACCGGCAACGAGGCCCGCTACCTGGGAGGCAACCTCGACGCCCTGCGACGCGATCAGGGTGCCGATCGCCGGCAGGCGCTCGACCCATTCCTCGGTCTTCGCGGGCTCGGCGGTGATGGTTGCCGGCGGCGGGACCTGGGAGCTGAGGAACTCCTGGATCATCGTGGGCATGAAGACGAGCTTGAACCAGGCAAGGCCGCCGATGAACGCTCCCACTATGATGAGAGCGATCAGAAAGCGCTTTATCATGGTTGGCCCCCCGCCTGCTGGCCGCACGGCTACGCTCTATGCGCGCTTGAGCTGCGGCAGCTTTAGAATCATTCTGGATGTGCAAGCCCGTTGGGCACTGGCCCCTTGCCCAATCCACGCGCCGTATGTGGCGCGCCATGCACAGATCGTCAACGGGTCTGAACGGCTGCTGCTGACTCAATCTGTCACTTTGTGGCGGTTGGTGAAGCGGGCATTCCCGAGGCCCGTGCCGATGGTCAGCACTCCCCAGTGGTCCAGGTCCTGCATGACGGGCAACTCGCTCAGGCCCTGTACGACCGCGTCGTTGTGGATCACCACCTCAGTCTCGTGGTCGTCGATGCTCGGTATCTGCTCGCGGATACAGCTGGCGAGGTTGAAGCGGCTGCTCTCCCAATTGCCAGGCAGGTTCTGCGCACCGGTCTCGATGGATCCGTCCTCGCGGATGATGCCGGGGCAGCCGATGCCGACGACAGGGGCAAGCCTGAAGCCCTTCTTGTCGGCTAGCGCGATGTGCTCGTTCAGCATGTCGATCAGGCGGTCTACGGCTTCATCGCGCTTTGCCTTCTCGTCGCCGTGCCGCCAAAGGTCGGAGGCGAATACCTGGGCTTTGGAGAGATCTTTGGCCTTCTTCAGCCGCGTCTCAACGATGCCGGCGCGAATGTTGGTGCCGCCGATGTCGACAGAAAGGATGCCGTCGAAGCCTTCCAGCATCCACGATGGCATCAGGTGCGTCGTGCCGATGAGACCTGCCTCGTCGGGGTGATTGCGGATCAGCTTCAGCTTGAGACCATAGTCTGCCGCCTTCAAAAGGAGCTCGGTGCGTCCGACGGCCAGCTCGCCGACGCGGCTGCCACGGAAGCCTCCGCCGATGACGATCGCCTGCGTGTCGCGCCAAGCGGCAAGCTTGAGGAAGCGCTTGATCACTGAGAAGAGCGCCTGCGCGAACTCTTCCACCGCGCTGTGGATGATGCCGCCGGCTTCGGCGTCGCCTTCGGTCAGGAGCTTGTCGAGCTGCTTCTTGCTGATCTGCTCCGATGACATGTCGCCGATGGGATCGGCGCCAAGCTTGCGCAGTGGCTCGCGCCACCTCTCCAGCATGTCGTGGAAAGCGCCGCGGCTCGCCTTGTCACCGACGAAGCCGTCCTCGTCGCGGACCTCGAGGTTGTAGCTGTCCACCTCGACGCTCGGCAGCCGCTTGGCGCCGTGCGCATTGAGGACTGGACGCTCGTCTGCCGCCTTGACGCCCATCTTCTCCATCGCGACGCGCGCGATGCCCTTATTGACTGCTGCCGTCAAAAGTGGCCGCGCACAGTTAAACTCGATTAGGGAGAAAGAGTTCCGGTTATGACCAAAGGCGGAACTTGCCTGAAGGCGGTGGCGTTGAGGCGGAGCTTCCAAGCGGATGAACTGCGATGTCGCGCTTTCACACCTCACACTTGAGCGGCAAGGGTGCTTCGCTGTTCACGCGCTTTGTGCGATGGGCCTCGCGCGCGGCGGGGAGCCCTTACGCGTTTACGGGTGCGGTGGCGATCGTCGTGCTGTGGGGGCTGTCGGGACCGCTATTCGGCTTCTCCGATACCTGGCAGCTCGTGATCAACACCGGCACGACCATTGTCACGTTTCTCATGGTGTTTGCCATCCAGGCGTCGCAGAACCGCGATTCCGAGGCGATCCAGGTGAAGCTCGACGAGCTGATCCGCTCCATCGAAGGGGCGCGCAACAGCCTCCTCGACTTGGAGGAGCTGGAAGAGAGCGAGATAGAGCGCTTGAGGCGGAAATACAGGGAACTCGCGGCCGAAGCCCGCACGGCCAAGGGCTCGGATTCGAACCGCCCGCCGGCGCCGACCTAACAGGCGGCGTTACTCTTCGAGACAGGTGGCCAGAACCTGGAGCCACGCGACGACCTCTGCCGGTCCTTTGAGCTCGACGTCGTCATGACCGAACTGCTCGCCCGCGACGCGCAGGCCGGCTCCGCCGAGGCGCCGTGCCGCCGCCAGCGCCGGGATGTCACCCAGGTCATCGCCGATCATGATCGGGACGCGGCCGGCGAACTCGGGGAGGGCAAGGATGGTCTCTAGCGCGGTCCCTTTGGAATGTCCGGCGGGTATGATCTCGAAGAGCTTGCGGCCGGGGCACAACACGAGACCATCGGGATATTGCGTAAGGAGCGAGCGAAGGCTGGCTTCGAGAGCGTCCTTCAGGTGCGGAGCGAGACGATAGTGAATGGCGATGCCGGGCCCTTTGGGCTCGACGATGATGCCGGGCAGCTTCTGTGCCTGGCGTATCACCTCTTCCACGAGCGAATTGGGGAGCGCACTGGCGACGCTGGCGATGTTTCCACCGCGCGCGGTGCGCAACTCGGCGCCGTGAACGCCAGATCCGACGAACTGAACTGGCTGCAGCAGGGTGTCGATCTCTGCGAGCTGGCGTCCGGTGAGGATGGCCAGTGCTCCGCCGAGGCTGGTCGATATCCGTGCCAGCAGCTCGACAAGACCTGGTGGCACGCGCACCTCGCCCGGAGTCGGCGCGATGTCGAGCAGAGTGCCGTCGCAATCGAGGAAGAGGGCGATGCGGCGGACGTCGCCGGCGAGAACGCTTTCGGGCGATGGCGGGTGCGGATCAGACCAAGCGGAATCGACGAGGCTTGCGCCCGCTTCAGTCTTCACGCGTGCTGCACGGGCATTGCTAGGCATCGCTCGCTTCCATCACATCTTCCATTTGCGCAGCTTGAGATTGGAATGCGCGTCGAGGCGCGCCTCGAGCGCGTCACGCCGCAGGAGACCCGACTGGGTATCAATATATGACACGACGCTGGCGGCGTTGAGCGTCGCTGCCTTCAGTGCGACACCGGCACCGTACCGCATGGCTATAAATGCCGCGAAGGTCGCGGACATGGCGTCGCCGGCGCCGGCGGTGCTGGCAACCGCGGTCGGCTCGGCAGGGCAGAAGATGATGTTGTGGTCGGCACAGACGAATGCGCCATTTCCGCCGTCAGTAAGCATGATGCAGCGCGTGCCGAGGGCGCTTAGGGCGCCAAAGAACGCCGGCAATCCCATCTCGAAGCTGCCGGCCGAAAGGCCACGGGTCAGCAAGGGCGGCACATGCTCGCCGGCTGCGACGTGCGGCAGCGGTCCACTGTGCCCGACCTTGGCGATGAGAGCCGGCAGCAGCGCCTCGGCCTCGCGGCGATTGAGAGCCAGTATGTCGATCTTCGCGAGATTGGCGAGGAAGCTCTCGGGGTGAGCCGAAAGCTGGCGGATCGTGGCGTTGACGGCGACGAGGGCGCCAGCGGCACTCGCCCGTTCAATGACGTGAGAAAGGCAGGCGGCCGACTTGCCGGAAAGGCCCGAGACGTAGGCAAGATCGGCGGCGAAGGCGTCGTCCGCCAGATCATGGGGCTCGATGAGGGCGTTGGCGCCGCGGAACGTGAACACGGCGGCGTTGCGCTCGTGCGAGGAGAGGATCACGGAGGCGCCGGTCGGGGCCTTCGGCTCGCGGACGACCCACCGGGTGGAGATGCCTTCGGAGGCGAGACGCGAGAGGATGAGGTCGGCGCGTGCATCGCAGCCGAGCTTGACGAGCGCCGAGACATCGAAGCCGAGGCGCGCCAGCGCGACGGCCGCGTTCACGGCGCCTCCGCCGCAGTGAGTCGAGATGTCGAGCGCTTCGGTCTTGCGTCCCTCCTCGAGCAGCAGAAACGAGGTCTCGGCATTGAGCATCGACATGCGCTCGATGCTGTCGCTTTCGATGGTCGCGATCGCGTCGACCGTGGCGCCGCCGATGCAGACTGCTTTCATGGCTCCCTCTCAGGGACGTCGGCGGTAAGAATTGGGTCACCTCTCCTCAGTTGGGCCGCATGCGCGGAGCAACGCGCGCCATCTCGATC
>JAEXXM010000023.1 GCA_023405815.1 Pseudomonadota bacterium | reverse complement strand
TCACGCTCATGCTGACGCTCTTGAGCGCCATGCCGTTGCCGGCGCTGATCGGCACCAAGAAATTGAAGCTGGAGCTGCTGCGCTCGTTCTTGATGGTGTCGACGACGGCGTGCAACTTCGTCGCTTTGCGGCACCTGCGGCTCGATCAGACCGTGTCGGTGACGTTCCTCGCGCCGCTCATCGTCGCCCTGCTCGCCGGGCCGCTGCTCGGCGAATGGGTCGGCTGGCGGCGGCTGGTGGCGATCTTCGTCGGCTTCCTAGGCGTGCTGATCGTGGTGCATCCGGGGGTCGGGTCGCTGCACCCGGCGTTCGCCGTCTCGTTCACCGGCATGCTCGTCTATGCATTTTTCATGATCCTGACGCGCTTCCTCGCCGCGCACGACAGCCCGCTCGTCATGCTGTTCTACTCGATCTTGCTCGGCACGTTCGTGCTGGCGCCGTTCGCGATCTGGCAGTGGACGTGGCCGCAGTCGTTGCAGGAATGGCTGCTGCTGTCGTGCCTCGGCGCGTTCGGCGGCGCGGGGCACTATCTCTTCATCCACGCCTATAGGCTCGCGCCGGCATCCAGCGTGGCGCCGTTCCTCTATGTGCAGATCCTGGCCATGGTGGCGTTCGGCTTCGCCGTGTTCGGCGACGTGCCCGACATCTACACGCTGATCGGCTCGGCGGTGATCATCGGCTCGGGCATCTATCTTCTGCACCGCGAGACGAAGCTGCGCGCCGAGGTCGCCCCGACCGACGTGCCCTGATCGCTCGATACTGTCATCCCGGCCAAGCGAGGCGAAGCCGAGCGCCGAGCCGGGACCCAGCAGAAGCGTGCAGGAGGCACTATAGTGTCTTCGATGCCCTTACGCTGGGTCCCGGGTCTCTCTCGCGATGCTCGCTTCGCCCGGGATGACAGTTGCGATTGGTCAGCGGTCGATGCGGGCGAGGGTTTCCTCGGCCCAAGTGGAGAAGCGCCCTTCGGCGATGGCGGAGCGCATCGCCGCCATAAGCTCCTGGTAGAAGGCGGTGTTCACCCAGGAAAGCAGCATGGCGCCGAGGAATTCGCCCGACCTCACGAGGTGATGCAGGTAGGCGCGGGAATAGTCGCGCGCGGCCGGGCAGGTGCTTTCGGGATCGAGCGGGGAAGAATTTTCGGCGTGCATGGCGTTGCGCAGATTGACCTTGCCGTTCCAGGTGAAGGCGAGGCCGTGGCGGCCGTTGCGCGTCGGAAGCACGCAGTCGAACATGTCGATGCCGCGCTGAACCGACTTGATGAGGTCGGACGGGGTGCCGACGCCCATGAGGTAGCGCGGCTTTGTGCTCGGCAGATGCGGCAGCACGCCTTCGAGCGTACGCAGCATCATCTCCTGACCTTCGCCCACGGCGAGGCCTCCGACGGCATAGCCGGGAAGGTCCATGGCGACGAGAGCATCCGCGGAGCGACGACGCAGGTCGGGATCGACGCCGCCCTGCACGATGCCGAACAGCGCCTGGCCGGGAGCGGCGCGCTCGGAGAAGCGGCGCTGCGCGCGCTCGGCCCAGCGCAACGATAATTCCATGGCGCGCTCGGCCTCGCGGCGCTCGGCGGGAAGCTCGATGCATTCGTCGAGCTGCATCTGGATGTCGGAGCCGAGGAGGCACTGGATGTCGACGGCGCGCTCCGGCGTCAGCATGTGCTTGCTGCCGTCGATGTGCGAGCGGAAGCGCACGCCCTCCTCGCTGATGTCGCGGATCTTCGACAGCGACATGACCTGGAAGCCGCCACTGTCGGTGAGGATGGGGCCGTCCCAGCGCATGAAGGTGTGCAGCCCGCCGAGGCGAGCCACGCGCTCGGCTCCGGGGCGCAGCATCAGGTGATAGGTGTTGGCGAGAACGATGTCGGCGCCGGCCGCCTTCACCTGATCGAAGTAGAGCGCCTTGACGGTGCCGACGGTTCCGACCGGCATGAAGGCGGGCGTGCGCACGCGGCCGTGCGGCATCATCAGCGCGCCGAGGCGCGCTTCCCCGTCCTGCCGCAGCAGCTCAAACCCGAAACTCGTCACTCGTTCCTGCATGGTCCTGCTTTTCTGTCATCCCGGGAAGCCGAGCGTCGAATGATGCGCAGGCTATCCGGGACCCAGCGAAAAAGCCGTCGGAGACGCCATAGTCAAGGGCCTGCGGCGACTTTCTCCTGGGTCCCGGGTCTGCGCTCGGCACGCCTCGCTTGCCCGGGATGACAGTTAATCGGCGCGGAAGAGGAGCGAGGCGTCGCCGTAGGAATAGAAGCGGTAGCCCGAGCGGACAGCGTGGCGGTAGGCCGCCTGCATGCGCTCGAGCCCGGCGAAGGCCGAGACCAGCATGAACAGCGTCGAGCGCGGCAGGTGGAAGTTGGTCATCAGGACATCGACGACGCGGAAGCGGTAGCCCGGGGTGATGAAGATGTCGGTCGGGCCGCTGAAGGGTTGCAGCTCCCCGGAGCGGGCGGCGGTTTCCAGGAGACGCAGCGATGTGGTGCCGACGGCGACGATGCGCCCGCCCTTCGCGCGCACGGCTTTGAGCGCCGCGACCGTATCGGCGCTCACCTCGCCCCACTCGGCGTGCATCTTGTGGCCGCTGGTGTCGTCCGCCTTCACAGGCAGAAACGTTCCGGCGCCGACGTGCAGCGTCACGAAGTGGCGCGAGATGGCGCGCGCGTCGAGCTTGGCGAAGAGCTCGGGGGTGAAGTGCAGACCTGCGGTCGGTGCCGCGACGGCGCCATCATGAGCGGCATAGACCGTCTGGTAGTCGGTGCGGTCGGCGGCTTCGACCCGCCGCTTGCCGGCGATGTATGGCGGCAGCGGCATCTCGCCGACGGCGGCGATGGCGGCGTCGAGGTCGGGACCTGACAGATCGAAAGCGATGTCCACCTCGCCGGCGTCGCCGCGCGCTGCGACGGTCGCATCGAGCGCGCCCAGCATGCACATATCGCCATCGTGGCCGAAGTGCAGTCGGTCGCCGACCTGCAGGCGCTTGGCGGGACGCGCCAGCGCGCGCCAGCGTTCCGGCCCCAGCCGCTCGATGAGCGTCACGGCGACGTTCGCCTTGAGGTCGCCGCGGCGGCGCTCGCCCTCGAGCGCCGCGGGAATGACGCGCGTGTCGTTGAACACCAGCGCATCGCCCTCGCGCAGCAAGTCGGGCAGCTCGCGCACGGTGCAATCCTCGAACGGCCCCTTCCCGGTCGGCACCACGAGCATGCGCGCGCTGTCACGTGGGCTAACGGGGTGCAGCGCGATGGCCTCCTCGGGAAGGTCAAAGTCGAAAAGATCGGTGCGCATCAGGTGAAGCGGATGAGCAGTGCGCCGAGGACCAAGAGGCAGGCGCCGGTCACCCGTCCGAGCGTCAGCTCGCGCACGGCAAGACCGAAGTAGCCGAGCTTGTCGAGCAGAAGGCCGGCGATGAGCTGACCCGAGACGACGAAGGCCATCATCGCGGCGGTGCCGATCCGAGGCGTGAGGATGATCGCACACAGGATGTAGCCGGCGCCGAGGCAGCCGCCGGCGATGAACATCCAAAGCGGGGGCACGCTCCAGGTGATGGTCGTGCCGCTGGCTTGCTGGACGACGACGGTCACGGCAATCAGCATCACCGCGCCGGCAACGAACGAGGCCGCCGCGGCGGCGAGGGGCATGCCGAGGCCGTGTGCGAGCTGGGCGTTGATCGGCGCCTGCAGCGAGATCAGCATGCCCGCGACGACGCCGAGAAGCGACCAGAGCAGCACCGACATAGACCCTACCTCCGCTCGCATTCAGTTGCGCTGGCCGAGCAGCTCCCAAATGCCGGCGACCGCGAGGATCAGCCAGCCGACGATCATGGTCGTGCCGCCGGTCGGCGCCGCCATGGGAAACAGGCGTGCGCCCGAAAGCGTCCTCAGCGCGACGTCGCCACTGAACAAGGTCACACCCGCGAGCAGGACCAGCGCCGCGAGCAGGAATGCTCCCGGGTGCGCAACACGCAACGCCACGGCGACGATGGCGACCGCCGCCGCGGCATGCACGACGAGCAGATTAGCGGGAGTCGTCAAAGCGGAAAGGTCGGCGCCATGCGCACCTGCGGCCGCAAGCCCGATGCCGATTGCGCCGGCGAGGCCGGCATAGACAATCAGCGCTGCACCCCAAGTCTGCATGGCTGTTCCTTCACCTCGCACATCGATAACCCCTCACCCGCGCTTATCGCGCCATAGCGCAATTTCGCGCGACCTCTCCCTCTGGGAGAGAAGGTGCGCTCCTCCCGAACCTCTCCCGGAGGGAGAGGTCGGAAGCGAATAGCATGAGCTTCCGGGTGAGGGGTTGAACGCTGGATAGCATTTTCGATTCTAGAGTTACGCCTTGGCGTCGGCCGCCACCTTCACCGAAATCATCTTGTCGGGGCTCTGCACCGGCTCGCCACGCTTGATCTTGTCGACATTCTCCATGCCTTCAACGACCTTGCCCCAAACGGTGTATTTGCCGTCGAGGAACGTTGCGTCGTCGAAGCAGATGAAGAACTGGCTGTTGGCGCTGTCCGGGCTCTGGGCGCGCGCCATCGAGCAAACGCCGCGCACGTGCGGCTCGGCGTTGAACTCGGCCTTGAGGTTCGGATAGCTCGAGCCGCCGGTGCCGGTGCCCTTGGGGCAGCCGGTCTGCGCCATGAAGCCTTCGATGACACGGTGGAAGGAGATGCCGTCGTAGAAGCCCTCGCGCGCCAGCGTCTTGATGCGCTCCACGTGCTTGGGGGCGAGGTCGGGGCGCAGCTCGATGACCACGGGGCCCTTGGTCGTCTCGATGAGGAGGGTGTTCTCGGGATCGGGGGTCGCCATGGTTGTCTCCAAGCTGGGGGTGAATGGTTGGACTAGGGGTTTAGGGGCTGAGCGGGCCCCAGGCAAATGCCGAGGCGCGGGCGAGAGGCCGCACGGGGCCCGTCGGCCCGGCGCAGTGCCGTCGCGTGCAGGAAAAGCGGTCTGGCCGGGCAGCTCGTCGGCTGAGCGGGGCAGGCCGCCCCGTCACTTGGCGTCGGACTGGAGGTAGACCTTCTCCATGATGTCGGGGATGGCCGGCGGCTCGCCCTTGGCGATCTGATCGACGGCACCCATGCCATCGATGACCTGTCCCCAGACCGTGTACTGGCCCGTGAGGCTGGAACAGCCCGTGTCGGTGAAGCAGATGAAGAACTGGCTGTTGGCGCTGTTCGGATCGGCGGTGCGCGCTGCGCCAACAGTGCCGCGCTTATAGGGCTCCTGTGAGAACTCGGCGGGCAGGTCGGGATAGTTGGAGCCGCCGGCACCGGTGCCCGAGGGGTCGCCGGTCTGGGCCATGAAGCCGTCGATCACGCGATGGAACTTCAGACCGTCGAAAAAACCCTCCTTGGCGAGCGTCTTGACCCGCTCGACGTGCTGCGGCGCGAGGTCGGGGCGCAGCTTGATCAGCACCTTGCCGTGCTTGGTCTCGATCACCAGCGTGTCGCCATCGGCACTTGCGGCTTTCTGCTGATCGGAGCAGGCCGTTCCGGCGATCGCAAAGATTGCCAGAACAAGGCAGGTCAACATCCGCATGGTGTCCCTCCGTTGCTTTGCTGAGAGCCTTGGCGGCGGCGCAAGGCGGCGTCCGCTGGGCGCGCATTCTTACTGCTCTGTCCGGGCGGCGCAACTTTGTCGGCGCCGAGGACGGTGTTGCGTCAGGTGTTTGCCTTGGCGCTGAGCAGTGCGGCGACAGCCGGGGACACGAAGGGAGAGACGTCGCCTCCCATTTCAGCAATCTGGCGCACGAGGTTGGCGGCGATGTGCGCAACCGATGGACTGGCGGCGAGGAAGACCGTCTCGACGCCGGGGGCCATGGCGCCGTTCATGCCGGCCATACGCACTTCATAGTCGAAGTCGGTGGCATCGCGCAGCCCGCGCACGATCACGGCGGCGCCCGATTCGCGGGCGGCGTCGACGGCAAGGCCGTCGAAGGTGACGATCTCGATGAGGGTGCCGGTCGCCTTGGCGATCGATTCTGTTTCGGAAGCCAGCATGTCGAGGCGCTCGGCAACCGTGAACAGCGGCCGCTTGGTGTCGTGCGTTCCAACGCCGATCACCAGCCGGTCGACGAGACGGCAGGCTCTGGCGATGACGTCGGTATGCCCGAGCGTCACGGGGTCGAACGAGCCGGGATAGAAGCCGATGCGTTTCATAGAGCGTATCAAGTCACGAGCTTGGCCGCGTCGAGTTGTAGGGGCGCATCAACAGAACGCGCCGACGGCCGCCGTATATCGCTATAGCATGCGCGTAAACAAAAGGGCCCGGCAAAGCCGGGCCCTTGCAACCGTCGCCGGGGCTTCGGTTTACTTCAGCGGAACGGCCTCAGTGCGCGCACCGAAGATGTCCGAGAGATTGAAGCGGTAGCCGAGGTTCGCCGTCAGGACCCACGGATCGAGGTCATGCTCGGCGACGACACCGTCGCTATATGTTAGCGTGGTATCCTCCCAGACCTTCTTGGCGTCGAGACCGATCGACCAGCCGCCGCCTAGGTCGATATCGGTGCCGGCCTGCAGGACAAAGCCCCAGCTGTCGTCGAAGTCTACAGTGGTGCCAGCGCGATTCGACGACTCGTCGAAGTAGTGGATGTACTGGACGCCGGCGCCGACATACGGCTTGAAGGCACCCATTCCGTCGAAGTGGTACTGCGCCGTCAGCATGGGCGGGAAGACCCACGTGGAGGCCAGCTTGCCCAGTCCGCCAAGGGCGCCCGACTCACCGTGCACGTTGAGCTGGGCGAAGCAGCAGAAGAGCTCAACCGACCAGTTCTTCGTGAGGTAGTAGTTGAGCATCAGCGTTGGAATGACGGTGTCATTCACTTCCGCTTGGCCAAGGCCAGCCGGCGTCGTCCCCGTCGTCTCGTCATCAAAGATGAGCCCGGTCACACCCAGCTTCACCTGCATGTTGCCGTTGCTGTCGCCGGCTTGAGCGGGCAGTGCCATCACCGCGCCCGCCAACAACGCGGCCAGACCAAGCGCTATCGTCTTTGCTTGCATTTCGGTGCCCCTATTCCCCGGTCCCGCTCTCACGCCCCCACGGCGCTCGAAGATTCTGGACCACATCGATGTGCACAAGCTCCCCGTAAACCTGTGAATCGACGAGGGAATATTGCCGGACAAACCTGACCGACGTCAGGATTCTGCGGGTCGCGTTTGCGCTGTTGCCGCCTCGCCACGAGTTGGTTGACGCCGCTCAAAGGAAGCCGAGTTGCTTGGCCGCGCCGACGCTTCGTCGCAGGCGTAACGACTTTGACCAGGATCAAGCATCGAGGGGCGGTTGCCGGGCAGAATTCATTTCATGACAATTCTCGACAACACATTGCGGGCATCCGTGAGCCAGCATCATCCCTCCCAGCGCGCGGGCGGCCGGAACGGCGAATCGGAGGCGGCATTTCGTGAGCACGCCACTCCCGTTCGCGCGCGCCGGCGCCAGCGCCTCGCCCTCGATCCGGCTCCGGCCGAGTCGGTCTATATTGTCCGTACCGGAATGCTCGGCATCGAAGCCTTGGCTCCGGGCAAGCACCGCCAGCTTCTCGAGCTTTTCTATCCCGGCGACATCATCCGCCGGTCGCTGGTACCCGATCTTCCGGGGCTGACGCTTACGGCGCTGAGCGTCACGGAAGTCTGGCGGCTTCCGGCACGCAGCTTCGATACCCTCGTTGCGGCGAGCGCGGACCAGAGCGCGCTGGTGCAGCGGCGACTCGCCGAGCAGCACGCTCGCGCGACGCTGCACGGCTCGATCGTCGGTGCTCTCAGCGGCGATGAACGCTTTGCGTCGCTTTTGGTCGAGCTCGGGCTGCGCCTCGGCGCCCAAGGCGCCGGCGGCGTATCGTTCGACGTTCCGCTGTCGCGCACCGACATTGCCGACTACTTGGCGCTGAACCCCGACACGCTCAGCCGCATCACCTCGCGGTTCAAGGCGCGCGGGCTTCTGCAGCATGCGCGCAACGGGCATACGGTGCTTCCGGCGTGGGATGCGCTGGCCAGCGTCAGCCCTGTCGCGGCCACGCTGCAGGCCCTGCACGCCGCCCGCGCGTAACGCTGCGATTGCCCCACATTGTCATCCTCGGCTTTATGCCGAGGACCCAGCTAACGGCTCGCGCCCGAGCGTTAGCTCTCGTCCTGCCGCGGCCCGAGCTCGGGGAACTCCTTCGTAACCATCGTTACGAGGCCGTCGTAGGGAGCAAACTCAGCTTCAGCTGTGGCCCCGCGCAGCGCCTTCGCATCCTCCTCCGGCAACTCGAACGACAGTCAGGAGATTGAAGCATTCGCCCCACGTCAGATACTCGGCGACCAGAGCCTTTGCTTTAGCCTCGTTCACGCGGTGGGAGGGGTGCTGGCGTCGGGCGCGGGATCGTCACCTTCATCGGCGTCGCTGCCGTCCTCGGGGATGCGCTCCACCGAGACGACCTTCTCCTCCGCGTCGGTCTTGAAGATGCGCACGCCCTGGGTATTGCGGCCGGCGATGCGCACGTCGTTGACCGGGCAGCGGATAAGCTGGCCGCCGTCCGTCACCAGCATGATCTGGTCGGTGTCGACGACCGGGAACGAGGCCACCAGAGGTCCGTTGCGGTCGTTGACGACCATGGCGACGATGCCTTTGCCGCCGCGGCCGGAGGTCCGGTACTCGTAGGACGAGGAGCGCTTGCCGAAGCCGCGCTCCGACACCGTGAGGACGAACTGCTCCTTGGCCGACAGCTCGGCGAAGCGCTCCGGCGTCAGCTCGGCCGTGCCCTCGACGACCTCCTCGTCGGCCTCGGCCGCCTCGCCGACGTCGTCGGCGATCTCCTCGCCCTGGGCGCGGCGCAGCATGTTGGCCTGCTTCAGGTAGGCGGCGCGCTCGCCCGCGTCGGCGTCGACGTGGGTCAGCACGGTCATGGAGATGATGCGATCGTCGTCGTCGAGCTTGATGCCGCGCACGCCGTCGGAATCGCGGCCCTTGAACAGGCGGACCTCGTCAGCGAGCAGGAAGCGGATGCAGCGGCCGTGCGCGGTTGTCAGCAGCACGTCGTTCTCGGGCGTGCAGATGTTCACTGACACGATCTGATCGCCCTCGTCGAGCTTCATGGCGATCTTGCCGTTGCGGTTGATGTTCTCGAAGTCGGACAGCGCGTTGCGCCGCACCTTGCCGGAGCGGGTGGCGAACGCGAGCTGCAGGGCGCTCCAGGTCTCGGGGTCCTCGGGCAGCGGCAGGATGGAGGTGATGACCTCGCCCTGCGCGAGCGGCAGGAGGTTCACCAGCGCCTTGCCGACGGCCTGCGGCGTCGAGGCCGGCAGGCGCCACACCTTCATGCGGTAGCACATGCCACGCGAGGAGAAGAACAGCACCGGCGTGTGCGTAGAGGCCACGAACAGCGTGGTGATGACGTCCTCCTCGCGCATGCCGGCGCCGGAGCGGCCCTTGCCGCCGCGGCGCTGCGCGCGATAGGTCGCGAGCGGGACGCGCTTGATGTAGCCCTTGAGCGAGACGGTGACGACGACGTCCTCGCGCTGGATGAGGTCTTCATCCTCGACGTCGCCGTCGATCTCGAGGATCTCGGTCTTGCGCGGGGTCGCGAACTCTTCCCTGATGGCGGTGAGCTCGCCCTTGACGATGTCGACCACGCGGCGGCGCGAGGCGAGGATGGCGAGGTACTCCTTGATCTCCTCGCCGATCTTCTTCAACTCGTCTGCGATCTCGTCGCGACCGAGAGCTGTCAGGCGGGCGAGGCGAAGCTCGAGGATGGCCTTGGCCTGCTCTTCCGAAAGCCTGTAGGTCCCTTCGTGAGAGACCTTGTGGCGCGGATCGGCGATGAGTTCGACCAGGGGCGCTATATCGCGTGCAGGCCAGTCGCGCGCCATCAACTGCTCGCGTGCCTCGGCGGGGCTCGGCGCGTGGCGGATGAGCTTGATCACCTCGTCGATGTTGGCGACGGCGATGGCGAGGCCGACCAAGACGTGCGCACGCTCGCGCGCCTTGTTGAGCAGGAACTTGGTGCGCCGGCTCACCACCTCCTCGCGGAAGTGGGTGAAGGCCTCGACCATGTCCTTCAAGTTCAGCTGCTCGGGGCGCCCGCCGTTGAGCGCCAGCATGTTGGCGCCGAACGAGGTCTGCAGGTCGGAGAAGCGATAGAGCTGGTTCAGCACCACGTCGGCGACGGCATCGCGCTTCAGCTCGATGACGATGCGCATGCCTTCGCGGTTGGTCTCGTCCCAGATGTCGGAGATGCCCTCGACGCGCTTCTCGCGCACCAGCTCGGCGATCTTCTCGATCAGCGTCTTCTTGTTGATCTGGTAGGGGATGGCCGAGACGATCAGCGCCTCGCGATCCTTGCGGATCTCCTCGACCTCGACCTTGGCGCGCATGAGGATGGAGCCGCGGCCCTTGTGGTAGGCGGAGAGAATTCCCGAGCGGCCGATGATGAGGGCGCCGGTGGGGAAGTCAGGCCCCTGGATGATCTGACACAGCTCGTCGATGGTGATCTCGGGATTGTCGAGATGCGCAAGGCAGGCGTCGATCACCTCGCCCAAGTTGTGCGGCGGGATGTTGGTCGCCATGCCGACGGCGATGCCGCCGGCGCCGTTGACGAGCAAGTTGGGGAACTTCGCCGGCAGGACGACGGGCTCCTGCAGGCGGTCGTCGTAGTTGGCTTTGAAGTCGACCGTGTCCTTGTCGAGATCGTCGAGCAAGTACTGCGCGACCTTCGACAGACGCGCCTCGGTGTAGCGCTCGGCTGCGGGCGGGTCGCCGTCGACGGAGCCGAAGTTGCCCTGGCCGTCGATGAGCGGCACGCGCATGGAGAAGTCCTGCGCGAGGCGCACCAGCGCGTCGTAGATGGCGAGGTTTCCGTGCGGGTGGAAGTCGCCCATGGTGTCGCCCACGACCTTGGACGACTTCATGTGCTTCTTGTTCCAGTCGAGCCCCAGACGCTGCATGGCGTAGAGGATGCGCCTGTGCACGGGCTTCAGGCCGTCGCGCACGTCGGGGAGCGCGCGCGAGATGATGACGCTCATCGCGTACTCGAGGTAGGAGCGCTTCATCTCCTCCGAGATCGTCACGGGGCGGATGTCGCTCGGCTCCTTGCCGGGCGTCTGGTCGTCGGTGTGGTCGGCCACGATTTTTGTTGTCCGCTTCAAAGCGCGACGCACGCCTTTTGAGCGTGCGTCGAGAGCATCAGAATCTGCTCTTAAGATAGCCCATCGGGCAGCGCGGGCGCAACGTGCGCGACGCTATGCGGCAGGGTTCTCAACCCCATAATTTCACTTGCAAAATCATGCGCTTATCGGCGCTTGCCGGAGAGCGCCGGGAATAGCGCGATTTGGGCTCGATTCGACTTGTGGCCGTCATAGTCTGAGCCTACATCCTGCGCCGCGCCCCACATGGTTAATCAAGGGTGCGGGCGACGGGCACCCGATGTGGGCCCGAATGAAACGACAGGAGAGATTTATGCATAAAGGTGTGTTGGCCCTGGCGGCCGCGGCGGCGCTCTTTTCGCTGCCGGTTTTCGCCCAGACGGCCACCCCGTCGGACGTGTTCCTCACCACGCAGGGCGAGGGGCAGTATCTCGCCAAGGACCTTCTGCTCGGGGCAAAGGTTCACAACTCGGAAGGCGCGATCGTCGGCGACGTCGAGGATCTCATCCTCGATGCCAACAACCAGGTGCAGGGCGTGATCATCGGCGTCGGCGGCTTTGCCGGCTTCGGCGAGAAGCGCGTCGGAGTCGCCCTCCCCGCGCTGCAGATCAAGAACGAGAGCGGCGTCGTGATCGTCTCGCTGCCGCAGGCGACGAAGGAGACGCTCGACGCGCTGCCGGCGTTCGAGCGCAAGCAGCCGCCGAAGTCGCTCATCGACCGCGCCATCGAGAAGGCGAAGGAGCTTTCCGACAAGAGCTCGGTGACGGCGAAGGACGCCTACGAGAAGGCGAAGGAAGAGGCCGGGCCGGCGCTGCAGCGCGCCGAGGAAGCGGCGAAGAAGACCTACGAGGAGAGCGTGAAGCCGGCGCTGGAAAAGGCGGGCGAGGCGACGAAGGAAGCCTACGACGCGGCCAAGGACGCGATGGCGCCGAAGCCTGAGGGTGCGCCGGCGGAAACGCCTGCCGCGACGCCTCCGGCTGCGGAGCCCGCCGCTCCTGCGACGCCGGCAGAGACGCCGGCCGAGGCTCCGAAGCAGTAGTCGGTCCTCGGTGACTGGAATAACGAGAGCCCCGCGTCACCGCGGGGCTCTTTCGTTTCTGCGGCTGCATCACGTTCGACCGTCATCCTCGGGCTTGTCCCGAGGACCCATCTTACCGCTTGCGCCTGTGCCAAAGTCGTTGCGCGCCGCGAGCCCGGGGTAGAGATCGACCCATTGCGGGTTCGATTGCTCGATGAGTGCTTCAGTGATGTTGCGTGCTCACCATGCGCCGGAGTGTGCGGCACCCTGGGTCCTCGGGACAAGCCCGAGGATGACAGGTTTGGGACGGTTGCGACAAACTCCACTGTCCGAGCCCTTTCCGGCGCGATGCAGTTCAACCCGGCCGAGGATATTGTTGGTGACGCCAATATAGAGCGTCCCGCGCGGCTGGCTGGCAAGGATGTAAGCCCAGTAGCGATGTTGCGTGCTCACCATGCGCCGGAGCGTGAGGGAATGGTCCGCATTAGGACGAGCCCCGGGATGACACTTGTGACTTGCAGGGCATCCGGTTGTGTTCTGTCTCGCTATCAAAGCGCAGATAGCATTATCCCGTAAACGAAAGAGCCCGGCGGTGAGGCCGGGCTCTTGATAGTTGCGGGTTGTAAAAGGTCAGCGGCCGTAGACGCAAACCGTCGCCGGCCCCTTGATCATGTTCAAACCGAGCGTCTGCCGGTAGGTCAGGTCGACGCGATCGATCACGCGACGCTCGCCACGCAGATCGAGGGGAGGCGTCTCATCGCCGTCGCCGATCTTCTTGCGCACTTGCAGCTCGTCGGGGGGCCCGCGCTCATAGACGACCGTCAAGTCGATGAGCTCGATCTTGCTGCCGCGCACGGCCAGCTTGATGGCGCTGAAGCGTCCCTCGCGGCGGCCGACGCGGATCGAATCCCGGTCCGGCTTGATGCCCACCTTGCCGCAGCCGAGCTCCTCCCAGCGCGCGACCGGAGGCCGCGGCGGCGGGGGTGGCGGCGGGGCGAATTCGCGCAGACCGAATATGGCCACCCTGGCGCGACCGCGGAAGTTCGGACGCGAGCGATAGACGATCTCGATGCGGTCGATCAGGCGGTCGCGGCCGATGAGATCGATGGGCCTCGTGCGTCCGCCGGCGCGGATGAACTCACGCACGCGCACGTCCTGCGGCGCGCCGCGCTCGAAGAAGACGCGCAGGTCGAGGATCTCGACATCGTTGTCGCGCACTTCCAGCGCAATCTTGCTGAAGAAGCCCTCGCGGCGCCCGACGCGGATGACATCGCGATCGACGCCGAAGCCGACCGACTGCTCGCCCAGGAGCTCCCAGGCGTCACGGCCGCCACGACGCTCCTCGCCAAAGACGTCGACGACGGCGCGAATGCGCGGATCGCGACCGCCGCGGGCGACGATCTCGATCTCTCTGATGGCGCGGTCGCGGCCCTGCAAGTTGAGCGGCGGAGTGCGCTCGCCGTCGCGCAGGCCGCGGCGCAGGTCGAAGCGCTGTACGTCGTTGTTGGCGTAGACGACGATCACCTCACCAATGAAAACATGGCCGCCACGGACCGCCAGGGCGATGCTCTCGAAGCGGCCTTCGCGGCGGCCGACATCGATCACATCGCGGTCCACCCCCCTACCGCCGATCCGCGTGGAGCCGAGCAACTGCCAATTGTCGCCGCGATCAGGACCGCGGTCGCGGTCGTAGCCGGACGGCCCGCGGTCGCGGTCGTAGCCGGGCGGCCCGCGGTCGCGATCGCGCGGCTGCGCCGAGGCAAAGTCGGCCGCGAGCGGCACCATGAGCAGTGCAAGGAAAGGCGCCATCAAGGATCGCCAGGACATAAAACTTCTCCCTAGGGTTCGCCGGCGCTCGGGGTGTCGCCGGGCGGCTTTAGCAATGGAGGTCTTCAACGACGAAATTGTGATAACTCGCCGCGCCTGAACGCAGGCTGCATGCGAGGCGGCCGCCTCAACTGTCGGATTTTGCGGAGGAAGGGACCGGCCGCCAATCCGCGGGGTCACGGTCCCAGCCTCTCGAATGCGGGGAAACTTGCGTGGATGCCGGCCTGCGCCGGCATGACGGGTTTAGGAGGCGCTCCGCGTGCCTCCACTCGATGTCATCCCGGCATTCGTTGCCGGGATCCAGCATGCGGCCGGGCGGAGGAGCCTCACTGTTACGGAGCTGCGCACCTTGTCTCCTGGGTCCCGGGTCTCGCAACGGCAGCGCCGTCGCTTCGCCCAGACCGCGTGCGGCAACCGCGCCCAAGGTGCCGCAAGAAAAGCATCCCGGAGCGGGGGCTCCGGGATGAAGGGTAACGGGAGACACGTGGCTTAGTGGAAACCGGGGGTCAGAAGGGGATCTCGTCGTCGAGCTGCTTGTCGAAGCTGCCGCCCTTCGAGCCGCCGCGCGAGGGGGAGGACGAGCGTGCCGGGGGCGCGTCGTAGCTGCCGCCCGTATCGCCGGCGTAGTCGGCCTGGCCGCCCTCGCCCATGCCGCCGGCGCGGCCGTCGAGCATGGTCAGGTTGCCGTTGAAGCCCTGCAGCACGACCTCGGTGGAATAGCGATCCTGGCCATCCTGGCCCTGCCACTTGCGCGTCTGCAGCGCGCCTTCGATGAACACCTTCGAGCCCTTGCGCAGGTACTGCTCGGCGATCTTGCAGAGGTTCTCGTTGAAGATGACGACCGAGTGCCACTCGGTCTTCTCGCGCCGCTCGCCGGTCGCCTTGTCGCGCCACGTCTCGGAGGTGGCGATGCGCAGGTTGGCGATCGGGCGCCCGTCCTGGGTGCGGCGGATCTCCGGATCCTTGCCCAGGTTTCCGACCAGGATCACCTTGTTGACCGAACCAGCCATGCTGCACTCCTCGCATTTCGCGGCGCCCGATCAGGGCGCCCAAATTCCATTGCCTCGCCGGCCCGAGCGGGCGCGGGACGAGTCGCACTCACAACCTTAGTTACTCCATCGCGCCCGCCGCACAGGGGGGCATGCGCGGCTTACGCACACAATAAGCGTTTGTTCCGCATATGTTCTATAGATAAAGCGCGAGTTCACTTCTGGCAAGACCCTGACGCGCGCCTTCGGGCCGGAACTCAGTTGCGCAGGGTCTCGGCGGTCGAGGAGAGGTCGCGCATCACGCTCGGAGGCGTCGCGGCCGAGGCGGGGCACGAAGGGGCCTTGAGACCGTCGTAGATGGCAACCACGTCGCCGCGGAACTGCGGCGCGACGGCGCGCCGGGCGATGCCGGTCGCGACGGCGCCGCTGCTCCAGCGGGCGGAGCACATCATCTTCGTCAGGTAGGTGGTTAGGTCGTACGTGTAGTTGAGGGCCGGGGGCACGGGCGAAGCGCCGATCCAGCTCTGCCAGCGCTGCTGGTCGATGGTGCCGGTCCAGGTCGCATCCTTCTCGGCGACCTGCTTGATCAGCTCCTGCGCACGCTGGCGGTCGTCGGCATCGGAGATGGCCGCCAGGCTCGCCGCCAGCGCCGCGCGCTCGCTCTCATCGGGAGCGCGCACGCTGAGCTCGCTCAAGTCGGTAAGGCCGGTCGGATCCCAGGCGGGCGGCTGGGTGAGCCAGACGACGGCCCCGCGCAAATCGCT
This sequence comes from Pseudomonadota bacterium, assembly GCA_023405815.1. GTDB lineage: Bacteria > Pseudomonadota > Alphaproteobacteria > Rhizobiales > Hyphomicrobiaceae > Hyphomicrobium_A. The sequence continues at coordinate 2,940 of JAEXXM010000023.1, read as the reverse complement.
GCCGGTCATCTTCATGCCGGTCATGTCGACCCCGACGAGGCGCGCCTGCTGCAGGCTCGCCGCCTCGAGGTTGGCGTCGCGCAGGACCGCGCCGTCCAGCTTGGCGAAGTTGAGCACCGCACCCTGCAGGGCGGCGCTGGAGAGGTCGGCGATCTGTAGCTGCGCGCCGGTGAGATCGGCGCCCTGCAGCGAGGCGTTGAGGAGATTGGCGCCCTGGGCCTGCACGCCGCCGGTCAGGTCGGCCTTGTCGAGGTGGGCGCTGGAGAGGCTGGTGCCGATGAGCAACGCATTGGAGAGATTGGCGCCCTCAAGCTGCGCCTCGTCGAGCTTGGCGGCGGACAAGTCGATGCCCCACAGCTTCGCCTGACCGAGATTGGCGCGGCTCAAGTCGGCGCCGCGCGCGGACGCGCAGCGGGCCGCAACGCGATTGTTGCTCAAGAGGACGGTGTCGGGCTCGGCGCAGGCGAGCGAGACGTTGGCAAGGTTGGCGCCGACAAGGCTCGCGCCGTCGAGCACGGCGCCGGTCAGGTCGGTGCCGGACAGGTCGGTGCGGTCGAGCTTGGCGAAGCGCAGGTCGCGCCCGCGCAGGCGCAACGCCTTGTCGGAAGCATCCTCGCGGTCGCGGATGAGATCTGAATCGGTGACGACGAGGTTGCGGCGGAAGATGCCGAACAGTGCCTCGTCGGAGGAGGCGCTTAAGAACGGCAAGGCAAAGCCGCCTTGCTGCACGCCGGCGCCGGCTGCCGACGACCAGGAGGTCAGCTTCTGGCCGATGCGGTCGAGCCGCTCGCCGGGCACGGTGGCGGCAAAATAGGAGAGATAGGCGACGACGGCGAGCACCAGCGTCGTCGCCGCGACGCTCAAGGGGTGCGCCACGGTCGAGCGCAGGAAGGCCTGCAGAAACGAGGTTTCGGCGCGCATCAGGAACACGCCGATCAGCAGCAGGCCGATGATGTCGAGCGTCAGGAAGATGCGGTTGATCCACGTCGTCGTCACGTCGTGGTAGGGCAGGAAGGCGACCTGCATATAAAGCAGCAGCACCACCGGCAGGATGACGATGGTGAGCCACGACATGAGATTGAGGAAGCCGCTCATCACGGCGGAGCGCTGCGGTCCGGCGATGGCCTGCACGAGGAAGAAGTTGTGCAGCTCGAGGCGCAAGGGATGGGTGCGCTTGTTCGACAGCTCGAGGTAGCGGATCGCCTGATCGAACTCGAGTGCCTTGCGGGCCAGGAGGACGAGCTGAGCGAGAATGCCGAGGTGGAACAGCACCAGGACGATGGGTGCGAACTGAAAGAACTGCTTGAGCTGGATCTTGACCTGAAGGATGGGCAGCTCAACCGGGGTCTCGAGCAGCAGCGCCTCGTGGGTGACGCCGGCAACGGCGATCACCAGGTAGGTCATGATGGCGAGGAAGATCAGCCAGCCGGTATGGGCGGTGTCGCTCGAAGCGTTGACCGCCTCGAGCAGGCTATAGGGGTTGACCGGCGTCTCGGTCTCAGGAGAAAGACGAGCCCTATCCGCCATATTCAATGAAACCCCCACGCTGAAACGCGTGCGAACTACGCAGACCTTATGGGAGAAAGTGTGACATGTCCTCGCGCGTGCCCCCTCCCCGCGTGGTCAAGTCCATCATCCCCCTTGCTCTTTCCCCATGGCGCATTGCATGAGTCAAGCGGGAGTCGGGCTCCAGGACGCTGTCCGAGCCCCGTATCGGCCTGAGGGTGGCCGAAACATCGCAGGAGAGCCCCCCGCTTGAGCGCCGCTCAGTACAACTGCAGGAAATGCCCCGGTTATTGCTGCTCCTACCCGCTCATCCCCTTGGATAAGCGCGATGTCGAGCGGCTGGCCCGCCATCACAACATGAGCTTCGATGAGGCCAAGCGGGCGTTTACCAAGGAAGACCACGGCCGCAAGTACGCCATGCGGCGCAAGAAGGACGAGATCTACGGCAAGATCTGCCGGTTCTTCGACACCAAGAAGCGCTGCTGTACCATCTACCTGGCGCGGCCCTCCGTATGCCGGTCGTTCCCCGGCGGCGGGCGCTGCGGATATTACGACTTCCTCGCCTTCGAGCGGAGAGCCCAGGAGGACGAGAAGTACGTCGCGCTGACGAACCATGAGGGGTGAGCGATCCGCTCACGAAGGGTGATAGCCGCTAATGGACAGGAGCGTTATTGCCCCGGGTAAGGCGTGCCGTCCTTGTGCACGAAGCGGCCATCGGCGTTGGTGCTCATCATATCGATGTCCGAGCAGGTCGTGACGTCGGCGGGCTGGCGGGAGCCGATCTCGAGGTAGATCGCCATGGCGTCCGACTTGTTCTGCAGGTGATGACCGTTTCCGGTGCCTTTGGGAAAAGCCGCGCAGTCGCCGGCTCGCAGCACCGTTTCGCCGTCGTCCTCGATCAGCGTCACTTCGCCGTCGAGCACATAGACGAACTCATCCTCGTGCGAGTGCCAGTGACGCTGGCTCGACCAGCCGCCCGGCGGGAGGTGCATCAGGTTGATGCCGAAATCCGTGAGCCCGCCGGCATCGCCTAAACGCTGGCGTATGCGTTCGGCACACGGGACGTCGAACGGGGACGGATAGCCCGAGCCTTTGCGCTTCGGCGCGGCTGCGACGTCGATCTTGGGCATTGTGACCTCCCAGCTTCCTTCCGTGGCTAGCCAGTGGTGACCGCCGTCTCGACGTCGGAGGGATCGACGCGGCGGGAGAGCCCCTTCTCCAGCTTGTCGCGGTCGAGCTCGCTTTCCCAGGCGGAGACGACGATGGTGGCGACGCCGTTGCCGATGAAGTTGGTCAGGGCGCGGCACTCGCTCATGAACTTGTCGATGCCGAGGACGATGGCCATGCCCGGCAGCAACGCGGGACTGACGGCGGCGAGCGTCGCCGCCAGGGTGACGAAGCCGGCCCCCGTCACGCCGCTCGCGCCCTTCGACG
>JAEXXM010000065.1 GCA_023405815.1 Pseudomonadota bacterium | reverse complement strand
CCGCGGGACGGCGCCGATGTGAAATTTGGCGGCGTAGAATGCAACCGCCTTCTCCAGCGCAAACCGGCTTTCCAACGGCTGCGACTGCTGCGATGCCCACGCGCCGATCTGCGACGCCCGCGCCCGCGTCGCGAAGTAGGCATCGGCCTCCTCCTCGCTCGTCTGCGTGACCGGACCGCGCACACGCACCTGCCGGTGCAGGCTCTTCCAGTGGAAGTCGAGCGCCGCATATGGATGGGCGATGAGCTCGCGGCCCTTGGTGCTCTCGTAATTGGTGAAGAACACGAACCCCCGCGACGGGTGCGCTGCCGGATCGACGCCTTTGAGCAGCACCATGCGCAAGTCCGGATGGCCGTTTCCATCGACGGTCGCAAGCGCCATGGCGTTGGGATCGTTCGGTTCGTGGCGCGTCGCATCGGCGAGCCAGTTTTCGAAAAGCTCGAACGGCTCCGTAGCCTCGGCGAAATCTCCAGGCGGGATCGGCCCTTCCCCGGCCGAAAGTTGGCTCACGTCATACCTCGTTTCTCACGGGCGTCGGCCGGGACAGCGATTCAGCCCGCCTTAACCAAACCAGCTCATACTCCGCTGAGGTCACACCGCAAGTTGCGGATCGTAGCGTCTTCAGCATCGAGTGAAGCGTCATGAGTTTGCATCCCTCTCTAGTTACGCTTGCAACGCTTGTCACCACCGGCGTCGTTCTCGTCGCGAGCATCCTACTTGGTCCCACCACCGCGTTCGGCGGCGAGCAGTGGGAGACCTCGGTTTCGACCGAACCCGATCTGTCGGTTCCCGAAGCTCCGGCCATCCCCGGCACAACCATTCTGCCAGGCACGACCGTCAACATCCCGGTCGGTCCATACCAGCTCGACGAGAAGGACGAGATCGCCGCCCTCGAGCGCGTCCAGTACGCGCTTTCCGAGGTCGGTGACGGCAAGACCTATGTCTGGCGCCGCTGGCACGGCAAGCTTTCCGGCCTCATCCAGCCGACCGCATCCTTCAAGGACCCGAGCGGCAAGGTCTGCCGCCACCTCGTGGTGCTGATGACCACGGGGAGAAATACCAAGAAGCAGGAGGGCATTGCCTGCCGCCTGCCTTCAGGACGCTGGCAACTCGAGGGCTGACCGCGGTAACCCCCTTCCCGCTCAGTCGTCAGGCAAAGGTCGGCTCTCCGGGGCCGGCCTTTTCCTTGTTTCCCCTGCGAAAAAGCGCGCATCTGGACCGAGCAGTCCATTTGTGTAGGATGCGCGCCGAACGCCCAGGGCAAATTCAGGAAATAGAGAGAGAACCCATGACGGAGCCGATGCCGAGCGCAGGGGTTGCGAAGGGCAACCTGTTGGCTGGCAAGCGCGGCCTAATCATGGGCCTCGCCAACAATCGCTCCATTGCCTGGGGGATCGCCAAGTCCGCCGCGGCCCAGGGGGCCGAGCTGGCCTTCACCTACCAGGGTGACGCCCTGAAGAAGCGCGTCGAGCCGCTCGCCGCCGAGCTCGGCTCCAAGATCGTCCTGCCGTGCGACGTCGTCGACGCCGGTTCCATGGACGCCGTGTTCGCCGAGATCGAGCGGGTCTGGGGACAGCTCGATTTCCTGGTCCATTGCATCGCCTTCTCGGACAAGACCGAGCTCGACGGCCGCTACGTCGACACCAGCGAGAAGAACTTCACCCAGACGATGTTGGTTTCCTGCTACTCGTTCACCGCGCTTGCGGCGCGGGCCGAGAAGATCATGCCGCCGGGCGGCTCGATGCTGACGCTGAGCTATTACGGCGCCGAGAAGGTCATGCCGCATTATAACGTTATGGGCGTCGCCAAGGCGGCCCTTGAGGCTTCGGTCCGCTATCTTGCCGCCGACCTCGGTAAGAAGGGCATCCGCGTCAACGCCATCTCGGCCGGCCCGATCAAGACTCTGGCTGCCTCCGGCATCGCCGACTTCCGCTACATCCTGCGCTGGAACGAGTACAATTCGCCGCTGCGCAGGACCGTGACCATCGAGGAGGTCGGCGGCGCCGGCCTCTACCTCCTCTCCGACCTTTCGCGCGGCGTCACCGGCGAGGTTCACCACGTCGACAGTGGCTACCATGTCCAGGGCATGAAGAACGAGGAAGCCCCCGACATCACCGTCGCCAAGAGCGAGGACTGAATCGTCCGCGCGTACCAGTAGGCCCATCGAGCGATGCGCGCCGACGTCACGATCTACCTCATTCGCCACGGCGAAACCGACTGGAATGCCCAGTCGCGATACCAGGGGCAGGCCGACATTCCCATGAATGCCGTCGGGCGCGCGCAGGCGCGGCGCAACGGCGATATCCTACGCGCGCTTCTGCCCGCGATAGCCGGCGCCAGTTATGTGGCCAGCCCACTGCTCCGCGCCCGCGAAACGATGGAGATCGTGCGTGAGCAAATGGGGCTCGCCCCCGGTGTCTATTCGCTCGACGACCGCTTGAAGGAGCTCCACTACGGCCACTGGCAGGGCATCTTCGCGACTGACCTTCCCGGCGTCGATGCGGCGGGGATCAGGGAGCGGGCGCAGGACGCTTTCCGCTGGCGCCCGCAGGGTGGCGAAAGCTACGCCGACCTGATGGCACGCGCCGTAGCCTGGCTCGACAGCGTGACAGGCAACACCGTCGTCGCCTCCCATGGCGGCATCAGCCGCGTCCTGCGCGGCCACCTCTACGGGATCGACCCAGCTCTCGTCCCCGAGCTGGAAGTGCCCCAGGATCGCGTCCTGGTGCTGCGCCGCGACGGCATGCGCTGGCTATAAATAGGCCGCCGCACCTCCTGGCCGCAAAGCGGCAAGGCGCCAAAGGCGCCCGGCGCGAGCGCCGGCTATCCACTCTCGCGACGCACGCCGCAGACAGGCCACTCTTAGCTCGTGTCACTTCAAAAAAGAGAAGAGCCGAAGCAGCGGCTGCCCCGGCTCTTCCCTCACGTCGAATGTCCGCTCGGTGACGGTTGCTCAAGCCGGCAGAGAGCGGCGCTAATTGTCGGGCACGACATACGGTCGCCCGTGACGCACACTTTTCTTGCGACACGCGACCGGCGGTTCTTGCGCCTCTAACGCTTCGAAACGTCGTGCAACCAATTGGTCCCGAGGCTGCGCCTGAGGTGACCGGCGGTTCCCGCCAAATGGCGGTTTTGCCGAAAGATGACCCGCCCGAAGGCGTCTCTTTCGTGCTGTCTCTTAGCAGTCTGTCGCGTGACGCGACGCAATACTGCGGCCCACTTAAACTGCGTCGGCTGAGTCTGTCACTGACTTTGCCGCTCCGGCACTTGCAGCCGTGCGCTTGCACTCCTAAGACTGGCACAACTGCCACGGCCCATGGGCACGCATGGTTGCATGCGCGCCCGAAGCCTTCCCTCACCTTCGGCGTTTGGCGATGTCCCACAACACCTTCGGCCACCTGTTCCGCGTCACGACCTGGGGCGAGAGCCACGGGCCGGCGCTCGGCTGCGTCGTCGACGGTTGCCCGCCTGGGCTACCTCTCGAGGCCGCGGACATCCAGACTTTCCTCGAGAAACGCCGCCCCGGGCAGTCGCGCTACACTACTCAGCGCCAGGAGCCGGACACGGTAGAGATCTTGTCCGGCGTCTTCCCCGACGCGGAAGGGCGCCAGGTGACCACCGGCACCCCCATCTCGCTCCTGATCCGCAACGTCGACCAACGCTCCAAGGACTATGGCGACATCTCCGCCAAGTTCCGTCCCGGCCATGCCGACTACACGTATTGGAAGAAATACGGCATTCGCGACTATCGCGGCGGCGGGCGGTCCTCGGCCCGCGAGACGGCGGCGCGCGTCGCCGCCGGTGCCGTCGCACGCAAGGTCATCCCCGGCGTCACCATCCGCGGCGCCCTGGTCCAGATCGGCGACATCAAGATCGACCGCTCGACCTGGGATTGGGACGCCGTCGACGCCAATCCGTTCTTCTGCCCCGACGCAGGCACCGCCGTCCGCTGGGCCGAGTATCTCGACGGCGTGCGCAAGTCCGGGTCCTCCATCGGCGCCGTGATCGAGGTCGTCGCCGAGGGCGTCCCGGCCGGATGGGGCGCGCCGCTCTATGCCAAGCTCGATCAGGACATCGCTTCCGCCATGATGAGCATAAACGCCGTCAAGGGTGTCGAGATCGGCGCCGGCATGAGCGCCGCCGAGCTGACCGGCGAGGAGAACGCCGACGAGATCCGCATCGGCCACGACGGCAAGCCGTGCTTCCTCACCAATCACGCCGGAGGAATCCTCGGCGGCATCTCCACCGGCCAACCCATCGTGTGTCGCTTTGCCGTCAAGCCGACGTCCTCAATCTTGACGCCGCGCAAGACGATCGACATCGCAGGCGAAGAGACCGAGGTCGTCACCAGAGGCCGCCACGACCCCTGCGTCGGCATCCGCGCCGTGCCGATTGGCGAGGCCATGCTGGCGATCGTGCTCGCCGATCACTTTCTGCGTCATCGCGCACAAGTCGGCTGACAATCACCGCGACGCGCTCTGCACAGCAATCGAGAAAAAATTCTGCGCGTGCCGGGCAAAATGTCACGTGCACGTCTAGCCAAAGTTTGCCGTCTGCGTTATCGTCGCGAAACTAAAACACAAGCAAATCTAACCACTAACGTTGCGACCGGACGGGGTCCAGCAGCGCACGGCTTGCCATGTCGGCGAGCGCGCGCGTGCATGCTTCGCCAGGACGCACGAACGAGGAAACGTGCCCGCCGACTGGCGCCTGCCGCGCCCAGCCGGCTCCCCCCATGGAGGCGTTATTCGGTGTTGAGAGTTGAGGACGGCCGCAGTCGGCCGGCGCTTATGAGCAAGGCTGCCGTCGAGAAGACGGGGCCGGATATCCGCTTCGACGTCGCCCCATCCGTGCCGCTCATCGCGCGCGACAGCTACGTCGCCGAGACGGCGAGCAAGATCGAGCAATTGCAGGCGACGATACGTCTGATGTCGCGCGACCTCGGCGCCGTCGCGACCAAGGTCGCTGATCTGCAGTCGACAGCCGAGCAGGAGCAGCGCTGGCAGACGTTCCAGAAAAGCGAGCGCCGCTCGAAGGAGATAAAGCTCGAGGAACTGCTGCGCGGGTGTCGCGATCTGAAGGCGCGGCTCGACCGCATCGAGGCGCGGTCGAGCGGAGATTTCCACGCCTACAACAGCTTCGAGGCCGTCAGCCGCAAGCTCGCCGAGCTCGAGACCATTCGCGACGACGCCAAACGCATGGAACGCACACTGACGCTGAAGGCGTGGCTCCTGAGCGCAGCCGTCGGCGCCTCCGCACTCGTCATCGTGCTCGCCAACGCCCTCGCCCGTTAGTTAGTCGCGCTCGGCCCAGAGGTCGTATTCGTCGGCGTTGGTGACGCGCGCCTTCACGATATCGCCGGCTTTCAGCGACGTGTCTCCGTTGACGAATACGCTGCCGTCGATCTCGGGCGCATCCCACTGCGAGCGCCCAAGCGCGCCTTCCTCGTCGACCTCGTCGATGATCACGTCGATCTCGCGGCCCACCATCCGAGCAAGGCGCTTCTCGCTCACCTCTTTCGCCACCGCCATGAAACGATGCCAGCGCTCTTCCTTCACTTCCTCCGGCACCGCGCCGTCGAGCGCGTTGGCCGGCGCACCCTCGACAGGCTCGTAGCGGAAGCAGCCGACGCGCGACAGCTCGGCTTCGCGCAGCCAGTCCAGCAGGATTTGGAAATCCTGCTCCGTCTCACCGGGGAAGCCGACGATGAACGTCGAGCGCACCGCAAGGTCGGGGCACATCTCGCGCCAGCGGCGGATGCGCTCCAGCGTCTTCTCCTGATGCGCAGGTCGGCGCATCGCCTTGAGTACCGCGGGCGAGGCGTGCTGTAACGGGATGTCGAGATAGGGAAGGATCTTTCCCTCCGCCATCAGTGGGATGACGCTGTCGACGTGCGGATAGGGATAGACATAGTGCAGCCGCACCCATGCGCCGAGCTCGCCCAGCGCCTCGCAGAGCTGTTGGAAGCGCGCCGGCAGCGCCTGCCCCTTCCATTGGCTCTCGGCGTATTTCAGATCGAGCCCGTACGCGCTCGTATCCTGGCTGATGACCAGCAGCTCCTTCACCCCTGCATTAACTAGGCGCTCGGCTTCGGTCATCACGTGATTGGACGGCCGGCTTTTGAGATCGCCGCGCAGATGCGGGATGATACAGAACGAGCAGCGGTTGTTGCAGCCTTCCGATATCTTCAGATAGGCGTAGTGGCGCGGCGTCAGCCGCAGCCCTTCCGCAGGAACCAGATCGATGAACGGATCGTGCAGTGGTGGCGCCGCCGCATGCACGGCCTCGACGACCTGCTCGTATTGATGCGGACCGGTGACCGCCAGCACGCCGGGATGGCTCTCGCGGATGCGCCCTTCCTCGACCCCGAAGCAGCCGGTGACGATGACGCGGCCGTTCTCGGCCATCGCCTCGCCGATGGCATCGAGGCTCTCCTGCTTGGCGGAATCGAGAAAGCCGCAAGTGTTCACGACGACGACGTCGGCGCCGGAGTAATCGGGCGAGACGCGATAGCCCTCGGCGCGCAGCTTGGTGAGGATGCGCTCTGAATCGACCAGCGCCTTGGGGCAGCCGAGCGACACGAAGCCGACGGTCGGAGCATGCCCGCGCGGCTTTGTGGCCTGGGCATCAATTTTCGTAGGGGAAGCGGTCATGCGCGGCCCTCTAGCACGCTCCGGGCGGTCCGGCGAGCCCCGCTTATTCCTCTAGAGAATAAGCAAAGCAGAACTTCATCGTTCCGGCACGTTTGGCCGCAGGGCTAGCCTAGGGTCAGTTGCGCTTCGGGGATAACCACAATGACCGCCGACCGCCTGATCTCCCTGGCTGGCCTGTTCCTATCGGTCGGCCTCGTGGCCTCGGTCGTCTTCGCCCTGGTCTAGCGCCGCCCGGACCCGGCCGGGCGCCGCCAATGGCGAAGCGCCGGGCCGGAACCGCATCCAACGCCCTCGAGTTACTGAGCCGCCGCGACCGTCGTCGGCTTCTCTTCCAGAGCCGCACCCATTGCGTCCTCTACGTGTTCCAGCCAGATCAACTCGAGCTGCTTGCGCGTCTCCTCGGACAGGTCCTCGATGTCCTTCCGGTTGCGCGCCGGCAGCATCACCCGCTTGATGCCCGCACGCGCCGCCGCGGCAAGCTTCTCTTTGATCCCGCCCACGGGGAGCACCAGGCCGCGCAAGGATATCTCGCCCGTCATCGCCGTGTCCGATCGCACCGGCCGCTCGGTCATCAGCGACGTGAGCGCGATGAACATGGCGACGCCCGCCGAAGGCCCATCCTTCGGAATGGCACCCGCCGGCACGTGCACGTGGATGTCGCTCCTCTCGAACAGCTTCTCGTCGATGCCGAGCTGAGACGCTCTATTCTTCACGATCGACAGCGCCGCCTGGACGCTTTCGCGCATCACCTCGCCGAGCTGGCCTGTGAGGATGAGCTTGCCATTGCCCGTCGAGCGCGTCGCCTCGATGAACAGGATGTCGCCCCCGACCGGCGTCCACGCAAGCCCCGTCGCCACACCGGGAACCGACGTGCGCATCGCGACTTCGCTTTCGAACGTTGCCCCACCGAGGATCGTCGTCAGATCGTTGGCAACGATGCGGATGGGACCGGTCTCACCTTCGGCGATGCGCACGGCCGCGTGACGCAACACCTTGCCGACCTCGCGCTCGAGGCTGCGAACGCCCGCTTCACGCGTGTAGAGACCGATGATCTGTCCCAACGCCTCGTCGTCGATCTCGACCTCCCCCGGCTTCAGGCCGTTCGCCTCCAGCTGGCGCGCCACGAGATACCGCTTGGCGATGTTGAACTTCTCCTCGGCCGAATAGCCGGAGAGCTGGATCACCTCCATGCGGTCGCGCAGCGGCCCGGGAATCTGGTCGAGCACGTTGGCCGTGGTGATGAACACCACGCGAGAGAGATCGAACGGAACGGCGAGGTAGTTGTCCCGGAACGTGTTGTTCTGCTCCGGATCGAGCACCTCGAGCATCGCCGCACGTGGATCGCCCTGGATGCCGCTGCCGAGCTTGTCGATCTCGTCCAGCATCATCACGCAGTTGCGCGACCCGGCCTTGCGGATCGCCTGGATGATGTTGCCCGGAAGCGCGCCGATGTACGTGCGCCGGTGGCCGCGGATCTCCGCCTCGTCGTGCACGCCGCCGAGGGAAACGCGCACGAACTTGCGGTTCATGGCGCGCGCGATCGACTGGCCGAGCGACGTCTTGCCGACGCCCGGTGGCCCGACGAAGCACAGGATCGGCGCCTTGCCCTCCGGCGCGAGCTTGCGCACGGCAAGGAATTCGACGATGCGCCGCTTGATCTTGTCGAGGCCGTAGTGGTCCTCGTCGAGGATCTTGCGCGCCTCCTTGATGTCGATCGGCGTTTCCTCGGGCAGCTTCCACGGTAGCTCGATCAGCCAGTCGAGATAGGTGCGCGTCATGCCGTAGTCGGGCGACGCCTCGGGCATGCGCTCGAGCCGGCGCAGCTCCTTGCGCGCTGCCTCCTCGACCTCCTTCGGCATACCGGCCTTGGCAATGGCCTCCGAAAGCTCGGCAATGTCCTGCGCCTTGCTTTGCTCGCCCTCGCCGAGCTGCCTCTGGATCGCAGCCATCTGCTCGCGCAGCAGCACCTCGCGCTGCCGCTCATCGAGCGCTGCCTTCGTTTGGCGTCCGATCTCCTGCGACAGGCGCAATACCTCGATGCGATGCGCCAGTAGCGAGGACACCTTGTCCATGCGCGCCTTCACGTCGACGGTCTCGAGGATCTCCTGCTTCTCGGAGGGCTTCAGATCCATGTAAGCGGCCGCGAGGTCGGCCAGCGCGCCGGGCGAGCTGACGCTCTGCACCGCGACGATCATGTCGGGGGGGACCTGCGGCAGCAACTCCAACGCCTCGATCGTCTGCCGCTGCAGGTTGAGGAAGCGCGCCTCGATCTCCGAATTCCGCTCGTCCGATTCCGATATGCGCTGCACCCGGGCAACCATGAACGGCCACCCGGTCAGAAACTCGACCACCTGGAACCGCTCGTCGCCCTGCACCACGAGATGATGCGATCCGTCCGGCGCGGTCACGTAGCGCACGACATTGGCCACCGTGCCGATGCGATGCAAATCGATCGGTTGCGGCTCTTCCTGGCCAGCGTCGCGCTGCATGAGAACGCCGACCTGGCGCTGCTCGCGCACGGCGCTCTGCGCCGCCGCGATCGAGCGCTGGCGACCCACCGTCACCGGCAGCACGACGCCAGGGAACAGCGTCATCTCGCGAACCGGGATGATCGCAATGGCGTCCGCCGGCAGCGGCGGCGTGGAGTTCGATGCCGGGCGGCCGGCGTCTTGGTTCTGGGGGGCGTCCATTTTCATCTCGACCACGTCGTTCATGCCTCCGCCTTTGAAAGCAGCACGAGGAGACAGCCATCGGCAAACTTGCGGCGCACGTCGCTGTAGCGCCCCGCCGGCAGGCGCAATCGTCGTTCGAAGCGTCCCTGCGGCAGCTCGAGGCGATGTATGACCGCCGAGCCGAGCTCCGGCGGCAGTGTGCGTGCGCCGCTGACGACGAGGTCGGGACCTTCGATCGCCACCTCGACCTGCTCCGCCTTCACCCCGGGCAGCGCCACGACCACGAGCACATCTCGCTCGCTCTCGAGCACGTCGGCCGGCGGCTCCCATGCCGGCTGCCGCGACATGGAGCGGACCGGCCGGAAGAACTCACGGTGCATGCGCTCGGCACGCGCCAGCATTTCGCACGCCTCGGACCACATCAACCTGTTCGGAAAGTCGTCGTTCATTGGCTGCGCTCTCGTCCCGCGCCCCTGGATGGGATGGCCGGCTGAAGCCGACCCCCGGGGAGCCTTACATAGGAGTGAATTAACGGATGTCTACATCAGTGGGCCTCAAGATCATTGAGCGCAAACAAACAAAAAGGCCGGTAGGAGGGGAGCCTACCAGCCGACGGATGCTTTGGGGGAGCACCCGCTAGACCGACTTTCGAGGGAGGAAGCGCGTCGGTCAGTTCGCGAGCTCCTGGAGGCCATCGAGATCCTTGAGGCGCAGCGTCGAGTTGGCACCGCACTCGACCAGCCCCCGCCGGCGAAGATCGACAAGCAGAGCGGTGAGCGTGCCGATATCGACACCGAGTAGATCCGCGACGAACCCCGAGGAAAGTGCATCGGGCACTGTCGCCGGGTCGCGGCCCTCATAAATGTTGTTTTGGGAAATCGAGACCAGCAGTGCCGCTACCCGGGCGAGCGGGCTCTCGGCTGCTGGCACGCTGTTGCTCGACCACCCGCCCGTCCGGCTCGGGCTGTGGCGGCCACGGTGGATCTCCATAGGCCAGGAAAGGGTCGGCTCGACTGAATGGGCACGCATCGCTCGATCTCCGGCAGCGCTTGAGACTGACCTGGATCGTAATGTGCAAGCCGCCACAGGAGTTCGCCGCGAGAGCATCGAAATGTTAGATTTTGTAATAAAGCGCCCCTACACAAGTATAAGATATATGCCATACGGCTGCGCTTTACCGCGCATCCCCCAGATTTCCCTTGAAAAATTGCTCTGGCGAGCCGATATACCCCTCCGAAATGAGCATGCTTGTCGCGCGTCTTTCGTGCCGCAGCCGGCCCCGCATCCAGGAAATCTCAACTTTTTTGCTGGAAACGCCAGGGTCCCCGGCGTTCAGGCGACGATCGTAGCGAGATCCAGTGGCGAACATGGTTGAGGAAGAGTTGAGCAGTCTAAAGGAACATGGCGCCTTCGCCGACTGCCATGACGCATGCGGCGACGGTTGTGCGGACGAATGCGAGGCGGAGCGGGAAGCACGCCGCAGCGCCGAGCAAAAGATTCGCAAGTGCCTCCTCTGCCGGGATCCGTTTCCGAGTTCCTGGGCGGGCGAGCGCGTCTGCCGCAAGTGCAAGTCCACCTCGACCTGGCGCTCGAGCGGCATGGAGTGATCCGGTGTGATCTCGGTTACGCGAGGGCGGCGATGGCGCCGCCCTTTTTGTTTGTTCAGCGACTAAGGGCCGGGCGCCGTTGTCTGCGTCGGAGCTGGGTCAGGCGTGCTCATGCGGCCTTCGCCGCCGTAGAACAGCGCATAGAGCACGCCAGCAGCCACGACTGCCAACAGCAGCGACGTAACCAGCACGCGAAAATTTAGCCGGCGTGGCGACGCCTGGCGCGCCTCCGTAGGCGTGAGTACTTCCGGTCGCTCGTGCATTTGCTCCTCCCTAAAACATGGAAATGTACCGCGCGAGGCGAAGTTCCTTGCCGCGCAGTCCGGGAATTAAGGCTGCGGCCCGGGTGGTTACCGGGCCGCACTTTTGAGCAATGAAGATCACTGCCGCTTTTACAGGCGCTTTTCCGGCTTCACGTACTCGGGAGCGGCCTGCAGGCTCTCCTTCGTCATGCTCGTGCTGACGCTGAGATCGCCTTCGGCATCCTTCGCGAACATGAGCTGATCGAACGGAAGCGCGACGTCCTTCTCACCCATGCCGAGGAAGCCGCCGACGCCAACGATGACCGCCGCAACCTTGCCGTCGCTGCTGATGAGCACATCGTTAATGTCGCCGATGGACTCGTTGGCCGCGTTCTTCACGCTCTCATTAATCAGCTTACGCGCGGAGATGTCGGCCGATAGGCTCTTTGCCACGGTGCTTTCACCAGCGGCCGAGGGCGCCGCCGGCTGTGCGGCGGGATTTGTCGGGGTCGTGGCCTCTTGCGCCAATGCCGAAACCGACATTGCGGCCAGCAGCGCGGCGACAGGGATAAGCTTCTTCATGGACATTCCTCTTCACTGTTGAGCTTTGCATGAAGAACGAACTGCCGCTCGCCCGGTTCCTCCAATTGACAGCAACCAAGTACGCAAAATTCACCATGTCGATGTTAGAAACATTCGAATGCCGCATTGCGAAGAATATGGATGTTCCCAACGGAACAGCGCTCGTACCCTCTCGTTGTAGGTTGAGGACAATCGCATAGGGGATTGGGCGCGCTTAGATTTTGACTTGATTGTGGCAGGCGCGGTCCCCATCTCGTCGGCTTCAGTAGTGAGTACCAATGATGCTTGCTGTCAGTTCCACCGGCGCAGAATGCCACCCCGCCACAACCAACGTTCGTCCGGTGCTGCGTGCTTCGCAGGTACGCCGCCTTGCGCGCGGCGAGACCTTGTTCCACTCCGGCGATGAGCGCGTGCAGCTCTATCGCGTGGAACGCGGAGCGCTTTGCCACTACCAGCGTCAGGACGATGGCCGCCACGAGATCATCGAGTTCGCATTCCCGGGCGACATCATCGGCTTCGGCCATCTTGCCGAGCACACGAGCACCGCCCAGGCCGTCGCCAAGACGATCGTCAGCCCGGTGAGCGAGGAGGAGTTCGAGCAGCTTCTCGACACCGACGGCCAGCTGGCCGCCCGCTATGCCGCGGCAGCCGACCGCGAGTTCGAGTTTCTGCGTGTGCGTGCGCTCTCGCGCGCTCCCCGCAAG
>JAEXXM010000073.1 GCA_023405815.1 Pseudomonadota bacterium | reverse complement strand
GCGCAAGGCGGTACGGTTCTGCGCGCCGATGGCGGCATGGCCGCCTGCGACTGGACCATGCAGCGCCTCGCCGACATTCTCGATGTGCCCGTTGACCGGCCGACGGTGCTGGAGACCACGGCGCTGGGCGCGGCGTATCTCGCCGGATTGCAGGCCGGCTTCTATCCCGAGCCGGCGGCATTTGCCGAGCGCTGGGCGCTCGACAGGCGTTTTGAGCCGACTATGGCGCCGGAGCTGCGTGGCCGCTTGATCAGCTCCTGGCACAACGCCGTCCGCCGCACCCTCACGCAACGCTAGGCGCAGTCCTTCTGCTACGCCTCTGTCCGCTCCGGGCCAAAAAGCGACCTGGGCTCCTCGCGAAAAGAGGTTCATTGTTCCCGGGCATCTTCAAATCCCTTGGGGCGCGTACGGGGCCTAGCAAGTTCCCTGGCTTGCACCCGCTCCGCCACGTGCGCACGCACCTGGTCTGTTCCGTCTCCGAGGCAGCGGATGATGTGATCGCGCAGCTTTGCTGCCGGCGCCGAGATATGGCGAACAGCAAGCAGTACGATCTCGGTATCCCGCAGATCGGGCAACGGCTCTCCGTCGATCATATGGAAGCCGGGAGGAACCATCACTCGGGGGAGTACGGCGATGCCGAGCCCCGCTCGCACGGCTGCGAGAGCTCCCGCGAGAGAGGCGCAAGTGTATGCGACCCTCCACCGCTTCCCAACGCGCTTCAGAGCCTGCACCGCGCGCTTGCGGTAGACGCAAGGTTCCGGAGAAACGACTAGGGGAAGCGCGCCATTTTCCGAGATGAAATCGTGCGTTCCAGATACCCAAACCAGCGGTTCGCGCCAAACCCTCAGGCCCTGGGTGCCCGCACCCTGCTCCCGCTTTACAAGCACGAGGTCGAAGTCCCCTGATCGAAATCCGTTGAGTAGGTTGAGGGTGAGGTCACAGGTCACTTCGAGTGCGACAGACGGATATGCTTGAACGAAGCGCGCAAGAATTCCGCTCAAGTGATGCGTCGCGAAGTCCTCGGGCGTGCCGAGTCTCACGGTACCTCGCATCTGGGGTTCATGGATCAACGAGACCACCTCGTCGTTGAGGTCTAGAATCTTTTGTGCATAGGCGAGCACGGCCTCGCCTTCCGGCGTGAGGCTGACCGATCTCGGAGTTCGATCGAGCAGCCGTTGTCCAAGTGCCTCCTCCAACCGCTTGATCTGAAGCGAAATCGTCGACTGCTGGCGCAACAGGCGCTCGGCTGCGCGGGTGAAACTACCGGCTTGGGAGATCACAACGAACGTGCGCAGCAGATCCACGTCGAGGTTGAGTAGCTTCTTGGGCACGGTAAATCCTGCGATTGACAATAATGATAGCTATTCCACAAATTATTCAATTTGCCAATGTGGCGGGCGAGTCATCCCATACTGCGCAGCAGGACTGGCAGCCGACGCAAGCTGCGGGCAACCGGTAAGCGGAGAGTAGGCGTGTCAGAGCTGACGAAACTGTTCGAGAACAACCGTCGTTGGGCTGAAGACAACCGAAGGCATGATCCCGCTTTTTTTGAGCGGCTCGCAGAGCAGCAGACACCCAAGTTCCTTTGGATCGGCTGCTCAGATAGCCGTGTGCCCGCCAATCATATCCTGGGTCTTAAGCCCGGCGAGGTCTTCGTCCACCGCAACGTGGCGAACCTCGTCGTGCATACCGATATGAGCTGCCTCTCAGTGATGCAGTTTGCGGTTGAGGTGCTGAGAATTGAGCACATCATCGTTTGCGGCCACTACGGATGTGGCGGCGTTCATGCGGCGTGCAGTTCGCGCCAATTCGGCCTTATCGATAACTGGCTGCGTAACATAAAGGACATCTATGCACGTCACCGAGCCGAGCTCGATGGCATCGCGGACCTCAAGACACGGGTCGACCGCCTGTGCGAACTCAACGTCATCGAGCAGGTCAAAAACGTGTGCCATACGACGATCGTGCAGAATGCCTGGTCGTGCGGCCGACCCCTATCGGTCCATGGCCTAATCTATGGCCTGCACGATGGTCTGCTCCGGGATTTGGCTGTACGCGTTACAGACTCCGACCAGCTCGAGGCGATTTACCGCCTGCGCATGGGAGAAATCTCATCCTAGCACTACCACCATTCCGTGGCCTCACGACGACCATCAATAATCGCAATGAGACAAATTTCATTTATCAATTTCCGCAGCTGCCTTTCGTCGCCTAGGACTAAGCTCGAAGGTTTTCCCAGCAGAGAGGGAAGCGCAATTGCTTGATACTGTGCGCAGTCGCGAGATTGCGAACGCTGCTCTCATTGCCGTCCTATGGGCCGCGATTTCGATCGCGATTAGCGTCGCAGGCCAGCTCGATCTCTTCCTCCCGGTGCTTTCCAGCCTGGTGATCTATGTGGCCGCAGAGGCATTCCGCTTCTCGCGCGGCACGCCCCTGCGTGGTTCCGGGGGTTGGCGCATGGTGGCGCTCGCGCTGTGGACTGGCATCAGTTATGCGAGCGTCGTGGTGGGGCAATGGTATTTGCTGCCGATCTCACTCATCTTTCTTGGTATCGTCCTATTCGAGAACGAGCGGTTGCACCGGCCCACAGCTACATCTGACGAGTCGACGTGGACTTCAACGCCTAACCTGGCAAATACGGACGCAGCCAGTTGCCAGGCGACTCTTAGCCGCTTGCCGCGGGATGGACGCGCGCGCGGGCACCGCAGTCAGGCAGCTACTCTCGAACGGCGCGCCTGAATACGGCAAGCAGGCCGAAATAGCGCGATCCGCATTCTAACGGCCGTGCAACGACGTCGGGCCAAGTATTGCTCCAGGCGCGTGCTCCATTGTTGCGGCGTCGCCCCCTTGAACTCGTGAAGCCATGTCGGCTTTGGGTCTTGGTCGGCTCGACTGCACCCGGTTGAGGTAACCGTAGATGTAGAGCTTCAGCAGCACCGAAGGGTGGAAGCCGGGGCGCCCCGTCGCCGCAGGCTCGACGCCTTCAAATCCGAGCTCGCCGAGATCGAGCGCATCGACGAAGGCGTCTATCGCGCGAACCGGGTTCTGCTCGTCGATCCAGTCGTCAAGACACTCCGGCAGCAGTGTCGACTGCCCGCGATCTGCTCCTTCGACGAACCGCTTCATGATCACCCTCCGAAGAATCATGAGGTGCGATCATATTCCGGCAGCTCTTCTTACACAGCCAGGGTCAAAACCCGAACTAATCCCCGCTGCTGCGCGCAGACTCATACTGCCGCCATCCCGCTCCGCTCAAGGGGTCGGTCTCGAGGCGTTCCTGTATCGAGGGCGGGCTGCAGGTCGGGTACACGCACGCTCACGCGGCGCGCGACTATCCGAGGCTCGCCACGCCCACCTGGTGAAAGTCCAGGACGGGGGAAACCCCTGAAATGCCGTGGGTATGCCCATAATCCTGCGCGGGGCGGCAGCGGCCGCTCAAACTAAAACAGCTTCGCGGCGCTCCCCGCCCCGCAGCCCCTTGCTCTTTGACATGCCTCGGGGCGATCCGCCCGCGAGAACGAAGCTCATGTACGACTTTGCCGCAAAACGGTAAGGCGCGTCATGACGAAGTCATGCTCAGCATGGGCGGCCGCGCCGCGCTCCGATCGCCCGAGCGTCCATCAGCGAGGGCGTGAATCGGCAGCGCCAAGTGAGAATCCCCGCCGGCCATCAACTCGCGCGAGGGCCCGCCGATGCAAAGCTTCTCGCAGCTCGTGTCAGCAAAACTACCTAATCACTGCAACCACGCGCGCCGGCGCCGCCGAGCCGCCGACGATCTTCAGCGGAAACACCATCACCTCGAATCCCTTCGGCGGCAGCGCGCCGAGGTTCGTCAACTGCTCCATGTGCCAGTAGGGGCGCTTTTGCCCCACGCGGTGCGCCTCCCAGAAGATCGTATTGTCGTTCGTCGCCTTCGAGCGCGCGATCTGCTCGCGGAACGGCAGGTCCCATCCCCACTGGTCGATGCCCATGACCGTCGGACCACGGTCGAGCAGCCATTCCGTGGCAGCGGCGGTCATCCCGGTGCCGCGCTTCCAGAACTCTTTCGTGCCCATCAGCTCGTCGCGCCCCGTGCGGATGAGCACGATCGTCTTCTCATCGAGCGTGGCCCCGGTCTTGGCGAGCGCCGTCTCGAGGTCGGCCGGCGTGATGGCATCGTCGTCCGCCTTGTGTGTCAGGTCGAGCACGACTCCGGGCCCGATGCACTTTTCCAGCGGCATCTCGTCGATCGTCTGCGCCCGCGCGCCTCCCGACGTCGGCCCGTAATGCCAGGGCGCATCGATGTGCGTCGTCGAATGCACGCCCATCTTGGTGATCGTGTCGTCGGCCCAGCCGGTGAAGTCGGAGGGGAACAGACGCTTCGGCAGGCCGAGGATGCGCACCAGCAGCTTTGCCGCGCGATGCGGCTTGTGGCGGATCTTCACCTGCATGAAGCGCGGATCGCCGGCGTTGTACTGTATGGGCTTCGATAGATCGATGATCTGCATGCCGCCCCTCTAGACGATGCGGTTCGTCACTGTGCCGATGCCGTCGATGGCGAGGCTGATTGTATCGCCTTGGGCGAGAAGGTGGCCGGACTCGATGCCGCTACCGCCGGGGAG
>JAEXXM010000024.1 GCA_023405815.1 Pseudomonadota bacterium | reverse complement strand
AGGTAGAGGCTGTAGCGGCCGTACTCGCGGAAGGGTATCTCGGTGTCGATGTCGGAGGCATCGCAGCGCGTCAGCGACAGCTCGGGGAAACGATCGCGGAGAACCGAGAATACGGTCTCGGCCGAAGCGTTGACCAAGAGGTTCTCGATGTCTGCTATTTCGTGGGCTTCAATGGACATGGCTACTCGCTGAGCTTGCGGGCCTCGACAGTGATCGGCAGCAGCGTCTCCGGCGCCATCGGCGGCAACTGGAACTGCCAGCCGTTGGCGAGGGTGATGCGCCCGCCCCACATCTCCGGCTTCTCGATCTCGACGATCGGCTCCTCGAGATCCTTCTTCGCCATGTACGCGGAGAGCTGTCCCTCGGCGCTCCTGCGGATCATCACCTTCATTCACTGCCTTCCTTTTGCTGGTCGTTTCCGCGCGCGGGTGCGCTCGAGAGCTCGATCTCGTCCTCGAGGCAGCCGATGATGCGCCGCTCGCCAAACTCGACGAGGTAGACGGCGACGTTCGCCTCGACGTGGCGCCCGACCTGGACGATCTCACCGACATCCCCCACTTTGGCGAGGAGCACGTCCGCCGGGGCATCGGGGAATGAGCCATCGTTGAAGAGATCGATGGTGGCGCGTACGCGCTGTCCCCACTCGTACTTGGGGACATAGGGCTCCTTCGGAATTGCCGGCTGGCTCACAGCTCCACCTCCGGCGCGCGCGGTGCCGGATCGGCGGGCTCGAGCTCCTTGCGCTTCATGCCAACGCGGTAGCCGGTGCTCACGAACTCGACGCCGTAGATGTAGAACTGCTGCAGAAAGGTGCCGATGCTGACCACGTATCCCTCCTCGCCCTTCTTCACGAGAATCTCCCCGATGTCCTTGCCGGGAAACGTTCCGTCGTTGCGGATGGTACGGCGCGAGCGGACCTTGGCGCCGTAGTCGTACATGGGCGGGTCGTTCAGCTCGACGACATCGCTATCGCGACTAATGTTGGTCATTAGCGCACCTCTCGGATCGAACGCATTCCGCCCTCATGTCAGTCGTCATCATCGCACCCCTTGCGATCGAGCACGTTGAGAAGCACGCGCGCGCCGAGCTTGTCGCTCGGGTCGAGGTCGAGAAGCTTCAAGATCACGAGCCTCGCCTCGGCCTCGTTGCCGAGCCGCATGTTGAGGTAGGCGTAGGCCTTGAGGGTGAAGAGGTAGAAGCGGGGGAGCACTGCGTCCCAGCCGCCGAAGTCGGCGTCGCGGCGCTCGACGAGCCACCAGTCGCGGTCGAGGCCGTTCTCACGCGCAGCCTTGTCGAGGCAGATGCGCGCAACTTCCAGCGCCTCGGGGAGGCGCCCCTTGTAAAAGTAGAAGCGATAGAGGCCGATGAGTACTGCCGCGTGGCCGGGCGCCAGCGCGTGCGCTTCCCGCAGGTGCTGCTCGGCAACCTCGTCGTGCTGATAGGAGAGGCCGGCAAGGCGCAGATGGTGCTCGGCGGCAGTCGGGAGCCCCCGGCCGAGCAAGACGCTCGCGATGAGCGCATCGTCCACCAGTGGTGCCTCCGTGCTCCCGACTGCCGCCGCCATCGCCGCCCCCCCTAGCTCAACTTGAGCGCCGAGGCATCGACGGTGGGCTTTGTATCGCTCGAGCAGCCGCACGCCTTGGCTTTCGGATCGTGGAACACGAATCCGGTCTGCAGCGGCGAGTCGACGAAGTCGATGGTTACGCCGTCGAGAAGCAGCCGGCTCTCGGCGGGAAGGAACAACTTCACGCCGCTCACGTCGACGACCGCGTCGCCCGCCTGGGGCTTCCCTTCGACGCTGAACTGCGCTGCGAGGCCAGAGCAGCCGCCGGCCGTCACCTCGAGACGGAAGCCGCTGCCGGGGGCGCCGTCGAAGCGCATCATGCGCTGAATGAACTTCTGTGCCGCAGGCGTCATGCTCATGTTCATCGATGAGCCCTCCTCAAGCCGGCGCCTGGTAGCGCGGCAGCGAGGTGTCGATCACGCAGGTGTTGTCCACCGGGCAGACCGCAACGCACTGGGGCACATCGAAGTAGCCGATGCACTCGGTGCACTTCTTCGGGTTGATGACAAACGTGCCGTTCTTCTCGGAGATGGCGACGTTCGGGCACTCCGCCTCGCAGGCGGAGCACGACGTGCACTGCGAGGCGACGATCTTGTAGGTCATATTTATGGGCTCCGTTGATCGATCAGGCTGAGATGAGCGCACCCTGGCGGATGTCGGCGTCGCCGCGCGCGGCGTGGACGATCTCGCCGCTCTTCACCCGCTGCAGGTAGTCCTTGAAGTAGGCGATGGCCGACTGCTCGATGAACTCCATCGCGTACTTGTCGACCGGCTCGATGCCGGCCTTAATCAGGTCGTTCTTCGGGCAACCGCCGATCTTGGCGACGAACACCGCAGCGCAGTCGTTGATGGCGCGGATGACGGTGTCG
Organism: Pseudomonadota bacterium; assembly: GCA_023405815.1. GTDB lineage: Bacteria > Pseudomonadota > Alphaproteobacteria > Rhizobiales > Hyphomicrobiaceae > Hyphomicrobium_A. The sequence goes on along the minus strand of JAEXXM010000024.1, from coordinate 37,212 downwards.
AGGCCCGCGTCATCACCGAAGCCGCCCTGGCAATAGAGATCGACACGGCGATGGCCGACGAATTTCGCGCCCGCGGTCGAGAGCTCGTATACCTGGAACTCCTTGGCGTGGCCGAAGTGCTCGTTGATGCGGCCGCTGCCCTTGGTGGCGACGGCGACGAGGATCTTGATGTCGCTCATCTCGCCGGCCATCGATTCAAGCTCGGCCTGCTTGGCCTCGACCTTCGCCTGCCGCTCGCCCTCGACCTTCTCCTGATAGGCCTTGCGCGTGTCGAGGTCGTACTTGACCTCCATCTGCATGATCTTGTCGGTGGTGAATTCCGCCGACCGGTCCTCGCCCAAGAGGCCAACGGCGTCGGCGCGGCACTGGCGACAGTGCCGCATCATGTTCATCTCGCCTTCGCAGCTATCCTGCAGGGCCTTCAGCTCCTGCGCCGTCGGACCGCGCTGACCGGTGAGACCGAACACGGTGCCGTGCTCGGGCGCCGAGATGAGCGGCATGATGTTGTGCAGGAAGGCGCCGCGGGACTTCACGGCCTTGTTCACCTCGACGAGGTGCTTGTCGTTGACACCGGGGATCATCACCGAGTTGATCTTGCAGAGGATGCCGCGCTCGGTGAGCATCTCGAGGCCGCGAAGCTGGTGCTCCGAAAGGATGCGCGCTGCTTCGACGCCCTCGATGCGCTTGTGATTGTAGAAGATCCAGGGATAGATCTTGGCGCCGATCTTGGGGTCGACCATGTTGATGGTGATCGTCACGTGGTCGACGTTGAACTTCTTGATCGTGTCGACGTGCTCAGGCAGCGCCAGGCCGTTGGTCGACAGGCACAGCTTGATGTCGGGTGCCGTCTGCGAGATGAGCTCGAAGGTCTTAAACGTCTTCGCCGGGTTGGCGAGCGGATCGCCGGGGCCGGCGATGCCGAGAACGGTCATCTGGGGGATGGTGGAAGCGACAGCCAAGACCTTCTTCGCCGCCTGCTCGGGTGTCAGCTTCTCGCTGACGACGCCGGGGCGCGATTCGTTGGCGCAGTCGTATTTGCGATTGCAGTAGTTGCACTGAATGTTGCAGGCCGGCGCGACGGCAACGTGCATGCGCGCGTAGTGATGGTGGGCTTCCTCGCTGTAGCAGGGATGGTTTTTCACCTTCTCCCAGATCTCGGCCGGCATGTCGCCTTGACCGGCACCCGAGCCGCAGCTCGCCTTGCCGCTGCCGCCTTTGGTGCCGCAACCCTTGTGCTCGGCGATCTCCTGCATGACCTCGTCAAGCGATCGCGCGACTTCGCCGTTCCCAACTTCGACGTTCCGCTCCACTAGTCCGTCCATAGTGCCGACCTCGCTATGCCCGTGGTGGCGCCGCCGCGAATGGACCGACTTGTCGTCCCGTGTCGGTCTATGGCCTGCGACGCCGTCTAGAAAAGCTCTAGGCAACTTGCGTGCCATGCGTTTTCGTCGGCCCAACACCTTGAATCTCTGCTCCTTTTTCCATCGTTCGTGTCGTGTCGCGATGGCGACAGCGCTGGCGCAAATGTCGGAGCTGTTGGGAACCCGACATTGATCAGTAGAGGCGCGCGACATCGCGCGACGATCAGTCGGGACGTGCGACATCGCTCGGAGTCCCGACCTTCCGGGCGACGACACTCATGCGAAGAGATTGCGAGCCTTGATCAGCGCCTCGGCGAGGCGGTCGACCTCCGCTCGCGTGTTGTAGAGCGCGAAGGAGGCGCGACACGTTGCGGAGACGCCGAACCGGCGCAGTAGCGGCATGGCGCAGTGCGTACCGGCGCGCACGGCGACGCCGGAGCGGTCGATCAGGGTGGCGAAGTCGTGGGCGTGCGCCTCCTTCATGTCGAAGGAGACGATGGCACCCTTGCCGACGGCGTTGCCGATGATGCGCAGCGAGTCGATCTCGCCGAGCCGCTCGTGGGCGTACTTGACCAGCGCCGTCTCGTGGGCGCGGATGCGCGCCTTGCCGATGGACTCGATATATTCGAGCGCGGCGCCTAGGCCGATGGCTTCGACGATGGGCGGCGTCCCGGCCTCGAAGCGATGTGGCGGCACGCCGTAGGTGACGTTGTCCTCGAACACCTCGTGGATCATGTCACCGCCGCCGTTGAATGGGCGCATCTCGGCGAGGTGCTCGTACTTTCCGTAGAGCACGCCAATGCCGGTCGGCCCGTACAGCTTGTGGCCGGTGATGACGTAGAAATCGGCGTCGATGTCGCGCACGTCGGCATCGAGGTGGACGGCGCCCTGCGAGCCGTCGACCAGCACGGGAATGCCGCGCGCGTGCGCGACCTTAACAACCTCCTTGACAGGCACTGTCGAGCCCAGCACGTTCGACATGTGCGTGATGGCGACCATACGCGTGCGGGGCCCGAGCAGCTTCTCGAACTCGTCGAGGAGGAAGTTGCCGTCGTCGTCGACCGGCGCCCACTTGATGACGGCACCATTGTTCTCGCGCAGGAAGTGCCAAGGCACGATGTTGGCGTGGTGCTCCATGATTGAAAGCACGATCTCGTCGCCAGGCTGGATGCGATCGCGACCGAACGTGTAGGCGACGAGGTTGATCGCCTCGGTCGCACCGCGCGTAAAGATGATTTCTTCCTGCCGCTCGGCATTGAGGAAGCTGCGCACCTTCTCGCGCGCGGCCTCGTAGGCATCGGTCGCGGCGTTAGAGAGGTGATGCAGGCCGCGGTGCACGTTGGCGTATTCGGATGTGTAGGCGTACTGCATGCGCCCGAGCACGACCTCGGGCTTTTGCGCCGAGGCTCCGTTGTCGAGATAGACCAACGGCTTGCCGTGCACGCGCATGCCGAGAATGGGAAAATCCTCGCGCACGCGCTCGACGTCGTAGCTGCCGTTGCTCACCGCTGGATGCATGACCTCAGCTCCGCGCATCGAGTGCTGCATTGACGATGCTGGCGAGCGCAACGCGCACGCCTTCGTGCGCGACGCCGTCGATCACCTCGCCGAGGAATGCCTTGATCAGCAGCGCCTCCGCCTCGCCGGCAGGAATGCCGCGCGCCATGAGATAGAATTTCATCTTCTCGTCGAGCGCGCCGCAGGTGGCGCCATGGCCGCACTGTACGTCGTCGGCAAAGATTTCCAGCTCGGGCTTGTTGTCCGTCTCCGCCCTCTCCGACAGCAGCAGCGCTTGGGTCATCATGCGGGCGTCGGTCTTCTGCGCCTTGGGCCGGACGATGATTTTGCCCTGAAACACGGAGCGGCTCTCGTCGTCGAGAACGGCCTTGAACAGCTCGCGACTCTGACATCCGGCGACGGCGTGGTCGAGCACGAGCGTCGTATCGACGTGCTGGCGTCCTTTGAGCAGGCTGGCTCCGCGAAGATCAACGGTAGCGGCCTGCCCGTTACAGGTGACGAACACCTGGTTGCGCACCATCGCGCCGCCGCTGGTCAGGGCGAAGTCGCGCAGTTTGGCATCGGCGGAGAGAACGGCTCCGGTGGTCGCGACGTGCACCGCCTTGTCCCCGTCAGCGCCGAGCTTGACGTGATCGAGCTCGGCGCCTTCGCCGATATCGATGTCGAGGGCGCTGTTGACGTGATAGTCGACGGCGCCGAAGGCTTCGTGGCTTTCGATAAGCGTGAGGCGCGCGCCGGCGCCGAGCGTGACCTGCGAGCGGATGAAGATTGCAGCCGGTCTCTCACTGCTGCAGGCGAATACAAGGTGGATGGGGCGCGCAATGTGCTTGCCCGAAGCCACGCCGATCACCGCGCCGTCCGACATGAACGCGGTGTTGAGCGCATATGCAATGTCACCCTGGCCTACGGCGGATTGTCCGATGCGACTGACAACCTCCGGCGCGCCCGCGGTGAGCACCTGGGCGAGCGAGGCTATGGTCAGGCCGTCCTCGAGCGAACTCAGATCGGACAGCTCGGCGACGAAGCTGCCATCGACGAACACGAGGCGACGCGGCTTCAAGCCGGCAAAGGCGGCGCCTGCGTCGGCGGCGCGCCGCCGCTCGGCTGCGCCCGGGGGCGATGCCAGCGGGCGCGCCTCGCGCAGGAACGAGCGCAGGTCCGTGTATTTCCACTGCTCGATGCGGCGGCTGGGGAGGCCGCAGGCCTTAAAGCGGCCGAAGGCGGCGGCGCGCTGCGCCTTCACCTGGGCGCTGCCGGGCAGCCCGTCTCCTGCGTCCGCAAACGCCTTGATGAAACCTTCGTCGGCGGCAGTCCGTGTCGGACGAGCTTCCATGTTCATCGCGTCACGCTGCCTCTTCCAGATACTCGGCATAGCCGTTGGCTTCGAGCTCCAGCGCCAGCTCCTTGCCGCCGGTGCGCACGATCCGCCCCTTGGAGAAGACGTGCACGACGTCGGGCACGATATAGTTCAGCAGGCGCTGGTAGTGGGTGATGACGATCATCGAGCGCTCGGGCGAGCGGAGGCGGTTGACGCCGTCGGCGACGACCTTCAGCGCGTCGATGTCGAGGCCGGAGTCGGTTTCGTCGAGCACGCAAAGGCGCGGCTCCAAGAGCGACATCTGCAGCGTCTCGGCGCGCTTCTTCTCGCCACCGGAGAACCCGACATTGACGGGGCGGCGCAGCATCTCCGGATCGATGCCGAGCTTTTCCGCCTCGGCGCGCACGCGGCGCAATATCTCTGGAGACGACAGCTCGGACTCGCCGCGCTTCTTGCGCTGCGCGTTGATTGCCGAGCGCAGGAACGTCATCGTCGTTACGCCTGGAATCTCCAGCGGATACTGGAAGGCGAGGAAAAGGCCGGCGGCGGCGCGCTCGTCTGCCTCCATGCCGAGGAAATCGACACCGTCCAGCAGCGCCTCTCCACCGGTGACGTCATAGTCGGGCTTGCCGGCCAGCACGTACGACAGCGTCGACTTGCCGGAGCCGTTCGGCCCCATGATGGCGTGCACCTCTCCCTTGCCGACGACAAGGTCGACGCCGTTGAGGATACTCTTGCCGGCGATCTCGGCGCGCAGGTCTTTGATCTCTAGTAGCGGCGTCATAGCGTACTCCTTCGTCCGCGGCGATATCAGCCGACGCTTCCTTCAAGTGAGATGGAGATGAGCTTCTGGGCCTCGACGGCGAACTCCATCGGCAGTTGCTGGAGCACGTCGCTGACGAAGCCGTTGACGACGAGCGCCACAGCCTCCTCGCTGGAGAGGCCGCGCTGCATGCAGTAGAACAGCATCTCCTCGGATATTTTCGAGGTCGTCGCCTCGTGCTCGAACTGAGTCGAGGCGTTTCGGGCCTCGATGTAAGGCACCGTGTGGGCGCCGCACTCATCGCCGATGAGGAGGCTGTCGCAGTTTGTGAAGTTGCGCGCGCCCGTCGCCTTGTGGTGTGCGGAGACGAGGCCGCGATAGGTGTTCTCGGAGCGTCCGGCGGCGATGCCCTTGGAGATGATGCGGCTCGTCGTGTTCTTGCCTAGGTGGATCATCTTGGTGCCGCTGTCCACCTGCTGGCGGCCGCTGGATATGGCGATGGAGTAGAACTCGCCGCTCGAATTGTCGCCGCGCAGGATGCAGCTCGGATACTTCCAGGTGATCGCCGATCCGGTCTCGACCTGGGTCCAGGCGATCTTGGCGTTGCGACCACGGCAGTCGCCGCGCTTGGTGACGAAGTTGAAGATACCGCCCTTGCCGTCGGCGTCGCCGGGGTACCAGTTCTGCACTGTCGAGTACTTGATCTCCGCGTCATCGAGCGCGACGAGCTCGACGACGGCGGCGTGAAGCTGGTTCTCGTCGCGCTTGGGGGCCGTGCAGCCTTCGAGATAGGAGACGTAGGCGCCCTTGTCGGCGATGATGAGGGTGCGCTCGAACTGGCCTGTCTTCTCCTCGTTTATGCGAAAGTAGGTCGAAAGCTCCATCGGGCAGCGCACGCCCTCGGGCACGTAGACGAACGAGCCGTCGGAGAACACCGCCGAGTTCAAGGTGGCGAAGTAGTTATCGGTCGTCGGCACCACGGAACCGAGGTACTTGCGCACGAGATCTGGATGCTCGCGCAGTGCCTCGGAGATGGGCATGAAGATCACGCCCGCCTTCGCCAGCTCCTCCTTGTAGGTAGTGGCGATGGATACGCTGTCGAACACGGCATCGACGGCGACCTTGGGCTTGCCATCCGGCCCGACGACGCCGGCCAGCACCTCCTGCTCCTGCAACGGAATGCCGAGCTTCTCGTAGGTCTTGAGGATTTCCGGGTCGACCTCGTCGAGCGAGTTGATGGTCGGCCGCTTCTTCGGCGCCGCGTAGTAGTAGAGATCCTGATAATCGATGGGCGGGTAGTTGACGCGCGCCCATTCGGGCTCGCGCATGTTGAGCCAGCGGCGGTAGGCATCGAGCCGCCACTCCAGCATCCATGCAGGCTCGTTCTTCTTCTCGGAGATGTAGCGGACGATATCCTCCGACAGGCCCTTGGGAGCCTTCTCGGACTCGACCTTGGTTTCGAACCCGTACTTGTACTGGTCGACGTCGATACGTCGGACCTGCTCAACGGTCTCCTGGACTGCCGCCATTCTCTTCTCCGCTCATGCAAATCGAATCGGCGCCGGTCGCGGCCGGGCCTTCGACCTCGGCCCGCTGACGGGCGAGGCGCTTCACCTCGGGATCGGGGTCGTCGAGAAGGCGCGCGAGCACGACCCGCGTGCCGCGCTCCGCCACGACATAGCGGACGCGCAAGTCCGCATCGCCGACGAGCGCCATAAGCTGCTTGGGCTCTAGTCGCGCAGCGACGGCCACGCGCACCAAGGGGTCCGGATCGAAGGACATTGCCGGCAGGACGTCCGGCTTGATGCGGCGCGCCACCTCGCGGCGCACCTGCGCATCGGGATCGTGCATGGCTGCGGGGAGGACGTCCTCCGGCACGCGCTTCACTGCGACGAGGCGCACCCAATAGTCCTGGTCGCTCAGCATCGACACCAGCGGCGCGCCTTCGAGCCGTTGGGCCACGGCGATGCGGACCTTGCGGTCCGGGTCGTTGACGAGATGGGCAATTCGGCTCACTGGCAGGCGCTGCGCCACCATCGTGCGCACGTCCGGCTCGGGATCGTCCAGAAGAGATGGCAGCAGAAAGACGCTGGCGTACTTCGCCGCCAGCACGCGCGCCTCGAAATAGGGATGCTTCAGGTACTTGTCCGCCTCGGAGGGATTGGCGGCGAAGAAGCGATCGATGCGCCGCGCGCGCTGATCGCGCACACAGATGCGACCGAGATCGCAGCGCGCCTCGGCGCGGATGACCTCGTGCGGGCAATCGGCGCAATGCACAGGCCGGCCGAGCCAGTCGAGCGCCGCCAAGGCAGCATTCGCATCGTCGGCGGCGCTCATGCTCGCACCTCCGACACCACGGACTTTCTGCTGATGCAGATCACGAATTGGATCGCGCCCAGCGCGCCAGCGCAGCACTGCTGCTCAACGATGCGAGATCGTTCGCACGCGCAATGGCTCGCCATCTGTTCGCTCCCGAAAGGTCGGCGACGGAGGTCGCCGGGACACCCTTTCAAGCGGCGTGCCAGAGCTTAACTATTTGAATTTGACTAGTTATAAGGTGCCGCTGCCGGTCTAGAGCCTGTCGGCCCCGCGACATAACGGGCTGATGCGTGTCGTATGTCCGACACCTTTCATCCGCTCGGGGCCAGCTCGCCGGAGTTTGTATCCGCGAGCGAGCGCTCGACGCTGGCCAGCACCCGCGCGCGCCCCTCGCGCAGCGATGTCTCGCGCCACCAATCGTCGACGACGCGGCGCTCGCAGGCGAGCGTGGTGCCATAGCCGCCGGTGAAAGCAATCCAATCGTCATAGCACTTGTCAGACACGGCGGTGAGGATCGGCAGCCCGGCGACGACGGCATCAGCTATCTCGGCGCGCAGGCCGCCGCCGCCGGCTTCCTGCTTGGAGAACTTGTTCACGATAACAAGCTCGACACCCTCGGCGATGGCGCGGCTCACGGAGACCGCCGCGTCCGCCAGGCCGCACGGGTCGAGCTTGCAGGCCGAGGAACTCGCCCCCAGCGCCTGGGTGATGGAGATCGTCCGGCCGGTCATCAGGTCTACAAGGGACATCACCACCTGCGGGCTCGCAGTATCCTTGGCGTTGGACTGCACCACGCCGCCGATGCGGTGTCCTTCGCGGATGAGATCGGCGGCGAACTTCGCCAGCAGGCCATCGACGTCGTCCTCGCCGGAGCGGTAGATGACAGCCGCCAGCTTCAGCAGATGCTCGCGGTAGCTCAGAAATTGCATGTCACTCTCCGCGCGAGCCAAGTCGACGACCAAGACGCCATAAGCAAAAGAGCAATCCGCATGCCGAACTGCATCGACACGGCAATTCTGCAGCGATCTCGGAGCCTATCGCATCCGGGCGCCGTCGTCTTTGTCGGAAACCCGACGCGGTCGTGTCCGGTCAAAGGCGCGATCGGGGGGCTCGAGCGATGACGATGGCACTTCCAAGCGAGCTCGAAGCTCTGCTCGCAGACGACGTCCCTTTTGGCGACCTCACCACGAGCGCGCTCGGCATCGGGCAGGCGCCGGGCGTGATGACCTTCAGCGCCCGCGGGCCGATGGTCGCGGCCGAGGTCGAGAGCGCGGCGGCGCTGCTCATGCTGGCCGGTTGCGGGTCCGTTATCGCTCACGTCGGCTCCGGCGACCGGCTCGATGCCGGCACGGCGATCCTCATCGCCGAGGGCACCGCCGCGGCGCTGCATCGCGGGTGGAAGGTGGCGCAGACCCTCATCGAGGCGTGGTCCGGCGTCGCCAGCGCCGCGCGCTCGATCGTCGATGCAGCGCGCGCCGTTGCGCCCGGGATCGCCGTCGCGTGCACGCGCAAGAACACGCCGGGCACGAAGTCATTTGCCGTACGTGCCGTGCAGGCCGGCGGGGCCTCGATGCATCGCTTCGGACTGTCCGAGAGCATCCTCGTGTTTCCCGAGCATCGCGTATTTCTTGCGCAGGAGCCGCTTGCAACCACGGTCGCAAGGCTCAGACGTGCGGCGCCGGAAAAGAAGCTCGTCATCGAGGCGAAGGATGTCGTCGGCGCGCTCTCAGCTGCGGATGCGGGCTTCGACGTGGTGCAGGCGGAGAAGTTCAGCGCGGCCGAAGTCGCCGTGCTGATCGCCGAGCTGAACTCCAGACCGAGCAGGCCGCTCGTCGCGGTCGCGGGCGGCATTACCGCCGACAATGCGGCCGACTATGCGCGCGCGGGCGCAGACATCCTCGTCACGTCGATGCCGTACTTCGCCCGTCCGTGCGACGTCGCAGTGGTGATATCCCCCGCCGCCGCCTGAGCTCGCGTTAAACGTCAGAAATGACGGATCTCGATGCCGTGCTTCTTCAGGGCGTAGCCGATCTGGCGCGGCGTCAGCCCGAGGATGCGCGCGGCTTTGGCCTGAACCCATCCGGCTTTCTCCATGGCCTCGACGAGACGCTCGCGCTCGGAGGCGTCCCCGCCCGTGCGATGCGCGCCGTCCTCGCTGGACCGGAGGTCCGACGCCGAGCCATTGACCGAACGGGAGTCTGCCAGGGACGGCATGACAGGCAATGGAATCTGCGGCTGGGGACGATCCGGCAGCGGTGTCCCGTTCCCCTTCCAGAGCAGCGAGGAGAGGCATTGGTCATGGCGGCAGGCGAAATCGTCGTCGACGATTGACGCCCCTGAAGCGAGCGTGGCGGTGCGGAACACGCAGTTCTCAAGCTCGCGTACGTTGCCGGGGAAATAGCACGCCTTGAGCACGTCGAGCGCGCTGGAAGCGAGCTTGAGGTTGCGACCGTTCTCCTTGTTGAAGCGGTCGAGGAACGTCTCGGCGAGGATGGGAATGTCGCCCTGGCGCTCGCGCAGCGAAGGGATGCGCAAGGGGACGACGCTGATGCGGTAATAGAGGTCGGCACGGAACGTGCCCTGGCTGACCGCCTCCTCGAGATCGCGATTGGTGGCGGCCACGACGCGCACGTCGACCTTCTGCGTCTTGGTGCTGCCGACGCGGTCGAACTCGCCTTCCTGCAGGACGCGCAGAAGCTTTGCCTGGAACGCGGCAGAGATCTCGCCGATCTCATCAAGGAAGATCGTGCCGCCGTCGGCCACCTCGAAGCGGCCCTTGCGCGAGGCGATGGCGCCGGTGAAGGCGCCCTTCTCGTGCCCGAACAGCTCCGACTCAAGGACTGATTCCGGCAGCGCGGCGCAGTTCACCTTGACGAACGGGCCCTTGGAGCGCGTCGAGAGCTCGTGGATGGCGCGGGCGCAAAGCTCCTTGCCCGTCCCGGATTCGCCGCGCAGCAGCACCGTGGCATTGGACTTGGCAACGATCTCGATCTTCTTCAGAAGGGAGCGGATTGGCGCGCTCTCGCCGATGATGCCGGCAACGCGTGCGCGCTCCTTACCCGGCTTGACGCTAGTCAGCTCCTTCTCGAGGCGCCGGCTCTGGTCCATGAGCCGCTCGCGATCGCGGGCAATGACGCGATGCAGGTGGATGGTCTGGCCAATGAGATTGGCGATCATCGACAGGAAGCGCACGTCGTGGTCGGAGCGGAATTCGCTGCGCTTGTCCCACACGCGCACGATGGACAACGTGCCGACGACGCGATCCTCGATCTTGATCGGCACACCGATGAACGAGATGGGCTCCCCGCCACCGATGGAGGCGAGGTGGGCGTCCTGGAACGCCGGGTGCTCGCCGGCGTTTTCCAGAACCAGCGGCATGGCCGTGGCGATGATCTGATCGAGCACCTTGCGCGGCAGATGGAGGTGGCCGTCGTAGTCCACCTCCTCGGTCCAGACGGACCCTACGACCATGCCGGGAACGTCGTCGTCGTCGAGGAGCACGACCGTGCCGTGCTGCATGTCCAGGAACGAGGACAGCAGATTGAGGACGTTCGACAGCGTCGTCTCGAGGCGCGCCGGCTTGGCTAGGATCTTCGAGACTTCGTAGATACCGATCAGCGCGATCTCGCCGAGCTGCTTCGGCTCGGAAGCCGGCGGCTTCGCGCCCGTCGGGTGTTTCAAAGGAACCATGTCACTTGCCTCGTGACACCGACGCCAAAGGGAGACAAAATTTCTCCGCTGCATCGCACAAAGCTAGCCATGGCTCCTGAGGGTGTCGCGCCTAAGTTTCCGTCAACCCTTGGTATTTCGCGGGCAGACTGCCTCAACGCGAAGCAAGCCCCGAAAGGACGGCCTCGACCAACTGACCTGCGTCAGGATAAAGATATTCCAGTTCTAGTTTGTCGCGGCCCCAACCTGCCGGATCGGCCCGCTCTTCCGCCCCTGGGCGGCCTCTTGGATGATCTCCGGGAGCGATTAAATGAGGGTGGGCAGGCAAGAGCCGCGCAAGTATGCTGCCAACAAAGGCGCCGCACAGCGGCGCCAGTCCCAAGACGCCCGCAGGGGCATGAGGATCCTAGATATAATGTCGAATGTGGAAGTCGGCCGCGCCGCGGACCGCGACGGCAAGGTGAAGCGGCACGGGCCGGAGGCATTTGCCGGCATGCGCAAGGCCGGGCAGCTCGCTGCCCAGGCGCTCGATATGCTTACCGAGCATGTGAGGCCCGGCGTCACCACCGAGGAACTGGACGAGCGCGTCCTTAAGTTCGCACTCGATCACAATGCCTATCCGGCGCCGCTCAACTACCGGGGCTTTCCGAAGGCGATCTGCACCTCGATCAACCATGTGGTGTGCCACGGCATTCCCGGACCTAAGCCGCTGCGGGAAGGCGATATCGTCAACATCGACGTGACGCTGATCGTCGACGGCTGGCACGGCGACACGAGCCGCATGTACCCCGTGGGGCCGATTTCGCGGCGGGCCGAGCGGCTGATCGCGGTGACGTACGAGGCGCTGAACCGGGGCATCGCGGCGGTGAAACCAGGCGCCACGACCGGGCATATCGGCGCCGCCATCCAGGCCTACGCCGAGGCGGAGCGGTGCTCGGTCGTGCGCGATTTCTGCGGCCACGGCCTCGGCCTCGTGTTCCACGACCGCCCGAACATTCTGCACTACGGTGAAGCGGGCGAGGGCGTCGTGCTCGAGCCGGGCATGCTGTTCACCATCGAGCCGATGATCAACCTTGGCCGGCCGCACGTCAAAGTGCTGCCCGACGGCTGGACGGCGGTGACGCGCGACCGCGAGCTGTCGGCGCAATTCGAGCACAGCGTCGGCGTGACGGAGACGGGCTGCGAGATATTCACGCGCTCGCCGGCGGGGCTCGACTTCCCGCGCTTTAACACGCACTAGCCGGTCTGAAGCGCCATGCCGGAACGCGAGGAGAGCGACGGCAATGGAGGCGCGAGCGAGCAGGCTTCGCTCTTCGAGGCGCAGGTGCCCGACCATGCCGGGCACCGGCAGCGGCTGCGCGATCGATTTCGCAAGGGCGGTGCCGACGCGCTGCCAGACTACGAGCTGCTGGAGCTGATCCTGTTCCGGGCGCTGCCGCGGCGCGACACCAAGAGCCTCGCCAAGAAACTGCTAGCGCGCTTCGGCTCCTTCGCCGAAGTGATCAATGCACCCGAGCCGCGCCTCAAGGAGCTGGACGGCGTCGGCGAGAGCGTCATCACCGAGCTGAAGCTCGTTCGCGCGGCGGTGCTGCGGATGATGCGCAGCGAGATCGTGCAGCGGCCAGCGCTTTCATCGTGGAAGCAGGTGATCGACTATCTCCTCGCGGCGCAGAGCTACGAGCACCGCGAGCAGTTCCGCATCCTGTTCCTCGACAAACGCAACCGGCTGATCGCCGACGAGGTGCAGCAGCAAGGCACGGTCGATCACACGCCCGTCTACGTGCGGGAAGTGGTTAAGCGCGCCCTGGAGTTGTCGGCGACGGCAATTATTCTGGTGCACAACCACCCCTCGGGGGACCCCACACCGTCGCGTGCGGACATCGATATGACAAAGCAGATCGTCGCATCCGCTGGGCCTCTGGGCATCTCAGTTCACGACCATATTATCGTTGGGCGTGAAGGACATGCGAGCCTGAAAGCGCTCCGCCTCATTTGAGCCAGCTTGCCCCGGCTACTGGCGCCAGGCGCCGAAGTTGCGTAGGCAACGGCCGCGGACGCCCGCCGTTTGCGACGTTCTGTAACCGACCCTTTACCAGAGCAATGTGGACTACAACTTCAGCCGAATCGCCCCCGCGATCTTTGACCTAGCGAGGACCTATGTGCGGCATCGCCGGAATGATCGACCTCACTGGCAAACGGCAGCCCGACCCTGCCGTCGTGCAGCGCATGGCCGATGCCCTGTGGCATCGCGGGCCCGATGAGGACGGCTACCTGATCCGCCCCGGATTGGGCTTCGCCAACCGGCGGCTTTCCATCATCGGTCTCGGCGACGGCTCGCAGCCGATCTTCAACGAGGATGGCACTATCGCCGTCGTCTACAACGGCGAGCTGTTCGACTATCCGGAGCGCAAGGCTGCGCTCGAGGCCAAGGGGCACAAGTTCCGCACGCACACCGACACCGAGATCATCGTGCACCTCTACGAGGAGCACGGGGAAGGCGTGTTCGAGCAGCTCAAGGGCCAGTTCGCCATTGCGCTGATCGACTTCTCCAAGCGCACCATCTTTCTCGCGCGCGACCGGGTCGGCATCTGCCCACTGCACTGGAGCCGCCAGGGCGACTGGCTGTACTTCGGCTCCGAGATCAAGGCCCTGCTCGCTTCCGGCCAGGTGCCCGCCGAGCCCGATCCGCGCGGCATCGACCATCTCTTCACGTTCTTCGCCATGGGCTCGCGCCGGACGATGTTCGAGGGCATCAACTCGCTGCTGCCTGGGCATTATCTCAAAATCGCGTTCCGCGCGGACGGCAAGCCGGCGGAGATCGTCGAGCGCCAGTACTGGGATTTCGACTTTCCGGATGCGGGCGACGAACTCGACGGCGATGCGAATGCCCTCATCGACGAGTTCGAGGCGCGGTTCCGCCGCGCGGTCGACATCCGCCTGCGCGCGGACGTTCCGGTCGTCGGGTATCTGTCGGGCGGCGTCGATTCAGCCTATGTGCTCGCCACCGCTTCCAAGCTGCGCGGATCGCCCATTCCGAGCTTCACCATCCAGGTTCCCGGCAAGGGTCTCGACGAGACGTCGGACGCGCTGTTCACGGCGCGGGCCATCGGCAGCCGCCCGACGATCCTGCGCTCCGACAGCACGGTCATCGCCAACACCTATCCGCAGCTCATCGCATCTGCGGACTGCCCTGTGATCGACACGTCCTGCGCGGCGCTGTGGCGCCTGTCGCAGGAGGTGCACGACCAGGGATACAAGGTGGCATTGACGGGCGAGGGCTCGGATGAAGCCTTCGCCGGCTACATCTGGTTCAAGCTGCGCAAGCTCAGCTACTTCATGGACGTCGGCGGATCGTATGCATCCGACGCGGTCAACCGCATGTTCCGCATGCGCATGGCGCCGTATCACAGCAAGGCGCAGCTCCGCCGCATCGACGACCTCGTCGGGCGCGCACATGCGCAGACGCTGATCTATCACCTCGTCGGGCAGTCCCGCGACCGCTACTTCAGCGCCGAGATGAAGGAGCGGATCGGCGATCACGTCGCATACGAGGACGTGCCGATCGACGCCGAGCGCGTGCGCCGCTGGGACCCGCTCAACCAGTCGCTCTACTACGGCTACAAGGTCCACCTCGCCGGCCTGCTGCTCAACCACAAGGGCGATCGCGTGGCCATGGCGAATAGCGTCGAGACGCGCTACCCGTTCCTCGACGAGGACGTGATCGCCTACGTGTCGAAGCTCGCTCCACGCTGGAAGCTGCGCGGCCTGATGCGCGACAAGTATCTGCTGCGTCGCGCCGCGGAGCGCGTGCTGCCGAAGGAAAGCGCCTGGCGCAAGAAGGGCATGTTCCGCGCGCCGCTGGCGGAGAGCTTCTTCATCAATCCGCCGCAGTACGTGCGCGACCTCATGAGCCCGGAGGCGCTTGCCCGCACCGGCTACTTCGACGTCGAGGCCGTGCGGCGCGACTACGAGGCGATCGGCAGGGGCGACGACAAGAACATCAGCGTGTTCCTGAAGATGGGCCTCACGGGCGTTCTGTCGACGCAGCTCTGGCACCAGCTCTACATGGGCGGCGGCCTTTGCGAATTGCCCGAGACATCGCCGCGTCCCGAGGTCGAACGCCCCGCAGCCGTGCCGCCAGCCGCGGCTTAGGAATAGCCGACCTCAAGTCGCCGATCCGGCAAGCTGCTCGCGCAGCTTGAGCTTGGAGACCTTGCCCGTTGGCGTCATCGGCAGTTGGTCGACAAAGACAATTGAGTCGGGGAGCTGCCACTTGGCGAGGCGGCGTGCGAGGCCGCCCATGACATCGTCGGGCGACAACTGAAAGCCTTCGCGCCTTACGATGACGAGCAGCGGCCGCTCGCCCCACCGCTCATGAGGGGTTGCGATCACGGCGCACATGGCGACGCCCGGCAGGCTCATGGCCGCATTCTCGACATCGATCGAGCTGATCCACTCCCCGCCGGACTTGATGAGGTCTTTCACTCGATCGACAATCTCGAGCGACCCATCGGGTGCAAGCTTCGCGACGTCGCCGGTCGCGAACCAGCCGTCGGCGTCAAAGGCCTTGGCGGTCGCCTTGGCATTCTCGAAATAGCCAGCGGCGACCGCGTGGCCTCTGACCTGGAGCTCGCCTGCAGCCCGGCCGTCCGAAGGCTGCACTTTCCCATCCTCGACAATGCGCAGCTCGACGCCGAACAGCGGCCGGCCTTGCCTCAGCTTCGCTTCCAAGGCCACTCCGGAACCAAGCGTGGAGCCTGCATCGGGCATGGTGCAGAGCGTGCCGACCGGGCTCATCTCTGTCATCCCCCAGCCGTGCACGGCCTCGACGTCGAACTCGTTCTCGAACGTCTCGATCATCGCAGCCGGCGCGGCCGATCCGCCGATGATGACCTCGCGAAGGCCGTTGGGCCTGCGGCCCTTGGCGCGCATCTCCTCGATGAGGCCCAACCACACCGTCGGCACGCCCCACGCCGACGTCACCCGCTCGCGGTCCATGAGCGCAAAGAGGCTCGGCCCGTCGAGCCGCGAGCCAGGCCAAACGAGCGATGCGCCAACGATGGGTGCGGCATGCGCAAGTCCCCACGCGTTGGCGTGAAACAGCGGCACGACGGGGAGGACGACGCCGCCCGGCCGCAAGCCCTTCGTGCCGGCGGCGATGACGGCCAATGCGTGCAGCACGCTGGAGCGATGCGAGTAGAGCACGCCCTTGGGCGCCCCCGTCGTGCCGGACGTGTAGCAGAGGCCCGCTGCGGCAAGCTCATCGAGATCCGGCCATGCGATGCTGGCGCTGGCGCCGTCGAGGATGCGCTCGTACGAAAGCGCGTCCGTCCCACCCCCTGCCGCCATGTCGACCAGCAGGAGATCGGCGGGAAGCTCGGCTTTGAGACTTGCAGCGAGATCGGAAAATCCCGCGTCGAGGAACAGCACGCGGTCCTGCGCGTGCCCGATGATGTAGGCGATCTGCTCGCGCGGCAGCCGGGGGTTGATGGTGTGGCACACGGCGCCGATGCCGGCGATGGCGTAATAAAGCTCGAAGTGCCGGAACCCGTTCCACGCCAGCGTCGCGACACGGTCTCCAGGCTGCACGCCGAGCCCCAGCAGCGCGTTGGCGAGACTCGATATGCGCTCCTTGCCCTCGCGGTACGTGTAGCGATGGTGCCCGCCGTCACCCAGCGCCGACGCCACGCCGACGTCGGGGAAGACGCGGGCGGCGTGCTCGATGATGCTCGTGACGGTGAGCTCGCGCTTCATCATCAGTCCAGGCAGCATGGCACCTATCCTCGATTGGCCCCTCGATACCGAGGTTACGGAAGAGCTACGTCCGAGGTTTCAATTCTCGGCAAGAGTTGCCTCGCGCCGGACGGCAAGAAACTCCTTCAAGCCGCGCTCTCCTCGGGGTGTCGTCCAGCGGTGGTTCCAGGCAAATGCCGGCCGCAGCAGAGGTGCCAGCAGCCGAAGAATGGGCCTTTCGACACGCACCTCCCAGGTGAGATCGGCGTGCGTGCCGCCGTCCCGAGGCGAAAGCTCCGCGCGCCATCGGCCATCGAAGTCTCCGCTGGTTTTGACGGCCACCAGCCGTCCCGGCACGAGCTCGGTCGCCTCCAAAGTGAAATTGAGGTGGTAGGGGAGAAAGCCGCGCGCCCTGGCTCGGACCCGGCCGCCGACGTGCGGCTCGCTGCCGTCGAGGGACTGCGCCTCGAGATAGACGCCCTTCCACCACTGCGGGAGCAGCTCCCCACGGGCGAGAACCTCCCACACCTCTTCAGGGGTGGCGTCGGGTATGCTCCAGCTCTCCTCGAAACGAAAGACATTGCTGGCCATAGGGTCCTCCGCTCCTGCAACGCCGATCGGGAGACTACACCAGCGCGCGACGACTGACTGCTGCCTGATGGGTCGGCGCAAGCGGATCACCGCCGCCTCTGCCCGTCACGATGCAACCGGCCGTGCGGTGTCCTTGCCGACGACTGTGGTCCATTCGCGCACCCACCAGCGGGTGACGAGACCGTTCGACACGTAGGGATCGGCCTTGGCAAAATTCTCGGCCACCCCCGGCGAATCTCCGGAGAAGACGATCATCGCGCCGTAGGCAGGGTTGGCGAAGGCGCCCCCGAGGAACAGCTCGCCGCGCTCGATCAGCGGCTTGGCCAATGCCATGTGGCCAGCGCGAAAGGGCTCGCGCCGCGCGAGATAGTCGGGGACGTATTCGTAGAAGAGAACGTAATGCATGGCGCTACGGCTCCAGCGCGGGCAGCGGCTTGTCGTGCCAGTAGTCGCGGACGAGCTTCAGGTTCTGCGCGTGAACCTCGCGATAAGGCTCGAACGGGTTCACCCAGCCCTTTTGCGCGAGGCCGCCGATGTAGTCGTCTATGCTGCCCTGCAGGTAGTCGGCATCGTGCGACCTCAAGAGCATTGCCGTGACGTAGGCGATTGTGGCGTCGATGAAGGACTTGTCGTAGCCGCCATTCATGATGACGCGCGGATCACCGTGATTGGGATAGATGCGTGCGATGTCCCAGGTCCGCATCGATCGAAGATCATTGAGGTGCCGCGGCAGGCTCTCGACCTCGATCATGTAGGTGAGCGGGTCCTCAAGCGTGTCGCCGGCCAGGAGGATCCTGTCGCGCGGGATGAGGACGACGCAGCCATCGGCGCTGTGGATGTTGCGCAGGCGCAGCTCGAGCGCGATGTCGCCGACGCGCATCTCGTAGCGGTCGTCGAAGACGATGTTCGGAACGCGGATCGAGGGGATGGCCGGCGGTCCCCATAGAGTGCCTGCCTCGATCTCGGTCTTGCGCGCGGCAATCGCCTCGGCGGTGAGCCGCGTCGCCACCACGTCGCAATCGGCGAACACGGCATCGCCGGCGATGTGGTCGAGATGCCAGTGGCTGTAGACGACGGTGAATCTGCGGATGCCCATCGCCTCGAGATAACGGCGCATCCATAGGGCCTGCTCGATGCTGGCGAATGTGTCGTAGACCACCGCCTCGTCGCCGCGATGGATGACGTAAGCGGCGATGCCAAGCTTCATCGCCGTATCATCGAACCAGTTCCAATCCTCGGAGGCGCGGGTCGACGGATCGCGGCCGGCGTAGAACACGAGGAGGTAATCCGTCAGCGCGTGAACGAGGATGCGCGGCTCGGGGCCCGGTGCGTTCATTAAGCGTTTCCTTCTCGGCGATTTAGGTCAGCGCGCAGGCGTAGCAATTCTCATCGCCGCCGGTAAAGCTCAACTCCGGCACGCCGATCGAGACGCACACCATGCTCAGCGCACGCCAGGAGCCGCGATGACGCAACCGGAAAGCACGCATCCTGCCGATTTCTTCCGCGCCATGCACCTGCGCTTCGGGCAGGTCCTCGATGCTGGACGCGAGAGGGCCGGACTGATTGAAGCGCTGGCAACCGAAGCCTTCGAGCTCTTCGAGCGCAACGTCGCCATCCAGGCGGAAGGCTTGCAGGTGCTCGCCTGCCACAAGGGATGCCCCGCGTGCTGCTGCATCCGCGTTACCGCCACGACGCCGGAAATCTTCCTGCTCGCAGACTACATCCGGCGTATCGACGCGACACCGACGGGCGGGCAGCTCGAGCTGCCGCGGCGCATAGCCGAGGCCGACGCCATCGCGCGCGGACTGCCGGCGCAACAGCGCATGGCGGCGCAGTGCTACTGTCCGCTGATCCTCATGGACAGCTGCATCATACATCCGGTGCGGCCGCTCGCGTGTCGCGGGCATGCGGCCTTCGACAAGCAGGCGTGCATCGACGCTGCTTGCGGAAAAGCGGTGGAAGTGCCGTTGTCAGAGCCGCACGCGGTGATCCGCAGCCTGGTGCAGAATGCGCTGCAATCGGCACTGCGCGCACACGGCTATGCCTGGCGCGCCTATGAGCTGATCCATGGGCTGCATCTGGCGCTCACCGTTCCAGACGGCGCGCAAGAGTGGGCGCGGGGCGAGGACCCGCTCGCGCCGGCGCTCATCGGCGACACGGATTGGGATGCTATCGAAGGCCTCTTCGACGAAGCGACCGGCGGGCCGCGGCCGGCGTGACGCTGGATGGCGGCGAGCCGATCGGCCGCCATCCGCAATCCAGATTTCGCTCAGCCCTTGCGGTTGCGCTGGCCGAGGGTGCGCAGGCGCAGCGCGTTGAGCTTGATGAAGCCGGCGGCGTCCTTCTGGTCGTAGGCGCCCTTGTCGTCCTCGAAGGTGACGAGCGTCGAGGAGTAGAGGCTCTTCGGGCTCTCGCGGCCGATGACGGTGACGTTGCCCTTGTAGAGCTTCAAACGCACCTCGCCCTCGACGTGCTCCTGGCTCTTGTCGATCAGCGCCTGCAGCATCTCGCGCTCAGGCGAGAACCAGAAGCCGTAGTAGATCAGCTCCGCGTAGCGCGGCATCAGCTCGTCCTTGAGGTGCATGGCGCCGCGGTCGAGCGTGATCGATTCCATGGCGCGGTGCGCGGCGAGCAGGATGGTGCCCCCGGGCGTCTCGTAGACGCCGCGCGACTTCATGCCGACGAAACGGTTCTCGACTAGGTCGAGACGGCCGATGCCGTTGTCGCGGCCGTAGTCGTTGAGCGTCGCCAGAAGGTTCGCCGGGCTGAGCGGATTGCCGTTGATCGAGACGGCGTCGCCATTCTTAAAGCCGATGGTGATGACGGTCGCCTTGTCGGGCGCTTCCTCGGGTGAGATCGTGCGCTGGTAGACATAGGGCGGTGGCTCGACGGCCGGGTCTTCCAGCACCTTTCCTTCCGAGGAAGAGTGCAGGAGGTTGGCGTCGACCGAGAACGGGGCCTCGCCGCGCTTGTCCTTGGCGATGGGGATCTGGTTCTGCTCGGCGAAGGCGATGAGGTCCTCGCGGCTCTTGAACTCCCAGTCGCGCCAGGGAGCGATGATGCGGATCGAGGGCTCGAGCGCGTAATAGGAGAGCTCGAAGCGCACCTGGTCGTTGCCCTTGCCAGTGGCGCCGTGGCAGACGGCGTCGGCGCCGGTCGCGCGGGCGATGTCGATCTGCTTTTTCGCGATCAATGGCCGCGCGATCGAGGTGCCGAGCAGGTAGACGCCCTCGTAGAGCGCGTTGGCGCGGAACATCGGGAAGACGTAGTCGCGGACGAACTCCTCGCGCAGGTCCTCGATGTAGATGTTCTGCGGCTTGATGCCGAGCATCAGCGCCTTCTCGCGCGCCGGCTCCAGCTCGCCGCCCTGGCCGAGGTCGGCGGTGAAGGTCACGACCTCGGCGCCGTAGGTCTGCTGCAGCCACTTGAGGATGATCGAGGTATCGAGGCCGCCGGAATAGGCGAGCACGACCTTTTTGATCGGCTTCTGCTTGGAGGTCATTCTGCGCTCTTTGGAAGGGGTCATCGGACGGCTCAGCGTCTACGAAATTCCGCAGCGCAGCGCCATAGGCATCGGGCGGCGCCGCGGTGTCACGGGAAGGCCCGGCACGCGCGGATGTTGTCGCCGGGCATCATCGGCGGTCGGAAGCCGGCTGCGATGTTCACCACCCGTTCCGTTCTGCAAAGGGTCATGTTATATTCTCGCCGGGTACAACTCCCGGGGGAGATTCAGTTCCTATGCGTATTCATTTCTGGCGCGCCGCCTCAGCAGCCGCCGCCTGCCTTGCATTCGTCGCCGCAGCCGATGCCGCGGAGGAAAAGAAGAAGACCGAGAAGAAGCCGCCGTCGGAGTGTGCGGGGCTCGACAACTCCGCCTGCACGGCCAAGGCGCAGTGCTCCTGGTACAAAGAGATCACGATGAAGAACGGCAAGAAGCGCAAGGCGCATTGCCGGAAGAAGCCAGTGCGCTCGAAGGAAGAGAAGAAGCCCACCTGAGGGGCCACCGCTTCCTCAGTGCAGCTTCATCGCCGTGAGCAGCGTGCCGACGTTGAGCGGCACAGCGGCGAAGAGAGTCATCATCTCGACGGGCGGCCAAACGTTGCCGCCCGCGGCGTGCCCGCTCTCGGACTGATAGCTGGCGAAGGCCTTGCTGATCGAGCGGCGGGCGATCTCGGCGGCATCGAGCACGGCGGCGTTGGCTTCGGCCGTTGGCCAGGCGACTGCGTGCGGCACACCCTGCGACATCATCATGAAGGCCATCGGCCAAGCGGCCGTCGGCTGCGCAAAGGGAAAGGCCGTGAGCCAAGCCGTCATCGGATCCTTGGGGCTCGAAAGCGGCTTGACGGGCGTTCCGCTGATCGCGCTCAGAGCTCCGCTCATGACCTCGGCAAACTGGGCCATCGCCTCCCAAGGATTGGTCGGCAGAGCCGCGGCTTTAGGTGCCGGAGCGACCGGCTGGGGAAGCGCCCACATGAACGGGTTGAAATCAGCTTTGGCCGGAGCCGACGGCGGTGCCAGCGGAACCGGCCAGCGCCACAGCTCGGGCTCACGCTTGGGAGGCGCCGGCTGCAGCACCGACGTCCAGAAGCTCAGCACCTGATCGGCGAACGCGGCATAGGCCGCGGTAGTCGCAGCGGAATAACCGAAGGCAGCCTCGGTGCAGTGGCGCGCAAAGCGTTGCTGGAGCTCAGGGTCGAGCATCGGTCAAACCTCTCATCGCCCCCCGCAGCACTCATGGCAGACTAAACTGTTCGCTGCGGCGCAACAATACACTTGCGCGTCATATCGCCTGGGCTTTGGGAGAATAGGGATGCGTAAAGTTAAGTTGGCTGGGGGGCGGCATCGCTCTCGGTCGGGGTGGCCGGAGGGGGAGCGGCGTTGCCCCGGCGTCGTCCGCCGGCGCAGCGGCCGGCGACGAGCCAGTAGGTGAGGCCCGCGAGAAGTCCGACGGTGGCAAAGGCAATGAGCGCGTAGTCGTTGAGGATCGAAGGCTGGCCCGGAACCTCGTTGAGGTAGACGGCAGCGAGGCCTCCGAGCGAGATCACGATACCGACCAGCGCATAGTAGAGCCACGACCTGATGCGCCAGAGCTCGGCGATACCGAGGGCAACGAGCGCAAAGGGAAAGGCAAAAATCGCCGAGTGCGTCGCAGTGAGCAGGGCGAGGATGCCGGCGTTGCCGAGCCGCTCGGGCTGCGCCTCGGCCGGCAGATTGGCGAGCTCGATGGGGCTCACGACGAAAGCGACGGTCGCCACGCCGGCCACCAAGCAAGCGATGGCGAAGCCGAAAAGAACGCGCAACAGCGTGAGCATGGGCTTACCCCCACTTATGATCTCCACCCCTGAGCGAGCTTACAGGGCCTCGATCATCGCCCTCAACCCAAAACGCGGGGTCTGCCTAATGGGTTTTCTTGGCTGACGCGAGCTGGGAGAAGCTTTGCGTGCGGCAAAGTCTTGCGCGAGCTGATGGCCGGCGCTCGCGCCGGGGCGCCTTGCGCCCCTGCCGCCTTCGGCGGCAATAGGGCCCTCCCCCAGACGTCATTCCCGCGAAGGCGGGAACCCAGACACCTTGCAGCCGGAGGTGTGCTCCTTAGTCGTCGAGCCGTGAAAGCTTGCGTGGATAGCCGTCTTCACGGCCATATCGGATATGCGGGTTCGCGATTGCCAGGTCACAGGCGGCGTTGCATCGACGAAGAAGTCAGGCGTTGCGGCCGGCGATGAGCCAATAGACGAAGCCGCCGGCAAAACCGGCCGTGGCGAAGACCTGCCAGACCACGGCCTCGGGCGTCGTGACCGAGCCATCCTGGCCGAAGCGGGCGAGAAGAGGAATGGCGGCGAGCGCGAGGCCGCCGCCGGCAACGTAATAGACAATCGAGCGGATACGGGCGATCTCGCCGACGATGACCATCAGCAGTGCCGGGATCACGGTAAGGCTCGCGAGGAGCATCATGCCCTGATCCATCATCACGAGCACCTGCTCGGAGCTATCGGCCTCGATGGGATTGACGTGCAGGAAGGTGGTGATGCGCTCAAGCCCGAGCGTCATCAGAACGAAGAGACTCGCCAGCATCGCGGCGAACAAAGCGAATGGAATGACGATGAGGATGCGTCCCGTGGTCTTCCAGAACACTTGCGTCAGCTCCCGCTCGCCGCATCCGCAGTTGCATGCGCGGCGCTCGCACGCTGCTTGACGCTCGCCGACTTGAGCTGCCCGCAGGCGGCGTAGATGTCGCGACCGCGCGGCGTGCGCACGGGGCTCGCGTATCCGGCGCGATTGACCACGTCGGCGAAGCGCTCGATCTGCTCCCAGTCGGAGCACTCGTAGGGCGCGCCCGGCCACGGATTGAAGGGGATGAGGTTGATCTTCGCGGGGATGCCGGCGAGCAGGCGCACGAGCTCTTTCGCCTCGGCGAGGCTGTCGTTGACGCCCTTCAGCATCACGTACTCGAAGGTAATGCGGCGCGCGTTCGACAGGCCCGGATAGTTGCGGCACGCATCGAGCAGCTCGGCAATCGGATACTTGCGGTTGATCGGCACGAGGACGTCGCGCAGCTCGTCGCGCACGGCGTGCAGCGAGATGGCAAGCATGGTGCCCGTCTCCTCGCCCCAGTGCGCGATCTCCGGCACGACGCCCGAAGTCGACAGCGTGATGCGGCGCTTGGAGACCGAGAGACCCTCGCCGTCGGCGGCGACTTCCATCGCCGCCTTGACGTTATCGAAATTGTAGAGCGGTTCGCCCATGCCCATGAGAACGATGTTGGTGATCTTGCGCTCCGACGACGGCAAGAGGCGACCGTCGCCGGGGGGGGCGGCGCCCGGCCAATCGCCGATGCGATCGCGCGCCAGCAGAATCTGGCCGACGATCTCCTCAGCGATGAGATTGCGCACGAGCCGCTGTGTGCCGGTATGGCAGAAGGTGCAGTTCAGCGTGCAACCGACCTGGCTCGAGATACAGAGCGTGCCGCGGTCGGCTTCAGGAATGTAGACGGTCTCGACCTCCGGGGGGCGACCATCGCGGCCCTGCGCTGGAAGACGCAGCAGCCACTTGCGCGTGCCATCGACGGATACCTGCTCGGAGACGATCTCGGGTCGTGCCAGCGAATAGCGCTCGGCGAGTGCCGCGCGCAGCTCCTTGGCGACGTCCGTCATCGCGGCAAAGTCGCTGACGCCGCGAACGTAGAGCCAGCTCCAGAGCTGGGCGACGCGCATGCGCAGCTGCTTTTCCGGCACTCCTGCGACGGCGAGCGCTGCGCGCAGTCCCTCGCGGCCGAGTCCGGCCAGCGATGGCTTCTCGGCAGCTGCGGCAGTCGTCAGGTGAGTATCGAGTGCGAGCGACATGGAAATCCGGGCAATAGCGATCGCCACTATTTATCGATGCGCTCCAAAGACAGCAAATCCCCGGACCCTGACGGATCCGGGGACTGCGAAAACACAGGGGTGTCCAGGCGGGGGACCTGGCGGATTACGGCTCAGGCGGCCGGAACCCAGCGTCCTGCGACGAAGCCAAAGGCCACTGCGTCGGGGTGCAGCCGTGCGGACTGCCGCAGCTCGTCGACCTCTTTCACGTTAGCATCGTCGAGCATCTGGGGGCGGGCTGCTCTGACTACGTCGTGAAATCCGCTAAGCAGGATCACTCTTTTGCCGCGGACCTCGATCTTCGGGCATGCCATGCTTCACCTCCTTCGCAGGAGATCAGCGCTACGGAAAGGCGGTTCGGGGGAGCTTCAGCCTGCCGAGGTGGCAGTGGACCCGCAGCCAATTCTGATCACCTACAACACGCACTATACGTGACGTTTGTGACACGCGAAATAACTTTCCATTGCATTGGCGTAAGAAGGATGTTGACAAAATTGAAGAATTGCTGCGGCGCGAAACGGCTCACTTGCCCAGCGGCACGTTGAGCTGCAGACGTCCCATCCAGTTCTCCGAGGTCGTGCTCGCGCCGCTTTCGACGCCTCCGGTGGCCTGCAAGCTGGTGCCATCCTTCACGCCGACCGCGACTCCGGCCTGCGCCTTCAACTGCACATCGGTGGGCACCACGGACGGCACGGCAGGATTGAGCGCCTGCAGATCGTCGAAGCCGACGAATGCGCCCAGCGCGGCGCGAGGCTCGATGTAGGTCTCATCGTCGAGCGCAAAACGTTTCGACACCTCGGGCAGCACCTCCACCTTGCCGGTGCCAGCCGCTACCGTTTCGCTTGAAGCAGAGTCGCGCACGGCGTCCTCGATGTAGATCAGGCCAACGCTCGGCGCGACCTTCCAGCCGCCGAACTCGCGCGTGCCGGTGAGCTTTCCGCGCACGAGCCGGCGCTGCGTGAGACTATCGTCGAAGGCATCGCTGGAGACGACGTTCTCCGTCTCGCCCCAGGCTACACGGCCGTCGAAAACGACGCCCGCGCCGAGCTTCATGCTCATGTAGGGGCCGAACATCCAGCCGCGCGCCGCCATCTCGGGCGTGTCATCGCTGTAGGTTTCGACGCCGCGATCGAGCTGAGCCATCGCGCCGACCATGATGTCAGGGCTCAGCATCGAGCGCGTGCCGAGGTAAAGAACGCCTAGATTTCCGCCGGATTCCAAGCCCGCGTCGTAGTTCTGCATGCGACCCTCGAGCCAGAAATCGACGAGCCCCGGATCGATCTTCTTGTTGCCCTGCGCCGCGGCGGTGATCTCGGAGAGGCTGACCGAGAATCCGACGTCCTTGGCGCGGCCGTCCTCTCCGATCGACACGGTGCTCGACAGCGGCTTGTCGGGATTGGCGATCGGCGTCGGTGCGCGATCAATGCGCAGGCGGTCGGGATCGTTGGCGTTGAGAAGCGACTTGCGGCGTTCGAGGAAGGCCGCGTTGGCGGCTTCCGTCGCGGTCGATAGGCAGGTCACGCGGACGCTGCCCACTCCTGTCCCAGCGTTGGTAAAGCCGAAAGTGTATGCGGCGGCGGACGGGGCCTTGAAGTTCGCGGTCGTCGCCGCGGAGCCATCAACGAGCGTTGCCGGCGCGCCTGCGAGCGATACCGAGGCGCCGGTCGCCGTGAAGGTCAGCAGGTCGCCGGCGTCGAGCGACACGCTCCTAGCTGTCGCGGAGCCGGCGTTGAGCTCGGCGTCGAGGACGCCGCGGTTGACGGCTGCGCAGCCGCTGTCATCGGCAACGGCCCGCCCCGAGAGGATCGGCATTGCCGCCACTGCAGCAACCAGTGTCAGACGCCCGCTATGTCGGCTCATCATCGGCATCGCCCCGCTACGCAATCAATCGCTGCCCGATGGCGTTGCTGCCGAGCAAAATCGACCGAAGTATGGAACACGTCCAATATGTTAGCTCTAACCCTAAGACACGTGCGCGGTCGGGCGTGGAAGCCTCGCAACCATCGTTGCGGCGATCTCGCGCGCGCCCCCGACAACGACGGTGGCGCCGAGATTGGAGAGATAGTCGGCCTCGGTGTCGGAGTGGGCGTGGGCGATGATGAACAGCGTCGGGTTGGCAGCGTGTGCCTGGGCGACGATCTGCCCCGCCTCGAATGCCTCCGGAACCGCGATCAACAGCGCATGTGCCTTTGGCAGGTTGGCGGCCGCAAGAGCCGGCGGAGCGCTGGCCGAGACCGCCTCTATGCCCGCGGCCTTCAGTTTGGCGACGATCTCGTCCTTCTCATCGATGACGAAGAGCGGCACGCCTGCTCCGACCAGCGCTTCGCCGATCCAGCGGCCGATGTTGCCGTAGCCGACGAGGACCGTGTGCCCTTGCTGCGTCGTCACCTCGATGTCGTCGCCTGACGGTTTGGCCGGCGCTGCAGGTGCTGGCGCGCTCGGTGCGGCTGCAGGCTCGGGGACGACAGGCTGCGGGATCACGCCATCGCGCTTATCGAGCCATGGCTTGGCATGGTCGAGGGCGAAAAAGAGCAGCGGGTTGAGCATAATCGAGATGATGGCGCCGGCGAGGATCAGCTCGCGGCCGAGCTCGGGCATAAGCCCGAGAGAGACGCCGAGCCCGGCGAGGATGAAGGAGAACTCGCCGATCTGCGCGAGGCTCGCCGCGATGGTGGCTGCGGTTCCCCACGGGCGTCCGAAGGCGCGCACTATGACGAGTGCGGCCACCGACTTCGCCACCAGGATAATGCTGAGCGTCGCGAACACCAGGAGCGGATCGCGAACGAGGTTGGCCGGGTCGAACAGCATGCCGACCGAGATGAAGAACAGCACGGCAAAGGCGTCGCGCAGCGGCAGGGTCTCGGACGCCGCCTGCTGGCTGAGCGCGGACTCCGAGAGGATCATGCCAGCGAAGAAGGCGCCGAGCGCGAAGGACACATCGAAGAGCTGCGCCGCTCCGTAGGCACAACCCAGCGCGATGGAGAGGACCGCGAGGCGGAACAGCTCGCGCGAGCCCGAGTGCGCCACGTAGTGCAGAAGCCAGGGAATGACCCGGCGTCCCACGACAAGCATGATGACGACGAAGGCCGCCACCTTCGCAACGGTGATCGCCAGCGTCTGGAGAATGGTCTGGATGCCCAACGGCGAGGCGCGCTCGAGGCTGCCGTCGAGCAGAGGCACGAGCGCGGGGAGGAGCACCAGCGTCAGCACCATGACGAGGTCCTCGACGACCAGCCAGCCGACCGCAATGCGACCGCGCTCGGTGTTGATCACGCGGCGCTCCTGAAGGGCGCGCAGAAGCACGACGGTGCTGGCAACCGACAGGGCGAGACCGAAGGTCAGCCCTGCGCCGATGCTCCAGCCGACCAGGTGGGCGAGGCCCATGCCGAAAAGCGTCGCAACGGCGATCTGGCCGATCGCGCCCGGTATGGCGATGGAGCGCACCGACCAGAGGTCTTTGAGCGAGAAATGCAGGCCGACACCGAACATGAGGAGGATGACGCCGATCTCGGCCAATTCGCTCGCCAGCGACTGGTCGGCGACGAAGCCGGGCGTGTGGGGCCCCAAAACGACACCGGCGAGGAGGTAGCCCACGAGGGGCGAGACGCGGATGCGTTGCGCTATGGCGCCGAGGGCGAATGCAAGGCAGAGGCCGACAACGATGGTGGCGATCAGCGGGGTGTCGTGCGGCATCCCTCGGCGTGGTCCTTTCTGGAAGTTGCGGGGACATTCTACGGACAAGAAAAGAAATTGCACCCCATTCATCGACGCGCGCGATCGACGGCGTGGGCGCTGCATCAAACTCGAAGGGACTTTAAGGTCTGAAATTGACGATCAGGGCGCGCGGTTGAGCACCGTGCGGAAGCCGATGTGGCTCGTCCCGAGATCGATCTCCTGCGGCTGGCGCGCGCTGGCGCGATAGCGAGAGCAGAAGTTCCCCGAGCACAAATACGAGCCGCCCTTGATCACTTTCATCGGAGTCGCATTGGGGGCGAGCCGCACCTGCATCAGGTTGGGGCCCATGGGGTTCGTCGCCGGCGCGCGCTGATGGCCAGCCAGGTACCAGTCGCTGGTCCACTCCCAGACATTGCCGATCATGTCGAAGAGGCCGAACGGGTTCGGCTGGAAGCAGCCGACCGGCGCCGAGCCGGCATAGCCATCGTCCTTGGTGTTGAATACCGGGAAGATGCCCTGCCAGGTGTTCGCTGCCGGCTTGCCGTAGGCGTCGAAGGCGCCCACCACCTCGGTGGTATCCTCGCGCCCGCCGCGCGCCGCGTATTCCCATTGCGCCTCCGTGGGCAGCTCGCGGCCGAGCCACTTCGCGTACGCTAGCGCATCCTCGTAGGCGATATGCACCACAGGATGGTTCTCGTGCCCGGCGATCGACGAAGCGGGCCCGTCCGGCTGGCGCCAGTTGGCCCCCTTCACGTACTTCCACCAGCGGGTGATGTCGCCATCCTTCGCCGGCGGTGTGAAGACGACGGACCCGGGGCCCATGACCTCACCCGGCATGCCCTTATGATTTGCGGGATCCGGCCCGCGCTCGGCGCGCGTGATGTAGCCGGTAGCATCGACGAAGCGCTTGAACTGCGCGTTCGTCACCTCATGAGCATCCATGAAGAAGCCATCGACACGCACGAGGTGCGTCGACCGCTCCTCGGGCTCGCGGCGATCGGAGCCCATCACGAACGCACCGCCGGGCACGAACACCATGCCTGCCGTCGCGCCCTCGCCAACGGCGGCGGACGTTCCAGAGCACGCGTCGGACTGGGCCCTTGCGGCCCCGGCGAGAAGGATGCCGAGAATTGCCAGAGCGCTGATGCGGAGCGTTCTCATAGTCACTCTGCGAGAATCAGTTTCAGCAGACATTACGGCTTCTCGGGGAAATAGCGGAGGGTGCTGCGGCAGCTCGCAGCCCATTCCTCCTTCGTCATCTGTGTCTGCGGACCCAACTGCTTCATGCACTCCGCGACGTCCTTGGGAGTCTCAGGATCGTTCTTCTTGGACTCTTTCAAGATCTCCGCGGCCTCGTTCTGAGTGTCCTGCCCATGCTGTGAGGTTTGCGCCCACGTGCGCTCCCCCGACGCGGCGAGTGAGGCGACAGTAAATGCGGCCAAGGCAATGGGAGCAGCTTTTTCTATCAGCATGGCGATCTCCGGCACGTGACGGTCGAAAGCACTATTCGCTCGCTCTGTTGTTCCGTTGTGCTTCGCTCAGCCGCTTTTCGTCCTCGGGCGTGAGCTTCGGCCGATTGATTACGAGGGTCAGCCTGTCGAGCTTGCCGGTGAAGCGGAACGGCACCTCGTAGTCCTTGTCGTCCACCGGTGTGCCGGTGTCGGCGCCGACGTCGAAGCTCTCGTCCCACTGCAGCGTCAGCGGCAAGGTGCGCTCCATCTTCTTGATCGCCACCTCCTTGCCGTCGACCTTGAGTATGCCCGTGCCGCTCCGGCCAAGCCCACTCATATTGTTGAAGGCCAGCGTGCCCATGCCGAGACCGTCATATTTGAAGTCGAATTCGATCGTGTGCTTGCCAGGTGCGAGCGCGTCGGCGCCCTCCCAGCGGATCCGATCGAGATCCAGCAAGTTCCAGACAAAGACCGGCTTGCCGTCGAGCACGTAGAAGCCCCAACCGCCGAAGCGGCCGCCCTGGGTGACGATCATGCCATCACCCTCCGAAGGTGCGCCGAGCCCCAAGGTGCGCGTCTCGGGAATCTCGACCTCGGCGGTGATGGTGTAGGACGTGTCAAGGAGACTGGGCGCATCCCCCATCGGGATGCCCGTCAGCTCGCCTGAATATGTGAAGACGGTCCTTCCCGCCGTCACGCTGGGCCGCGGCGTCACCATGCGCGACGCCAATGAGTTATCGAGAGGAAAGACCTGGTACTTCGACGCTTCGAGCACGAAGAGCTCCTGCAGATCCTTCAGCTTTTCGGGGTTTGTGGACGCGAGGTCGTTGTCCTGTGTCCAATCCTTCGTCAGGTCGTAAAGCTCCCACTTGTAGCCGTTCATGACGTCCTGAGGCGGCGTGGAGGCGAGCAGCCACGGAGCTTGGATCGGCGTCGTGTTCGCATACCAGCCGCGGTTATAGATCCCGCGGTTGCCCATCATCTCGAAATACTGAAGCTCACGCCGCGACGGCGCATCCACGTTCGCCTTATCGAACGTGTAAGCCATGCTCACGCCTTCGACCGGCTTCTGCGCCACGCCATCGACCATCACCGGCGCCGGGATTCCAGTCGCCTCAAGAATTGTCGGAACAATGTCGATCACGTGGTGGAACTGATTGCGTATGCCGCCCGCATCCTTGATGCGGCCGGGCCAGGCGATGGCCATGCCTTGCCGCGTGCCGCCGAAGTGCGACGCCATCTGCTTCGTCCACTTGTAGGGCGTGTCGAATGCCCAGGTCCAACCTACCGCCATGTGATTGTAGGTGCGGTCCGAGCCCCACGCGTCATAGAAGTACTTGAGCTGATCGGAAACTGGCACCTCGACGCCATTGAACTGTGCAACCTCGTTCGGCGTCCCGTTCGGAGAGCCCTCAGGGCTCGAGCCGTTGTCGCCGCTGATGTAGATGATCAGCGTGTTGTCGAGCTTGCCCATGTCCTCGACGGCCTGGATTACGCGGCCGATCTCATGGTCAGCATAGGCGAGATAGGCGGCGTAGACCTCGACCTGGCGGATGAATAGCTTCTTCTCGTCAGGCGTCAGCTGGTCCCACTCCTTCAACAGGTCCTTGGGCCAAGGCGTCAGCCTGGCGTCCGCCGGGATCACCCCGAGCTTCTTCTGGTTGGCGAAGATCTGCTCGCGCAGCGCGTTCCATCCCTGGTCGAACAAGTGCATGTCGCTGATCTTCTTGATCCACTCAGGCGTCGGGTGATGCGGCGCGTGCGTGGCACCGGGCACGTAGTAGACGAAGAATGGTTTTGCCGGATCGACCTCGTTCAACATCTTCATGTGCTGTATCGCGTCATCCGCCATGGCCGTGATCAGGTTCCATCCGGGATTGCGCATGTAGGGGTAGATGGCGGTTGTGTTGCGGAACAGGTTCGGCTGCCACTGGCTGGTGTCGCCGCCGACGAAGCCATAGAAATATTCAAAACCCTGGCCGATCGGCCAATGGTCGAAGGGGCCGGCCTGACTGGCGACGAACGCCGGAACGTTGTGATCCTTGCCGAACCACGAAGTGGCGTAGCCATTGTCCCTCAGGACCCGACCGATGGTCGCCGAGTCCTTAGTGATGATGCTGTCGTAGCCTGGGTAGCCTGTTGAGGTTTCGGAGATCACGCCAAATCCGACGGCATGATGGTTGCGCCCTGTGATCAGCGCGGCACGCGTCGGCGAGCACAAGGCAGTGGAATGGAACTGCGTGTAGCGCAGCCCCATGTTGGCGATCCGATCCATCGCAGGAGTCGGGATCACGCCGCCGAATGTGCTGGGCGCGCCGAATCCCACGTCGTCGGTCATGATCAATAAAATGTTCGGTGCCCCTTTGGGTGGCACCACGCGCGGTGGCCAGTATGGCTTCGACTGGGCCGCGTTGAGGTTGATCTCGCCTCCAAACGGAGCCGGCGGCGTGGGCAGATATCTGCCGTCGATCGTTGTCGTGGCACTTGGCGAACCGGGCACGCCGGTCGTCTGCTGCGATGTCGCGGGAGGGCAGGCGACGACAACAAGACTAATAATGGAGAGGGGGAGCACAATCGGTTTCATGGCAGCCATCTCCTCATGATCACGTAAAGGATGTGCGCCGTACACGCCTCCCAACGCGGCGGTCAAAACACGGGGCGACGTGGTTTCGGAATTGGCTCTCGCAGCCGTCAACGCAGCGCGAAATCGGGGGACGCCTCGCGTCTAAACAACCAGCAGCGAAGGCAGTCATACGCATCTCCAGCTCCACACTGGAACACGCGGTATCCGACCCCATCTAGCGCTGCTTCTCGGCATGGAGACTGCGCCCTCAAGGACCGGGGCGTCTAGCGGCTTCCGACCGACTTGCTTAATTCATTGGAACGGCATCCACCAACCTCGCCGCAGCGCCGACGTCATCACGGCGTCGGGCGTCCAACGCCGTTCTTCTCGAGCTGCTCCTTCTTCATCTCCTGGATCTTGGGGATGAGATCGTAGACGGGCGGATTGTTGGACATGAAGCCGATCTTGAACTGCGGCGGGTACTTGATCAGCTCCTTCAAGTAGAAGGCCGAGGCCGCCATGAGCGGCACGCCCATGGGGATGTGACGGATGCCGATGCTCACGTCCTCTTTCGGGTTGGTATAGAGGTTGAAGGTGATAGCGCCGCCCGTGTCGGTGAAGATGGAGCCGGAGAATCCACCCCAATCGCCCTTCTGCACCACACCGTTCTCGACCTCGCCGGTGACGACGCCCTTGAACTCGTCGATGCGCATCGCCGAGTAGTACTGGTTGAGCGTGTAGGGGCGGCTCCGCCGCGCCGAGAGACCACCGTCGGCGATAAGGAAGCCAGACTGGTCGACGCCGTCGATGTACGTCGTCTTGGGGAACAGCTTGGCCAGTTCGGCGCCGGGGACGCCGGCGAGCGAAAGCGCCGTCGGGAGGATGTCAGCGAGATCAAAAAGGCCGTCCGATTTGCGCGGCTCGATCGTGCCCTTCCAATAGACGAACGTCGGCACACGCACGCCGCCTTCCCAGCTCGAACCTTTGCAGCCACGGAACGGCGTGCGCCCGTGCGGGGGAATCTCGCATTCGGGGCCATTGTCTGACGTGAGGATGATGAGCGTGTTCTCGAGCTCGCCCGCTTCCTTGAGCGCGGAGACGAGCTTTCCGAGCGTGTAGTCCATCTGCACTATGCAGTCGCCGTAGCTGGTGCGCGACAGCGACTTTCCGGCCCACTCATCCGACGGATAGTTGTCGAAGTGGCAGCCACGCGTCGCGTGATAGAGGAGGAACGGCTGTTTGGAGCCACGCATCTTGCGAATGAAGTCGGTCGAGACCTCGAGCCAGTGCTTGTCGAGCTCCTTGATGTAGTTGAGCTCGATCAGCTTGCCGTTCTCACACTTCTCCTTATCGCCAGGTGTGCAATGCACCTCGTAGTGGTTGAAGGCGTCGTCCTCGAGCATCTTGAAGCGCTCAGGCGAGAGAGCGATCTCGGGGTTGAAGTAGACATCGCGCCACTCGGTGTACATGTCGGACACGCCGAGGAAGCCGACGTAGTCGTCATAGCCGACGTTCTGCGGCAGCGAGCCTTGATTCTCGCCCATGTGCCACTTGCCTACGCCTTGGGTGACGTAGCCATGCTGCTTCAGAAGCAGCGGCATGGTGATGGCGCCATCGAGGCCGCCGGCTTCGCCGTACATGGGCGGGCGCAGGATGCCGTGATGCAGCGGGTTCTGGCCGGTGTGGATGGTGGCTCTGGTCGGCGAGCACGACGGCGTCGAGTAGGCGGAGGTGAGGATCATGCCTTCATTGGCGATCTTGTCCATCACCGGCGTCGGGTTGCCGATCGCAGTCCCGCCGCCGTTGAAGCCTGGGTCCATCCAGCCAACGTCATCCATGAGGAAGATGAGGATGTTCGGCTTCTTGCCGGTCTTCGCCTGCAGGGCCGCGAGCTTTTCCCGCACCGCCTTGTCCTGCTCGGGATGGGGCACGACCGGGTACATATTGTCCGCCGGCTTCACGTCCTGAAGGTGGATGTACTGCTCGGGGTGGCTGAAGCCGCGGGCCGTCGTCGGGCCGGTGGTGGCGCCGCGGATGTTCTCCCTGGTGTCCTCGGCCTGGGCGACGGTGGCGGCAAACGAAAGCGCCGCGGCGAGCAAGGCGCGGAAAAGCATAGGCTTCATTGCGAAGCTCCACTGAGGCGGGGGCAGAGCATCACGCAAGTACTGGGGCGCGTCGAAAGCGCTGCCCACATTTGGACGCTCGCGCACCCTAAGCCGGACACCCTTAATGGGTTGTATCCGGACTGTGCCTCAATCGGACGACGGTGGTTGGGCGGCGCCCGGCCCCGTGCTAAGCCAGCTCACAAAGTTGCGTGGGGGAGACGCTCAATGTCATTGCATAAGAAGATTTCAACCGCAGGGCTCGCCGCGGCATTGGTGATTGCAGGCGCGCAGATAGCCGGCGCCGCGGAATTCACGTTCAACGAAAAGACAAACGCCGACCTCGCCAAGAAGCTGAAGATCCCTGTCTACTTCGCGGTGCCGAAAAGCGCGTGGGCGAGCCTGCCGAAGGACATCAAGACCTCCGACAAGCTGGTGGAGTTCAAGCACCCCGACGGCATCAAGGCGAAGGGCGATGTCGGCCTGCGCCTCGTCGTCGCCAAGCGCTCCGGGCTTGCAGCGCGGCTCGGCAAGAGCGGGCTCGTGCAGACGGGCGACATTCTCCTCACCTTCCGCACCGAATGGGGCGGCGCCGGCGCCTATCCCAACATCCAGATGGGCATCAGCCACACCGGCTTCGGCTACGTCGACAAGAACGGCACGCTGCGCAACCTCGACAATCCGCTCGATGCCGAATACGTCGGGCGCGGCGATCTCACGAGCGAGCACTACCGCACGCTGAACTATCTGCACATCATCCGTCCGCGAGACCTCACGGCCACGCAGAAGGCGAACTTGCTCGGCTGGGCGATGCGCCTCAACGCCAACGCCGGCAAGGTCTATCCGAGCCAGATCAGCTTCAACCAGGACTACAACGCGCCGAAGTACAAGCCCGGCTCCAACCTCGACTTCGTCAAGCAGTTCGGCCAGATCGCGCTCGGCCAGGGCCACTCGGGCAAGCCGCTCGACATGTACTGCTCGGAGTTCGTGTGGTCGCTCTTGTCGCTGCGCAACTGCGATCCGGCGAAGAGCGATGCGGATTTCAAGGGAAGCCGCATGCCCTCGTGCATCAAGGAGCCGATGGAGCCGATGAAGGCGACCGGCAACGTGCTGCCGACGCACGGGCGTTCGACCTACTCGGGTCTTGCGGATGGTCCGCTTCTCGTCGTCGATCAGCTCGAGCTGCCGGACGATCAGCGCAAGCCGCTGCTGGAGAGCATATTCGTCGAGAACCCGATCGGGATGTCGAAAATGTCGGTCGGCCATCGCAAGGTCGCCGAGGAGATGCAGCCGCGCTTTGAACGCCTCAAGAGCTACTACATCGGCATGACGGGGCGGATGTGGCAGAACTGGCGCGCGCGCCTCATAGGCACGGGTTTCAACTGGGCCGGCATTGCGGAGAACTATTCGCCGACCTCGTACCTCATCAATACGCTGCTACCCGAGAAGAACAACAACCGCACCATGGACTACGTGGCGACGGTGGTGATCGAGTAGGGCGCCGAGCCCAGCGGGACACATGGACATCGATCGCCGGCAGTTCGTGCAGGGGGCCCTCGCCGCCTCCTGCACACTGACGCACAGCGCGCGCGCGCAATACGGCACGCCGGTCTATATCGGCGACATGCACTCGCACCTGTTCTTCTTCGGCATGGGCAAATCGCCGGAGAAGTTTCCGCTGCGGCCGACGATGGAGGCCGGCAACGCGACG
Source organism: Pseudomonadota bacterium (assembly GCA_023405815.1). Classification (GTDB taxonomy): domain Bacteria; phylum Pseudomonadota; class Alphaproteobacteria; order Rhizobiales; family Hyphomicrobiaceae; genus Hyphomicrobium_A. The sequence continues at coordinate 1,083 of JAEXXM010000024.1, read as the reverse complement.
CTGGTTGCCTGGTCGCTCGTCGGCGACGTGCCCTGGCTGCGCATCACCGGGCAGGGCATCAAGCAGAAGGGACAACCGAAACGCGGTGAGGCGATCGCGTGGTTCGAGAGCGACGTCGCCCGCATCAAGCAGCATCTCGACGACCAGAACCTGAAGCTCGCGCTCACGCCCGAGGACGTCGACAGGGCGGTCACGGGAGAGCCGCACGTCGTCCTCACCGTGGAGGGGGCGACGTTCATCGAGGACGACGTCTCGCCGCTGGCACACACGCACGAGCTCGGCGTGCGCAGCATCCAGCTCGTGCACTACATCGAGAACCCACTCGGGGACTTCCAGACCGAGCGGCCGCAATACGGCGGCCTCACCGATCTCGGGCGCAGGGTGATCGAGGAGTGCAATCGGCTCGGGATGCTGGTGGACCTCGCGCATTGCACCGACGTCTGCGTCCGCGAAGCGTTGGAGGTATCCACGCAGCCCGTCGTCTGGTCGCATTCGTCGGTGACGCGCACGCGCCAGCCGAACTGGAAGATGCCGGTGTGGCAGGCGCGACAACTGCCGCTCGACACAGCCAAGCTCATCGCCGACAAGGGCGGCGTGGTCGGCCTATGGCCGATGCGCTCTGACGTCGGGGCTACGCCGGATGCCTATGCGGCGCGGGCGTGGGAGCTGGGCGAGTGGTTGGGCTTCGATCACGTCGCGTTCGGCACCGACATGAACGCCATTTCGCGGCCTGCCATCGCCAGCTATGCCGACCTGCAGAAGGTCGTGCGCTCCTGGCAGGCGGCGGGATTCCCCGAAGAGAGCATCCGCAAGATCGCCATCGGCAATTTCGCGCGGGTCCTGAAGCAAGCGATGAGCGCGGGGTAGACTTAGTCGCAACATATGCCCAAGTGTCATCCTCGGGCTTGTCCCGAGGATCTAATGCTCCGCTTGCTCCGGCGATTGTCGCTGCACGCGAGGCGGCAACACGTCGACGCCTAAGCTTGTTGAGGGCTGGGTCCTCGGGACAAGCCCGAGGATGACAACTCAGTTGACGCGGCTACAGGATGAAGTCGGAGAGGGGCGGCGGTCTCTACCGAGACC
>JAEXXM010000021.1 GCA_023405815.1 Pseudomonadota bacterium | reverse complement strand
TTCTCGCCGATGATCACCGGCGGCATGTGCGGATGCCGGCGATGGAGGTCGATGAGCAGATCGCGGAGCGCCTCGGGCACGATCGGCCACTCCGGGCCGAAACCGGTGACGGGCGCCCCGGGCGTCGGCACGATCTCGAACGGCAGTGGTCCCGCCGGATCGGCGACGGTCACCGTCGTCGGGTTGTAGAAGTTGATGCCGTAGAAGTCGATCGACGCCGCGATGCGCGCGAGTTCACCGTCGAGCACGGGCATCGGCAACTTCACTGGCAAAGTACCGCTGCTCGAAGTCATCTCGCAGAGCCCATCGGACTGGTTCACCACGCTCCCCGACGACCGATACCGCAACTGGCAGCAGCGGATGATCGCCGACAACATCGACCGTCATCGCGCCATAGCCGCCTACGAAACCGACATGGGCGGCAAGCCGCGACAGATGTGCCTTGTCTTCGGAGAGGAAGGGCTCATCTCGATTTACGTTCCCCATAGCGAGCTTGCCGATGTCTGGCCGCAAATCATCGAGACGCTACAGTCCGACAATCGCTTCACGACAACGCTCGCCGAAGGCGCGGCCAGTGCGCTCAATCAGGATTTGAAACGCGTTCAAGTCCATGCAACCTGGGTCGATGAAAAACGCGACCTGGCCGTCGTGGCGTACGTCACGGCCATCAAAAAGAAGGGATGGTTCGACGGCAGCCTTCAGCCGAGCTATGCCGCGGACGAAACCGCACCCTTTATCATTTATACCAACCTCGGCCTGAGGGCGGGCGCCTTCACGCGCTTCAAAGAGCACCTACAGCCTCTGCTTCACGCAGAAGCAGATAAGCGCCAGCGTGCACGCGATGCCGCACTCGAGGCCTTTCGCGCCAACAAGGCACGCGAGAAAGCCGCGCAAGACGACCTGATCAAGTCCTTCCAAACGCCCTAATCCTCAGCCGAACGTGGTCAGACTTGCGTTCCGTGGCTGCGCATGACCGCTTCTGACTCCAAGCACCAGCTTTCCAAAGACTGGTATCTGACCCCTGCCGGCTTACGTCTGCCAACGAGCTGTCTTGTCGGTCTGTCCCATTAGCGGAAGTGGACGCACGACTGCGCTTGCTCCGGCGACGTGAACCAGAAGAGGTCTGCTTCGGAAGGTTGAGTAGCCGTCGCGTCCATCAAGTTAAGTTCGGATTGCTGGACGCCCGCATCAAATTCGCTTTGTTCGGCTTGCCGACCTTACCCGATCTTTGATTTGCGAGGCTAATGCGTTCAGTCTCCATCAGCGGACCGCAGGTTTCGTCGCCGCCAGGGTGGGACCGAGGGTAAGGCAGACACACTCCGCCCCTTGATAGTATGGGCGCTTAGCTAGCGCCGTTCGTCGGGGCTCCGTCGTCTCCTTGTGTCTGCCCAGATTGGAGGGTCACGCTTGACGGTGCCTCGTCGTCTTTCTTTTCCCTCTTATTGATCCGGCGCTGCTTAGGAGGCACTTTCGCCTTTAGCTTGGCAGTCTGCTCCTCGTGCACGAACGAGTTGTGAATGAACCGTTCGAGCGTAGTCATCATGGTGTCGACCTGCTCGAGCGTAGGCTGCCATCCGCGATGCATGGCGGCGTTTCCCGCCTCTACCATGGTCGTGAGGTCAGATTCTTCGTAGGTTCCGATCCGACCCTGAGCCTTCAGCGCACCAATCTTCTCTTCGAACGATATAGCAGGATCGATCCCCAGCTTCGACACAGCGACGTCGAACGCTGTACGTACGCCGCTAGCCGCGAGAATGAGGAGATCGTTATCGATTGCAGTGTAGAGGCTCTCGACAAGCCGGTATAAATCGCTCTCCGCTGCGAAAAACCAACTGCCAAACCATTTAGATGGCTCTCGCTTCGAAAGCGACGGGTAGTATTTGAATCTCGCGACCGGCGTGAGCTGGCCGTCGTAATCCTGTTCTACGTCCTCGGAGAAAAAGGACTCGTGCTGATAGTACACCGTATTGCAGCCGCGACACTCTAAGAGCCGATACGTGTCGCCTCCGAAAACGCCCGACCTTTCGTCTTCGTACTGGCTCTTTACCTCGCCTCGCACGTCGGCCCATTTGTCTCGACCGCACAGTGGGCATTCCCCTTTGACACGCTCGTCGGCGTTGGTGCTGCCAGACATGCGATGCTCTATTTTTGCTGCCAGTTGCAATGCCCTTGGGAATACGCCGCTCCGCGATCTAGAGCACGGTTCCCTTATTGTGAATGCCTGGCGTCGGCCATGAGTAGAACGGCTTGTCGCGCTCTACAAGCTGCTCGCGCTAGGCTATATGCGCTTAGAACGGTGCCACCCGCGTTCGCGCCTCGCGCATGAGCTGTTTGCGCGCGCGGTCCCGTGCAAACCCGCCACGTGGGCGGATCTCGGTGTCGAGGTCGTCGACAACGACCTTCGACATGTTGAAGGTAGGGTTCAGCGTGTCGTAGCCGAGTTCATCAATATGAAGCTTGTGCTTGAACCCTATGTGCAGCGCTGCCGCGATCAACATGCCGTTTGGTACATAGTCGGGCCCCAGCGGCGCACCCTCGGGGTAGGTGCATCTGTAGTTCTCGGCGATATGCTTGAGGCGATAACTGCTGGTGCCGGAACGGATCGTTTTCGTTCTCGGGACCCGTGCGAGAAATGCCAAGGCCCGCAGGAACGCCTCGGCGGCCTTCGGCCCAAGGCATGCCTCCCGGAGCGCGAGGAACTCCGTATATTGCTCCTGTGGAGTCTTCCGCGAGCCATCGCGATTGCGGTGCGGCCTCTCGAAACCGATGCCGTGAAAATGCAAGCGCGGCTCCTTATCAAGAACGCCTTGGATCGCAATGCGCGCGCAAGCCCGGTAGAGATGCTTTGGCTCGACCTCGAAGCCGTGCTCCTTGAGATAGGCCGAAAACAGCGCCCCATCCACAGTAACGACGGGTGGCGTTGCCGACTGCGATGCGGCCAGCAGCGCCGCATAGATCTGAAACCTGAACCCTCGTCCCAACGCTTCGACGCGATGGGATGACTTGACCAGCGGGAGGCCTCTGGTGAGTTCTGCCTTGATCTGCGCGAGGGTGGATGAAGATACGGAAAGGCTGAGCACGAACATGAGCATCCTCCTGGGCGGGCCTAGCTGATCGCCGATTACACAGCAGCCCGCAGGGTGAGATGCAGGATGTGCGGAGAATGGATGCAGAGGGCGTTTGACCCGGCGATAGGTCGAAGGTGCCCGTTCCCTTGGTGTTAGGCTAAGGCCGATTCGGTTTTCTGGGCAAGGCTCGCGCTCGAAACTCCATATTGCCGCGCGATTTCAGATGGGGAGCGCTGTGCGCCCACGGGCCTTGCATCCGTTTCGCGGCGCGCGTAGCCACGTAAAGGCCGATTGTTGCGCCAGATGGCAATTGCGCTGTCCGGCAAAGGGAGAAAGTCATGTCCACATTGCAGGACAAAATCGCTGAAGAATTTCTCACAGCACTTACCCAGAGCGGTGACGTTGAGCTCCACGTTGTCGACCAATTGCGGTCGCTACTGGACAAAGGCAGCAAGCCGAAGGTCGATGAGCTGGTTGGGATTTTCACCTCGCTTTCTGACAAGGAGGTGAAATGATAACCCTCGAAAGCGCCCATATCGAGGAGGTGCGGGGCATCCGCAAACTCGATATCGACTTCTCCGGCAAGACCTTCGCCATCTCCGGCCCAAACGGTTCGGGCAAGAGCGGCGTCATCGACGCGATCGAGTTCGGCCTGACGGGCGATATCGGCCGCCTGTCGGGCAAAGGAACGAAGCAACTCAGCATCAAGGAGCATGGGCCCCACGTCGACAAGGTGAACTTCCCCGGCGCCGCCTTCGTTACTCTCAAGGTATTCTTCCCCAAGCTGAATAAGAGCGGGACGATCACGCGCAAAATATCCGCTCCGCGCACCCCGACCATCGAGCCGAACGATCCTGACCTCGTCGCCGCCTTCAAGGAAGTCGCCGATCATCCTGAATTCACGCTCTCGCGGCGTGAGGTACTCCAGTACATCATCACCGAGCCCGCCAAACGGTCCCAAGATATCCAGATTATCCTCAAGCTCGACGGCATCGGCGATACCCGTGCATCGCTGAACACGGCGCAGAACCGCCTGAAAGGTGCACAGACCAACGCGGAGGATAGCGTAAAGCAGTGCCGCGAGACGTTGATGCGGCATCTGCAAATCGAGGCGTTCGGATCATCCGACGTGCTTGATGCCGTTAATCCCCGGCGCAAGCTGCTCGATTTGCCGCCGCTCGAAAAGCTTGAGGCGAAGACCAAGCTGGATGACGGCGTGGCGAAAGCCGATAAGGCGCCGGAGTTCAACAAGCAGTCCGCGCTTCGCGAGCTAAAGGCCACCACCGAGGCGGTCGCCGGAGTTGCCGCTGTCGGTAAGAAAGAGGTGGTGGAGATACTGGAAGGCTTGAAGCGGCTGGAAGATGATCCTGCCTTGCTGGGCGCATTGCAGCGCCGCACCCTCATCGAGAAAGGCCTCTCTCTCGTGGACGGGCCCGAATGTCCGCTTTGCGATCACGGATGGGGCGACGAGGGCGCGCTGCGGGATCACCTTCGCGCCAAGCTGGAGAAGTCGAAGGAGGCGGGTAAGCTGCACGAAGCTTTGCTGCGATCAGGCGGTGAACTTGGCCGTGAGGTCGGGCGAATTGCTTCCCTTCTGGCCCCGGCCGTCAAGCTGGCCACGGCGGAGGGACAGGCGGAACAGGCCGCCCACCTGTCGGGCTGGGGCCGGGATCTCGAGCAACTGCGCGCGGCATTGAACTCTTTCGACGGCATCACAGGGCTGAAGGATCGCCTCGCCAAAGGTTGGTCCGAGCTGCCGAAGGAGGTGCCGAGCGCCCTCAAGGCCCTGACGGAAAAGATCGAGGCGAAACCGGATCAAAGTGCGCGGCTCGATGCCCAGACGTTCCTCACGACGGCGCAAGTCCGCATTGAGGATTATCGCAAGGCTCAGCGGGCGCTTGGAGGGGCCAAGCGTGCGGCCGAGCAGGCGAAGGTCGCATCCGATACCTACTGCCGCGTCATGGAGGCGGCGCTCAACAAGCTCTACGAGGACGTGCAGGAGGATTTCTGCGAGTTCTACCGCCTCATCAACGAAGGCGATGAGGAGCAATTCACGGCCAAGCTCACACCGGCTGCGGGCAAGCTCGATCTCGACGTCAATTTCTACGACCGGGGGATGTTCCCGCCGGGCGCGTTCCACAGCGAAGGGCATCAGGACGGCATGGGCGTGTGCCTGTATCTGGCCCTCATGAAGCGCCTTCTCGGCGAGCGATTCACGTTCGCGCTGATGGATGACGTTGTGATGTCGGTCGATGTCGGCCATCGCCGACAGTTCTGCAAGTTACTGCGCGAGAAGTTTCCCAACACGCAGTTCATCATCACGACACATGACCGCCTCTGGGCAAAGCAGATGGAGAAGGCGGGCCTCGTCAGCCGGAAGACATCGCTTGTGTTCCAGAACTGGTCGGTCGAGACCGGCCCGGTGGTGGAATCCGACGACGGGATTTGGGTGGAGATCGACAACGCCGTGGCGAAGAACCGGATATCCGAGGCGGCTGCCATGCTGCGCAACCACATCGAGTTCGTCGTGCCCATGATCGCCGACGATCTCTGCGCCAAAGCCGTTTTCAAGGCGGACGGGAGCTACGACCTCGGCGACCTGCTGCCGAGCGTCATCGGCCAGATGAACGCGCTGCTCGGCAAGGCCGCCGACGCCGCAAATTCGTGGAAAAACGAGGCGCAGAAGGAAGAGGCTGCAAAACGCAAGCAGGCGCTGAAAGAGGCGAATACCCACAAGGGAGAAGAGGATTGGGCTGTCAATAAAGCCGTTCACTTCAACGAGTGGGCGAATTTCGGGAAGAACGATTTCGTGCCGGTAGTGGCGGCGTTCAAGACGTTGCTGGCGCAGTTCTGGTGCGACACGTGCGGGTCGCCAATCGCCATCCTGCCGAAGGGCCCCAAGCCGGAATCCCTGCGCTGCTCCTGCATGGCGATCAACCTCAACCTGAAGGCCAAGCCGAAATAGCTCCGCGCAACATGGCGCGCTATTTTGGCTATCGCCGAAGCGGCGGCAGTGGCGTCAGCGCCTCGTAGCACATGGTAGGGGTTGCGATGATGTCGTTCCTGAGGCCGGACATGCCGATCTGCATTTTGCCTTCATCAAACTCGAAAAAGAAGCCGAGCGATGCGTTCGGAAGCTGGCTCCACGTGCGCAACGTGGCCTTGGTCTCGTGGGCGATGAACTTCCGCACGTCGTCAAGCTCATTGTGCAGCTTGGTGATGCCCTTGAGGGCCCCGCCCAGCTCGCTGGCGACGCGCCGCCGATCACCATCCGTCATGGAAAGGACGCGCTCCTCGTAAGGTGGCGCGAAATCTATCTTGCGCAGCGCCGTGATAATGGCCTCGATGCGCGGGGCGAAGCGGTCCATCCGCAGGTCGAGAAATTTGTAGCCCTTAATCTGCGCGTGCAGGCCCTTGTGCGTGACGATGCGCGTTGTGTTCGTGCCGTAGGCCTTTTGCCTGACGCGGTTCTCGGTCCTCAGCTTTCCGTCCTTCGTGTGCAGCCCAAGATCGAGCTCGTAGCGCTTCAACGCCGCCATCACCTCGACGCGCAGCTTGTCGACGGCGGCGGCGACCACCTTGTCCGCCGCCAGGCCGCGCAGCAGAAGTGGCACGATATGCAGGGACCCCAATAGATACGTCTCGTCCTGGCGCTTTTTCTTGTCGGCCGCATACCGATCCCATGCCATCTGGTGGCCGAGCGGATCGTGCCGCTTGTAGCAGTCGCCGCCCACGATGCGGATGACGCCCTCAGCAGGGAACCAGCAGACGATGCCGTTGTCCTTGAATTTGGGATAGTCGTGAGGACAGGCGGCACACACGCACCAGCTCTCCATGTCGTGCTTGAAGCGTTCGTGCAGGCTGAACACCTCCAGGAACCTGATGTCGGTGCCCGGAGGAAACGTCGAGTACGTGACCTCTGGATGCAGGTGAGCCTTACCCGTCTCCGACACGAACCGCACGATCTCGAGCACCTTGGCGCGCGGCGGCTCCCCCCAGAACAACGGCTTCGCCACGCGCGAGCGTTCGGGGATCTTCACGGGAAGGAGCTTTGACCGCCGTGGAGCGTCATCATCGACGGTTATGCCATGGTTCGCCATTTCCGCTCGCCTGTCCTTGACAAGGGAGGGGTCTTTTACAGCGATTCGCGCGGGTCTGCCCCCCGCGGCGCCATCCATCCATCCATCCGTCACCGCATGGCTGGCAGACTCCTGCTTCAAGTGCCAGCGCGAATCATCGTAGCCGCTTGCGCATGATGCCTCCCTGCTCAAGGGGACAAAGCACCGCAAAGAGCTTGAGCTGTGGATGGCAAGCCAACGCGCTGGCGTTGCCACAGGTAATGCCGTGCCCTGAACGGAGACCCACGATGGCGAGCAATCGCGAGGTCGCCTTTATGCGCCGCCTTATGAGCCACATAGCTGGAATCCAGCACTACGCGAAGAACATCCGGCCCGAGGAAGACAGTGTAATCGTCATGCTCAAGCGTGGCGCTGCATCGAACAAGGCGGCGCGCATCGAGTTCCGCCCCGACCGCAAGGGCCAGGTCAACGTGACGTTCTCGAAGATCGAGCCAGGATCGGAGATCGTCATTTCAGAGCATCCTGGCATCTTCTTCGACGCCCTTGCGCAGCTCCTTTACGCAGAGGCAGGGCTGATGACCGGCGCGCGCGAGAAAGAGGAGGGCGTTGGGCTCTATCGCACTACGCGGTGGTAGGTGCGTGGCTTAGGTGCTGGCTATATTTGCTAGAATCTCCAATCTGTTCACTCTCCTCGCATGAATCGATGATTGCGATCGGTGCCGCAACTCGGCAAGCGCGCGATTTCATCTATCCAATCGGATGAGTGGGACGTAAGCGCGCGATCGGAGGTCGACAGTTTGTCCGCTTGGAGCCGCAGTGCCGACGAGCCCGGGCACTGCATTCGCTCACGCCGCAGTCAGCGGCGCCATGTCCGCTAGCTCGATGGTGCCGACATTGGGGGCGTCTGGATCAGCGATCGCGGCTCACGGCAGCTATGGCCCTACTCGTCAGATAGCAAATGTCCGCGTGTGAATGTCTTTCAGACGTGGCTGTGGCGGAGATCGGAGCGAATCCTGGCTTGGTTGGGCGCCCCGCGGCCCGAAGCGGCCGCGGCCGGGCCCTACCGCGCGGCCCTAATGGGCCCGCGCGCCCGAGCCTCGCCATTCGTGGCGGTCTCGGCCCATTCGGGTAACGGTCCCATGGCGCCAGCCATGCTCAGAATGCGCCTCGTCGCAAGGGCGCAACTCCGACACGACAACGTCAAGGCGACGGGCAGCGCGCAGCCTCGGCCAGGTGCCGTGGAGAAAAGGCAGAGTGGGGCGGCGATCCCCGTGACGGGCTCAAGGTGGCGAGAGAGAGGCTCTCGCCGGCCCGTCGCGGAGATCCGCGATGTCCAGATCCCCTTCTGCTTCCGGCGCCAGCGGCGCCCGGACCACCTTCTATGATGACATCACCAACAGGATCATTAGCGAGTTGGAAGCTGGGCGTGTCCCCTGGGTGCAGCCGTGGGGCACGCCGTCTGCGAACGCGCAGCTAACGATGCCGAAGAACGCGTCGACCAATCGCACCTACTCGGGCATCAACGTCCTCATCCTGTGGGGCGCCGTCATCGAGATGGGCTTCTCCGCCCAGAGCTGGCTGACCTTCCGTCAGGCCCTGGCCCTCGGCGGCCGTGTGCGCAAGGGCGAACGCGGTACCACCGTCGTCTATGCCGACCGCTTCGTGCCCGATGACGCCAAGCGACGCGCTGCGGCCAGCGGTGGAGAGGCCCGCGCCATCCCGTTCTTGAAGCGCTTCAGCGTCTTCAATACCGACCAGTGCGACGGGCTGCCCGATGAGATCGCGACCGTCGCGCCGCCCCCGCCACCGGGCACGATCGCGCCGCGCGTCGAGACCTTGATCAAGTCTACCGGCATCAACTTTCGCATTGGCGGCAACCGGGCCTTCTATGTTTCCTCCGAGGATTACGTGCAGGTGCCCCCACCGGCCGCGTTCTTCGAGCCGATCAACTGGCACAGGACAGCCCTGCACGAGCTTGGCCACGCGTCGGGGCATGCCTCGCGCCTCAACCGCGATCTCTCGGGATCCTTCGGCTCGCGCAAGTACGCGTTTGAGGAGCTGGTTGCCGAGATGAACGCTGCGTTCTGCTGCGCCGCGCTCGGCATTGTGCCGACCGTGCGCCATGCCGACTACGTCGGCTCCTGGCTCGAGGTCCTGCGCGAGGACAACCGCGCCATCGTCCGCGCCGCCTCGCTCGCAAGCAAGGCCGCCGACTATCTGCTCGGCTTCCTGCCGGAGGCTGGCGACGCAGCATCGAGCGGGCGGAGGGTGGGATGATCCTACTCACTCCGGAGCTGCAGGGCCGCCTTCTGGCCAATGGTTGTCTGCGCGACGCCGACCACGTGCCTGTGGTCAAGCTCTTCAATCCGCTCGGCGCTGCGACCTGGCTTGCCACCGAGCTCGATGAGGACGGCGACACACTGTTCGGCCTCGCCGATCTCGGCTTCGGATGCCCGGAGCTGGGCTCCTTTAGCCTATCGGAGATGTCCTCGGTGCGTCTGCCACTCGGCCTCGGCATCGAGCGCGACATCTGGTTCGCGGGCACATTCCCCTTGTCGGTCTATGCCGCAGCTGCACGGACTGCCGGCCGCATCGTCCTCGACGAAGACCTCCTGCGGGCCGCAGCCGAGATGCTGCGCGAGAACGGGTGAGTCCCCGCTCACCTTCGGAGGCACGCCGCCCGACGCGCGGGGTGCCTCCCCCAAAGGCGCGGGTCAGAGGGAAAGCGGGGCTCCGGGTTCGCGACGGGTTGGAGGTCGAGAGAGAGGCTCTCGGCCGCCCGTCGCGGAGAACACCGACATGGCCAAAGCCCTTCCCAAGATCGCGCTCAGCGTCTCGCGCGACATCCCGTTCAACAAGCTGGTCTTGAGTCAGTCCAACGTGCGCCGCATCAAAGCCGGCGTCGCCATCGAGGAGCTGGCCGAGGACATCGCCCGGCGCACGCTGCTACAGAGCCTGACCGTGCGACCGGTGCGCGATGCGGATGGCAATGAGACCGGCCTCTACGAGGTGCCAGCCGGTGGGCGGCGCTACCGGGCGCTCGAGCTGCTCGTCAAGACGAGGCGCCTTTCAAAGACCGCGCCGATTCCTTGCATCGTACGCACCGACGGCCTCGCTGAGGAGGACAGTCTGGCTGAGAACGTCCAGCGTGCGCCCCTGCATCCGCTGGACCAGTTCCGCGCCTTCCTCACCTTGCGGGAGAAGGGCCAGTCCGAGGAGGAGATCGCCGCCGCCTTCTTCGTCTCGGTCCATATCGTGCGTCAGCGCCTGCGGCTCGCTGCTGTGGCGCCGAGGCTGCTCGACGTTTACGCTGAGGACGGCATGAGCCTCGATCAGCTCATGGCCTTCACCGTAAACCCGGACCACGCCAGGCAGGAGCAGGTGTGGGACTCTCTGCAGCGCTCCTACAGCAAGGAGCCCTATCAGATCCGGCGCCTGCTGACCGAGGGCGCCGTGCGCGCCTCCGACAAACGGGCGCTGTTCGTTGGCACTATGGCCTACGAGGCGGCCGGCGGCACGATCCTGCGCGACCTGTTCGAGTCCGACGACGGCGGCTGGCTGCAGGAGCCGGCTCTTCTCGAGAGGCTCGTCGCCGACAAGCTTGAGCAGGAAGCCAACACCATCCGCGCTGAGGGCTGGAAGTGGATCGAGGTGGCGCCGGAGCTCCCCTACGGTCACACCTACGGCCTGCGCCGGCTCCGCGGACGCGAGGTGCCACTGACCGAGGAGGAGACGGTCGCGCGCGACGCCCTCCAGGTCGAGCTCGATCAGCTCGAGGCCAAGTACGCTGAGGCCGATGAGATTCCAGAAGAGGTCGATCAACGTTTCGGTGAGCTCGAGACGACCCTGGCGGCCTTCGAGGAACGCCAGGTCGTCTACGAACCAGAAGAGGTCGCGCGGGCCGGCGTCTTCATCAGCATCGACAGTGCCGGTGTCCTGCTGGTGGAGCGCGGCTTTGTGCGGTCCGAGGACGAGCCCCCGGTGGAGAACGCCGACCGCGATGCGGATGAGGATGAGAGCGCTTCCGAGAGACTGACCGCTACTGGCACGGACGCGGATACGGACGATGACATCGTCGACGACGATCCGGATGAGGACGCGGGTGGTCGCCCGCTCTCCGACCGGCTCATGACGGAGCTGACGATGCACCGCACGTTGGCGCTGCGCGACGCCGTCGCCAACGATCCCGACGTGGCGCTCCGTGCCGCCCTGCATAGTCTCTGCCTGAAGCTCTTCTATCCCTATGGCTTCGACACGTGCCTCGAGATCGAGGCCAAGAGCGTGCTGTTCGGCAACGCATCCGGGCTCGCAGAGACCGCGTCCGCCCAGGCCATCGACGCACGCCACAGACGCTGGGCCGACCAGATGCCGAAGAATGCCGGTGATCTGTGGGACCTGCTGGCCGATCTCGACAGCGACAGCCGGCAAGCGCTGTTTGCGCACTGCGTAGCACTTACCATCAACGCCGTGCACCAGCCCTACGACCGTCGGCCGAAGGCGCTTCACCATGCCGGCCTTCTCGCAACGGCGGTGAGCCTCGACATGGCGGCCGTCGGATGGACGCCGACAGTCGACACCTACCTGGGCCGCGTAACCAAGGCGCAGATCCTCGATGCGGTGCGCGAGGCCAAGGGGGACAAGGCCGCCGAGCGCATTGCCCCTCTCAAGAAGGCCGATATGGCGAAGGAGGGTGAGCGCCTTCTCGACGGCACCGGCTGGCTGCCAGAGCCTCTGCGCACGGTCGGTCTTGAGCGTGTGCAGCCCGACGAGGGTGCGCAAGGCTCGCGCGTCATGGCGGCCGAATAGCTATGCGAGGGGGGCGGCTTCGGCTGCCGCCCACGTTTCTCAACACCTTCGCCCGGCCCCGCCGGGTGCTCTTATCAGGAGACCCTTCACATGGCCGGTATTCTCTCGCCTACCGTTGTGCAGCGGCCCAATCCGATTGCCGCCATGAGGCCGCGGCAGATCGCTTGCACATGGCGTCTGTGACGTCCTTATGCAGAAGGCTATGCGCTCACCCGCCACCGATCTGGCACACCGGCTCGCGCGTGAGGCCGAGGCGGTCTGCCGCCGCTATCTCTCCAACGGACGGCGTGTCGGGCGCTATTGGATCATCGGAGACGTCCGCAATGCACCCGGGCAGTCCATGTACGTCCGCCTGATCGGTGGGGAGAGCGGCGTGGGTGCCGCAGGCAAGTGGACCGACGCCGCCACGGGTGAGCACGGCGATCTGCTCGACGTCATCCGCGAGACCTGCGGCCTGCTCGAGTTCCGCGATGTGGCGGACGAAGCGCGCCGGTTTCTGAGCCTGCCACGACCCGCGCTCATTCTGCAGCCCAAGCTGCGCGCAGCCCCGGCGCTGACCGGCTCACCCGAGGCCGCGCGGCGTCTCTTTGCCGCCTCGCAACCAATCGCAGGCACGCTGGCCGAGACCTATCTGCGCCGTCGCGGCATCGATGGTCTGCGCGATGCCAAGGCCCTCCGCTTCCATCCAGGCTGCTACTATCGCGCCCACGACAAGGCACCGCGCGAGAGCCTGCCGGCCATGATTGCCCGCGTCACCGACCTCGATGGCACGATCACGGGCGTGCAGCGCACGTGGCTCGACCCATCCGGACGCGGTAAGGCGCCGGTCGAGATGCCGCGCCGCGCGCTGGGCACGTTGCTCGGCAATGCCGTACGCTTCGGCTCACCGGGTGAAGTGATGGCAGCCGGCGAGGGGATCGAGACGATGCTCTCTCTGCGCATGGCGCTACCTGTCATGCCGATGCTGGCAGCGCTGTCGGCTGCAAACCTGTCCGCCATCCGGTTCCCAGAGACGCTGCGACGGCTCTACATCGCCCGCGATGCCGATGCGGCCGGAGACCGTGCTGTGGCGACCCTAACGGCGCGCGCGCAGGCGGCGCACATTAACGCCATCACCCTCTCGCCACGCCTCGGCGACTTCAACGAGGATCTCATCGCCTTCGGTCTTGACGACGTGCGAGCGATCTTGCGGCCGCAGGTCGCACCCGAGGATGTCGCCCGCTTCCTCCTTCCGGCGACGGATCGCAGTTCCGGACGGGTGGTCCGCTCTCAGGATCGCGGCCAGTCTTGCGCGCTCCTGCTCCGCCAGCTGGGCCGCGCCCGGCCTTCAAGTGGGCGATCGGACGGCAGCCGGCCGGGACCCGCAACGGCTGTGCGCGGCTTTCTTCCCCTGGCGGCGCTGACGCGCCGCCATTCCTCGCGAGTCAAGAAAGCCGTGCGCGCCGTCCTCCGCTCATGCTCCGGCCGCGGTCGCTCTGCGCCCGCGGTGCAGGCCCGCGCCGCCCGCCGTGAAGGGATCGCCGGACGGCCGCGATGGGCGCGGCCAGACCGGCAAAGGATCCATCCCATGACCACCAGCCCCGACCGCGGCACCGTGCACACCTCGTCGCCGACCGATCACGTCCTCGCCGAGCTCCAACTCTACGGGCACCGTCCGCTCGACGACGAGCCCGACCCGCGACCTCTTCCGGACGGCAACGCCGTCGCCGGCGCCGTGGTCGACATCTTCGATGCGTTGGTCGCGACCTTGAGCGAAACGCGTCTCGAACCGGATCTGGAGCCTCTTCTCTGGTCGACCGCCAACCTCTTCCATCGGGCCGTCGCCCGCATCGACCGCGACCTCGATGCCAACGAGCAGGCGCAACGCAAGAGCCAGGGTGCCCAGGACGGCTCCGAGGTCCGCTCCGTCGAGCTCGAGCGGCTCATCGCCGAAGGCATTACCTTGATCGAGCGCCGCAACGTCATGGAGCTGTTTCGCGATTCTGCGGCGGAGCTGTTCGCAACCCATACCGGAAGCCTGTGGCAGCCACGCTCGGGATCTCAGGTCAGCCACCGCACGCTGACTGCCGCCATGATCGACAGCCGCGACTTCCTCGCCGCCAAGCGCCGCGCCGAGACCGAGCTCATGCTGCCCAAGGGGCCGAAGATTGCCCTGTCGGGCGGCCTCGACTTCAACGATCATCGCCTGATCTGGGAGCGCCTCGACAAGGTCCACGCCAAGCATCCCGACATGGTGCTCCTGCACGGCGGCGGTCGCACGGGGGCCGAGTGCATCGCCGCCTGTTGGGCCAACCACCGCGAGGTGACGCACATTCCCTTCAAGCCGGAGTGGACCAGGCATGCCAAGGCGGCGCCGTTCAAGCGTAATGACGCCATGCTCGCCCTCCTGCCGATCGGCGCGCTGGTCTTCCCGGGCAACGGCATCCAGGACAACTTTGCCGACAAGGTGCGCAAGCTCGGCATCCCGCTTCTCGACCTCCGCAAAGCCGGCGGCGCTTAGGCGCCGCTTCGCTTCATGCATCGCCAACCCAAGAACGCTGCTGCCCTAACTTGCCGCAGCGTGGCGGAGCGCATCCAGGAGACTGAATGCCGCCTGTGCTCCCATAAATGAACGATGATGCCTGATCGCGCACGCACCAACGCTGGCGTCGAACGCGCCGTTCCCGCGACTTCCCGCATCATCCCTCTTTTCACGGCGTTTCCCAATTCACGTGGCTGCTGCTCACGCCCATGCTGAGCGGCAGTTGGAATGCGGTGTGGGGACGAGCGCCATGTCGGATCGGACGTTTGCAATACAAGTCATCTCCGCCGCCGTCCTGACCCTTATCAGCTTGTGGGCTGCCACGCAGTGGGTCGCCGCCATGCTCGGCTATCAGGCCGCGCTTGGCGCGTCGTGGACCGAGCTGGCCGGGATCAAGATCTATGCGCCCTGGCAGCTCTTCTCCTGGTGGCTGGCCTTTGATCATGAGGCACCGGATGTGTTCGTGCGCGCTGGCATTGTCGCCGCAGCCGGGGGGCTGCTGAGCGGCGCCATCGCGCTCGGGGGAGCCGCCCGGCGGGCAAGCCGCAGGTCCGTCGCGACGACCTATGGCTCAGCCCGCTGGGCGGACGTATCCGACATCGAGCGCGCTGGGCTCTTGAACGACAACGGTGTCATCCTCGGTCTCTACGACGACCGCTATCTTCGTCACGGCGGCCCCGAGCACGTGCTCGCCGTCGCGCCGACGCGCTCCGGCAAGGGTGTGGGCCTCGTGCTGCCGACGCTGCTTACTTGGACCGGCTCCACCGTCGTCCACGACATCAAGGGCGAGAATTGGGAGCTCACCTCGGGCTGGCGCGCGCAGTTCTCCCATTGCCTGCGCTTCGACCCGACCGATCGCAAGTCAGCCCGCTTCAATCCTCTGCTCGAGGTGCGCAAGGGCGCGCACGAGGTGCGCGACGTCCAGAACATCGCCGACATTCTCGTCGATCCGGAAGGCGCGCGCGACCGGCGCGACCATTGGGAAAAGACGGCGCACGCCCTGCTGACCGGTGCGATTCTACACGTCCTTTATGCCGAAGAGGATAAGACGCTGGAGCGCGTCGCGACGTTCCTCGCCGATCCATCGCGCTCGATCCTGCGCACCCTCAAGATCATGCTGACGACCAACCACCTCGGCACGTCGGAGGCGCCGATGGCGCATCCCGTTGTGGCGTCGGTCGCCCGCGAGCTTCTGAACAAGTCGGAGAACGAGCGCTCCGGCGTCGTCTCGACCGCCATGAGCTTCCTCGGCCTCTATCGCGATCCGCTGATCGCCGCCAACACCGCCCGGTCCGACTGGCGCATCGCCGATCTCATGCACGCCGAGCGGCCCGTCTCGCTCTACCTGGTCGTGCCGCCGTCGGACATCTCGCGCACCAAGCCGCTCATGCGCTTGATCCTCAACCAGATCGCGCGCCGCCTGACCGAGACGTTGCCGGCCGCCACGGGGCAGCCCTCGCAGCGCCAGCTCCTCTTGATGCTGGACGAGTTCCCCGCACTCGGACGTCTCGACTTCTTCGAATCCTCGCTCGCCTTCATGGCCGGCTACGGGGTGCGGGCCTTCCTTGTCGCCCAGTCGCTCAACCAGATCGACAAGGCCTACGGCACCAATCACGCGATCCTCGACAACTGCCACGTCCGCGTTGCCTTCGCGCCCAACGATGAGCGGACGGCCAAGCGGCTGTCCGACGCGCTGGGCACGGCGACGGAGCTCAAGCGGCAGACGAACCTGTCGGGTAAGCGCCTGTCGGCCTGGCTATCGCACACCACGATCTCGCAGCAGGAGACGCCGCGGCAGCTGCTGACGCCCGGCGAGGTCCTGCAACTCCCCGACGACGAGGCGCTGGTGCTCGTGTCGGGCGTGCCGCCGATCCACGCTCGCAAGCTCAGGTACTACGCCGACCGCAACTTCCTGGCGCGATGCCTGCCGGCTTTAAAGCACGAGGCGGATGAGGCCGTCGACGCGCCCCCCGCACACAGCAATGACTGGTCCGGCCAGACCCGCAGCACCGATGCGCGTCTCGACAAGGCCTGGTCGGAGCTCGTGACCTCCGACGGCGCGCAGGACGATATCCGCGTTCGTCGGCCCGAGTCCGCACGCCGCAAGAAGGAGAGGACAACGCGTCTCGTGAGCGATCTGCCGCTGTTTGCAGCGGGGCCGCAGGAGGTGGCGCCTGAGGAGACGCCGGCCGCAAGCGAGGACCTCGAGTACGTAATCCAGTTTCCGGGGCTGCGTCTTTAGATGAGAAAAAAGCGCTATACACTCTATCTCTCGCGGCCGCTCGCGCGGCAGTTCGATCTCGTCGCGGGGCAGCGCAACGGCGCCAAATCCGCCCTGGTCGAGGAGGCGCTGCGCTTGAGCCTTACGCCGCAGCAGCATCCTGGCATCGAGGGAGGTCTCGCCCGTCGGCTCGACGAGCTGAGCAAGTCGGTGGCGACGATCAAGCGCGATGTCGCCATCGTTACCGAAACGCTGGCGCTGTTCGTGCGCTACTACCTCACGATCACGCCACCGCTACCGCAGAGCGAGCAGGAGCCGGCACGACTCCTGGGTAAGGAGCGCTTCCAGGTCTTCGTCGCCCAGATCGGTCGCCGCCTCGCCGGGGACCACCGGCTCGTCTCCGAGGTTCTGGAGACCATCGCCGTCAACGACCCCGACCTCTTTGTCACGGCGGGCGACGACGCGCCCCTAAAGAACCGTTCCAGCCACCGCAACGGCCAAGGGACCCAATCCAGTTCGCAAGGGGAGAAGCCCCGTGACTGATCCAGCGCCCGTACCTGCTGCCGAGGTTGCGCAAGGCCGCCGCCGGCAAATGCTGCGCACCGCCTTCGGCCCGGTCATCGCTGCCGCGCTCGCCGATCCGACGGTGATTGAGGTCATGGTCAATCCCGACGGCAAACTGTGGATCGATCGCGCAGCCGTCGGCCGCCAGGATACCGGCGAGCGCATCGGCAGCGCGGAGGCTGAGCGCATTATCCGGCTCGTCGCTGCCCACGTCCGCCGCGAGGTGCACGACAAGGCGCCGATCGTGTCTGCCGAGCTCCCCGAGACGGGCGAGCGCTTCGAGGGCGTGATGCCACCGGTCGCTCCAGCACCCTGCTTTGCCGTACGCAGGCCGGCGGATGTCCTCTACCGCCTCGCTGACTATGGGACCGCGGGCATCATGTCCGCGCCCCAAACGGCAGCCCTGGCGCATGCCGTGCGCGCGCGCAAGAACATCCTCGTCGTCGGGGGCACATCGTCGGGCAAGACCACGCTGGTCAATGCGCTGCTCGCCGAGGTCGCCGACATGAGCGAGCGTGTGCTGATCCTGGAGGACACCCGCGAGCTCAAGTGCGCGGCCGCCGATTGCGTGGCGCTACGCACCAAGCCGGGTGTCGCATCGCTCGCCGATCTGGTGCGCTCGACACTGCGGCTGCGCCCCGACCGCATTATCGTCGGCGAGGTGCGTGGGCCGGAAGCTCTCGACATGCTGAAGGCCTGGAACACCGGCCATCCCGGCGGCATCACCACCGTGCATGCCAACTCCGCCGAGGCCGGACTCTACCGGCTCGAGCAGCTCGTGCAGGAGGCCGTCGTCACGGTGCCGCGCGAGCTCATCGCCGAGGCGATCGACGTCATCGTGTTTCTCGCCGGGCGCGGCATCAGCCGCCGCGTCGAGAGCGTGCTCGAGGTGATAGGGCTCGACGACGACGGCGACTACGAGCTGGAGCCGCTCCAGCGGCCCGCCTTGCACACGGTTTGAGGGGAGAGGCGCGCATGCTCTGGCTGAATTCATTGCGACTGTTGCGGCGCGTTGCGGCGCTAGCGCTCTGCACCGCCCTCGCTATCGTGGTCATGACCGATACAACCCAGGCCGCTGGCTCCGGCATGCCCTGGGAGGCGCCGTTGCAGCGCATCCTGGAGTCGATCGAAGGCCCCGTCGCCAAGGTCATCGCCGTCATCGTCATCATCGTCACTGGATTAAGCCTCGCCTTCGGCGACATGGGCGGCGGCCTGCGGCGTCTCATACAAATCGTGTTCGGTCTGTCGATCGCCTTCGCCGCCACCTCCTTCTTCCTGTCGTTCTTCTCCTTCGCCGGCGGCGCCCTCATCAACTGAAGCGCGGAGTGTCACAACCCATGATCGGTCAACCATCCACCATCCCAGGCTACGAGGTCGTCCTGCATCGCGCGCTGACCGAGCCGATCCTGCTGGCCGGCAGCCCGCGCAACTTCGCCATCCTCAACGGAACACTCGCCGCCGCGATCGGCCTCGGCCTGCGCTTGTGGCTTGCCGGGTTTCTGATCTGGGTTATCGGGCACGCACTCGCGGTTTGGGTCACACGCAAGGACCCGGCGTTTCTCACCGTGCTCTCCCGTCATGCCCGCCACAAGGGAGCGCTCACATGCTGAATCTTACCGAGTACCGCAAGAAATCAACCGGCCTTGCCGATTATCTCCCCTGGGCCTGCCTGGTGGCGCCGGGCGTCGTCCTCAACAAGGACGGGTCCTTCCAGCGCACGCTGCGCTATCGCGGTCCCGATCTCGACAGCGCCACCGAGGCCGAGCTCGTCTCCGTGACCGCCCGCCTCAACAATATCTTGAAGCGCTTCGGTGCCGGCTGGGCGCTCTTTTTCGAAGCGAGCCGCATTCCCGCTAACCAGTATCCGGGGGCGTGCTTCGCCGATCCGGCGTCATGGCTCGTCGATCAGGAGCGCTATGCGGCGTTCAGCGCCGACGGCGCGCACCACGAGAGCCGCTACTACCTGACATTCCTTTATCTGCCGCCGCCCGAGAACGAGGCGCGGGCCGATCGGCTGCTGTATGAGCGCAGCGACGCGACGACGATCGCGGTCGAGCCGCAGGCCCAGCTCGAATGGTTCATCACCGAAACCGAGCGGGCGCTGCAGATGCTTGCCACCATCCTGCCCGAGGCGGAGGCGCTCGATGATGCGGCGACGCTCACCTACCTGCATGGCACGATCTCCGACAAGCGACACCCGGTCGCCATGCCGGCGATCCCCGCACACATCGACGCCATCCTTTGCGACCGCCCGCTCCTTGGCGGCCTCGAGCCGAAGCTCGGCGATCAGCATCTGCGTGTTCTCACCGTGCTCGGCTTCCCCAATGCCACCGTGCCGGGACTACTCGATGCCCTCAATGATCTGGGCTTTGCCTACCGCTGGACGGCGAGGTGGATCGCCCTCGACAAGACCGAGGCGACGCGCCACCTGACGCGGCTGCGGCGCCAATGGTTTGCCAAGCGCAAGTCGGTCGGCGCCGTCCTGCGTGAGGTCATGTTCAACCGCGAGACCGCGCTCGTCGATCCCGATGCTGACAACAAGGCGATCGATGCCGATGAGGCACTGCAGGAGCTCGGACAGGACGACGTGGCGTTCGGTTACCTGACCACCGCCATCGTCGTCGCCGATGCCGATGTGCGCCGGGCGAACGAGAAGCTGCTCGCGGTGGAGCGTATCATCAACACCCGCGGCTTCGTCACCATCCGCGAGACCTTGAATGCCGTGGAAGCCTGGCTCGGCTCGCTGCCCGGCAACCCCTACGCCAATGTGCGCCAGCCGATCGTGCACACCTTGAACCTCGCCCACATGATGCCGGTCTCAGCCGTGTGGGCCGGGCCGGAGATGAACCGCCACCTCAACGCGCCGGCGCTGATGATGGCAGAGACGCGTGGCGCAACGCCCTTCCGTCTCGATCTGCACGTCGGCGACGTCGGCCATACGCTCATTGTCGGCCCGACCGGTGCCGGCAAGTCGGTGCTCCTCGCCTTGCTGGCGCTGCAGTTCCGCCGCTTCATTGGTGCACAGGTCGTGCTCTTCGACCGCGGCCGCTCGGCCCGCGCCGCAACCCTCGCCATGGGCGGCGCCAGCATCGATCTCGGTCTCGAGGGCACGCTGTCCCTGCAGCCGCTCGCGCGGATCGACGAGCCGGGCGAGATCGCCTTCGCCCTGCAATGGGTGACGGCGCTTCTGACGGCCGAAGGCGTGCGCGTCACGCCCGACGTCAAGGACGCGGTGTGGACCGCTCTCAAGAGTCTGGCTTCGGCGCCGCGCGCCGAGCGCACCCTGACCGGGCTTGCCGTGCTCATCCAGTCAGCGGCGCTGGTCGCCGCCTTATCGCCCTATACGCTGGAAGGCGCCTATGGCCGGCTTCTCGATGGCTCGTCGGAAGAGATTGCCGAGACGGACGTGCTGCACATCGAGCTCGAGCAGCTGATGGCGCACAAGGCGCTGATTCCGCCGGTGCTGACGTATCTGTTCCACCGCCTCGAGGCGCGCTTCGACGGCCGGCCGACCTTGCTGGTGCTCGACGAGGCCTGGACCTTCCTCGACGACGCGCTGTTCGCCGCCCGCATCCGCGAATGGCTCAAGACCTTGCGCAAGCGCAATGTTGCCGTCGTCTTCGCCACCCAGTCGCTGGCCGACATCGAGCGCTCGACCATCGCCCCGGCCCTCATCGAGAGCTGCCCGACCCGCATCTTCCTGCCCAACGATCGCGCGCTGGAGCCGCAGGCGCGGGCGGTCTATGAGCGCTTCGGGCTCAATGCCCGCCAGATCGAGATCCTGAGCACGGCAACGCCGAAACGCGACTATTATGCCCAGACGCCCCGCGGCAATCGCCTCTTCGCGCTGGGTCTCGGGCCGGTGGCGCTCGCCCTGTGTGGCGCCTCCTCGCCTGAGGATCAGCGGCTCATCGATCGCTGTCTCGAGGCGAGCGATCCAAAAAACTTCGCAGCGCAGTTCCTCGCATCCAAGAACCTCGACTGGGCAGCCGAGCTCCTCGGGAGTTGGCCAGAACCGGCAGGGATGCCGCCGCCACTTCCCGCGGCAGCACGGAACGGGGCAGTGCAACCCGAGGCACCGGAAGAGCCCAAGGAGTGTAACAAGGATCGCGAGGCATTCGCACGCAAGGCGCCGAAGTCTGCCAATGCTCCCGTGCAGGAACGCACGCCACTGCCCGGACTGCCGGGTGGCCCGCCATTGCCCGAGCGGCTCTCACCCTTCCGCGTCGCCCCAAGCAAGACAAAAGGAGCTGCCCAATGACGCCCCGTCGCAGAACGCTCATGATGCTGCCGGTTGCTACCGGCATTCTGACTGCCAGCGTGCCGCCATCGCACGCGCAGATGACGGTATTCGATCCGTCGAACTACCAGCAGAACCTGCTTTCCGCCGCGCGGGCGCTCGAGCAGATCAACAACCAGATCCGCGCGCTGCAGAACCAGGCGCAGGTCCTTCTACGCATGGACCAGAACCTGGCACCGCTCGGCGCGACGATCTCCCCCGATCTGCAGCGCGCGCTCGCCGACATCCAAAGCCAGATTCACGCCGGAGAAGGCATCGCCTTGCGGCTGCAGGCGACGCAAAGCGGCTACGATCAAATCTTTCCCGGGCAAGTCTCGGCCGCGATCTCCTCCGACGAGGTGCTGCGCAACGCCGAGAGCCGATGGGAGGAGGAATACGCCGCCTTCCGGCGCTCGGCGCTGGTGCAGGGCCAGATTGCCGATAGCGTCGAGATCGACACCCGTCTGCTCGGCGACGCCCTGGCAAGCTCGCGCAACGCCGTCGGTGCCCTTGAAGCCACCCAAGCCGGAAACGAGCTCACAGGGCTTAGCGTCAAGCAGTCGCTGGCGCTGCAGGGGCTCCTCGCTGCGCAAGCGCGTGCCGAGACGCTGACACGCGCCCGCGATCTCGCCACCGAGGCGGAAGCCCGCCAGCGTTTCGAAGCCTTTGTCGGCACGGGATCCGCCTACGGCCGATAGGACATGGAGATGTGCGCACGCGCCCCATACCGCTGTCGCCTGCGACCGCCCTAGCCGCTTTCTGACGCCCCACAACGAACACGACGGGCGGCGGAGACTTTCCGCCGACGGCGGAGCTCTGCCCGGCCCCAGAGGACCCCATGGACGATCTCGCGATCATCGACCGCTTCACCGAGACCTTCTCCCGCTACATCGACAGCGGGTTCGGTCTCCTCGCCGGAGACGTCGCCTTCCTGACGAGCGTGCTCGTGGCGATTGACGTCACGCTCGCCGGCTTGTTCTGGGCGCTGATGGGCGAGGACAACGTTCCAGCCCAGCTGATCAAGAAGGTGCTGTACGTCGGCTTCTTTGCGCTTCTGCTCTCCAACTTCAAGGAGCTCGCCGACATCGTCTTCCAGTCGTTTGCGGGACTGGGATTGAAGGCGTCGGGCACGTCGCTCACCGCCGCCGACCTGATGCGGCCGGGGTTCGTCGCCTCGACCGGCTATACGGCCTCCAAGCCGCTCTTGGAGAAGGCCGGCGAGCTGATGGGCTTCACGACCTTCTTCTCCAACTTTGCCACCATCGCCGTGCTGATGCTCGCGTGGGCGATCGTGCTCCTCGCCTTCTTCGTCCTCTCCGTCCAGCTGTTCATCGCCATCATCGAGTTCAAGCTGACGGTGCTGGCAGGCTTCGTGCTGGTCCCGTTCGCCTTGTTCGGCCAGACCGCGTTCCTCGCCGAGCGCGTACTCGGCAATGTCATCTCCTCCGGCATCAAGCTCATGGTGCTGGCGATCGTGATCGGCATCGGTGCCACGCTGTTCGGCACGTTGATCCGGCCGGCGGGCGAGATCACCCTGACGCAGGCGGCATCGTGCATCCTGGCGGCGATCGCCGTGTTCGGACTGGCCGTCTTCGTGCCGGCGATCGCCGCCG
>JAEXXM010000076.1 GCA_023405815.1 Pseudomonadota bacterium | reverse complement strand
GTCCTCGGTGATGACGACGACCTCGCCGTTCTCCACCTCACGCAGGAACTCCGCGCCGACCATGTCGAGCGCGCACGTCTCGGAGGCAAGGACATAGGCGCCGCCAAGCTTGCCGATCACCAGCGGGCGGATGCCGATCGGATCGCGCGCGCCGATCATCATATCGTTGGTGAGCCCGACGAGCGCATAGGCGCCCTCGATCTGGCGTATGGCCTCGACGAAGCGTTCGACGATGCGTCGTTTCGTGGAGCGGGAGAGGAGGTGCAGGATGACCTCGGTGTCCGAGGTCGACTGGCAGATGGCGCCGGTGGAGATCAGCTCCTGGCGCAGAGTGAGGGCGTTGGTGAGGTTGCCATTGTGGGCGACGGCGAAGCCGCCGGTATCGATGTCCGCGAACAGCGGCTGCACGTTGCGGAGCACGGCATCGCCGCAGGTCGAGTAGCGGTTATGGCCGATCGCCATGTGGCCCTTGAGGCGCTCGATCACCGAGGCGCGGGAGAAGTTGTCGCCGACGAGGCCCATGCGGCGCTCGGAGTGGAACTGCTGGCCGTCGTAGGAGACGATTCCGCACGCCTCCTGTCCGCGATGCTGCAGAGCGTGCAGTCCGAGCGTGGTGATGGCCGCGGCATCGGAGTGCCCAAAAACACCGAAGACCCCGCATTCCTCGCGGAGTCTGTCGTCGCCGTAGCGTAGATAGCCGGGGCCACGGAGCTTCGCATCATGAAGCATCCCGGCCTCTTCGAGCTCTTGAGTCATCGTCACCTCCCGCTGGTGCCGTGCTGCTGCCCGATATGATGAACGCGCGTTAACGATGGCGGTGCCGCTGGATCAGCTCGCGCTCACCTGCCACGTGACAGAAATATGATATCTCATCCGCGCTTCAAGCGCCAATTCGTCGCCGTTGGGCTTTTCCAGTGCGCCCTGTTGTTGCGGCTGGGCGGCCGGCTGCTCGTCCTGCGGTTGCTCGCCTGGGGGTGCCGTGAGCGAGGACGGCAGGTTGGCCTCGAGCAGGTAGCGGATCGAATCCCCCGCGCCCTTGATGTAGGGCAGCGTCTTCGACTCCTTGACCCAGGGCACTTGCGTGTTCGGGTCGGGGAAGAACGCCTCGTAGAACATGTATGGAATGACGACGAGAATGAATCCGCGTGCCACCCCGAACAGGAACCCGAGCACCCGGTCCACCATGCCGATGCGGCTGTCGAGAATGGCATCCGACAGGCGCGCGGTGATGAGGTGCACGATTATGAGCACGATGAGGAATATGACAGCGCCGACCACGATCTGAGCCACCGCCACCTGCGTGCCCATCTGCTGCGCCATGTCCTGCGCGAAGGGCTTATGGAAGATCACGAAGTAGAGCACCGCTGCGGCCGCCACGGCCCACGAGATGATCGAGAGCATCTCGCGTGCGAAGCCGCGATACATCGCCAGCAGGCCGGAGATGAAGCACACCGCGAGCAGCGCGGCGTCGAGATAGGTGATCGGCCCCAGCATGGTCTATTGAGCTCCGTTGGGCGGTAGTTGCGGGCAGGCCCCCGATTGCCCTGAAGGCGGCTGCCTGTCAGTCGCATGACGGCAGGCCATCGGCAAGCTCCCTCAAATGCATAAGTCGCGTGGGCTTGAGCTTCAGGCCGCCGGTATCGAGCTCCCCCTGCGCGGGCACGATCGCGTCGCGAAAGCCGAGCTTTTGCGCCTCCTTAAGGCGCGGTCCCATCAGCGGCGTGGCGTTGATGGCGCCCGAGAGCGACACCTCGCCGAAATGGACGCGATGTCGCGGAATGGCAACACCGGACAGCGAAGAGACGAGCGCCGCCGCGGCGGCGAGGTCGGCGGCCGGCTCGTTGATCCTGAGGCCCCCGGCGACGTTGAGGTACACGTCCTGCCCCGCGAACGAAAACCCGGCGCGCGCCTCCAACACCGCGAGCAGCATCGACAGCCGACTGCTGTCCCAGCCGACGACGGCCCTGCGCGGGGTGCCTAGCGAGGAGGGCGCGACGAGCGCCTGGATTTCGACCAGCAGCGGGCGCGTGCCCTCGATGCCGGCAAACACGGCCGCGCCTGGGCTCGACGCATCACGGTCGCCGAGAAACAGCTCCGACGGGTTCGACACCTCCCGCAGGCCCTCGGTCACCATCTCGAACACGCCGATCTCGTCGGTGGCGCCGAACCGGTTCTTCACGGCGCGCAAGATTCGGTACGTGTGTCCGCGGTCGCCTTCGAAATACAACACGGTGTCGACCATGTGCTCGATCACCTTCGGGCCGGCGATCTGTCCGTCCTTGGTGACATGGCCGACGAGGAGCAGGGCGCTGCCGGCGTGCTTGGCATGCCGGATCAGGGCCTGCGCCGCGGCACGCACCTGGCTGACGGTTCCCGGCGCCGCCTCGATCGCCTCCGCCCACAGCGTCTGAATGGAATCGACGACGACGAGGTCGGGCGGCGGTCCGACCTCCAATGTTGCGAGAATGTGCGCGAGGGAAGTCTCGCACGCCAGCGCGACGGGCGCGTCGGCGAGGCCGAGCCTTGCGGCGCGTAGCCGGACCTGCGCCGCGGCTTCCTCGCCGGAGAAGTACACTGCGCGTCGCCCCGCACGGGCGAGCGAGGCCGCGAGCTGCAGCAGCAGCGTCGACTTCCCGATGCCCGGCTCGCCACCGATCAGCAGCGCCGAGCCGGGTACGATTCCGCCGCCGGTGACGCGATCGAGTTCGCCGATGCCGGTCGAGAAGCGCGGCGCCTCCTGCGTCGAGCCCTTGAGACCTTCCAGAACGATGACGCGTCCACTGGACTTCCGCGACAGGCCGGTTCCCGGTGGTGCGGCGACCGCTGTCTCCTCGGTGAGCGTATTCCACTCGCCGCACGAGGGGCATTTGCCCTGCCACCGCGGCGATGTGGACCCGCAGTTCTGGCAGACGAAAACCGTTTTGCTGGGTTTCGCCATCGCGTCAGTCGCCGCGATCGACATAATGGCGATAAAAGCGCGTACCGAGCCGCGTCAGCACCTCATAGCCGATCGTGCGCGCCCCGAGGCCGACCGCTTCCAGCGGCAGGTCGGGGCCGATGAGATCGACGAACTCGCCGCGCTGTGGCACCGGCTCGCCGATGTCGGTGACGTCGACCGTGATGAGGTCCATCGACACTCGGCCGACGATGGGCGCCAGCGTCCCGCGGATGGAGACGACACCGCCCACTTCGCCGTTCGACGCGCTCGCATGCCGGAACACGCCGTCGGCATAGCCCGCCGCGATCGTCGCGATGCGACGCGGCGACGAAGCCTTGTAGGTTGCGGAATAGCCAATGCGTGCACCGGCCGGAATGTCCTGCACCTGCAGGATGCGCGCCGAGACGCGCACCACCGGCTGCACCGGCGCGACGCGCTGGGCCGTCGCCTGGCCGCCGTAGATCGCATAGCCGGGCCGCACGAGATCGAAGTGATACGGCTTGCCGAGCATCAATCCGTCGGAGGCGGCTAGGCTCGCGCGCGCCTTCGGCAGCTTGGCGCGCAGCCGCTTGAAGGTTTCGAGCTGCTCGCGGTTCATCGGATGCTGCGCATCGTCGGCGCACGCGAGGTGGCTCATCACCAGCGCGATGTCGAGCCGCGACAGCAACGCATCGTCGGCAACCAGCGCATCAAGCTCCGCCTCGCTCATACCGAGGCGGTTGAGTCCGGTATCGACGTGCAAAGCAGCGGCCGGCGCAGACGTATCACTGTTGCCAAGCGCGGCCCACGCCTGTGCCTCCGCGATGCTCGTCATCACCGGACGCGCGCCGAGCGCTGCGAGCTCCGCTTCAGAGCCAGCCAGTGCACCATCGAGCACGTAGACGGTCGCGCCTGGCGCCACGCCGAGAGCCGCTTTGGCCTCGCTCGCCGTCGCGACGAAAAAGTTGCGGCACCCGGCCTGGTAGAGCGCTGGAATGACGCGCGCGGCACCGAGACCGTAGGCGTCCGCCTTGACGACGGCCGCGCATCCTGCGGGCGCGACCCGCTTGGCGAGCGCGCGCCAGTTGGCGCGGATCTGGCCGAGGTCCACGACGACGACTCCCGTGGCCCCCGCCGGGATATTCGCGCCCGATGCCCACCCGACCACGCGACGCGGAGCTTCGCCCGCGGGGTTATCGACGATTGGAAATGTGCGTGCGGTTCGGTCCGACAAGGGTTCCACCAGGCGGTTTGCCCTATTTATGTAGCCCCGAATCGAGCCGCAAACGAGGCATCCCGGCGCCACATTCTGTCATCCCGGCCAAGGGAGCGGAGCGACCGCAGAGCCGGGACGGAATCGCCGAAGGCAGCTCCGCTCGGGCCACGCTCGCCTTGCTCGCTTCGCCCGGGATGACAATCGTTGCGGGTCAGTGCCCGCCGTATGGGGTGACCTGATAGTCGCGGGCGAGGTTGCCGAAGCGGGTGAGGTGGCTTTCGAACGCAAGCTCGACCGTGCCGACCGGGCCGTGACGCTGCTTGCCGATGATGACCTCGGCCTTGCCCGAGACCTGCTGCATCTTCGTCATCCACTCGCCGAACTCGGCCGTGCCTTCGGACGGCTTCAGGCGCTCGACATAGTACTCCTCGCGGAACACGAACATGACGACGTCGGCGTCCTGCTCGATCGAGCCCGACTCTCTGAGGTCGGAGAGCTGTGGGCGCTTGTCCTCGCGCTGCTCGACCTGACGTGAGAGCTGCGACAGGGCGATGATCGGAACCTGCAACTCTTTCGCCAGCGCTTTGAGGCCGGTGGTGATCTCGGTGATCTCCTGCACGCGGTTGTCGCTGCGCTTGGAGGAGCCGGTGAGGAGCTGGAGGTAGTCGACGATGAGAAGCCCGAGGCCCTTCTGCCGCTTCAGCTTGCGTGCGCGAGCGGCCAGCTGAGCGATGGAGATGCCGCCCGTCTGATCGATGTAGAGCGGGATGCGTGACATCTCCTGCGAGACTTCGACCAGTGTACGAAATTCCTTTTCGTCGATCATGCCGCGGCGGATCTTCTCCGAGCCGATCTGGGACTGCTCCGACAGAATACGCGTTGCGAGCTGCTCCGCGGACATTTCCAGCGAGAAGAATCCGACCACCGCACCGTCGACGGCCTTGACCGATCCGTCCGACTGCTGCTCAGCCTTGTACGCCTTGGCGATGTTGTAGGCGATGTTGGTGGCGAGTGCCGTCTTGCCCATCGACGGACGTCCCGCAAGGATGATCAGATCCGACGACTGCAGACCTCCCAGTTTGTTATCAAGGTCTACGAGCCCCGTGGAAAGACCGGAGAGGTGGCCGGCTCGCTTGTATGCTGCGCCTGCCATTTCAATGGCGGTGTTGAGCGCATCGCTGAAGCCGAGGAACCCCGAACCGTACTTGCGCTGCTCCGCGAGGCTGTAGAGGCGCCCTTCCGCCTCCTCGATCTGCGCCCGCGGCGTCAAATCGACGGGGCTGTCGTAGGCGTTGTTGACGAGGTCCTCGCCGATGATGATCAGCGCCCGGCGCGTCGCCAGGTCGTAGATCGTGCGCCCGTAGTCCTCGGCGTTGATGATCGTCGTCGCGTTGGCCGCGAGCGTGCCGAGGTACTGCGGCACCGTCAACGTCGGCGAGATCGGCTCGGCCGTCTCGAAGAACGTTCGAAGCGTGATCGGCGTCGCCTGCTTGCCCGCGTGGATCAGCTTGCCGGCCACCTCGTAGATCTGCTGGTGCAGCGGATCGTAAAAGTGCTGCGGATCGAGGAACGACGAGACGCGGTCCATCGACTCGTTGTTGACGAGGATGGCGCCGAGCAGCGCCTGCTCCGCCTCCAGGTTATGCGGGGCCTGACGGAAGGGGATTGTTTCGCCGGCGTTGCTGAGAGCCGCGAGCCGGTCGGAGACTTGGAGAGCGTTGTTTGCCATGACCCGACGGTATCCGATTCAACCGGTCCGCCGTCGAGCGCTGCTCAGACCCCGTCCCCGTTATGCACACGGGGACGGGATTTTGTTTGCCAAGGCGCGAATCGTTTCGCGCTTATTCGCTCTTCGGCTCCTCGCCTTCGGCAGGCGCAGCGCCTTCCTCGAACACCGCGTCCGGATCGAACGTCTCGAGTTCGATCTTCTCTTCCTTGACCACGGTCACGTCCTCGCCACGGGCCTGGCGCTCGGCCTCGTCCTCAGAGCGAGCAACGTTCAGCGTCACGGTGACGATCACTTCCGGATGCAGCGCGACGCGCACCGGGTGCAGGCCGAGCGTCTTGATCGGACGCTCGAGGATCACCTGGCGGCGGTCGATGGTGAAGCCGCCGGCGGTGACCGCCTCGGCGATGTCGCGCGTTGCGACCGAGCCGTAGAGCTGGCCCGTGTCGCCGGCCGAGCGGATGGCGACGAAGATCTTGTTGTCGAGCTTCTCGGAAACCGCCTCGGCTTCCTTCTTCAGCTCGAGGTTGTTGGCCTCGAGTTGCGCGCGCTGTGATTCGAAGTGGGCGCGGTTCTCCGCCGTGGCGCGCAGCGCCTTCTTCTGCGGCAGGAGGAAGTTGCGGGCGTAGCCGTCCTTGACGTTGACGACGTCGCCCATCTGGCCGAGGCGGCCGATGCGCTGAAGCAGAATGACCTGCATTTCGAAATCTCCTTCTTTCTAACTTGCTAGCTGTGCGTTCGATGCATGGGGGTGGGTCGGTTCGGCGTCACGGCGAATGCGTGTCGTCGGGCGGAGGAGGCTTGCGCATCGGCCAGATCGCTTCCGCGAGCCCGAGCAGCGCGATGCCGAGCGAGGCGATGGTGTTCATGACGAAGAGCGAGGCGTAGAGAGCCCACAGCGCGAACACGCGCCACGGGCGCCCGCGCGTGATGTAGTGGACGACCGCGAGCCCGAGCAGCACGTAGGCGAAGAACAAGGGCCCCGCGAACCCCGCCGCAAACATGCCCGGTAGCCCGGCGAGGAATCCGGCGCCGGTCGAAACTGCCAGCAGCAGCGGCGTCGCCGGCGGATAGACCATGGCCGGGATATCGGGCCACGGCCGCTGCAGCCGTCCCGACGCCAGCGTGATGCGCCCGGCGAGCCAGAGGTTGAACAGAAGGCTGCTCATGGCCGAGATCGCCGATGCGGCCGGAAGCAATGCGAGCGCGATACCAGTGGCTTCCTCTATCTCGGCCGGCCCGAGCGTCGGCGCATCCGGCATCTTCGGCAGCTCGGTGTTGACGAAGGCCTGCAGCATCTCGCGCAACGCTGTGCGCAAGGCTTCGATGTCGCCGCCGAGCAGCACCAGCGTCAGGGCCGCGAACGTCCCGGCAATGAGCGCCGCTGCGATCACCAGCCGGCCGACAGGATACCACTCCGTGGTGCCGTCGGGGACCTGCCGATTGAGCGAGGCGAGGTACGTGAGGATGATGACGGGGACGGCCTGGCTGGCCGCGAACACCAGCGCGCCGAGCGCCGTGCCGGCAAGCAGCACCAGAGATGTTCCGGCAATGCCCGCGACGACGGCAGCGAGCGGCCCGAGCCCGAGCCCGGCAAGGAACAGCGCCAGCGGCGTCAGCAGGAAGAGGACCATGCGCACGAGGATGGGGCCGGTGGTCGCCGAGGCGAACACGACCGCGGCCACGAGGCCGGCACCCAATGCGATGAGCAGTCGATACGACATAAAGGCAGCTGTCCCGCGACTATCGCGGTTAGAGACGAGAGCGGTCGCCCGCCTCGTCCCAACCTCGTGCCGGCCACCATTGGCCACGCACTTACTTGGCGTTCGGCGCCGGGCCCATCAGCCCAGCGCCGCAATTCTCACTTCAGCACGTACGGCAGCAGGCCGAGGAAGCGCGCGCGCTTGATGGCACGTGCCAGCTCGCGCTGCTTCTTCGCCGAAACCGCCGTGATGCGCGACGGCACGATCTTGCCGCGCTCGGAGACGTAGCGGCCGAGCAGGCGCACGTCCTTGTAGTCGATCTTCGGCGCGTGCTGACCCGAGAACGGGCAGGTCTTGCGGCGACGATGGAACGGACGGCGCGCGCCGCCGGAGCTTGCGATCTCTGCCATTGTTTATTCCTCCGAGCCCGAGCCAGTCGTCTCACGCGGCGGACGCGGGGGACGGTCGCCGTCACGTGGCGGACGGGCGCGGAACGTCGAGCCACCTTCGCGGTCGCCGCGGAATCCACCGC